>NZ_AODD01000015.1 GCF_000525835.1 Listeria grandensis FSL F6-0971
TTTTCAGCGCCGATGGTAGTAGGGGGCTTCCCCCCTGTGAGAGTAGGTCGTCGCCGGGCAATGTATTATTCCACAGTAGCTCAGTTGGTAGAGCAATCGGCTGTTAACCGATCGGTCGCAAGTTCGAGTCTTGCCTGTGGAGCCATTATGGAGAGCTGTCCGAGTGGCCGAAGGAGCACGATTGGAAATCGTGTAGGCGGTGAAAGCTGTCTCAAGGGTTCAAATCCCTTGCTCTCCGTTCTCTACTACAGATTTCTCATTATTATATTATCATGGCCCGTTGGTCAAGCGGTTAAGACACCGCCCTTTCACGGCGGTAACACGGGTTCGAATCCCGTACGGGTCATTTTTAGAGGGGGCTTAGCTCAGCTGGGAGAGCATCTGCCTTACAAGCAGAGGGTCAGCGGTTCGATCCCGTTAGCCCCCACCATTTATTTATGAATTATATCGTCGCGGGGTGGAGCAGTCTGGTAGCTCGTCGGGCTCATAACCCGAAGGTCGCAGGTTCAAATCCTGTCCCCGCAATTAAAATTTTATATTTTAAATTTTTCTAATAGTGGTTCCGTGGTGTAGGGGTTAACATGCCTGCCTGTCACGCAGGAGATCGCGGGTTCAAATCCCGTCGGGACCGCCATTATGGCTTGGTAGCTCAGTTGGTAGAGCACTTGATTGAAGCTCAAGGTGTCGGCAGTTCGATTCTGTCCCAAGCCACCTTAATTTTTGGAGGGGTAGCGAAGTGGCTAAACGCGGCGGACTGTAAATCCGCTCCTTTGGGTTCGGCAGTTCGAATCTGCCCCCCTCCACCATATTTTTATAGGGGCATAGTTTAAAGGTAGAACTAAGGTCTCCAAAACCTTCAGTGTGGGTTCGATTCCTACTGCCCCTGCCAAAATAGTAAATTGAATAGTGGCGGGTGTGGCGAAGTGGTTAACGCACCTGATTGTGGTTCAGGCATTCGTGGGTTCGATTCCCATCATCCGCCCCATTTTTAATACTTAAACGATGGGCTATAGCCAAGCGGTAAGGCAACGGATTTTGATTCCGTCATGCGCTGGTTCGAATCCAGCTAGCCCAGTTATTGCGGAAGTAGTTCAGTGGTAGAACATCACCTTGCCAAGGTGGGGGTCGCGAGTTCGAACCTCGTCTTCCGCTTATTTTTCTTATGAATGGCGCCATAGCCAAGTGGTAAGGCAGAGGTCTGCAAAACCTTTATCACCGGTTCAAATCCGGTTGGCGCCTCCATTGAATTTTTCTTAAGAATACAGTATAATGATATTATTATGCCGGCGTGGCGGAATTGGCAGACGCGCTGGACTCAAAATCCAGTGATCTCACGATCGTGCCGGTTCGACCCCGGCCGCCGGTATCAAAGCACCCCCAACACCTTCAAAAGTGTTGGGGTTTTTGTTTTGATTCTATAGTAATTGCGGGGCAAAAAAGGGTACGATATGCCTCGTTGTTAAAAAGATAATATGTTTCTTTAGCTGTTTGTGGAGGAAATTGTTACATCTCAGAAAGACAGCAAATTAGTAGAACCAGTACCATTAACAGAAGATATTATTTAAAAATAATCTGTTAAAACAGAAATTATAGTTTATTTTTAATATGAGTGTAAAATGCTAAGAGAAATGGTTGATTATGTCTAATTAATAGACACAAATTAGACATAAATTTGTAAAAGAACAATAAAAATAAGGAAATTTTGATGTAAAATTTTGGATATATCGCACAAGATGACGTCAATTAAGTTCATGAGTGGCGTTAAGAATGCATAAATTAGGAGAAAAGAACTCTTTCAAAATCGTTCAATGACAAATAATAGTATAAAAAATTAATATATAGATAATTGTTTTGGAGATTAATGTATATTTTTAAAGACTACGGAAAAGATTGATTAAATAGTTCCGTGAAAAAATACCCTTAAAAAAATACCAATATCGGAATAATTGCCCGAAAGACATAGATATGAAAAAAATATATATATTTGAAAGAATTTGATTGACTGTGAATGTTTTTGGTGTTATTCTTATGGTGAATGGAGGGGTTATATGCTTAATGCGGAAAGGCATAACCTTATAATAGAACGACTAAAGCGCAATGGTAGCGTAAAACTAATGGATTTGGTTGAAGTTTCTGGATCTTCGGAATCAACAATTCGTCGTGATTTAGCGGAATTAGAAGAGATGGGAGTATTAAAAAGAGTGCATGGAGGAGCAATACTCGGTCAGGACCGAACTATCGAAATGAGCATGGTTGAAAAATCAGTCACAAACGTTCAAGCGAAAAAAGGAATTGCTGAATTAGCTGCTTCAACGGTTGTGGAGGGAGATTGCATTTATTTAGATGCTGGGTCTACAACCTTTGAAATGATTGATTTTTTGAGAGGGCGCAATATTACGGTTGTTACTAATGGCTTGATGCATGTAGAGGAGTTAGTTAGTTTAGATTTAGATGCGTATATTCTCGGTGGGAAAATGAAAGCGAGAACAAAGGCCATTATTGGGGCGATTGCTTTAGATAATATCGCAAATTACAGATTTGATAAGGCTTTTATAGGTGCAAATGGTGTCCATTTGATAGATGGTTATACAACGCCTGATATGGAGGAAGCCTTGCTGAAGCGCCGAGCGATGTCACTTGCTGATGAGACTTTTATTTTGGCGGATGCCTCTAAATTGCATCATAGCCACTTTGCCAAAATATTTGATTTAGCGGACGGAGTGCTTATTATGAATCAAGTAAAACCAGAAGAAAAATCAATACTCATGAAAAAGACAAATGTTTTGGAGGTACAAGAATGATTTATACAGTGACACTGAATCCGTCAATTGATTATATTGTAAGGGTAGAGGGGTTAAGGTTAGGTAGTTTAAATAGAATGGATAGTAATTTGAAGCTTCCTGGTGGTAAAGGCGTGAATGTTTCTCGTATTTTGAATCAATTAAGAATAGATAATTGCGCGTTTAGGCTTTTTAGGCGGCTTCACTGGTGATTTTATTCAAAAATGGTTAGAAGCGGAGGGAAGTAAGAGTAATTTTACAAACATAGCTGATGATACGAGAATCAATATCAAGCTTAAGCATGGTGAGGAAACGGAAATAAATGGTATTGGCCCTATTATTAATATGGCTGAGATAGCTTCATTTTTTGAAAAATTTGATGTAATGAAGCAAGGGGATATCGTTGTCCTATCAGGTAGTATACCACCTTCTATTGGAAGCGATTTTTATGATCAAATAATTGCAAAATGTGAGGCGATGGATGTAGCCTTTGCGATTGATACAACGGGTGATAGCTTACTGAATACCTTACGTAGAGGTCCTTTTCTCATAAAACCGAATCATCATGAACTAGCTGAACTTTTTGGTGTTACTTTTAGTGGGATAGAAGATATTATTTTTTATGGTAAAAAGTGTTTAGAGCTTGGTGCTAAGCATGTGATAGTATCGATGGCAGGTGATGGAGCACTGTTGTTTGTAGAAGATAAAGTCTATAGATCTAATACCCCAATTGGAGCGGTAAACAATTCTGTAGGTGCTGGGGATTCAATGATTGGTGGATTTATTGGCACTTATACAAAGAATCAAGATGTTTTAGAGGCGTTTAAGGTTGCTGTGGCTACAGGAAGTGCAACTGCTTTTTCTACGGATTTAGCAACATGTGAGGCGATACAAAAATTAATTCCAGAGGTTGAAATTACAGAAATTTAATTAGGGGGAACATGATGAAAATAACAGATATTTTGAGTCAGGATACAATGATACTTTCTTTAAAGGCGACAACAAAAGAAGGTGCTATTGATGAAATGGTTGCTAAGCTTGTTGAAACGGGGAAAGTGAATGATTCTACTCTTTTTAAAGCTGAAATAATGAAACGAGAGCAGGAGAGCTCTACAGGCATTGGTGATGGTATTGCCATGCCTCATGCAAAAACAAAGGCTGTTAGCAAGCCTGCTGTCGTTTTTGCAAAGAGTGAGAATGGGCTTGATTATGATTCTTTAGATGGTCAGCCGGCTTCTCTCTTCTTTATGATTGCAGCGACAGATGGAGCAAACCAAACGCATTTGGAAACACTTGCAGCTTTATCTAGATTGCTTATTCACCCTGATTTTGTTGAGAAATTGAGAGGGTCTACAAGTACCGATGAAGTTGTAGCTCTATTTGACGAAGCACAAGCAGAGGCTGAGGAACCAGAACTAAAGGAAGATAGCAGCTTATCGGACATACCGTTTGTTGTCGCAGTTACAGCTTGTCCTACAGGTATCGCGCATACATACATGGCTGAGGATGCTTTGAAAAACAAAGCTAAAGAAATGGGCGTGGATATCCGAGTAGAAACAAACGGCTCAGATGGTGCTAAAAATAAGCTGACGGCAGAAGAAATTGAAAGAGCGAGTGGTGTCATCGTTGCGGCTGACAAAAAAGTAGAGATGGCTCGCTTTGATGGGAAGCCGGTTTTAGAAACACCAGTGAGTGATGGAATTAGAAAACCAGAAGAACTGATCAATAAAGCCATTGCTAAAGATGCTCCAGTGTACCATCATAGTGGAGAAAAAGATAGTTCTTCACCTAATGGGCAACGCGTTTCTATCGGGAGTCGAATATATAAAGATTTAATGAACGGTATTTCTCACATGCTACCATTTGTTGTCGGTGGCGGTATATTATTAGCTTTTTCGTTCTTGTTAGAGCAATACTTCCCAAGTGCTAAGACATTTACCGATATGCTTGGGGCAATTAGTGGCGGCAAAACAGGCGCGTTTATGTTCTTAATTCCAATTTTGTCTGGTTTTATTGCAATGAGCATCGCAGATCGTCCCGGCTTAATGCCCGGTATGGTAGGTGGACTACTTGCGGCTACATCTGATGCTGGCTTTTTAGGAGGACTACTTGCAGGTTTCTTAGCAGGTTACGTCGTACTTGGATTAAAAGTACTTTGTTCTAAAATGCCTAAGACACTTGAGGGTTTGAAACCCATTCTTATATATCCTGTTTTAGGATTGCTTATTACGGGGGGATTAATGTATTTCATTTTTGATCCTGTTTTCTCAACGATTAATAAGTTTTTAGTAGATCAATTACAGTCATTAGGAACGGCTAATGCAGTTATCTTAGGAACTGTTTTAGGTGGCATGATGGCGATAGACATGGGTGGCCCATTTAATAAAGCTGCTTACACATTTGCGATTGGAGTTTTTACAAGTACAGGAAATACAGATGGTGCATTCATGGCAGCTGTTATGGCTGGAGGAATGGTTCCACCACTGGCGATTGCAATGGCAACAACTATATTTAAAAATAAATTTACATCAGATGAACGTCAAGCTGGTCTCACAAACTATGTTTTAGGACTATCTTTCATAACGGAAGGTGCTATTCCTTTTGCAGCAGCCGATCCATTAAGGGTTATTACTTCATGTGTAGTAGGGTCTGCAGTGGCTGGTGGGCTGACTCAATTCTGGGATATCAATGTTCCAGCGCCGCACGGTGGTATTTTTGTTGCAGGATTGGCTAATCATGCAGGGTTGTTCCTGTTATCAATCTTGATTGGGACAGTAATATCCGGACTTCTATACGGGTTTTGGAAAAAAGCGAAATAGGAGGAAAAGCTGCTCTAGAAATGGAGCAGTTTTTTTGTACGTTAAAGAAGTTTACACAATAATAGTCGAAATATCTGTAGTTCATTGCTATAATGAATGTATAGGAAGGGGTGAGGGTATGGATTTTGGAGAAAAATTAATAGCACTTAGAAAAAAAACATCGATTAACTCAAAAGCAGTTAGCAGTAAAGGTTGGTGTCACATCTTCTACAATTAGTAAATATGAGAATGATAATCATAGGCCACCTATATTTATTCTTGCTAAATTGGCGGAGGAGTTAGGGACAACAACGGATTTTTTATTGGATGATGTAGCAGGTCTTAGGGAAAAAAATTCAGTGAATGCTTTTCCTCTTATTGGGAATCCAGAGCTAGAAAAATGGTACTTAGAGTTGCCCTACTCCTATTCAGAAGAAGAACTATTACTTTTGAAAAGAATTTCGGAAGCGTTAGGAAATAATTAATTTTAGAAGAGGCAGCCACAAACCGGAAAAAGGTGACTGCCTCATTTTTATTTCTCTTCTTCGTCTTTTGTCTTCTTTTTTTGGTTCTCATCGCTAGAGAGGCTAAAATCAAGAAAATGATCATTGGCTTCTCGAACTTCGCTAATAGTATAAGGTTCTCGACTTTCTGCTGTAAGAGAGATAGGTGGGAACAATAGATTTGAGTACGGATACTCACTTTCCACGCTACGCATTTTTTGAGAGAATTTCATATGTAGCATGGAAACTCTGGCCATTTGATTGTTGAATGTAGCGAAAGAAACAGATAATTTTATTTTTTGTTTATTATTAAATAGGATAGTCGTACAGTTATAGTTGGAATCATAGTACTCTGAGATATGCTGTGGGAAGATCCAAATACAATCATCTCTTCCAGCTGAAGTTGTTGGGAAAGCATAGGTGAAGCTGGATGGATCAATCATGATTGGAGGCTTGTGAGTAACGCCTGTTAAGAAGCGTGTTCCTTCTTTTCGACCTTCATAGCTAGATCCAAAATATTGACAGCTTGTTTTAATTAGAAATAATGGGGTAAAACTAGATATACGATGATCGTTTAATTCAAAGATTTCTGATTGCACCCCTGATTTTGTTTTTAGAGGTAGGATTATCATGGTATGGGGATTGACCTCATACACTGGCATTTTCATTTTCTTGGACATAATGTCACTCCTTTGGATGTATAGTAAGTAGTGTAAATGCACCGAGTTAAGGTTGTGGAATATCCGGTTTGTTTTTGAAAAAAAACCTAGGTACACCTACTTTGAAGCTATCTGTCAGTGGTTCATCTCATTTGCTAGCTTGAGTATAGCACAGCTAATTCTCGAAGTCACTATTTTTTCTAAAAATTCTATTTTTATAAAGAATATGACTTTTTAACCCCTTATTCATACTTTTTCATCGTAGTAATAAAAAATTAAGAAGGAGTGATCAGTCATGGAAATGCGAGATTTTTCAAGTTCATTAGTTAATCAAGTTGGAGTTCTAAAAGGAGAAAAAGAGTTAGTGAATACATTTATTGAGTGCTACATGACAATGCTCCTTGATGAACATCGGATGCAACAAGTAAAGGATGAGATTGATGCAGCTCTAGATAATAAGGATAAAGAGAGATTTTATCTTTTAACAGAGAAATTAAACAAAATGCAGCAGGAAATGCTGGTTTTTTAAATAAACAAATCGGAAACTAGGGTCTTTTGGGCTCTAGTTTTTTTGTCATTTGTTGAAATTGAATTATAGTGATAGACTGAAACTAGGAATTTAAAATAAGTATGGTCGAGTTGGGTAATATGTGTTATGATATAAAAAACAAACATATGTTCGGTGGTGAGTGGAATGAGTTTACAGTTTATTATAGGGCGAGCGGGTACGGGAAAAACCAGGATGGTAATGGATCAACTAGAGGAACGAATGAATAGCACGGAGGAGGGGAATTGTGTTTTCTTAGTTCCAGATCAGATGACTTTGCAAACCGAGACGGTATTTTTTGAGCGTGAGAATATTGCAGGATTATTACATGCGCAAATTTTTAGTTTTAGTCGTCTAGCTTGGCGTATTTTACAAGATACTGGTGGCTTGGCTAGGACTTTTCTGACTGATTCTGGATTAGAAATGGTGATTCGTAAAATAATGCTTGAGAAGCAGGATGAATTAAAGTTGTTTGGGAGAAATGCTTCTAAAAAAGGATTTATTAAAGAGTTGGAACAGATTTTTAAAGAGATGAAACAATGCTGTGTTGAACAGGAACAATTGCAAGGTTTCGATAATGAAAGTAGCATTGATTTAAATAATAAAATGGCAGATATAGCAGTGCTTTATAAAGCCTATGAAGAAGTGCTAGCTGGGAAATATTTAGAGAATGAGGATTATCTGGGGCTGCTTGCGAATGCCATTTCTGGTAGTCAATTTCTAAGAGGGAGTAATATTTTTATTGATGGATTTCATGAATTTTCACCACAAGAGTATTTGATTTTAGGTGAACTATTTGCTACTTGTAAAAATGTGACGATTGCGTTGACATTGGACCAAGCCTATAGTATGAATAATTTGCAGGAGTATCATTTATTTCAACTAACAGGAATGACTTATGCGAACTTAAAAGAAATTGCGCAGAACAAAGCTTGTGAGATATTGCCTGATGTTGTTTTAAAAGATAATCATCGCTTTCAAAATGAGGATTTAACCTACTTACAGGAGCATTGGGGTATATTTTCTACGATGAAATTTGCTGGTGCTGCACCAAGTCTAGCTATCGATGAGGCCAATAATCGACGTGCAGAAATTGATGGGGTTGCGAGGCGTATTAGAGAGTTGGTATTAGAGGGGTATCGCTACCGAGATATGGCTATTTTACTTCGAAATGCGGATGCATATGAGACGATTTTAAAGGCTTCTTTGAGCACGAACGATATTCCTTATTTTATCGATAAGCAACGGACAATGGCTAATCATCCAATGGTTGAATTTCTTCGTTCTAGCTTGGATGTAATTCGCACTAATTGGCAGTATGAGTCTGTGTTTCAAGCTGTTCGAACAGAATTTTTCTTCCCTTTAGAGGTTAGTAGTAGTGCTTACCGAGGAAAAGTAGATATTTTTGAGAATTATATATTGGAGAATGGAATTTATAATAAACATAGGTGGATGGATAAGCGGTCTTGGACTTATCGGAAAATACGAGGGTTAGATTTGAAGCAAGGGGTACAAACAGATGATGAGAAGGCAAAAGAAGCTACGATTAATGAAGTAAGAGAGCAAATTAAAACGCCGCTAATGAGCTTAGAAAAACGATTGAAAGCTGCTAATACTGGCCGAGCACAGGCGAGTGCGCTTTTTGAGTTTATGTTGGATGTACAGGTTGATGGACGTTTAAATATGTGGCGTAAACGGGCGGAGGAGATGAATGAGCTTGAGTTAGCGAAAGAACACGAACAAGCTTGGAAGTCGGTTGTGGCTTTGTTGGATGAGTTTGTGGAGGTTATGGGCGATGAGGAGCTTCCGCTTGATATTTTCTTTGATATTATTAATACAGGACTCGATGCATTGGATTTTGCTTTGCTACCACCATCGCTAGATCAGCTAATTGTTGCTGATATGGATAGCTCAAGGCTGCTGAATATGAAGATTGTTTTTGCCGTAGGTATTAATGATGGCGTTTTGCCGATGAAGAAGATGGAGAGTGGTATTTTATCGGATGAGGATCGAGATTATTTAAATCAATCAGGAATTACGGTTCGGCCTAGTGGGAAGAATATGCTTTCGACGGAAGAGTTTCTTGCCTATCGTCTGTTTACGCTACCTTCAGAACGCTTGTTTTTGAGTTTTCCTAATGCAGATGATAATGGAAAGGAATTGTCAGAATCGAGCTATATTAGGCGTATAGAAGCGATTTTTCCAAAGCTTGAGAGAGGGCTTTATTTGAGTGATCCTTCTTTCTTGGATGATTCAGAGCAGGCGGCTTATATTTCAACACCAAGATCTGCAATTGCGCTCTTAACAGCACAAATGCAGCATAAGAAAAAAGGATATCCGATGTCTTCTGTTTGGTGGGATGCTTACGATTTTTTCCAATCTAATGACAAGTGGAGAAGCCCTGCTTTACGGATTTTAGAAAGTTTATTTTATCAAAATAAGGCTAAGAATATTTCCGAAGAAGCTTCAACTTCTTTATTTGGAGAAAATATTCATTCGAGTGTTTCAAGGATGGAACGATTTTATAGTTGCCATTTTCAGCATTTTGCGCAGCATGGATTGAAGTTGGAGGAGCGGGCGCATTTCAAGCTGCAGTCAGTGGATATTGGTGAAATATTTCATGGAGCTATGGAATGGATTTCAGCTGAACTCCGGAAGAATAATTTGGAATGGGGAGAGTTGTCAGTAGAGCAGTGCATGAAACTGGCGAAACTTGCTATGGAATATTTGGCGCCCAAGCTACAACATGAGATTTTGCTTAGTACAAAGAGGTTGGAATATATTCAGTATAAGCTCTTAAATATCATTATACGGGCTACACGTGTATTGAATGAGCAGGCTAAGACAAGTAAGTTTAAGCCTGTTGGATTAGAGGTTGATTTTGGGGTGAAGGGAGAAATACCACCTTTGAAATTACCACTTAATGATGGGCGAGAACTTATTTTACAAGGAAGAATTGATAGAATTGATGAGGCGGAACAGGGAGAACGGACATTTTTAAGAATTATTGATTATAAGTCAAGTGCACATGATTTACCGATGACCGAAGTCTATTATGGGTTAGCCTTGCAGATGTTGACTTATTTAGATATTGTTGTAGAGAATTCAGCGAAGCTTATTGGAAAAGTGGCAGAACCTGCTGGAGTGCTATATTTTCATATGCACAATCCGCTAGTTCATGCGGATAAAGAATTAACGGAGACAGAGATTGAGAAGGAATTATTGAAAAGTTTTCGGATGAAGGGATTAGTTTTGGATGATGCGTTGGCGGTATCGCTTATGGATACGGAGCTTGAGGCTGGTAAAACATCTTCGGTCATACCAACAGGACTGAAAAAGGATGGGCAATTTAATGCACATTCAGCTACGGCGACAAAGGCAGAGTTTGACACAATGCGGCAGTATGTGCGTCATCAATACACGAGGGCTGGGAATAAGATTATTGATGGGGAAGTCTCGATTAATCCTTATAAATTAAAGGAACGGACACCTTGTCAATTATGTGCATTTCGATCTGTTTGCCAGTTTGATGCCTCGCTTGAGAGCAATCAATATCGTAAATTAGAGAATCAAAAACGGGAAGATATTTTGAGGAAGATGCGTGAGGAGGGGCAGGAATGAAAAGGATGATTCCAGTAAAACCAGAGGACGTCACTTGGACGGATGACCAATGGAATGCGATACATGCAAGTGGCCAAAATATTCTTGTTGCTGCTGCTGCTGGATCTGGAAAAACGGCTGTTCTAGTGAACCGGGTAATCGAGAAAATTGTAGACCCAGATGCACCGATAGATGTGGATGAGCTACTTATTGTTACATTTACGAACGCTTCTGCTGCTGAAATGAAGGCTAGAATTGGCAAGGCTGTGGAGAATGCTTTGTTGCTTGATGAATCGTCTGCACATTTGAAACGGCAGATTGGCTTGCTCCACTATGCCTCTATCTCTACGCTTCATTCGTTTTGTTTAGATGTGATAAAAAAATATTACTATTTGGCGGATATTGATCCAGAATTTCGTTTGATTGAGCCTATTGAAAGTGCAATGGTGCGTGATGAGGTGATGGATCAGTTATTGGAGGAGCATTATGGAAATGCAGAGGATATTGCATTTTTTGAGTTAGTGGATACTTTTTCTGGTGATCGGTCAGATGATGATATTGGAAAAGTTGTTGGCGAACTTTATGATTTTTCACGAGCACACCCTGAACCTGAGGCATGGTTGAGTGCGATTCTTACTAACTATGATGTCGGTGAAATAACAGATGTGTCGGCTTTGCCGTTTTATTCGATTATTGAGAAGCAATTAAGTATGACGTTGCGACAGGCGGAGCATTTTTTGAAACATGCGATTTTTTTATGTGGTGAGTCAGCTGGTCCAGAGCTCTATTTAATGACACTTGAGAATGATTTGGAGCAAATTCGATTTTTGATGCAGGCACTTAAACAGAATTGGAAGAGTTTGACGGATAGTTGGAAGGCCACCAAATTTCAGCGGATTGCAACTTTGAAAAATAAAGAGTTGTATGATGAAGATTTAGTCGATCAGGTAAAGAAGCTTCGTGATCAGGCTAAAAAGGTTGTGACAGATGCAGGAAGTGAGTGGTTTACACGAGAGGGTATTCGGTATATTTCAGATTTAGAGAAAATGAAGCCGACCATCGAAACTTTAGTGGAGCTTACCAAAGAATTTTCGGTGCGTTTTTATAAGGAGAAAGTTTCGCGAGGAATGCTAGATTTTAATGATTTAGAGCATTTGGCACTGCGGATTCTGAGTGATCCAGAACAGGCAGGTGCTCCGTCTAATGCGGCAGTGGGGTACCAGGAGAAATTTAAAGAAGTTTTGATCGATGAATATCAGGATACCAATATGGTGCAGGAACGTATATTATCACTAGTTACGGCACCCTCAGAGGCAGAGGGCAATTTATTTATGGTTGGCGACGTGAAGCAGTCGATTTATCGTTTTCGGTTGGCGGAACCAGGTTTGTTTTTGGCGAAGTATCAGCGTTATACCAAGGCTGGCGATGGGACTGGATTGAAAATTGATTTATCACAGAATTTTAGAAGTCGCGGGGATGTGCTTGATACAACGAATTTTATTTTCAATCAGCTGATGGATACGGAAGTCGCAGAAATGGAATATGATGAGCAAGCGGAACTGGTTTTAGGTGCTCATTTTCCAGAGTCAGATAATACTCAGACGGAACTTATTTTGATTGGTATGGAGCAGGATGAAAAATCGAGTGAAGAGGATGAATTGGCGCCAGAACAGTTGAAAAAAAGGCAAGTAGAGGCGCGTTATATTGCGAAAAGAATTGCCACATTGATTGCTGATAAGATGCCTGTTTTTGATAAGAGATTGAAACAATACAGGCCGATAGAGTACCGAGACATCGTGGTTTTATCGCGAGCGCTCACGAGTGCACCTGATATGGAGGATGCGATGAAGGCGCTAGATATTCCGTTTTATGCAAACAATAATTCGGGATACTTTGAGGCGACGGAGGTTGCTATTATGGTATCTTTGCTCAAAATTATCGATAATCCATATCAAGATATTCCGCTAGCTTCTGTATTACGATCACCGATTGTTAATTTGGATGAGGATGCGTTGGCTCGCATTCGTGCCGCTGGGAAAAATAAACCGTATTTGGAAGCCCTAGAAATATACTCGGTTTCTGAAACGGGAGATTTGGCTTTGCGGGTACAGTCTTTCTTGAGACAGCTAAGCAAGTGGCGAGAGTTGTCTATGCGTGAGAACTTGGCAGATTTGATTGCGCAAATTTTTCAAGAGACGCATTTTTATGATTTTGTTGGTGGTTTACCTGGTGGAAAGCAGAGACAGGCGAACTTACGAGCATTGTTGGATCGTGCTAATCAGTATGAGAAGACCGCATTTCGTGGTTTATTTCGGTTTATCAGGTTTGTCGAGAGGTTACAGGTGAAGGGGCAAGATCTTGGAACTGCTAAAACGCTGGGAGAAAAAGAGGATGTTGTCCGCATGATGACGATTCATGCCAGCAAGGGCTTGGAGTTTCCTGTTGTATTTTTATCTGGATTAGATCGTAAGTTTAATATGCGTGACATTTATAATAAATATTTATTTGATAAAGACTTTGGCTTTGCAACACGGTATAATGATTCTGTAAAGCGATTAGTATATCCATCCATTATGCAACAAGCAATTAAGTATAAAAAGGTTGCTGAGATGATGGCGGAGGAAATGCGTGTACTATATGTAGCCTTGACGCGGGCGGAAGAGAAGTTGATTCTGGTTGGTACACTCCCAAATCTTGAAAAAGCGGTTACAGAGTGGGAACGTAATTTGATGTATCCGGATTGGATATTGCCAGCAAGTATAAGATACCAAGCGAAAAATTATTTACAATGGATTGGAAATGCTTTTGTAAGGCATCCGGATTATCTGGATCAGATGGAGAAGGGACTTTTACCTGATGCGGTCCGTTTACCTACGAATATGGGTCTGGTGATTAGAAAATATCATTACCAGGAATTTTTAATGGTGGACGAGGATGCTCGCTTGGATTCAAGTTGGATAGATATTGTGAAGTACGGGAAGGAGCCTGTGGAGCAATCACCTTATTTTGAGCAGATTCAGGAGCGCCTTTCCTTCCAGTATAGCTTTACAGAAGAAACGACCATCCGATCGAAACAATCGGTGACGGAAGTAAAGCGTCAATTTTCCATTTCGGATAGCTTTAGTGATACGCGATTTACGAGAAGTACGCAACCAGTATCGTTTGAGCGACCTAAATTTTTACAAGAAAAACAATTGACGGCAACGGAGCTTGGAACTGCGATGCATACGGTGATGCAGGCGTTGTCTTTAAACGAGAGGCCGACTGCAATAGGAATAGAATCATTGCTTGATGAACTTGTGTTAAAGGAGATTATGAATAAGGAGCAGGCGGCATCTATACAAGTAGATCTTATATTGAATTTCTTTGATAGTGCTTTAGGGCAACTGATGCTTGCCAACCCAGACTTTACTCAGCGGGAAATTCCGTTTAGTTATAAGATTCCTGCAAATCGTTTGCATCAAGATGTGGGTACGATGGAACAGATTATCGTTCAAGGGATGATTGATGTGATGGTGGAGCTTGATGATCAGCTTATTATTATTGATTATAAGACAGATCAGATAACTGGGAAATTTGAAAATGGCTGGCTTGGGGGAGAAGCTATTTTGAAGAAACGGTATCAGGTGCAGATGGATATGTATAAAGAGGCTATTGAGAAAATTAGTGGTAGACAAGTGGATCATGTTTATTTATACTTTTTTGATGGGGATCATGTTTGTGAGCTGATAGGGGGAAATTAGAAAATGAAATGGACTAGCTTTAGAATTAGTGGTAGGGAGTCATTTGGTATCGTTAAGGGAGATAGAATTATTGATATTAGCGCATTCTTCGCAGAGTCTGAGTGTCCGCATACATTGGTGGAGCTTATTTCGCAACCGGAGAAATTGGCTCATATTGAAAAGCAACAAGAAGCGATGCATGGTGCGATTCCGTGTAAGGATGTGCAGTTTTTACCGGCGATTATACCGCCGAATAATGTGATGGCGGTTGGGAAGAATTATAGGAAACATGTGATGGAGATGGGGAGCGTCGCGGATATTCCTGAGGCGATTATGATTTTTACGAAGAGCAGTAATACACTGGTTGGGCACAGAGGACGATTCCTTTACATGCGTGTGTGACTAGTGAACTCGATTATGAGGGGGAGCTCGCGGTTATAATTGGCAAGGAAGTGACGAATATTTCTGAGGCAGAGGCCTTGAATGCGATTTTTGGCTATACGATTTTGAATGATGTGACGGCGCGCGATTTGCAGGTGAAGCATAAGCAATTTTATTTAGCGAAAAGTTTAGATGGAAGTTGCCCGATTGGTCCTTATGTGGTTACGAAGGATGAAGTTGGTGACCCGAGTGCATTACGGATTCAGACATGGGTGAACGGGGAGAAGCGGCAGGATGGTACGCTGGATCAGCTTATTTTCCCTATTGCGATGATTATTTCGGAGTTGTCTAAAGGGCACACACTTATGCCTGGAGATGTCATTGCAACGGGGACACCTGATGGGGTTGGTAAGGCGATGAAACCACCGCGTTTTCTAAATGAAGGAGATACGGTTACAATTACGATTGAAGGCATTGGAACGCTAGAAAATCAAGTTATGTAAAGAGGGGAATGGGAAATTTTTATGTGGTCTTATATTCATTTGATTTCATGGGTGGGTATCGTAATTTTTACATTGGTTGCGTTGGTTATCTATAAGAAATCGGCAAAAGTGTTTACCATTATGCAAATGTGTAATCGGGTGTTTTATATTACGGTTATTTTGAGTGGTATTATGATGATGCAATATAGCTTTAGCGAGCATATTGTTGTGTCGATTTTTAAAATATTGCTTGGCTTGGCAACAATTGGTGTTGTGGAAATGCTACTTATATATCGGAAAAAAGAGAAGCCATCGAAGCTCTTTTTTGTGTTGTTTATCGTGTGCGTGATTGCAACAGTGAGTGTTGGTTTTTATTTATCTGGAGGAAGACCGCTATTTTAAGCGTGCTTTAATTTTTTTGAAAGTGGGAAATTGGGTTGAATCAACAGCAAATTTATATTGATGGTACGAAGAAATTTTTTATTGCAGTGCTTGCTGCATTGCTTAATGCGATTGGAATGAATTTCTTCTTAATTCCGGCGCATGTTTATGCAAGTGGCTTGACTGGGGTTGCACAGCTGACATCGGATTTATTACAAGATGGTGTTGGTATTAGTTTGTCGACGGGGTTGCTTGTCTTACTGCTAAACATTCCAGTGGCAGTGTTGGGCTGGTTTAAGGTTGGCCGGGCGTTTACGGTATTCAGTTTTGTGACGGTTGCTTTTATGTCGTTATTTTTGATTGTGATACCGGTGCAAGAGGTTTCTTCGGATATTTTATTGAATGCGATTTTTGGTGGAGTTATTTCTTCTGTGGGGATTGGTCTTGCGCTTAAGTTCGGGATATCTTCGGGAGGGCTTGACATTATCGCGATGTATATTACGATTAAGACGGGGCGCTCTTTTGGGAAGTATTTTTTGCTGATGAATGGGGTTATTATTCTGATTGCTGGTTTTACATATGAGTGGACATTTGCTCTTTATACGCTGATTTCATTGTATGTTTCGAGCAGGGTGATTGATACGATTCATACGAGACATCAGAAATTGACGGCGATGATTATGACGCAAAATCCAGAAGATGTGATTAAAGGGATTCAGGATAACATGTTTCGTGGGATTACAGTCGTTGAGGCGATCGGGGCGTATTCGAAGGAAAGCGTGACGATGCTTGTGATTGTGATTACGCGATATGAATTGTATGATTTGACGCATGTTGTTCAAGCTGTGGATCCGCGATGCTTTATTAATGTTGTGGAGACATCTAGTGTATTTGGTGATTTCCGTTCGGAGGCTGATCAGAAAATGGCGATGGAGATGTATAGAACTAGAATGCATTAATGATGAAAAAAGCTAAAATAAGCCAAAATAAGCACGCGCCGAGTGAATGGTGGACTTATTTTGGCTTTTTTGTGGATGCTTTTATGATTGCCCATACGGCCATGAAAGCGATGAACCAGCAGAAGATAATAATAATGGCTAACATTGTTTAACACGTCCTTTGGAGAAGGTCTATGCTTTGAGTATATCATTTTTCAACTACCTATTAAAAGTTATACAAATTAAGAAGAGTATTATAAAATGAAATTACAGTGTTTGGCAAATCGGAACCTATAGTATGACTGACATTATACAGAATAAGAAATAAAGTTACCTATGTTCACTAACTAGAATTTGGACATAGCGTAAATTTACAAAATGCTAATAATAATACATCAGATGACTAGAGAGGAGAAAATAAAATGCGTGAAAATTTGGTAGAAAATACAGCTGATAAATTACTTGAATATATACGTTTAAAGGAATTTAAGATGGGAGACAAATTACCTAATGAATATGCCCTTGCTGAGGAATTGCATGTTGGACGAAGCACCATCAGAGAGGTGGTCAAAGTATTAGTTGCGCGAAATATACTACAAGTTAGGCAAGGTTCTGGAACATATATAAGTGAGGGAAAGGGTATTGTCAAGGACCCCTTAGGATTTTCTTTAATTAAAAATAAAAACAAAATGATTAAAGATTTGTTTGTCTTAAGATATATATTAGAGCCTCCAATGGCAGCTTTAGCAGCAAAAAATGCTACAGCACATCAAATAAGCCATATGATTCACTTAAAAGATGCTATCGAAGTTTCCTTCAAAAGTAATACGGATGAACATATAGAATTAGATATAGAGTTGCATAAAACTATTGCAGAAGCGAGTGGGAATATCGCACTTTCTCACATTGTGCCCATTATTAATGAATCTATCGCTTTGTTTAATGAAAATTATAATGTAAGTAATTTAAAAAACTGAAACAATAGAACTGCATAATGACTTGGTAAACGCTATTGCCAAACACGATGAACTAAGCGCGTTGGATGCTATGACAGTACATATGGCGAATAATAGAAAGGAATTTAGCAAAGTTAGTCAGTCAAACTAGCAAAAACTATTGACAAGTCATCTGATGTATTTTATTATAAATACATCAGATGACTTATTAGGAGTGATGCATAGAGAATTAAGCTATGAATTGGTTGGCTCAACAAATTTAGTAAGTTTAGAGCTATCATATATAACAGCTAGCATGATGCGAACGTTGGAAACCTGTGGGTGAAGCAATATATAGTCTTTCAAGCATAATATTGAATCAGAATTTTTTTTGAAAGTAATTGAAAGCGTAATCATACATGAGGAAATAGAGATAAGTGATTAGAAATTACATAAAGACTCTGAAAAATTTATCTAAAATTGGCATGTAAACTAGCTGTTGCAATTGTATGTCTAGGGATGGTTCGAGTTCTCTATATTTTAAAAATTTATTATAAATAGACTAAATAGTTAGAAATAATACTATTTTCCGCACGCAATAATTAAGTTGGGTAGCTAGTAATAATATGAAATGATAGATAGAAAACATTAAATAAATAGGGGGTCAAAAAATTATGGGAAGCGGATTTATGGGGAGATTATCAGATGTCTTAGGAAGATTTGCAACCAAAGTGAATAGTTTACGCTATATCATGGTAATTAAAAATGCCTTTTCTGCACTTATCCCGGTTATTATCACAGGGGCATTTGGTACATTATTTTCAGCAATGGTTTTTGATGCAGAAAACGGATTAGCAAAAATTCAATTCTTGAGTTTTCTAGCGGAGCTAAAACCTATTGCTTCATCGATTAGTTATGTTACTTTAAGCTTTTTAACAATTTATGCTGTTTTCCTGATTGGGATTGAATTAGCCAAGCTGAATAATTTGAAAGGAGTTTTTCCTGGCATAATTGCGGTGATGTCGTATTTAGCGGTTACCCCAACAATTTATGGATTCTTATCTGATGATAAAAACATACTTGTAGAAAATGTTTTAGCTAAACAGTACACAGATACAAAAGGTTTATTTTTAGGAATGATCGTTGCCATCGTATCTGTAGAATTATATAGCTGGCTAGGCCGTCAAAAAAGATTACAAATCAAAATGCCCGATACAGTCCCAGCAAATGTATCAGCTAGTTTTTCCGCATTAGTTCCTACCATAATTACAATTGCAGCCATGGCTACCGCAGGATTCGCTGTTAAAGCAATGACAGGTATGTATGCCTATGATATTATCTATCATCTTGTGCAACGGCCTTTAGAAGGAGTCGTTCAAGGATTGCCTGGAATATTACTTCTAATGCTAATAGCGCAAATTTTCTGGGTAATAGGGATTCACGGTAACCAAATGATTAAACCGATAAGAGAACCATTGCTACTTGCATCAATCGCAGTAAACACGGAAGCATTTGAATCGGGTAAAGAAATTCCTAATATTATTACGATGCCTTTTTGGGATATGTATATGAGTATAGGTGGTTCTGGAGTGACGATTGGGCTGCTTGTTGCCGTTTTCATGGTCGGTAAAAGAGAAGATATGCGTGAAATAACAAAACTTTCTTCAGCACCAGGCATTTTTAACATTAATGAACCCGTCATTTTTGGTATGCCAATCATGTTGAATCCAATTTTGGCTATCCCGTTTATCATTACGCCGCTAATAACAGGTACAATAGGCTATTTCGCAACAGCAACAGGTATAGCAGCTAAAGCAGTAGTGATGGTTCCATGGCCAATGCCGCCTATTGTGAATGCTTATCTAGCAACCGCAGGAGATTTGGGTGCAGTAGCTACGCAAATTGTCTGTATTATAGTTGCCATTCTTATCTATTTACCATTTGTTAAAATATCTAATACAGCACAGCAAAAAAATTAATAAGAAAAGAGGAATATTATGAAACTATCCATTCCTGAAAATTTTATTCTTGGCGCGGCCTCATCAGCATGGCAAACGGAAGGCTGGAAGGGTAAGAAAGAAGGCCAAGACTCCTATCCTGATTCGTGGTATAAAAATGAAAAATTTGTTTGGCATAATGGGTATGGTCCTGCAGTAGCAACTAATTTTATGGAGCAATATCAAGAAGACGTTGATTTAATGAAAGAGATTGGCCTTACTCATTATAGGACTTCTATTAATTGGTCCCGCTTTTTTACTGACTATGAGAACTTAATTGTTGATGAGGACTATGCAGGGCACATTGATGATGTTATAAACGCACTGTTAGAAGCGAATGTGGAGCCTATGCTGTGCTTGGAACATTACGAATTACCAGTGTATTTATCTGAAAAATATGATGGTTGGTCGTCAAGAAAAGTAGTAGATTTATATGCTGGCTATGCAAAGATAGCTTTTGAGCGCTATGGAGATAGAGTGAAGCAATGGTTTACTTTCAATGAACCAATAGTTCCTCAAACACGTATCTATCTAGACGCTATCAGATGGCCTCACGAACAGAATACTAAAAAATGGATGTTATGGAATTACCACAAAGCATTAGCAAGTGCTCAAGCTGTTAAGGCATATCGTTCCCTAGGACTAGAGGGAAGAGTAGGTTGTGTATTAAATCCTGAAATGGTATACGCTAGGTCAGATTCAAAAGAAGATAAAAAAGCTGCGGAAATGTATGATTTGTTTTATAATCGAGTCTTTTTTGATCCTATGGTTAAAGGGAAGTATTCATCGGAACTTATTGCGTTATGTACGACATTTGATATCTATTTTAATCCTGATGATAACGACTTATCAATAATTAGCGAAAATACGCTTGATTTTTTAGGGATTAATCAATATTATCCAAAAAGAGTCAAAGCTCCAAGGTATGAGTGGAATAAGACGACGCCATTCCATCCTGAAATGTTCTTTGAAAATTTTGATTTGCCGGGGAAAAAAATGAATGATTCACGCGGGTGGGAAATATATCCGAAAATTGTATATGATATGGCTCACTATTTAAAAGACAATTATGGAGATATTCCATGGCTTATCACTGAAAATGGAATGGGCAGAGAAAATGAAGAAGCGTATATGGATGATTTGGGCACTGTAAATGATAGCTATAGAATTGATTTTATTAAGCAGCACATCAAATGGTTACTTAAAGCCGTTGAAGAAGGGTCCTCTTGTGAAGGATACATGTTATGGGCGTTTACAGATTGCGTTTCTCCGATGAATGCCTTTAAAAATCGATATGGCCTCATAAGAATTGAACTAGAACGAAAAAAGAACGCGTTCGAAAAAAAAAATCAGCGGAATGGTATGGATCAATTATTCAAGACCGGGTATTAGAAATAGCCGACGAATGTGAATGGAAATAGCATTGCGTGGACTATTTAAGTTCATGATGGACTAGGTATGCATATTAAAGAATACAATTTGAGTCCTCACGATAACGTATTTGAATCATGAGGACTCATTAATAGATGCAGGAATCCCTTCCATACTTATTTTTTCCCCGTATATGCAAGGAGAACGTGCCCTAATTTGGAATGAAAAACAAACCGGGAGTTTTAAAGGATTAAGTATTACTCATAGGCGTCCGGAAATTATGCCATCCGTTTTGGAGGGACTTAATTTATGACAATGGAAAAAATACGTAGCAAGAATCTAGTTTCAGATTGTTGCTACGTATTTTTCTAGGTCAGAGAATCTTTTGTTTCTGACTTTCTATTTTAAACGCCGAGATTTTCTTCTAGATACACTGCGATACCATCTTCTTCATTGGTTAGTGTGACTGTGTTTGCAACATTTTTCAGTGGTTCAATGGCATTACCCATCGCAACACCAACGCCTGCATAGTCGAGCATTTCAAGATCATTATCTTCATCACCAAAAGCGATGATATCTTTGCGGTCAATGCCTAGAGCTCGGCTTGCAGCTTGAACACCAATTGCTTTATGCACGCCGAATTTGGTCATTTCCATTGCGGGCCATTCCGCGCCCCAGTTGCGATACGTCACGATGTTGGAAAGGCGTGTATCCATATGGCTACTGATTTCTTGCAACATGTCGTGGCTTGCGAAAAATAGTAGTGAGGTCGGGTCTGTTGTCATTGTATTGCGCAAATCACCGATAAAAACATTGTCCTTACCTTGCTGGAACATATCTGGAACACTGGCGTTGCGCTCACGTAAGAAAACACTATCTTGAACCTCTGCTGCAATATTATCAAGTGCATAATTCGTTGAAAAATCAAGTAGTTCGTGTGCTGTTTTCAAGTCAATCGCTTGGTGATAGGCGTCGCTAAACTTGATATCACGCGGATGATGGAATACGGCTCCGTTAAAATTCACAATCGGTGTGTCGAGAGCTAATTCATAATAATACATATGGCTCATACGATACGGTCGGCCCGTTGCAATCATGACTTCATGGCCATTTGCTCGCGCATTTTCTAATGCTTTTTTTGTTCGATCCGAGATGGTTTGATCAGCTTTTAGAGCGGTTCCATCAAGATCAAGAACGATTAATTTTTTTGTCATATATGTCTCCTCATTCTTTTCATAATTCGTATATCTAGTCCCCGTTTTGATAAAGTGATAGAATAGATAGTATACCTTCATGATAGACGTTCCTAGGCGCTTTGTAAATGTCTAAGGATTTTACAAAAACTTAATAAATGACGCGGAAATGAGGCTTATCAATGATTCAAGTAGAACATAAATGTATAAAAGAAAATTCCAGTCCTACATATTTTTGACGGGACACATGCGACCGAGAAATTACCGACTGTCTTTTTTTATCATGGTTTTCAATCGCAAAAGGAATTGTATTTGCCGTATGCGTATTTGCTAGCGCAACGTGGAATGCGTGTGATTTTGCCAGATGCACCGATGCACGGGGAACGGCAGGCCGGTGAATCCGATATGGAGCAAGAAATTTATTTTTGGGATACGGTTCGAGGGAATATTGATGAATTACCGATATTAAAAGCGGCGCTAGATTCAGAAGGTTTGATTGATACGTCGAGGCTTGCTATAGGCGGTTTTTCGATGGGGGCGATCACAAGCTTTGGAATGTTAGCGCAGTACGAGTGGCTAAAAGTTGGTGTTTGTCTTGCTGGTAGCTCTTACTACGGGCATTTTGCGAAGGCGCTAGCGGATGGTGTCATCAAACAGGGACTCCAGTTTCCATTTGACGTGAACGAGCGGATACTTGAGTTGGCACCATATGATTTAAGTGCGGCTCCCGCGAAGCTCAAAAATCGCCCATTGATGATATGGCATGGTAAAGAGGACGATGTGGTGCCATTCCAATACAGCGAGAAGCTATATGAGGCGCTAGTTGAGGAAGATATGTCGGATAATGTGGCTTTCATAGTGGACGAAAAAGCTAAACACAAAATCTCGATGGAGGGTATGCTCGCAGGTGTCGGCTTTTTAGAGGAAAAATTATAATGAAAATCATTCTCAACTATGTTACAATAATGAGAGAAAATCAAAAGGAGGCTACTACTTCATGGATGCAGAACTAAAAGATAATTTGATGGGTGCGTTAGAGCAAGTCATTGATCCAGAGCTAGGCATTGATATTGTCAATATTGGTCTAGTTTACGATGTAGATTTGGATGAGGACGGGCTTTGTACGGTAACAATGACATTAACAACGATGGGATGTCCACTTGCTGGGGTTTTGACTGATCAAGTACGCGTAGCAATGTCGGATATTCCAGAAGTGAAAGATACGAAAGTGGACTTGGTGTGGACGCCGGCTTGGACGAAAGACCGGATGTCACGTTATGCTAAAATCGCACTCGGTATACGATAAAAAAAGATGCACAGATACGTTAGCGAAATACCGAGCAGGTTATTGCGCTATCACATCTGTGTATCTTTTTACGTTTCTTCTTCTAATTTTTTAATGCGGGCTTCAAGTTCACTTTGTTTTACGTATTGTTTTACGATTTGTTTTGCTAAATTGAGTTCTGCTTGAGCGGTCATCAGATGATCTTGACCATGTACTAGCAAAAAGGATGGTGTTATCTCTTGTTCTGAATTCCTTCTAGAGACCAACTTTGTTTGCCACGCGTGACCTTCTAAAAACTGGACTTCGGCTTTTTGTAAGTGAGATGTTGCTTCTTCAAATTTATAGTTTTCAGCGGCCGTGATGGCAGCATAAGCTTCTTTACGTGTGTTTCCACCATGAAGAATTAATTTTACAACGGCTTCTTCTGTATGAATATCCATTATTCCACCTCATTCTAACGCTTTTATCTTATTGTAGCAAAGCGTGCTAGGAATTGCTATCATTAGGTTTATCAGGCTATGGTACGATGACTTCGATTTGTTGATACGTTATAATGATAGAATAAATAGGACGGGAAGAGGGATTAATCATGGAAGAGCGGTTATATGATCTTGAGGACAAAGTACAGGATTTAGAGTTAGAAGTATTGGAGTTACGCAGGCAAGTGAATGAACTAGAACAGGCCAAAACGATGAAGTCACATAATGGTAGTTGGTCATGGGCCATCTGGGCGTTAATTCCGATCGTAGCAATTATTTGTAATATGATTATAAAATTAGTAGACTAATAAGCGTAACTCGATTCCCCAATGAGGCATTGGGGAATATTTTTTTGAAACGTTCGCATCTGTTCGCATCGAGGGAGCAGGAATTTGTACCTCAATTTAGGTAAAATTCCATGTTTTAGCTAGAAAAGCCCTTTATTGGGCTACTTGGAGAGGATTTTACATATAAAACTCTATAAACTTCGGTTATTTTAGTCACAAAAATTACACAGTTTGTTCCCTTGCTTTTTTTGCTGAAGAAAAGTAGAATGTATATATACCTTGCAGATGGTGTAAGTTCTTATTTTGACAAAAGTATACAAGTGTTGTTTATTTTTGTGGGGATAAGACCCTATCATGGTTATAATGGAATTCGGTGTATCCATCTTCCAAATGGTAAGCATTTATGTTTATCATATGATTTCGCATCGACAACCATTATTTGTTTTCATTCATCTCATTTGCCATGTAGTTTTCGTTTGTGCCTCATCCCGTTAAGCATAAACATTCGAACATGATGGCGTGCCTAGTCTATTGACTAGGCTTTTTTTGTAGGACGGTATTTTGTTTTAAATAAGCAGATTACTTCAAGCTTGCTATTTCTATTGTTATACTTGGAAGTAGCAATGATCGAAGGAGGACGACGAGATGGTATTGAAAGGTAAGAAAGTTATCGCTTTAATCAGTGAGGATTTTGAGGATTTGGAATTGTGGTATCCTGTTTTGCGAGTTCGCGAGGCTGGTGCCGAGGTTCACTTAGTTGGAGAAAAGGCGGATACGGTATATCATGGGAAATATGGTGTTCCTGCAACGAGTGATTTTAGTTTTGAGGATATTAAAGTGGAAGATTACGACGGTATTTTGGTTCCGGGTGGCTGGTCACCAGATAAATTGCGCCGTTTTGATAAGGTGCTGGACTTCGTTCGTTATTTCGATAAAGAGAAGAAGCCGATTGGGCAGATCTGCCATGCTGGTTGGGTGCTTATTTCGGCGGGGATCTTAGGTGGTGTGAATGTGACGAGTACGCCTGGAATTAAGGATGATATGACGAATGCTGGCGCGATTTGGCATGATGAGGCTGTTGTGACGGATGGCCATATTATCTCGAGTCGCCGCCCACCAGATCTTCCGGAATATGTACCTGCTTTTATCGAAGCTTTTAAGAAATAATATTCGGACACAAAACAAAAACACGTATTTCCTAATATCGCTTAGGAGTACGTGTTTTGTTTTGCCTGTTTTTTTACGTGAAGTAATAGCTCACGACAAAGCCAACGAAGGATGGAATCGCGGTAACGACGAGTAGGATGCTCCATCGCATTTGAATTTTTCGGTTTGGATTTTGTGACCTGCCAATGGAGACGAGTGCGGAGCAGATAATTGATGCAAATATTAAGACCATCAATACGAAGGAGAATAGCGATGACATGCTGTATCCGGTCGTTAATAAGCTGAAAATGATAACTAACGCGGCAATTCCAATGCCACTAAAAAATGCTTTCCACAAATGGCTCACTCTTTTCTATTCAAATCTCTCTTTCCTTTATAGCAGATATGTAAGGCGAATGTCTAATAAAATGGCTATATATATAATTTTTCAAACAAAAAGGACGAAAATTGATTCGCGTCCTCTTGTGTATTAAAAATCGAAATCGTCTGCTATGGATAGTTCGCTAGGTAGGCACATGAAAATGATCATAATAATACTGCCTACAAATGGAATCAAGCCGAGTAAAATGAACCAACCACTTTTATTGGAATCATGCAAACGGCGAATGCTCAAAGCTAGCATTGGAATAAATGTTGCTAATTCATAAAGAAATAGTAGTATCAAGATAAACAATGTGGAACCGGATGTCATGAGGAACACTAAGTCCCCCGAGGCGTTGGTTGCAGACGTTGCCACTGTAAATACGATGAAAACTAGCATTAATACATAAAAGATACTAATAATAATAGCATTCCATAAAATCGCATACCAATAAGCCGAGCGTGTAGAACGTCCAGTGAAATTCACATAGTTTTTCCAAAATGATTTATATGATTCTAAAAATCCCATGATAAGCCCTCCCTTCTAAGGTGTTATGTACTAGTATAGCATGATTTCGAGGCTTTGAGTTTGTCGGAATGGTGAATAAACGAGGGCTCAATGTGGGTATTTTTGCATCGAATTGGGAAATAGGTGAACTAGAAAAGTGATACTCCCAAGATAGGAATATCACTTTTTGTTGTTAATGTGGTAGGAATGCGACTAATATAAAGAATAGAATCGCGATGACGATAAGGAACCAGTTGAGTTCGCGCCATTTACCTGTGAAGATTTTTAGGATTGGGTAGGAGATGAAGCCGAATGCAAGACCGATTGCGATGCTTGAAGTTAGTGGCATCGCAAGGATGACTAGGAATGCAGGGAAGGCTTCGTCAAGCGTGTCCCAGTCGATTTCTTTAACGGCGCCAATCATCATGCTACCAACGATAATAAGGCTGGTGCGGTGATTGCTGAAATACCTGAAACGGCACCGACGAGTGGGGCGAAGAAGGCGGAGACAATAAATAGTCCTGCTACGGTTAATGTTGTTAAACCGGTACGTCCGCCTGTTGCAACACCTGCGGATGACTCGATATACGCACTTGTTGGTGTTGTACCAAACATGGAGCCGACACTGGTTGCGACTGCATCTGCGAGTAAGGCATGTTTGGCATTTGGCAAGCTTTCGCCTTTCATCAGACCGGCTTTTTTAGCGACGCCGATCATCGTTCCTGTTGTATCGAAAATCGTGATTAGCAAGAAGGATAGAACAACGCCGTACAGGCTGTATGAGATCACATCACCGAATGCGTGAATTGGGTTGGTGATGACAAGATCAGGCATCGATGGCATTTTGACAAAGCCATTGAATTTTAATTCGCCTGTGAAAAAAGCGATGATTCCGGTGGCGATCATCCCGATGAAGAGCGCCCCCTTGACATTTAGCGCCAAGAAAATAAGTGTAATTAAGAGGCCGGCGATGGCAAGCAATGCTTCTGGTGAGTGAAGATCACCAAGTCCCACAAGATTGGAGTCGCTTTTCACGATGATTCCCGTCATGCGGAAACCTAGGAAGGCGATGAAAAGTCCAATCCCCGCTGTGATACCTGCTTTTAGTGTATGCGGGATTGCCGTGATTAATTTTTCACGAAAGGGTGTTAATGATAGTAGTAAGAAAATGATACCCGCTACGAAAACCGCTGTGAATGCTGTGGTGTAGTCTAATTTTTGCGTAGTGACAACGGTGACGAAATAGGCATTCATCCCGAGCCCAGGCGCAATCGCGATGGGGTAATTGGCGAATAGTGCCATCCATAGTGTCCCGATGACCGCCGAAATAATCGTTGCCATGAAGACTGTGTTAAAAGGAACGCCTGCTGCTGAAAGGATAGCCGGGTTTACGACAATGATATAGACCATTGTTAAAAATGTTGTAAAGCCTGAAATGACCTCCGTTTTGACATCTGTTCCATGAGCCTTTAGTTGAAACATAAAATTCCACTCCCTTTTATAATTAAAAAGATGATTTCTCGTCTTATTACGAACGTTTTAAAATCACATCTACAATAATATTCGTTTTTCGATTGAAATGCAAGCTTATTTTGGGAAGTTATATTCTTTTTAAGGATGAAACGGTTTCATATGTTATAATGAAGGTGTTGAAATAAGTGAGTTGGAGGAAAATCATGAAAGCATTTGTTTTTGATTTTGATGGCACGATGATTGATACGGAAGCGGTTTGGTTTGACGAAACACAGAAATATTTGCAAGAGAACTATGGTATGGAGTTGCCGATGAATGTTTATGAGCAGGTGGTTGGGAGCACGGATGAGCCGTTACTTCTATATATGGCAGAGCAGACGAATGGTAAATTTGATGCAGCGGCTTTTCAAAAATACATAGACTTACAAGTGCACAACGGCCGTGATAAATTGGAAATGCGTGAGGGTTTCATGCGATTGTTTCATTATGCCAAGGATAATGGCTACAAAATTGGCTTGGCGACAAGTTCAGCGCGGGCTTGGGTAGATCCTATTTTAGAGAAGTTTGGTATCTTAGAGGACTTTGAAACGATTCAGACGGCGGATGATGTGGAGGTTATCAAACCTGACCCAGCGCTTTATCGTCAAGCAATAGAGGCGCTTGGTGTGAAACCGGAGGAAGCTGTTGCTGTAGAAGATTCTCGGAATGGTTCTTTGTCAGCAGTAGGTGCAGGACTTCACGTGATTGTTGTGAAAAATGAAGTGACGAAGGGCATTGTGTTCCCGGAAGGTACGAGTGTTTATGATTCATTTGAAGATGTGGATTTGGATGCGTTTTTAGTGGGTAAATAAAGAAGGAAATGATGAGGAGTGATTGAAAATGATTGAAAATACGATAAAAGAAGTAGAGTTATTCGAGCAAATGACACATGGTGAGCCGGTCTTATTTGTGACGGCCATTGGGTATATTATTGGGATTACCGATATTCCGGATGAGATTCCGCATAGTGTGGTTGCCCTGAAAGATGTGTATATTAACTGTGTTTCGGCATCAAGGGTGAATCGTTTTTCGAAGGGATTGACGGTTTCGGTGGATCAGATTATCGCGTTTAATGTGTTGACGGAGGAAGAAATGCACCGAATGATTACGAATTGGCAAGTATCCATGGCTCCAACCATCGGCTAATGGCTCTTCAGCGAAGCGACAAACGCTTATCTCTGTCGTTAAAAGTTCTGTTCCGGTGCTCTTGTACACTACGTTTCGCATAACTTCTTACATGGTCGGGGATACGACTCCCTCCCTGTTTTCAGTCAATGTACAAATCGTACGCTTCGGTACTCGCTTTTGCCTAGGAACTAAGGCCTTCTCGCTCCGCTGAGGTTTGGTGGCATGGGCATGAACAATGGAAGTATAATTTGGTGTAAAGGTGAGACCATGGCTTTGCGCCATGGTCTTATTTCTATTTCTGTTTAGAATTCTAGTTTTGCTAAGCGATCAAAAGCTTCTTTTAATACTTCTAAGTTTTGTGTCGCGGCTAGGCGGACGTAATTGTCTCCGGTGTCGCCAAACGCTAGGCCTGGAATGAGTAGCACTTGGGTTTCTTTTAAGACGTATTCGCAGAACGGGACGGAGGTCATGCCGGAGCCGCTGATGTTGATGAAGGCGTAAATCGTGCCTTTGATGGGATGAATGGATAGGTACGGTATCTCTGCAACGCGTTTTCCGACGTATTCTAGCCGTTCTTGGAAGGTTTTTGTGACGGCGGGTATAAACTTCTCGGCATGGTTCATTGCGTGTATGGCGGCTCTCTGGGATGGTGATGGGGCGGAGAACGTGATGCCTTCGTTGATTGCTTTTACGGCTTCAATGATGTAGTTGCCCGCGATTATATAACCAATCCGCCAGCCGGTCATCGCAAAGTTTTTCGAGAGGCTGCCGAGCGTGATGGTATGGTCTGGTGCGTATTTTGCCATCGGGGTGAACTTCTCGTAAAAACTAAAGCCGTCGTAGACTTCATCGGATAGGATGTAGAAATTGTGTTCTTTGGCGAGTGCGGCGATTTCTTCAAAGATTTCTTTGGAGAACACCGCACCAGTTGGGTTGTTCGGTGAATTTAGAATCAGCGCCTTCGTTTTGTCGGTGATCGCGGCTTTTAAAATATCTAGATTGATTGCAAAATCGTCTTTTTCGTAGGTTGGAATGAAGACGGGGATACCGCCAGCTGCCATTACTTGATCTTTGTAAGGCGTGAAGTAGGGCTCGTGGATGATGACTTCGTCGCCCGCGTCCATGATGGCTTGGAGTGCTAAGTACATACCGTGGCAGGCACCGACTGTTGCGCGAATTTCGCTCGTTGGAAACTGCAAATCATACGTGCGGTCGTAAAATCCTGAAATCGCTTGGAGTAGTTCGATGTCACCGGATGCTTCGGTATATTTGGTTTGGCCGTTTTTGACGTCTTGGAAGGATGCCTCGATAATTTCTTGGTCGGTAATCAGGTCGGGATCGCCAATCGAAAAGTCAATCAGATTGGGCGTTGTTTTCGCGATGGTTGTGATTTGAGATAGGATATTAACGGGTGCTTGTTGATATTTTTTCGCTAAATGAGATGCATTCATTTTAAAAAACCTCCATATGTAGATAAAAGTGGAATGCGACCGAATTGGCATTCCACTTTTTGTTTATTATAACACTTTTCCGAGAAAACTTTGTGTTCTTTCATTTTGCGGGTTATCGAAGAGTTGTTCTGGCGTACCTTCTTCTTGGATATAACCGCCGTCCATGAAGATGACACGATCGGCTACTTCTTTAGCAAAGCCCATTTCGTGTGTCACAACGACCATTGTCATGCCTTCTTTGGCTAAGCTCTTCATCACCTGAAGAACCTCGCCGACCATTTCTGGATCGAGCGCGGACGTTGGTTCATCAAAGAGCATTACGTCAGGGTTCATTGCTAAGGCACGTGCGATGGCAACCCGTTGTTTTTGTCCGCCGGATAGCGATGATGGATAGCTGTTTGCTTTGTCAGCGAGGCCTACTTTATCAAGCAGGGACAAGGCGTGTTTTTTTGCAGTCTCGGCGGATTCGCCTTTTACTTTTAGCGGTGCCAGAGTCAAATTCTCAAGCACGGTTTTATGTGGAAACAGGTTGAAGCTTTGGAAAACCATGCCCATTCGTTGACGCAATTCGTTGATGTTAACGTTTTTATCTGTGAGGTTCGTGCCCTCGAATTCGATAACGCCGCCAGTTGGTTGTTCGAGTAAGTTCAAACAACGCAAGAAAGTGCTTTTTCCTGATCCTGAGGGGCCGATGACAACGACCACCTCACCTTGCGCTACTTCTATATCAAGCCCTTTTAAAACTTCTAATTTATCGAAATGCTTTTGTAGTTTGGTTACTTTAATCACTTGTTCTCATTCTCCTTTCAGCAACGCCTAGAAGTCTGGACAGACCGAACGTTAGGATGAAGTAAATCACAGCTGCGACTGCGTATGGAAGCACGGCGTTGAAGCTTGCTCCTGCAACGACTCCGGACATAAACATTAATTCGGTAATACCGATAATGGACACGATGGATGATTCTTTAATAACGGTAATAAATTCATTGCCGAGTGCTGGTAAAATGTTTTTAATCGCTTGTGGCAAAATGATATAACGCATACTAGCAACTTTGGTCATACCAAGACTACGTGCGGCTTCTTCTTGTCCTTTATCAACGGCCAGGATTCCAGCACGAATGATTTCCGCGACATAAGCGGCACTGTTTAGTGATAGGGCGATACAACCGGCAACAATCGCTGGCAGATTAAGCCCTCCGAATATGGCGGTTGTCCCAAAATAAACAAGGAAAATTTGAACGAGTAATGGGGTTCCACGTACGAATTCGATGTAACAATTTGCTGGCCAACGTAACCATCTTGTTCTAGCAAGTTTCATTAGAGCGAGTAAGGCACCGAGGATGGAACCGAAAAGGACACCAACAGCAGCGATTCCGATAGTATAAAGTGCGCCTTTAATATAGTAAGAACCGTATTGTGTGAAGAAGTTGCCATCTTTGAACATGGCTTTATTGGCTTCTTCTTGGTATTCTTTTAGCAAATTCTTGTCCTTGATTTCTTGAAGGGAGGCATTGACGCTTTTTTGTAGTGATGTTGTTCCTTTATTCATGGCAATAGCGGTTTGTTTGGTTCCATTGACAAATTGCACATCGGAAATCATCAGGTCATCATATTGCGAAATATAAGCATCAGCAACGGGACCTTCGAGTACAACCGCGTCTAGTTTCTTTTGTTGTAATTCAAGCATTAATGTCGTTACTTTAGATAATGACTTCACTTTCGCGCCTGTCAGTTCATCTTGCGCGAGTGCTTCTTGTGTTGTTTGTTTTTGCGCACCGACTGAGGCACCTTCGAAATCATTAGTTGTTTTGAATTTATCTTTATCTGTTTTTCGAATCACGACTTTTTGTTGGACAGTCATGTATGGGTCGGAGAAATCAACTTCTTTTAGACGTTCTGGTGTTGGAGACATACCAGAAATAATCATGTCAATTTTCTTCGTTTTTAAAGCAGGAAGCAGACTGTCAAAATCCATTTCGCTAATATCTAGCGTGACCCCCATATCTTTGGCGATTTTCTTTGCAATACTGATGTCAAAACCTACGTATGTGTCTTTACCATCAACCGTCTTGTGAAATTCATAAGGCGGATAATCAGCGGATAGACCGACCACTAACCGACCTCGATTTTGAACATCAGCGAGTGAGGTATCTTTTGTGGCGGCTAGAGCCGGTGCGAAACTAGAAAATACGATCATTAGTATGAAAAATATAGCGGTTAACTTGAGATAAAACGTCCCTTTAAACATGCGTACACTCCTTTATAATGTATAGCATCTCGACAATTTATGCATTTTCATGTATAACTATTAGAGATGAACATAGAATTGATAACTTATTTCGATAGATATAATAATACATGATTTTGAGTAATTATGCAATAGTATTTTTAATAAAAGTCAGACAAAGATGTGGTGGTTTTTTCGACGGGCTTCGATATGGATGTGTGATGGTCCTCTTTTTTTCTAATGGCTATGGGGGTATGTAAATGTTACAATGAAGGCAAGATTATTATATCGTAGATTAAAAATAAAGAAAAGGTGTGGTTATGATGGAAAAAGAATATGAACTTGTTATGCAAGAAGTAGAGTTTCCGAATGATTCTAGAGGGATATTTGATGGGACCATTTTATGTATGGAGTTTTTTGTTGCTAAGGATAAGGCGGCTTATGACGCAGAGTCGGATGAGCCGATGTTGCAAAGGCAGGAGCGGCACCTTGTAAATGAGTTGGTTCAGCGGGAATTAAAGCTATTTGCTACAAGAATGGAAGAGGAGCGGGATGTGCGGCCGTTACGCCAGTTGGATGCCCTTTTTTTGGTGTTGGAAGTGGAGATTGGGAAGTTATTTACGCCGGAGCATGAGATTGAGTTTGCTAATTTGGGAATAGAGGGCTTTATTCAGGTGTATAATGATTCGGATACGCAGGCGCGTCATGCGGATGCGATACTGGCTAAGATGTTGGGAAGCATGGGTGAGGAATAAGTAGAAGGATTGTGTGAGGAGGGAGAATATGCCGCTTCGTGATTTATTTTCTGATGAGTTGGATGCGCGACCTCATACGCTTGGTGTGGAGGATTTGAAAAAGATGCAGATGCCGACGACGATGCATTTGACGCAAGGTGGGGAGTTGTCTTTTGATGATGAGCTTTATTTGACGCGTTGGTCGGTGGAAAACGGGATATTTGACTCTAAAATGAGTTTTCTTGAGAAGTTGGAGGAGTCGTTTCACGCAGATTTAGCGGATTTTGAAGGATATGGCGGGATCGTGTACGAGGAGGCGGCGCTTGCCAAGACGGAGTTTATCACGCCAATGCATAAGAATCGGCATATTGAATTATGCTTTGTCGTTGAGGGAACGTTTAGGTTACGAGTGCAGAAGGAAGATGTGACGCTATATCCTGGTGAGGTTTTGATGCTGGATTGTAATACGCTTCATGCCGATTATATTCAAAACAAGGATTGCAAGGTTATTTTTCTGGGGATTTCGCAGCGGATGTTGGATGAGACGGTGATTAGTAATGTGAATGAGATCAGCATGGTGAAATTTTTGAAAATGGCGTTGGTTGAGGAGAAGACGAGAAGTGAGTATATCAAATTCACGCCACGCACGAATAAGCGGAAAATGGAAAACGTGCTTTTGCGGATGTTTGAGGAAATTTCGGCGAAGGATTTTGGTTATATTCTGATTATGAAGGGGCTACTTTCGCGACTTCTCAATATGTTGACGATGGAGTGCGATTATCATTTTATCAAATCAGAGCAAAAAGGATACCGTCAGTTGCTATATCATGAGATTGAAAAATACATCGAGGTGAATTATCGGGATATTAAATTGCAAGATCTCGTTGGAAAGTTTAATTATTCTGCGGATTATTTCAGTAAACTGATCCGGGAAATAACGGGCATGACGTATTCGCAGTTTCTGCAGTTTATTCGTCTTAATAAGGCTGCGGAACTGCTTACTGCAACGACTTTGCCTATTAACAAAATTGCTAGTGAAGTGGGCTATAATAATTTGCAGTTTTTTTATCAGTTGTTTCATGCGAAATATGAGATGACACCGAATGCGTATCGTAAAAAACATCGATAGGAATTTGATAGTCCTCTCGCTTTTATCGCCGCATAATGACATTGTTCTTTTTTTCGGACACGCGTAACATAGTGTTTGAAAGCGGTTTCTAAAAAGCGAGGGGGGTTTTTTGCTATGTACGTGGGGGAATTGATGAAGCGTCGCAAATTGTCGATGAAAGAGAAGTTATCGTATGGTATGGGAGACTTTGCATCCAATCTGGTGTATCAAGGGATATCGATCTTTATTTTGTTTTATTGGACGGATTACGCGGGAATTAGTGCGGCTGTGGCTGGGACGATTCTACTGATTTCGCGCATTTTTGACGGTGTGATTGATGTCGTGTTCGGTAATTTGGTGGATAAGACGAAATCCAAATATGGAAAGGCTCGGCCGTATTTATTATGGTTAGCGCTTCCATTTGCTTTTTCGGCGATGATTACGTTTTGGACGCCGGGAACGAACGGAATCGCGGATATTATTTTTGCATTTGTGTCGTATAATGTGACGATGGTGATTTATACGGCGATTAATATTCCGTATGGCGTGTTGTCGGTGAAGATGACGGATGATCAGGTGGAACGCGGTTCGTTGGGCGTATTTCGGGGAATTGGGGCGTTGATTGGCTCAATGTTAGTGGCGATTATTGCGCCGATGTTGATTGAGGTTGTCGGCTATACGTGGACATTTTTGATCATTGGTTTGGTCGCAGCGGCAAGTCTTTTAGTGACTTTTAAAGGAACCGAAGAGCATGTGGGTTTGACGCAAGAGGACAAGGTGACGCCTTTTAAAGAGGGATTCGTTGCGCTACTGAAAAATAAGCCATGGCTGATTATGTTGCTTGTAGGGATTCTAGTGTTTACGTTCTCTGGCTTGAAGATGACGTCCAATATTTATATGGCAAAATACTATTTTGGTGATGAGAGCTTGGTCGGTATTTTAAATGTCATGATGATGCCCGGAATGCTGATTGGTATGGGTGTTGCGACGCTTTTATTTAGACGATTCGGCAAAATTAAGACGACGGTATTTGGGAATTTGATTATGTTTTTGGCAACGGTAGCGTTTTATTTTATTTTCCAATCCCCAGATGACTTGGTGCTGTTTTATGGATTTTTAGTCCTGAACGGGGCTTTTTTAGGCATCGGGACAGCTGGATTTTTTGCAATGATTGCGGATACGATCGAGTATGGGGAATGGAAAACGAAGAAGCGGATAGAGGGCTTGACCTACTCAGCGGCAAGCGTTGGTACGAAAATTGGTGGTGGCGTTGGTGCGGCGCTCGTGGGGTGGTTGCTAGCGCTAGTGCATTATAATGGAACGTTAGCAACACAGCCAGAAGCGGTATCATCGATGATTGTGTGGATCAATTTGTGGATTCCAGGGATGATTTGTTTGATTGTGGCGATTGTGCTTTCCTTTAATAAGGTGGATAAGCTGTATCCGCAAATTATGCAGGATTTGGACGCTAGAAAAGGAGTGAAGGAAGTATGACGGTGGATTTGACGAAAAAACCATTTTACTTAGACGCGGCGCAGTTGAAATGGGTGGCGAATACGATAGCGACGATGAGTTTGGAAGAGAAGATTCGACAGTTGTTTGTGATTGCGGCAGGAGACGCGAAGGATAAGACGTTACAAGAAGTTGCAGAATTTGAAGCGGGTGGCGTCATGTTGCGTCCATTGAAGGAAGCAGACGTCAGAAAAGTGAACACCTACTTGATGACGCATTCGAAAATTCCACCATTTTTAGCGGCTAATTTGGAGACGGGCTCGAATGGCTTGATAGAAGAGAATACGAATATCGGGCATGAGATGTTGATTGCGGCGACGGGAAACGTGGATAACGCCTATGAATTCGGGAAATTTTGTATGGGTGAGGCGGCGCTGGCTGGTGCGAGCATGTCTTTTGCACCGATTATTGATATTAACTATAATTGGGAAAATCCGATTACGAATATCCGCTCGTTTGGTGACAATCCGGAGCTGGTTTCGGCAATGGGACAGGCGTACGTGAGGGGCGCACAAGAGGCGGGAGGCGCGGTAACAATTAAGCATTTTCCTGGAGATGGTGTGGACGGACGCGACCATCATGTTGTTAAAAGTGTGAACAGTTTGCCGTTTCCCGAATGGATGCGGACTTTTGGAAAAGTGTACCGGGATAACATTGATAATGGCGCGACGGGCGTGATGGTGGGCCATATTTCGTTGCCGGATTATTTTCAAGAAGATAAGGAAGTGGGGCTTCGGGACGTGCCTGCGAGTTTAAATCCAGCTTTGATTCAAGATTTATTGCGCGGAGAATTGGGCTTTAATGGCTTAGTGATGACAGATGCGTCTTTGATGGTCGGTTTTGGATCGCAAGGAAAGCGGCGAGATTTGTTGCCAAGGGCGATCGCGGCGGGAAATGATATGTTCTTGTTTACGAAGAATTTAGAGGAGGATTATCAGTTTATGATGGCTGGTTTCCGCGAGGGGATTATTACGGAGGAACGTTTGGATGACGCGATGCAGCGGATTTTAGGGCTCAAGGCGCGGTTACATTTGGATGCTCGGTTGGAGCGGAAAACAACGCTTGATTCAGAGATAACTTCGAAACAATTGGCGAAAAAAAGTCGCGGATGAAGGTGTCACGCTGGTCAAGGATACGCAGCATCTGTTGCCGATTCATTCAAGTGAACAGCAGAAAATTGGAATTATCTCACTGGGCAATGAACTCGATGTTTTCGATATTTTAGAGCAGGGCGCGTCGGGAATTATGAAGCTTGCGTTGAAATTTCAGAAGCGGAAGAAAAAATCCCATGAGGCGTTCGGAGAAATTTTGACAGGGCGGGGATATCAGGTGAGTTTTATCGATCATTCGCAGATTAAGGTCATGATGGAGTCGGTGAAGGAAAGTATTGCGGAGTTCACGAGTAAGTATGATCTGATTATTTATTTTGTAAAGAAGGATACGATGTCGAATCAGACGAATTTGCGCGTGGAGTTCAAGTCGCTAGCCGGATTTGACGCACCATGGTTTATTCACGAAATCCCGACAATGCTAATCTCGGTGGCGAACCCGTATCACGAGTATGATTTTGCCGATGTGATGACAATTATTAATGGCTACAGCCCAACAGACGAAGTGCTCCAAGCCATCGTTGACAAATTGGAGGGGAAAACCCCGTTTCGAGGTGTGTCACCAGTTTCGATGGATTTCTACACCAATTAAAAAAAGATGTTGCTATTAATCGCTTGACTTAATAGCAGCATCTTTTTTTGACTAGAGACAAGCAAGTACAACGATGGTAACCATTAAAATAAGAAGTACAATACCGGCGCCTTTCCAACTCATTCCTCTAGAAAGTTCAGATAGGCTTCCTTGCGGTGTTTCATTGGAACGCATATAGCCACAACCCCTCGTAATGGAATATTCGATAATAATCAATAGTATACGCGATTTGATCAAAAAGGCAATAAAAAACTGCTCCCTCTTGTTTGAAGGAACAGAGATGGGCTTAAATTCTAGAACTCCTCTTTTATTAATTTGATAATAAAAAAGGACAACAAAAAGAAGGCGGGCGGAAGTGGGCTGTCTTCTTGATATTCAATTAAAACAGCGCTACCGGACATGGATTTATCGATGGAAATGTGGCTGATATCGGTATGGTTTATTAAAATTTTGATGATGCTTTTTGTTTCTGTTTGAATGATATCGATACGGTGATCTTTTTGGTTGGCTCGGATATGCAGATGGTGATCGCTACTTGGTATTTCTTTGAAGGAAATATCAAAGCTTGGGTCGAGGTTGTGGTAGACGACGGAAGAACCGTCTTCTCCAAGCCAACCAATTTCAATGGTCAGTGTCGCCAATTCTTTTTGTGTGGTGTCGTTAGAATAGCTGTATAGTGGATGGTTATTTTGAAATGAAATACGTGATGAGATTTTTTCAATATTTCCGATGATTTCTTCTTTTTCATTTTTTACTTCGATTGGATTATTTTTTCGGATGACTAAAGGCTTTTGAAAGTGAAAGCTTGGCATAAAATCGTCTCCTAACTTAACCTATTTGTTGTATATAGACCTTTTCCCTTTATTTAGTAGGGGAAACATAAAAAAACTCGCTTCTATATTTTAGAAACGAGTTTTGAAGTATTATACTAAAAAGAAACGTAGGACATAGTAGACAGCTGCAGCAAGTGCGGCTGAGATTGGTAATGTGATGATCCAAGTGATGATCATGCGCTGTGCTGTATCCCATTTAACACCTTTCACACGGTGAGCTGTTCCAACACCAAGAATAGAGGAGCTGATAACGTGTGTTGTGCTGACTGGTAGATGAATGAATGTTGCACCAAAAATGATGAATACGGAACTTAGATCTGCCGCAACGCCACTTACTGGTTTGATTTTCATGATCTTGCCACCAACTGTTTTGATGATTTTCCAACCACCGATCGATGTACCAACGGCCATCGCGATCGCACAGGATACTTGTACCCAAAGTTGAACGTCGTCGGTATGTTGAAAACCGTTTGCGATCAAAGCGAGTGTGATGATACCCATTGATTTTTGGGCGTCATTGGTACCGTGTGTGTAGGATTGTAGTGCCGCAGTTCCGACTTGAATGTAGCGGAAACGACGATTTGTTGATGTCAGGTTTAAATTCTTTAAGAACATCTTGAATAGGCTATAGATTAGGAAACCGACTCCAAATGCTAGGAATGGAGACACGATAAGACCGATGATGATGGTCAAGAAGCCTTTATATTCGAGTGCACCGAATCCTGCTGCCGCAATAGCACCACCAGCAATAGACCCGATCAAAGCATGGGAGGAACTACTCGGGATACCGAAGTACCAGGTGAGTAAGTTCCAGGTAATTGCGGATATAAGGGCTGCGAGAATAACAAGGTCACCATGTGGTAAGGAGAATGGATCGACAATGTCTTTTGTAATTGTCTTGGCAACCCCTGTGAAGGAAATGGCACCGACAAAGTTCATCACTGCCGCGAGAATAATCGCATGCTTCGGTTTTAATGCTTTCGTTGAGACACTGGTTGCAATCGCGTTGGCCGTGTCATGAAATCCGTTGATAAGGTCAAACGCTAGTGCTGCAATAACAATGACAATCGTTATAAATAACATACCTTCCATTTAGCCGGCCCCTTACGCGTTTTTCATAACAATTGATTCAAGCGTATTGGCTACACTTTGACAACTGTCTGCGATTTCTTCAAAATTCTCATACACTTCTTTCATCCGAATTAAGCGGATTGGGTTTTCTTCATTTTGGAAAAGTTGAATCAAGGACTCGCGGTATACTTCGTCGCAAATCGATTCGTAATTCTTTATTTTGATAGCTAATGTGCGTACATCTTTTAATTTTTTGTCGAATACGAGGTCTACTGCTTTTTCAATTTCCACAGTACTTGCTTCGATCGCATCGATGAATTTTTGCATATAATCGTCAAATCGTTTGATATGACAGATCTCGAATGTGAAGGCAATCTGTTCAAAGCCGTCCATTACGTCGTCTAATCGGTTTGTTAGTTCTAACATGTCTTCGCGCTCGATTGGCGTGATGAAGGCATCGTTTAGTTCTAAAATCATTTTGTGGACAAGTGAATCACCATGTGTTTCATATTCTTTCATCTTCTCCGAAAAAGTATGTAGATCTTCCCCAGTTTCAATGTCGTAAGAAGCGAAATAATTGGCGCCCTCACGTAGGTTTACTGCCATGTCATGTAATAATGATGCAAAACGGTCCTTTTTGTTTTTAAAAGCCATTTTTTAATTCCCCCGATCTTTTTTGTGTGATTTTTCCCAGTATAATAGGACTCACCTTTCATTGATGTCAGTGAGCGGATGTTTACAAAAAATATACATAAAAAAATCATTACAAGGATAGAAATTTACTACATATTCATACTAACATAGGATGACGCCAATAGGTATCCTTTTTTTTGTGTTAAAATAGGTAAAAACTACTTGAAATCGGTTACATTTGCTATTTGACGGCTTTCGTGACGAAGGGCTCTTTTATATATTTTTTTAGTTAGGGGAAGGTAACTTTTATGAAGGTCCTATTTTGGAGAACTAGATTGTGTTTTTGTTCACGATTTTGTTTTTATGGCGGTTGCTTTTTGGTAGATAAGCGGGGTGGATTTCTGTATACTGGTTTTAAGTATTTAATGAAAGAAAAGCGTTGCGATATTATATAAACTACGAAAAGCAGGAGGTTTTATCGATGGTCAATTCCTTTCAAGCACGTTATCGTTTAAATAATGGTGCCATGATTCCTTATCTTGGTATGGGCGTCTTTCAAGTAACCGATCAGCAGCATGTCACTGGGGCAATTGAGAAAGCGCTTGAATTTGGTTATCGCTCGTTTGATACAGGTGCAGTTTATAATAACGAGAAGCTAGTTGGAGAGGCAATCGGACACAGTGATATCGCTCGGGATGATCTTTTTATTAGTTCGAAAATTTGGAACGGGGATCAAGGATACGATAAGGTATTGACCGCGTTTGAGCATACGCTGGAGAATTTGGGCGTGGACTTTTTAGATATGTATTTAATTCATTGGCCGCTTACGGAAATGTACACGGAGACCTGGCGGGCAATGGAGCGTTTATATGAAGAAAAAATGGTGCGCGCAATTGGTGTAGCGAACTTTAAGGAGCACCATTTGGCAAATTTGTTTGTGAAAGCGAATGTGAAGCCGGCAATTGACCAAGTGGAGACACATCCGCTATTGCCGCAGAATGAGTTGCGCGCTTATTTGGCGGAGCAGGGTATTGCTCACGGAGCTTGGTCGCCGCTCGCGAAGGGTGCGCTATTCCAGAATCCTGTGATTGGAGAAATTGCGAGGAAGCACGGGGTGCATGTGGATCAAGTGATTTTACGGTGGCATATGGAGCGGAATACGATTACGATGTCTCGTTCTATCAGCGCGAAACGGACACTTGAAAATACGCAGTTATTTGATTTTAAATTGGACGCGGAGGACATGAAGCGAATTGGTCAATTGGAAACTGGTAAGCGTGTTGGTCCCGATCCGGATGATGTAGATTTCATGATAGCGAGCATGGAAAAAGAGCGTGCCATGTTTTCGTAGTAAGAGCAAAAAAGGAGAGAATCATGGATAGTTATATAGAAACATTGATAGCATTTTTGAGGAGCCGAGCCTTGCCGGAGGAAAAAATTGCGATGGAGCAGTATATGCGAAATCAATTTGTTTTTTTAGGGTTACGAAGTCCGTTGCGACGCGCGGTTTATCGGGAATTTGTTGCTGAGCAGGGCAAGCCGCGGGATTCATTGGCTGTGGCGAAGGTGTTATATGAACAGCCCGAACGTGAGTTTCGATATATCGCGATTGATATTTTGGCGAAGGATGTGAAGAAGCAGCCGCGTGAATCCATTGATTTTTATGAGCAGTTGGTCGTGACGGATTCGTGGTGGGATACAGTTGATTTGCTTGCAGGGACGCTTGTCGGTGGGCATTTTCAGGTGTATCCAGAATTGATGGAGGCGTATAATGCCAAATGGATCGGTGGCGAAAATATATGGCTGGCACGCACGGCGATCTTGTTTCAGTTGAAGTATAGGGACAAAACGGATGCGGCTTTGTTGTTCGCTAATTGTGAGAAGTGGCTAGAGTCTGAGGAATTCTTTATTCAAAAAGCGATTGGCTGGGCTTTGCGACAGTATGCTAAATTTGAGCCGGATGCGGTTCTTTCTTTTGTGGAGTCGCATGATTTGGCATCGCTAAGTCGCAAGGAGGCACTGAAACATTTTTAAAAAGGAGGTGTAGTGAGATGTTGCATCATGTAGAAATCAATGTTTCGGATTTGAAAAAGGCACGTATTTTTTGGGATGATTTGTTAGAACGGCTTGGTTATTCGCTTTATTCAGAATGGGATATGGGCGTTAGTTGGATGTACGGCGAGACGTATTTAGTATTTGTCCAGACGCAGGCACGTTTTGTGGATGCCGGCTATCATCGAGGACATATAGGCCTTAGTCATCTGGCATTTCATGTCGCGACGCGTGCCGACGTTGATACATGGACGGAGCGATTTAAGGCACAGGATATCCCGATTTTGTACGAGGATCGCCATCCTTTCGCTGGAGGACCGAATTATTATGCGGTTTTTGCAGAAGGTCCAGACCGGATGAAAGTAGAACTTGTTGCCAAATCTAAATAATAAATAACCCCCGAATCCTGTATGGTGGACTCGGGGGTTATTTTACGCTTCTTCGCTTGCTGTTTTCTTTTTCTCTTTTTTGAAAACTTCGATGTAAGAAATATGGTGTGGCTCAGCTTCTTTGACGCGGAAGATATAGCCATTGTTTTCAATTTCATCACCGATTTCAACTTCGTAATTGTGTGTTAAGAACCAGCCGCCAATCGTGTCAACTTCTTCTTCCTCGATATCTGTGCCAAGCATGTTATTCACCTGGTCAATCAAGACTTTAGCGTCGATAATGAAGTGTCCGTCTTTAATTTTGCGGATTTCTGGGATTTCGTCGGCATCGAATTCGTCACGAATATCACCAACAATTTCCTCGACAATATCTTCGACTGTAACAAGGCCAGACGTACCGCCGTATTCGTCAAGCAAAATCGCGATATGCGAACGTTCACGCTGCATCCGAATCAGCAATTCCTTAATCGGGATGGTTTCAATAACACGAATAATTGGTTTGACATAAGGATCGATACTAAAAAGTGGATCGGAACCATTCTCTACATATGCGGAAAGGATTTCTTTTAAGTTCAGTACGCCAATAATATGGTCTTTATCGCCTTCGATAACTGGATAACGAGTGTAGCGTTCATATTTCATGATATCCGAAAGGTCAGCAATCGTACCGCCAGTGGCAACTGTAACGATTTCTGTACGCGGAATCATGACTTCTTTTGCCATTCGTTCATCAAAATCGAAAATCTTATTCACATAACTAAACTCGGATTGGTTAATTTCACCGCTCTTATAGCTTTCGCCAACGATAATTCGCAGCTCTTCTTCTGTATGGGCAATTTCATGATCGGTCGCTGTTTCTAAGCCAAACATTTTGGCAATGACAACCGCAGATTCATTTAAAAGCCAGATGAATGGGAACATCACTTTGTAAAAAATGTGCAGTGGACGCGCTACGGATAGGGCCACGGCTTCTGTCTTGTCGATCGCGAGTGTTTTTGGAACAAGTTCGCCAACAACTACGTGTAAAAACGTGATTAGGATAAAGGCGATAGCGAAGGAGAGTACAGATGTGATCGAGCTCGGCAATTCAAATAGTACAAAGAGTGGATGAAGAGCGGCTTCAACGGTCGATTCCCCCAACCAACCTAGTCCAAGTGAGCTGATCGTGATACCCAATTGACAGGCGGAAAGATAAGCGTTCATGTGACTATAAATATGCTTTGCCAAATGGGCACGTTTATTTCCTTCTGATATCAGCTGGTCTAAACGGCTTGGACGCATTTTTACGATTGCAAACTCGGTTGCAACGAAAAAGGCAGAAATGGCGATAAGTAAAGCAATAATTAAAAATTTAGTGGTTAATATCAATGATTGGCCATCTCTGATAAAGCACCAGAAATGGCGAACACCTCCTATGGTTTCTAAAGTTTATGTTGCGTTTGTGTCTGTTCCAGAGGATATTCACTCGGTAAGGAAACACAAGGACAGCAACGGTTTACATCTATTATTTAGTTCCATATCGTTTTTTAGTTTGTCTGCCCCACTGTGTTTTTCCCTCCCAACGACTGCAAAAAATATACTTAATCTAAATTATAAATCAAACGTGTCAATAAAACAAGATTCAAAATTGGCTCATCGTGATTTATTGGTCTGAATTTACTTTGTCATCGGAATCGAAATAGGGCTCGATGTGGACAAGTGTATAAGCATTTGGATAGGCGGCGCGGATGGCTGTTTCAATCTTTTCTGTAATCGCATGGCTCTGGGCAACGTTTAAGTCAGCTTTAACGGTAATCGTAGCATCAATCCAAATTCGATTGCCATTCATCCGAGCCTTGATATCCCTGATTTCATGGACTTGTGGGACATCGGCAATGATGGTATGAATCGCTTCAATTTTTCTAATATCAAAACCGTCTGTGAGCGTGTGCGCCGCGTCATAGAAAATTTTCCAAGCGGTGTAAATAATGAGAAGACCGACGAGGAATGCGGTGACATTATCGAGCCAAGTAATTCCGATAATTGCCCCACTAATTCCGATAAAAGTACCAAAACTTACATAAGCATCCGACCGATTATCGTAGGCAGCAGCTTTGACGGCTAGACTATCAACTTTCTTGGCGAGATTGTTGTTGATTAAGTAAACGATGTACATCACGATGCCAGAAAAAAGTGCGACAATCGCGGTCAACGTGGATGGTGTTGCGAATTCTTGATGCAAAAAAGCGAGGAAGGATCGCCAAATAACTTCAATCCCGACAAGGAACATGATAAAAGAAGCTAGCAGAGAACTGATGGTTTCGGTGCGACGATGACCGTAAAGATGATCTTCATCAGGCGGAATTCGCGAAATTTTAAGGCCGATAAGTAGTGCTACAGATGCGATGATATCCGTTGTATTATTTAAACCATCGGCTTGCAAGGCGTCGGAGTTGCCCAATGAGCCAATCACGATTTTCAGAGTGGCTAATAAAATGTAGACAATAATGCTGAGCCAAGCTCCGCGTTCGCCTCGTTTTAAATCTTCATAGTTATCCATGTTGCCTCACCCCACTAATTTTTGTAACTAATAAAAATCTCGCTAACAATGCGTATAGTATATACGGACTGCTAGTGAGACGTAAATATCTTTATAAGAATACTTTTTCTAATCCTTTGACAGAGGTGGCGATGTTATCACAGACTTCTTGGTAATACGCCCACTTGTCTGGTTCATCTGTGGTTTGTTCAGGATCTTTAATATCCCAGTAAACAATTTTTTCCTCCAATTCAGCGGGGAACCCAGGAGCGAGTTCGGACGCAGAATCGTAGATGGTAACGATTAAATCAGCCTCTTTTAATAATTTTTGATTCGGAGTGACAGGCATTGACGCTGGTGGTTCCATCGCGTATTCGTGAAGTGCATCGGCGACAAATGGTGATGTTTTTGTAGCACACCAAGCACCGCTAACAAAATGGGCGTCATTGATGGCCAGTTTTTGAGCCCAAGCCTCGGCCATCGAACTGCGAATGTGCCTTGGGGACAAAAAATAAATGAGTGTTTTCTTCATACTCCAGATCCTTTCTTGCTTTGTTAGACTGAAAAAATGCAAGGTGCTTGCGTTATTTTATCTGTCTAAATGAAAGCATGTAATAACGCCGTTCTTAATGAGATGGCGGTGATGCAATATATGGTTTTTCTCGTTTGGCCTTTCTCGTTAACAGTAAGTAAATACCCCATCTCCATAGAGAAAAACCTCATTTTGAAAATAAAATTAAAAAAGTGTAAATATTGTTACGAAATTGTGTATAATTAGAAAATGGTGACGAAAATCGGTCTAAAGTTGGTGGTGCAAATCCGTCTTTTGCCGTAAAATGGATAGTATACAGCTGAGTATAACTATCAAATACTAATGAAGAAAGCTAGGAGATATGCGTGAATAATGAGAACAAAACTATCTTGACCTATTTAAAAAGCTTCTTTTTATTTCTAAAGAAGTGGTTGGGGATCGGTTGGAGTAAATTCCGCCGTTTTTGGAAGAATAAGCATATCGGGAAATTTATAACACTTATCGGCTTGACGTGCATACTGATTTTTATCGTATCACTGGTCATTATGGCCAAGTCAGCAGATATCGATGCTTTAAAAAAGGGACTTGAAACGACAACAGTCATTTATGATAAGGATAATGATAAAGCGGGTGAACTTTCCGCGTCAGATGCTACTTTTGTGAGCATTAAGGATATTTCTCCGAATCTGCAAAATGCTGTTATTTCAATTGAAGATAAACGTTTTTATGAACATGGTGGTTTCGATATGAAAGGTATTTTCCGATCGGTTTGGGGACTTGCCACGACCGGAAGCATCACGGGTGGCGGTAGTACAATCACTCAACAGGTAGCAAAGAATGCGCTTCTGACACAAGATCAGACGTTTACGCGGAAAGCCAAAGAATTGTTTATGGCGCGTGAGATCGAGAGGACTTACTCGAAACATGAAATTTTGGAGATGTATTTGAATACGTCCTACTTCGGAAATAATGAGTGGGGTGTGGAGAATGCGGCGAAGAAGTATTTTGGGACGAGCGCTTCTGATCTGACGATACCACAAGCGGCAACTATTGCAGGCCTTTTACAAGCTCCATCGGCCTACGATCCGTATACGCACGCAGATAAAGCTGTGAATAGACGCAATATCGTGCTTGGTGCGATGTACACAAATGGTAAGATTACGAAAGACCAGATGAAGGAATATCAGGCGACGAAGCTGGTTCTGACGGATAAATCAAATGATCCGGATAACTATCACTACCCTTGGTATATCGATGCGGTCATCAATGAGGCTTTGAAGGAAACCGATTTAACGCAAGATGATATCATGAAACAGGGATATCAAATCTATACGGAACTGGATCAGAACTACCAGGCAGCGCTTGAAAGTACGTTTGAGAATGACAGTCTGTTTCCGTCCAATGCACCTGATGGCACGCTTGTACAAGGTGGCGCGGTATTGATGGATCCAGCAACTGGAGGCGTCCGTGCACTTGTCGGTGGTCGTGGAAAACACGTTTTCCGTGGCTTTAACCGTGCGACACAGATGAAAGCTCAACCAGGTTCTACGATGAAACCTCTGGCAACCTATGTTCCAGCGCTTGAAGAAGGTTGGAAAGTGGATGACATGTTACAAGATAAGAAGACAACATATGGTAAATATACGCCTACAAACGTTGGTGGTGTATACCGCGGGGAAGTGCCTATGTATACGGCAGTTGCGAAGTCGATTAACGCCCCAGCAGTATGGCTACTTGATAAGATTGGCTTGCAAAAAGGTGTCGATTCGGTCAAACGTTTCGGTATTCAATTGACGAAAGAAGATGAGTATCTTGGTTTAACGCTTGGTGGACTTAGCAAAGGTGTATCACCAGTTGAACTTGCGACGGCGTATGCGACCTTTGCGAATGACGGTGCGAAACCAGAATCCCACATTATTCGCAAAATTGTTGATCCAACTGGGAAAGTAGTTTACGAAAATGAATCATCAACAAAACAGATCATCTCGAAGAAGGTTTCGACAGATATGACTTCGATGCTGATCGATGTTATTAATAATGGTGGTACTGGTGAGAATGCTGGTGTATCTGGCTATGAAATGGCTGGAAAAACAGGCTCGACACAAGTACCATTCACAACAGATGGCACGAAAGATCAGTGGTTTGTTGGTTATACACCAGAACTAGTTGGCTCTGTCTGGATTGGTTTTGATAAAACAGACGAAGCACATTATTTAAAAACAACGAGTTCAGACGGTGTAGCCTCGCTTGCGCATTATGTGATGAAGAGTGGTTTGAAGTATCAGAAACCAGTAGACTTTGGAACGAAGAGTGCCTCTGCTAAAACGGAGCAGAAGAACGAAGAGAATGCAGTCACAGAACAAGCTGGCGATTTCTGGGGTTCAATTAAAGACTCTGCAAAAGGTGCTGGCGAAACGATTAAGAAAGGCGCCGATAAAGCAAAAGAAATTGGTGGCCAAATCGCGGATGGATTCAATAATATTTTAGATTCATTTGGGAGATAATGAAAAAACCTACAGAATAGGCGCTGAGAACGGCACTTTTTCTGTAGGTTTTTTAACGCTTGGAAGTAGTTTATTGAAACGGTGTTAAGGTATTGCGTTACTATTGATTTGTTGCTAGGATAGAATTAAACACGCAAGTCAATAGGGGGAGAATGAGTATGGAGAGAATAGAACGCGATACGATTGGAGAGATAGCGGTTGCCGGGGATAAGTTCTGGGGAGCGCAAACGGAGCGCAGTAGACAGAATTTTAAAATTGGTGAGGAAAAGATGCCAAGTGAGGTTGTGAAGGCTTTTGCGCAGTTGAAGAAGGCGGCAGCAAAGAGTAATGCGGATCTTGGAAAGCTAAGCGCGGAGAAGACAGCGGCGATTGTGGCTGTTTGTGATCGGATCGTTGCTCATGAACTGGATGGGCATTTTCCACTTGTGGTTTGGCAAACGGGCAGTGGAACGCAGTCCAATATGAATATAAACGAGGTTGTGGCACATGTAGCGGGTGATTCGGTGCACCCGAATGATGATGTGAATATGTCACAGAGCTCGAATGATACGTTTCCGACGGCGATGCATATTGCGGCTTATTCAGCGCTAGTGGAGCGCTTGCTACCGGAGCTAGAGGCAATGCGTGAGGTACTAGCCGTGAAGAAGGAAAAATATTGGCGAATGGTCAAAATTGGCCGAACTCATTTGCAAGATGCGACACCGCTTACGCTCGGTCAGGAAATAAGCGGTTGGGAAAGCATGATTTCGCATGCGCAAACTTTCATTGTGCAGAGTATGGATCATTTATTGGAGCTTGCTATTGGTGGCACGGCTGTTGGTACGGGACTCAATGCGACAGCTGATTTTGGAGAACGGGTAGCCAAGCATTTGGAAACCGATACGGGATATCCGTTTCGGTCGGCGGCTAATAAGTTTTATGCTTTGACGAGTCATAGTGAGCTTAATTTTGTCCACGGAGCATTGCGGGCATTGGCGTCAGACTTGATGAAGATCGCAAATGATGTGAGATTTCTTGCGAGTGGGCCACGAAGCGGTATTGGTGAACTACAGATTCCAGCGAATGAGCCAGGAAGTTCAATCATGCCTGGGAAGGTGAATCCTACGCAATGTGAGGCGTTGACAATGGTTGCGGCACAAGTAATGGGAAATGATACGACGATTAATGTGGCGGCAAGTCAAGGAAATTTTGAGCTTAATGTGTATAAGCCGGTCATAATTTATAATTTTTTACAGTCTGTACGCTTGTTGGCAGACGGGATGCGTTCGTTTAGAGTGCATTGTTTGGAAGGGTTGGAAGCGAATGAAGAGGCGATGCAGAGCCTGGTGGATCGCTCCTTGATGCTTGTAACCGCGCTTAATCCACATATTGGTTATGAAAAAGCGGCAAAAATTGCGAAGACGGCATTCGCTGAAGACTTGTCTTTAAAGGAAGCCGCGATACAGTCGGGGTTTGTGACGGCAGAGCAGTTTGAAGTTTGGATTGATCCGCTTGCGATGACGAACATAGATGATGGGGAAAACGGTCATACTTTAGGCTGAAATTAGAGCGAAACCATTGTATCGGAGGTATAAATGCCGTAAGATGATAACACGACGTAGAGATTAGAGGGTGACGCTATTTTGAACGCTTGGATGACAATTTTATTTATGGTGATTGTTGGGGCATTTATTGGTGCTGCAACGAATTTTATTGCTATTCGGATGCTTTTTAGGCCGTTTGAGGCAAAATATATTGGAAAATGGCGGGTTCCGTTCACGCCTGGTGTGATTCCAAAAAGGCGCGAGGAGCTGGCTGTGAAAATCGGTGAGGTTGTTGCAGAGCATTTGTTAACGAATGAGGCTGTGCAAGAAAAGCTTTCTGAGGAAACGCTACGCGCGGAGCTAATCGTTACAACAAATGAGTTGGTTCTGGAGAAATTACGAGTGGCAACAACGCCTAATGAATTATTAGCTCAGTGGGATATGACGGAATTTGGTGATACTGCACATGTGCGAATAGAGGTATTTTTGCAGGGACAGCTAGATCAGTTTTTCGTTAAGCGTAATGACCAATCAGTACAGACGGTGTTGCCGGATGTGGTACAGCAAGAGTTGGCTCGGAAAATACCGGCGATCACGACACAAACGCTACAGAAAATAGGTTTATTTACAGCGAGTGATGCTGGGAAATTGCAAATAAAAGCGATGATCGAGCGAATCTTGGCGGAGCATGGCAAAGTTGGCGGTATGGTCGGGTTATTTTTGAACAACGACACTTTTGTAACGCGGATGCAAAAAGAGGTTGTGAAATTTATCGGAAAGCCTGAGACGGCAGGCGTTTTGGAAGCTTTGATTGTCTCAGAATGGCAACAATTTTCGGGACGAGCGTTGATAGATGTGATACCGGTTTCGAAACAGGAGAAGTTTTCGGAGCAGCTTGTTGCTGAAATTATGCGGACAGTCCAATTGGAGAAATGGATGGATACGCCGGTTCAGGAGTGGATTCGACCGTATGAGCAGGAGATTTTGGATAAAGTCGTGCCATTCCTAGTGGATGCGGTGCTGCAGTTTGCGCGAGAACATAGTGCGGATGTGATGAGAAGGCTTGAGATCGGCAAGATGGTGCAACATCAGATTGAAGCTTTTTCACTTGCGGAGATGGAGCAAATCGTACTTGATATTTCAGGAAAAGAATTGAAAATGATTACCTACTTGGGAGGATTCTTGGGAGGTTTCATTGGAATACTTCAAGGAGTTATCGCTATTTGGTTTTAACTTTTGCCCTTGCCTGCGAAATTTGATATAGTGGGGAAGGAAGAAAATTTCGTATATATGGAGGAACATTACATGACTATCAATATTTATGACATTGCAAACGATTTAGAGCGAGGCATTCGTGAAACGGAACAATTCTCGAATTTAAAACAAGCTTATGCGGATGTGAACGCGGATGCTGAAGCGAAAGTGAAATTTGACCGTTTCCGTGAAGTTCAGGTGACGATTCAAGAAAAACAAATGTCAGGTCAAGAAATAGATGATGACACAATTAACTTAGCGCAAGAAGTGGCTGAGGAAGTGCAAAGCAATGCAGCAATCACGAACTTAATGGAAAAAGAGCAAGCGATGAGCTTAATTATTAATGATTTAAACCGCATTATCATGACTCCGTTACAAGAGTTATATGACGTAAAAGAAAAATAATATAAAAAAAGGGAAGCATCGTACAAGCCAAGTATATAATGGTTTTGTACGATGCTTCTTTTCCTTTTGATTTCGAGCTCTATTTACTTTGAAGAATCTGGACAGCTTTTAATGCGGCGGGTGTGGCGTTTTTATCTGTGAGAAGCTCCATTGGAACCCATTTGTAGTTGAGAGTTGTAGCTGTTTCTGTTTGGAAAATTAGTGGAACAGCTTTCTCGGCTGAAAAATCTACTTGCATATAGAAAAGCGCAGTGATGTGTTGCAAAATACGTTTATCAAGAAATGGATAGCCAACAAGGAAATCGTAAACGCCAAAATTGGCCGTGATATCGGGCTTTCCGCCAATTTCGGCAATATTTCGTTTGAGGCAATCCATTAGTGTTTCGTCATCGTTTAGCTTGCCCCCAGGTAAATCCCACTTTTGTTTATATGGATCACTTTCACGCAATATCATTAATAGTTTTCCATTTTCTTCTGCAATGCCGTATACGCCAAAGCTGCGGTGCCAATTACTCATTTTTATTCCCTCCTGTGGTGTGTTATGTTAAGAATAGCATGTTTTTCGGCTAATGGGGAGCCTTTTTGGAAAAATTTTATTCGTAATGGAATATCGTTGTGTTAGCAGTTGTTTATAGGGTATAATAGAACGTATATTCGTAAATTAGGAGGACTACAATGAAAGAGGTAACATTTGTACATATGGCGGATTTGCATTTAGATAGCCCATTTTTAGGCTTGAAACACTTGCCAGATGCTGTTTTTAGGCAGTTAAAGGATAGTACTTTTGTGTCGTTTACGAAGGCTGTAGATGTGGCTATTAGGGAAGCGGTTGATTTTGTTATAATCGCTGGTGATATATATGATGAGGAAGATCAGAGCATTAAAGCGCAGGCGCGGTTTTACCGTGAGATGGAGCGATTGAATCGGAAGGGTATTCCGGTGTATTTAATTCATGGTAATCATGACTATGTGGCGAAGTATCAAGATCGATTGCAACTACCAGTTAATGTAACGGTTTTTGATACGGAATTGGAATGGCATCGCTTTGTGAGTGAAACGGGTAGTGTTGTGAATTTGTATGGGTTTAGTTATGGGGAACGGCATATTCGTGAGACTATCTATGATAGGTATAGGCGTGAGGGGAAGGCGGATTTTCATATTGGGTTGTTGCATGGATCAGAGATGACGGGAAACCCTACGCAAGATGTGTATGCGCCTTTTCGTGTGAATGAGATGCAGGAAATGGATTACTGGGCGTTGGGGCATATACATTTACGGCAGATTTTGACGAAGGAACCGATGATTTATTACCCGGGAAATATTCAGGGGAGGCATCGCAAGGAAACTGGGGAAAAAGGCGTGACGATTGTTTCGCTGAGTGAGACAGGAGCAGAATTAAAGTTTGTTGATACAGCACCGATTATTTGGGAAGAGAAGGATGTTGTTGTGGAGACGGAGATGGATATTTCAGATTTGTTTCAGCTTTTGATGCAGCTAGTAAAGGAGTCAGCAAGAGCAGATAAAGCTGTTCTTTTATCGCTTGTTGTGCGTTCGGAAGTAGCGCTCAGTGGTGATGTGAAGCAGCGAATGGATAGTGGCGAGTGGTTGGATATGTTACAGGAGCTTTGGATCGATGAGCCGAACTTTGTTTGGGTAATGCGTGTTGGCTATCTGGAAGCAAAACGGGATACGGATTGGTTGGCATCGTCGGGGCTTTTGACAGAGTGGGAATTAGCAAAAGAGACTTTGAAACAGGAGAGTGAGTTTTATAAAGCGACATCAAGCTTGTTTGCCAATGGAACAATGCATCGATTTTTAAAAGATTTGGATGAGTTGGAGCGAGATGCGCTTGTGGATGAATCCGCTGATTTGCTTGAGAATATGCTAGAACAGTTCAAGGGAGACCTCAAATGAAGATTATTGAATTAGAAATTATAGGATATGGTAGATGGGAAAATAAAAAGATAACGAATTTGCAGGATTTTCAATTGTTTTTTGGGCCAAATGAGGCTGGAAAGTCGACCATTATGGCGTTCATTCATAGTATTTTATTTGGTTTTCCTACTAAACAGCAGAGTTTACCGCGGATGGAGCCAAAGAATAAAGGCGCGTATGGTGGAAAGCTATTATTAGAGGATGATACACTTGGTCATATCACGGTAGAGCGATTACGCGGCAAAGCTACGGGAGATGTGACGCTTTATTACGAGGATGGTTCGATTGGCACTGAGACTGATTTGGAGAAACTGCTAGGTGGGATGGATCGATCGCGTTTTCAATCTATTTTTTCGTTTGATATTCATGGGTTACAAAATGTGCAAAATTTGAAGGAAGTGGATTTTGAAAGGTATTTATTAGCAACTGGAACGATTGGATCAGATGTTTTGATTCGGGCGGAGGAGCGCTTGCAGAAACGTCTGGATGAGCTTTTTAAGCCAAGTGGGAAAAATCCGAAGTTGAATCAGCAGTTGGTGAAAGTAAAGCAGGCCTTTGCGACGTATCAGGATGGAAAGCGAAATAATCAGCAGTATTTGCTTATTGTGGAAGAGCTGGAAGCGGCAAGGCTAGCGATGACGCAGTATCAATCTGAGCGGCAAAGATTGCGGACGGAAATGGAAATAGATGAATCGCTACTTAAAGTTTGGCCGGTGTATGCGGAATGGCACTTTCTATGCACGCAAATGGAACAGTTGGGAGATCTGACGTTTCCAGCGAACGGGATCGTTCGATTGGAGCATTTGGAGGGGCGGATGAAGGAGTTAAACGCGCAGCTCATTCAGTGGCAAGAGCGTTTGGTACAACTGGTGGAAAAGCAACGAGCAAGTGATTTTTGGAGCGATACTGATGCGGAGAAAGTGGATCGTTTATTGGAAGCATGGCCACTTTTTCAGGAATGGAAGCGGCGTCAGATGGAGTTGCAGCAGGAGCTTGTTTATTTGGAGCAGAAAGAAGCTAGCCAGTTTGCCATGATCGAAGCGGTGAAGGTGATCCCGGAAGATGAGGATATCTTAGCGATGCAATTAGATGTGTCGGTGGAGCGTGGATTGGAGGTTTTAGAACAAGAAGCGGATCAAAATCAAAAAAGCGTTAGAGGAGCAAGAGCGGCAGTTAGAATGGGGGAAACATGAGCTAAATCAGCTACAAAAGCAATGTGAGGATTTAGAAGGCGATTTATGGTCTTCTGCTAAATTTCAACAAGTGCAACAACAAATGGAGAAACGGGAAACGAGAAAAAAGAAGGATTTCCCGGTTACAGTGCTTGGCCTAGTGCTATTATTTTTGGTGAGTTTGATTTTAGCTGGGTTTTTGCAGTGGCTTGTTTTGTATTTTGTTGCTTTTGTCTTCGGAGCAGGAAGCTTCGTCTTGTGGTTGTCATTTAGCCGGAAGAATATTGTAAATACCACTTATAGTCCAGCAGAGTATGCCGAGTTTATGGGGCAGAAACAAGCACGCGTGGCGCTTAAGGAGTGCTATGATGAGATGGATCGGGCGTCTTTACAAGCGGAGCAGCGCGAACAGAAGGCAATGCAAATACGGCAGGCTGGTTCGGAGTTAGATGCTAAGTGGCAGAGCTATCGGGAATTATTTTTTCTGCCGAGTGATTTTTCTGGGAAGCGATTAGGAAGTGTTTTGTATGTGTGGCGTGAGATTCAGCAAGGAATAAAAAGTAAGCGCAAGGCTCGAAATGATGCGGAAATTCTGACTGTGAAAGTATCGGAGTGGGAAGAACGGTTGGAAATGTTGGCAGAGCAACTGAGCTTGGATGAGCTACCGACGGAGGAGCAGGTTATGGCGCTTAAGGCAAAAAGGCAGGCTAGGAAGGAATTTGTGTCGGAGATTGCGAAATCACAGGAGAAAGAGGAGCAGTTGCGGAATCAGATTGCGATTTTAGAGCGGGAGAAGGCGTCGATTGCGCTGGATAAATCGGAATTATTAAAGGCTGCGAATGTGAAGAGTGAGGAATTATTTAGGCAGAAGGGACTTCAGGTCGAACAACAGTGGAAATGGCAGGAACGGGTCGTCTTACTTCGAGCGCAGTTAACAGATGCGCATTTGGAAGGACTTGCGAATGTGCAGCAAGAAAGCGATATTAGTGAGCAAATTCTGGCGCGCAAGGATGCGCTTCGCATGATTGATACGGAATTGGATAAGTATAATAAAGTGCTTGCAGAAAGGGAATTAGCGCGGGAGACACTCGAGGATGGACAGAGCTTTTCAGATCGGATGCAACATTTTTATTCGGAGCAGGAGGCTTTTCAGGAGCTGGCGCAGGAATGGGCTCGCGTCAAATTAGCAAAGGATATGGTTAGTTCGATTATGCGGAAGTTACAGGAAGAGAAGTTGCCAAAGGTATTGATCCGAGCAACACATTTCTTTGATGTTCTATCGAAAGGAAATTATACGCAGGTTCGCTTTGTAGAGAATAGGCTGCAAGTGGAAAGGCGTGATGGACTACGATTTTTCCCGGAAGAGCTTAGTCAGGCGACGAAAGAGCAGTTATACTTAGCGATTCGGTTTGCAGTAATTCAGATGTTACATGCAGAGCAGCGTTTGCCGATTATTATTGATGATAGTTTTGTAAATTTTGATGAGGAACGTTTGGAAGAAATTATGGTATTATTGCAGGAGATACGTCGCGAGAACCAAGTGATCTTTTTTACGTGTCACAAGCAGCTCAGTAAATATTTTTCCAAGGAAGCGCAACACATGCTATACTAGAAGGGTAAAGTAGAGGCGAAATGGAATCAGAGAAAGTAGGCGATCTGAAGATGGATAAGAAATTATTGGATTATGAAATTGGAGAAGGGCTCGATCTGTTTCTATTAATCAAGTCGAGCACGAAGGGAATCGCGAGTAATGGCAAGCCGTTTTTATCGCTGGTATTACAGGATAAGTCTGGGGAGCTGGAAGCGAAACTTTGGGATATCTCAGACAGTGATGAGGAAAGTTATGCGAGTCAAAATATTGTAAATATCGTTGGTGAAGTGCAGAATTATCGTGGCAGAAAACAGTTGAAAATTCGCCAAATTAGGCAGACTTCTGGGCTTGATGGCGTGAGCATTGGGCAGTTTATGGAGACGGCACCGATTGATAAGGGCGAGATGAGTGAAGAGGTCACAAAATATATTTTTGAGATGCAAAATCCGAATTTGCAACGAATTACGCGTGCGCTTTTGAAGAAATATCAAGATGATTTTTTTGATTATCCGGCGGCTGTGCGCCATCACCATGAGTTTGTGTCGGGACTTAGTTTTCATGTGGTGTCGATGCTACGATTGGCGAAATCGATTGCTGACTTATATCCAACGGTGAATCGTGATTTATTGTATGCTGGCGTGATATTGCATGATCTGGGGAAAGTGATTGAGCTATCTGGACCGATTTCTACTACATACACATTGGAAGGCAATTTGATTGGTCATATTTCGATTGTAGTGGAAGAAGTGAGCAAGATGGCGGATGAGCTTGGAATTGAGGGCGAGGAAGTTGTGATCTTGAAGCATGTCTTGTTGAGCCATCACGGTAAAGGTGAATGGGGTAGTCCTAAGCCGCCGCTTGTGAGAGAGGCAGAAATTTTGCATCAGATTGATTTAATGGATGCAACGATGAACATGATGGACAAAGCATTACGACATACCAAACCAGGCGAATTTACAGAACGAGTATTTGGGTTGGATAATCGATCGTTTTATAACCCGAAATTTTAAATGAAAAGCTTAGGAAGCCCGTTAGCCCCGAAAAAACTTGGAGCGGCCGCAATGAAAACCCGGTCCTGGTTTTTATGGAGGGCGTGAAAGTTTCGAGGGGCTGGCTTCCGAAGCTGGATCCAACGAAAAGCTGAAACGGCCCGTTCAGCTCCGAAAAAAACTGGAGCGGCCGCAGTAAAAAGCCGATCTTGCTTTTTGTGGAGGGCGTGAAGTTTTCGAGGAGTTGGCCGTTGAAGCTGGATCCGAAAGGCGCAGGTCATGATGCAGTACATGGATTACATGCCCTCTTTCGTTTTCATGCATATTGAGGCTCTCTGGATTCTCTGCTCCTTAACTTGTTTCGCTAATAATTCGAGGATGGGCGTCATAAGAGCCGCTGGGGGATTACATACCTATGCATATTGAGGCTCTAACTCAGCAGAGTACGCTTCGTGAGAGCCACAACAAAGTCTTTCCGCAGGCACAATCTGAAAATATGCACCACTACAAAAAAGAACACTTGTTGATCTGAAAAATCAACAAGTGTTCTTTCCTAGTTTTACAATGCAAAATACTTACTAAGTACCTTTGCTGCATCTGCTATCAATTGGTCGTCATACTCTGCGTCTTCCGTATCTTTTTTAGAGTAGATAACCCAAACTAGTGGTTTTGTGTCTTTATCTTTTGGATAAATCACTGCGATATCGTTTCGTGTACCATATGAACCTGATCCGGTCTTATCACCAACAATATAGCCTTCTGGAACACCAGCACGAATTAGTTTATCTCCTGTTGTATTATCAATCAGCGTTTGCTTGAAATAGTTGAAGTTATCTGTTGGCATGTTTCCCTTCTTCACTAGAAACGCCAGGTTTTTCGCCATTGCTTCGGGCGTTGTTGTATCCCGTTTGTCTCCTGGTACAGCCGAGTTTAGCTCTGGTTCATATCGATCGGATTGCGTGACCGTATCTCCTATTTTTACCAACTCTTTTTGATAGGCTTTAGGTCCACCTAATTCATGGAGCATTAGATTGGCTGCGGTATTATCGCTGTAAGTCATAGCTGCATTGATAATTTCCTTCAGGGTCATACCGTCTTCCGTATGTTTTTCTGTAATGGGTGAATGATCGATTAAGTCTTCTTTTTTGAAATGGATGCGCTTATTCAATTGTTCAAGTGTTAAATTTTTAAGTAAAATACCACCAGCGATGGCTTTGAAACTAGAGCAATAGGCGAATCTTTCCTGGTCGTTATAGCCAATTGTTTTGTTGGAAGCGGTATCGATACCATGGACTCCTAATGTTGCACCGTATTTTTTTTTCTAGTTTTTGAAGGTCTGATTTTAGGGATGCGGCAGCTTTTTCCGTTTTTTCTGGCTTTGTCTCGTCTTTACTGGAAGCATTCGGTGTATCACAGGCTACTAAAGTGGACATTGCAATAATAAACGTTAGACCTACTAGCATTCTTTTAAGATTCATTTTCATTACCTCCTATGTCTATTTTATTACAAAGCTCACTTTACGTTACAAAATTAAAGATAATCTATAGAAAAAAGAAAGAAAACCTTAACATTTTATTAATACTGAAAATATTGTCTTTATTATAAAAGAAATTAGATAAGACATAAAAGTTTAATATTTAACAATAAAAAAGTGATTCTTCTGCTTTTGTTGGGCGGAAGAATCACTGTTTTATTTACAATTTCCCGGTGAGGAACTGGGCTTCTCCCAATCCGAAGCTCCAATCGTCATTGTCATTCTCTGTAATCGAAATCATCAAATCGGTGGAGGTAATCCCGCAGATCAAGTCTAGTCGTTCTGCTGTTAGGGCGTACAGCCGTTGTTTTTGTTCGCTAGTACGCTTTTTGCTCACAATGCTCAGTAAGACAAAGCTTTTTGTACGTGTGAATCCTAGTCCTGTATCTTGTATGATCATTTCGTAAGGTTCGTGTTGGTGGACGATTTGGTATCGATCACTTGAGGGCACTTCAAACGCTTCTACCATCGCTTCATGTGCCGTATCCACAAGCTTTTTAATCTCCTCAGGTTTGCGTCCTTTTATCAAATCAAAGCGCAATAATGGCATTTTCAAAACTCCTCTAATTTCAGATTATTTACTCGCGATCCAGATATTATTTTGCCCGCAAAAGGCTCTGTATTCTTCGGATAGTGGTTGAGATGTAACAATCACACTTACTTCTTCTAGTGCGCAGTAGGTGAGCAGGGTGGATTTTTCATATTTGGAATGGTCGGCAAGTAGAAAGACTTTTTCTGCTTTTGCAACGATTCGTTTTTTTAATCTCATATTCCAGGAGGTCTGAATTCGTCAAACCGTGGGTAATGGAGACACCTGTTGCTGCCATGAATGCTTTATTGACATTGTATTTCTCGATCGTATTTGAGTCATCTGTGCCAACAAAGGACTTGGTTTTGCGTTTGTAGTTATTACCAATGATGATTAAGTTAATGTTTTCCATCGTTGCTGCGGCGTTAATCACATCCAAATTATTTGTTAAAAGTGTCACATTGATATTCCTAGGCAAAAACGCCATCATATTACGCGTTGTCGTACCGGAATCAATGAAGATAATCTCATCTTCTTCTACATATGTGGCGGCAATTTCACCGATGATTTGTTTTTCTTCTTGGTTTGCATGGTCGCGATTTTCAAATGGAATCAGCCGTTCTGATGTCGTTCTGACCCCACCATACACTTTTTGAATTGTGCCATTTTCGAGGATTTTGTTAATATCGCGACGAATGGTGTTCTTTGAGACATCAAAATGCTCACATAATTCGTCCAGAGATGTTGTGCCTTTTTCGTGTATGAATTTTTCTACTAATTGTAGTCGCTTCTCCTTCATTTGCTCATTCTCCTATCCATCAATAACTTGCCTAAATTTTAACACATATTCAAAAGTTAATCAACATGTAACAAAAATAGGCGGTTATCTTGTTTTATATAGCGATTTTAAAAAGTTTTGGCTATGTTTTGATTTGTAATTGGAAATTACAGATTGACATTTACTCATTGGAAGTATAGAATGTAATCAAGATGTGACCAAAAGATAACTTTTGGACGGTTATCTTCCGGTGCTTTGCTAGATTTTATGAGGTTGGGAATTATGAAAGCGTTTATATACGAGGAGGAAATGGAATGACAGAGGTTAGAAAGTTGAAAAATTTTATTAATGGGGAGTGGGTAGCTAGCGAGACGGCGGTTTATGAGGATGTGATTAATCCGGCAACGAAGGAAGTTGTGGCGTTGGTACCGATTTCGACGCGTGCGGATTTTGATTATGCGGCGGATGTAGCAGCCAGGGCTTTTAAGAAATGGCGGAATATTGCGGTTCCTAGACGGGCGCGAATTTTATTTAATTATCAGCAATTGCTACTCCAGAATAAGGAAGAGTTGGCGCGCCTGATTACGATTGAGAATGGGAAGAATTTGACGGAGGCGCTTGGTGAGGTGCAACGTGGGATTGAGAATGTGGAGTTTGCAGCAGGGGCACCAACGCTGATGATGGGGGATTCGCTTGCTTCGATTGCGACGGATGTTGAGGCGACAAACTATCGTTATCCGATTGGTGTCGTTGGTGGGATTGCTCCATTTAACTTCCCGATGATGGTGCCTTGTTGGATGTTCCCGATGGCGATTGCGGTTGGAAATACGTTTATTTTGAAGCCCTCGGAACGGACGCCGCTTTTGACGGAGAAAATTGTCGAACTGTTTACGGAAGCGGGATTGCCGGATGGGGTCTTCAATGTGGTTTACGGGGCGCATGATGTGGTCAATGGGATTTTGGAACATCCGGAAATTAAAGCGGTTTCGTTTGTTGGCTCGAAGCCTGTTGGAGAGTACGTTTTTAAAAAAGGAAGCGAGAACTTGAAGCGAGTTCAGGCGCTGACCGGTGCGAAAAACCATACGATCGTGCTTGCGGATGCGGACCTTGATGATGCGCTAACGAACATTATTGCTGCGGCGTTTGGTTCTGCTGGGGAACGGTGTATGGCGTGTGCGGTTGTGACGGTGGAAGAGGCGATTGCGGATGAATTTATGGCGAAACTGACGGAACGTGCGAGTCAGATCAAGATTGGGAACGGCTTGGACGACGGCGTTTTCTTAGGTCCGGTGATTCGGGCGGAGAACAAAGAGCGGACGCTTGCTTATATTGAGAAGGGCATTGCGGAAGGGGCAAACCTTGTTTATGACGGCAGAAGTGACGGGCTAGATGACGGTTATTTTGTGGGACCAACGATCTTTGACGAAGTTACGACGGATATGACGATTTGGAAGGATGAAATTTTTGCGCCGGTGTTGTCGGTGATTCGGGTGAAAAACTTGAAAGAAGGAATCCAAATTGCGAACGAGTCTGAATTTGCCAATGGTGCTTGTTTGTTTTCGACGAATGCGTCGGCGATTCGGTATTTCCGGGAGAACATAGATGCGGGAATGCTTGGCGTGAACCTAGGTGTACCTGCTCCGATGGCGTTTTTCCCTTTCTTCGGCTGGAAATCATCATTTTTTGGGACGTTGCACGCGAACGGGAAGGATAGTGTCGATTTTTATACGCGTAAAAAAGTCGTAACGGCGCGGTATCCGAAACCGAATTTTGAAGACTAGAGGAGATGTTGGAAGGATGGGAAAATTACTTCGGAAGCCGAAATTACGGGAACAAGTTGTGCAAGATGTGAGGCTTGGTGATGGGAATTCACCGCTTGACTATGTTGGTTTTAAGATGCTGGATTTGGCAAAAGGAGAAGCATATGAGGAGTCGCTGGGGAAGCTGGAAGTGTGTATCGTTGCCTTGACTGGACGGATTACAGTGACTGATTTGGAGCAGACATTTTTGAATATTGGACGGCGGGCGAGTGTGTTTGAGCGGATTCCGACGGATAGTGTGTATATTTCGAATGACCGATCATTTCGGGTGATAGCGGAGTCAGATGACGCGTGTGTGGCGTTATGCTATGCGCCTTCTGATAAGCAGTTGAAGACGATGCTGATTCCGGCTGAAGCAAATGGAATGGAGCAGCGTGGTAAGTATAATAATCAGCGGACGGTGCACAATATTTTACCGGATTCGGTTGATACAGCGAATAGTTTGTTAGTCGTGGAGGTTTATACGGAAGGTGGCAATTGGTCGAGTTATCCGCCGCATAAGCATGATCAGGACAATTTGCCGGCGGAGTCATTTTTGGAGGAGTCGTATTATCATGAGATGAATCCAGCGCAGGGCTTTGTTTTTCAACGGGTGTATACGGATGATCGGTCGATTGACGAGACGATGACTGTAGAAAATCGCGATGTGGTACTAGTTCCGGCGGGTTATCATCCAGTTGGTGTGCCTGATGGGTATACATCATACTATTTGAATGTGATGGCTGGGCCAACACGGACGTGGAATTTTCATAATGACCCAGCGCATGCGTGGATTTTGGATCGAAAATAAGGGGGAATGTTGCGAGATGAAATATCCATTTGATGAAACGAAAAAATATGATGTGATCGCGGTTGGGCGGGCTTGTATCGATTTGAACGCGGTGGAGTATAATCGTCCGATGGAAGAGACGATGACTTTTTCAAAATATGTAGGTGGTTCGCCTGCGAATATTGCGATTGGGACGGCAAAATTAGGACTGAAGGTCGGTTTTATCGGCAAAATTCCGGATGATCAGCATGGTCGTTTTATTGAGCAGTATATGCGTGAGGTTGGTGTGGATACGACACAAATGGTGACGGATCAGGATGGGCACAAGACGGGGCTTGCTTTTACGGAGATTAAAAGCCCGGAGGAATGCAGTATTTTAATGTATCGGGATCAAGTGGCGGATCTTTATTTGGAGCCGAACGAGATTAATGAGGCTTATTTGAAGAAAACAAAAGCGCTCGTGATTTCGGGTACGGCGTTGTCGCAAAGCCCGTCGCGGGAAGCGATTTTAAAGTCGGTGCAATTGGCGCGAAAGCACGATGTAACGATTGTTTTTGAACTCGATTATCGTCCCTATACGTGGAAATCAGCGGAGGAAACGGCGGTTTATTATCAATTAGTCGCGGAACAGGCGAATATTGTTATTGGTACGCGTGACGAATTCGATATGCTGGAAAATAGGGGGAATGGTGAAAACACAGCGACGGTTGTAGCACTTTTCCGACATGCGCCAGAACTGATTGTGATTAAACACGGCGTCGAGGGCTCTTTTGCATACACGAAATCGGGTGAAACATTCCGCGGTAAGGCCTACATGACGAAGGTTTTGAAAACTTTTGGTGCGGGAGATTCCTATGCGTCGGCGTTCTTGTATGCGCTTATCAAAGGTGAATCGATTGAAACCGCGCTAAAATTCGGAAGTGCTTCGGCCTCGATTGTCGTTAGCAAACACAGCTCATCAGAAGCAATGCCAACCGTGTTAGAAATTGAGGATTTGATTGCAGCACAAGTTTAAAAAGAGGAGGTGGAATGAGGTATGGGAACGATTCGCCTAACGACGGCGCAAGCTTTGATAAAATTTATAAATCAGCAGTATGTCGCGATTGATGGACATATTACGCCATTTGTGGAAGGGATGTTTCAAGTTTTTGGGCATGGGAATGTGCTCGGGATCGGGCAAGCACTTGAAGAAGATCCGGAGCATTTGAAGGTGATTCAGGGCAAGAATGAGCAGGGCATGACGCATGCGGCGATTGCTTTTGCGAAACAGAATTTGAGGAAGAAAATTTATGCAGTCTCAACGTCGGCTGGACCGGGAGCAGCGAATCTTGTTGCGGCGGCTGGGACGGCTTTTGCGAATAATATTCCAGTTTTGCTTTTGCCGGCAGATACGTTTGCGTCGCGTCAACCTGATCCGGTTTTGCAGCAGTTAGAGCAGGATTATAGTGCGGCGGTGACGACGAATGATGCGCTCAAGCCAGTTTCGCGATATTGGGATCGGATTACGCGTCCAGAGCAGTTGATGAGTAGTTTACTGCGGGCGTTTGAAGTGATGACAAATCCTGCGACGGCTGGGCCGGTAGCGATCTGTATTTCGCAGGATGCAGAAGGCGAAGCGTATGATTATGATGAGGCTTTTTTTGAGAAACGGATTCACTATATGGACCGAAAAATACCGAGTGATCGCGAGCTTAGCGGGGCGGTGGCACGAATCAAGGAAAGTAAACGCCCCGTCATTATTGTTGGCGGTGGTGCCAAGTATTCAGAGGCACGTGAGGCGTTGATCGCGATTTCTGAACAGCACAATATTCCGCTTGTGGAGACGCATGCAGGGAAGTCAACGGTCGAATGTCAATTTAAGAATAATCTAGGCGGGACGGGGATTCTCGGCACGAGTGCAGCAAACGCAGTGATTCGCACGGCGGATTTGGTGATCGGCGTCGGCACGCGTTACACGGACTTCACGACCTCCTCTAAAACGGCTTTCAACTGGGACAAAACGCGCTTTTTAAACATTAATATTAGCCGTCCTCAAGCCTACAAACTCGATGCATTTCAAGTCGTCGCAGATGCAAAAATAACACTTAAAGGGCTTGCTGAACGCCTAGGAGACTACGAAACGTCATATGGTGAGGAACTTGAAAAGCTCAAAGCTACATGGCTCATAGAGCGGGGTCGCTTAGCAAATGTGAGGTTTGATCGCGCCAACTTTAACCCAGAAATCAAGAACCAATTCGCTCAAGAAACGTTGAATGAATATGCAGATGCTCTCAATACGGAGCTCTCACAAACAGCGGCTTTTCTCGCGATTAATGAGACGGTTGCCGAAGATAGTATTGTGGTTGGGGCAGCTGGTTCGTTACCAGGCGATTTGCAACGACTTTGGAATCCACAAGTACCAAATACGTTCCATCTCGAATACGGTTATTCTTGCATGGGGTATGAAATTTCCGGTTCACTCGGTGCAAAATTAGCGGCGCCAAATCAAGAAGTTTACGCAATGGCAGGAGATGGTAGCTTTCTCATGCTACATTCGGAGTTAATTACGGCATTGCAATATAACCATAAAATTAATATTTTGCTGTTCGATAACGCTGGTTTTGGCTGTATTAACAACCTGCAAATGGAGCACGGTAGCGATAGTTATTTTTGTGAGTTCAGAACGGCAGATAATCAAATTATGAACATTGATTACGCCAAAGTTGCAGAAGGGTATGGCACAAAAACCTACCGGGCAAACACGATTCCAGAACTAAAAGCTGCACTAGAAGATGCCAAAAAGCAAACGGTTTCCACGCTAATCGAAATGAAAGTTTTACCGAAAACGATGTCGGATGGCTATGATGCATGGTGGCACGTTGGCGTTTCAGAAGTTTCCACGAAAGAGAGTATCCAAAAAGCGCATGAGGCAATTGCAAAAAAATTGGAGAAAGCTAAAAAATACTAGAAGCACAGGAGGTATTTGCTCATGATCACATGGGGAATCGCGCCGATTGGCTGGCGCAATGATGATATACCAGAAATTGGAGCAGGAAACACGTTGCAGCATCTACTGAGCGATATCGTAGTCGCTGGATTTGAAGGAACAGAAGTCGGAGGATTTTTTCCCGCGGCGGACATTTTAAATAAGGAACTCGCGCTTCGTCAGTTAAGAGTCGCTGGGCAATGGTTTAGCAGTTTTATCATTCGAGATGGTGTGGAGTCGGCAAAACAGGCATTCACGAAGCACTGTACCTACTTGCAAAAAGTGAATGCAAATGTAGCAGTTGTTTCGGAGCAAACGTATAGCATTCAAGGGCTTACCAAGAATGTATTCACGGAGAAACCACATTTTACTGCGCAAGAATGGGAACTTCTGTGCGAGGGGCTCAACCAGCTTGGTGAGATTGCTAACGTGCATAATTTGAAGCTTGTCTATCACCATCATTTAGGAACGGGTGTCGAAACGGTTGCTGAGATAGATCAACTGATGGCTGGGACGGACCCTACGCGGGTGCACTTGCTTTATGATACTGGTCATATTTATGTGGCAGAAGGAGATTATATGGCACTTCTTGAAAAGCATTTCGACCGCATTGCGCACATTCATTTCAAAGATGTCAGAAATGACGTGATGATTGCCTGTGAAAAAGAGCAGCTGTCCTTCCTGCAATCCTTTTTAAAAGGGATGTTTACGGTGCCAGGCGATGGTTGCATTGATTTTTGTGAAGTGTATCAGCGCTTATTGGCTGCAGAGTATAGCGGTTGGATTGTTGTGGAGGCGGAACAAGATCCCGCGATTGCGAATCCGTTAGAATACGCCTTAATGGCCAGAAAATACATTGATGAAAACTTGCTACAAGCTAGAGTAGGGGAGCGATCGTTATGAAAAGTCCAGAACAAGATGGCCCAGAGTTGGTTTTAGAACAGGCACCGGCGAATAAGCGAACGCCGAAAGCTTATTTACGCTTAATCACGATTATTTCGACTTTTGGTGGCTTGCTATTCGGTTATGATACGGGGGTTATCAATGGAGCCTTGCCTTATATGTCACAGGCAGGGCAACTCAATTTAACGCCTGCTGGAGAAGGTATTGTCGCGAGTTCGCTCCTATTTGGAGCTGCATTCGGCGCGATATTTGGTGGGCGATTGTCGGATCGGAGTGGACGTAGACGCAATCTTTTGACACTAGCTGTCATTTTTTTCGTGGCAACACTTGGTTGTACATTCGCACCTAGCATGGCTGTCATGGTTATTTTTCGAGTCTTATTAGGGCTTGCAGTCGGTGGGGCTTCCGTAACCGTACCGACATACTTAGCAGAAATGTCTCCAGCGCATAGACGTGGACGGATGGTAACACAAAATGAATTAATGATTGTGACCGGGCAGTTATTGGCGTTCACATTCAATGCCGTCATCGGAACAACATTAGGTGAAGACGGCAACGTGTGGCGTTACATGTTAGTTATCGCAACGATTCCAGCCGTGATTCTTTGGTTCGGCATGCTAATTTTACCAGAAAGTCCGCGTTGGCTCGCTTCTAAAGGCAAAATTGGCGATGCTTTGCGCGTACTACAACAAATTCGCGAACAAAATGAAGCCAACAAGGAACTCACAGAAATTAAAGACAACATTGCCGCCGAACAAGAGATCGAAAAAGCAACATTTCAAGATTTGAGCGTCACTTGGGTACGGCGAATCCTCTTTATTGGGATCGGAATTGCGGTTGTCCAGCAAATCACTGGTGTCAACTCGATCATGTATTACGGAACCGAAATCTTGCGTGATGCCGGTTTTGGAACCGAAGCTGCATTAATTGGAAATATTGCAAACGGTGTTATCTCTGTGCTCGCGACTTTCGTCGGTATTTACTTACTCGGAAAAGTCGGGCGGCGACCAATGTTGATTACAGGGCTCATCGGCACAACTTGCGCACTGCTTTTGATCGGTATTTTATCGATGTTATTACAAGGCACGACCGCGCTACCATATGTGGTACTGAGTTTAACCGTCACTTTTCTTGCGTTCCAACAAGGCGCGATCTCACCGGTTACGTGGCTCATGCTCTCTGAAATTTTCCCGCAACGATTGCGCGGCATTGGGATGGGAACAACCGTATTTTGCCTCTGGATTACGAACTTCCTAGTCGGCTTTTCATTTCCGATCTTACTAGCAAACGTGGGGCTATCCATCACTTTCTTCATGTTCGCAATACTTGGTGTCTTCGCAATTCTTTTCGTCAAAAGATACTTACCCGAAACAAAAGGGCACACGCTCGAGCAGATTGAATACTACTTCCGAAACTATATCAAATTTAAATAATGAAAGCGCTATAAAGCAGAGAATTGGAGGAAAAAAAGATGAATGTACGATTTGGAGTTATAGGAACAGGCGCGATTGGGCGCGAACATATTAAACGGATTAGCCAAACACTAGCAGGTGCGGAGGTCGTTGCTGTCACCGATGTCAACCAAGCGGCAGCCCAGCAAGCCATTGAAAATTTCAACCTAGACGCAAACGTGTATCCAGATGATAAAGCGCTAATCGCGGCAAAAGACGTCGATGCGATTCTCGTTTCCAGTTGGGGACCAGCACATGAGGAAAGCGTGCTCGCAGGAATTGAAGCTGGAAAGTATATCTTCTGTGAAAAACCGCTAGCAACAACGGCAGAAGGCGCGCGTCGGATTGTCGATGCTGAAATGAAATACGGAAAGCGACTCGTCCAAGTGGGTTTTATGCGCCGATACGATCATGGTTACGTCAAATTGAAAGAGGCAATTGATGCGAATGAAATCGGTGAGCCACTGATGATTCGTTGCGCTCATCGTAATCCAACCGTACCAGAAACGTATTCGACCGATATGGCGATTACGGACACACTGATCCACGAAATTGACGTTTTACATTGGCTTGTGGATGACGATTATGCGAGCGTTCAAGTCATGTATCCGAGGAAAACGAAGCACGCGTTGTCGCATTTACGCGATCCACAAATCGTGATGATCGAAACGAAAGGCGGCATCTCGATTACGGCAGAGATTTTCGTGAATTGTCAGTACGGCTACGATATTCAGTGCGAAGTGATCGGCGAAGAAGGCATCGTGAAATTGCCGGAGTTCTCGAATATTGTGACGCGTAAAAGCGGCAAGTTGAGCCAAGATATCTTGATGGATTGGAAAGACCGATTCCTAGATGCGTATGATGCTGAGATTCAAGACTTCATCGATTCGATTCGTAAAAATGGGGCGCCACAAGGTCCAACATCGTGGGATGGCTACGTGGCCTCGGTAACCGCTGCAGCTTGTGTCAAAGCGCAAGAATCTGGTGTGACGGAGCCGATCGAACTTGATGAACGACCAGCATTCTACGATGAAGGGGCGAGAAAGAATGAAGTTAGCGCTTGATCCAAGCATGTTTCGCGATAGCATGAGCATTGAACAAATGATTTACAAAACTGCTGAGCTTGGTTATAAATACATCGAGCTGAGTCCACGCGAGGATTTCTGTCCTTTTTATAAATATCCGAAAGTCGATAAAGCCAAAATAAAACTCGTGAAAAAATGCTTACGAGATACAGGTCTAGAAATATCATCTTTGTTACCGCTTTACAACTGGGCAGGACCGGATGAAGCGCGTCGCGTGGCTGCGGTTCGGAATTGGAAACGCGCCATCGAAATCGCGGTCGAATTAGATGTAGATCTTATGAACAGTGAGTTCAGTGGGACGAAATACAATCCTGTCGTTTGCGAAGAGAAATTCGTGAAGTCTATGGATGAGTTGATGCCCGTTTTCGAAAAAGAAGGCGTACGTCTAAATTTGCAGGCGCATCCGCTTGATTTTATCGAGACGAATACGGGTGCTATCGATATGATTCGCGCATTGGATAAAGATTGGATTAAACTTGTATACTCGACGGCCCACACGTTCTTTTACGATGATGGCATTGGTGATGTTGAAAAAATGCTAGATGAGGCAGGCGACCTACTCGACCAAGTCCTGTTCGCTGATACGTTTAACCATAAAGCGGCTTACGGCTTGCGCTACATCGTGAACCCGCCCGACGCCGAAGTAACGATTCACCAACATCTCAATATTGGGCAAGGCGAAGTCGATTTCGAGACGATTTTCCGTAAAATGCGTGAGATGAAATTCGACGGAATTGCGACAAATGCCGTTTTTGCTTGGGCAGATAAAGCCGAAGAATCCAGTGATTTCATGCTCCAAACGATGAAAAAAGGTCTAGGCCTGAGCTAAAAAAGAAAAGAGGGGATACAACGATGAAGTTATGTTTTAACGAAGCAACCACACTTGAAAACTCCAATTTGGAGAAGGATTTAGAAATCTGCGAGGCACACGGCTACGATTATATCGAGATTCGAACGACCGATAAGCTACCAGAATACTTAGAAACACAAACATTGGACGATCTTGCAGACTATTTCAGGGCACATCACATAAAACCATTGGCTCTAAACGCGCTCGAGTTTTTCAACAATCGCGACAAAGAAGGGCATGACGCTATCATTCAGGAATTCCAAGAAATGATGACCGTCTGTGATAAAATTGGAGCTAAATACGTCGTTGCAGTTCCACTTGTCACGACCGATAAAATTTTGAAAAAAGATATTAAAGCGAACAGCATCGCGGTACTTGAAGAACTGTCCGATATCGCGAAACCACATGGCGTCAAGATTGCTGTTGAATTCATCGGCCATCCAGAGTGCACCGTGAATACCTTCCGAGATGCCTATGACATCGTGCAAACCGTCGATCGTGATAATGTCGGTCTCGTTTTTGACTCCTTCCATTTCCATGCGATGGGTTCTAATATCGAGGATCTAAAAAATGCAGACGGCTCGAAAATCTTCATCTTCCATATCGATGATACCGAAGATTTCCAAATTGGACTTCTTACAGACGATGATCGCGTTTGGCCAGGTCAAGGCACGATTGATCTCGATGCCCATATCGCAACCCTCAAAAAAATCGGTTATAGAGACGTTGTTTCCGTGGAACTTTTCCGACCAGAGTATTACAAATTAACGCCCGAAGAAACCATTCAAAAAGCGAAAGAAACCACTGTCAGCGTCATATCGAAACATTTCAATATATAAAAAAATCCACGAGTGGCACGCAAACACTCGTGGATTCTGCGTCTTAACAAAGAGGAGGAAAACCCATGTTAGTATCCCTAAATGAGGTCATAACAAAAGCATACCGCGAAAAATATGCCGTCGGACAATTCAATATTAACGGTTTATCGTGGATTCATGGCATCTTAATCGCCGCCCAAAAAGAATCATCACCTGTCATCGTCGCAGCATCCGATCGCATGGTTGATTTTCTTGGCGGATTCGAAATCATCACATCCATGGTTAAAAAGCTAATCACCGAGTACCACATCACGATCCCAGTCGTGCTTCATCTCGATCATGGAACCACCGTCACACGCTGCAAGCAAGCCGTAGATGCCGGATTCAGCTCTGTTATGTATGATGGCTCTAAACTCCCAATCGCCGAGAATATCCGACGCACGAAAGAAGTCACCGATTACGCCCACGCGCGCGGCGTCAATGTCGAAGCAGAAGTCGGCACGGTCGGCGGCAATGAAGACGGCATCATTGGCAATATCCACTACGCCTCACTCGAAGAATGCGTCGACCTTGTCCAAGCAACTCACATCGATGCCTTAGCCGCAGCACTAGGTTCCGTCCACGGCAATTATCAAGGCGAACCAACGCTTGGCTTTCAAGAAATGGCTGCTATCCAGCAAGCCGTCGCGATCCCGCTCGTCCTCCACGGCACATCAGGAATCCCAACCGCCAAAATCGATCGGGCCATCACACTTGGACACGCCAAAATCAACGTCAACACCGAATCCAACAAAGCTTGGCTCGAAGCCACCCGTCAAGCACTCGCGGCCAATCTAAGCACACACGAACCCCAAATCATCTTAGAAAGTGGGCGCGAAGCTATCACACAAACCGTCCAATCCAAAATCCGCGAATTTGGCTCCGTTGGTAAAGCATGGCCCACACTTAATTTTTGAATCCCGCTAGAAATCTTGTTATACTAAACAGGCAATCGAACTTGATATGCACAACTTTTAGAAATGGGGAATAATGATGATTAATAAAATCGGACAAGTGATGATTTACGTCAACGACCAAGATGCGGCAGCAAAATTTTGGACAGAAAAAGTAGGTTTTGTAATCAAATCTGAGAACGAACCAAATGCTGCAGAGCGCTGGATTGAAATCGCACCAACAAAAGATGCCGCAACAACATTTGTCCTTCAAGACAAAGTAGCAGTAGCCAAAGCACAACCAGAAATGAACCTAGGAACACCATCTATTTTGCTCTATGGCGATAACCTAGATGCTATGTATGAAGACTTCAAAGCAAAAGGCATCACAGTTGGCGCCCTTGTAGACATACCAAACATGGGTCGCGTCTTCAACTTCGCTGATCCCGAAAACAACTATTTCGCAATCCTTCAAAAATAAGAAAAAGGCATGAAATCCGTGAAGATTTCATGCCTTTCTTTAATGCTTATTTAGATGAATCAGTTGCAGATCCGTCGTATTGTGTAAACGCATCTTTCAAATCTTTATCATCGATCTTAACGTCAGCTTTTTTGTATAGTTTTTGTAATGCTGCCGTTTTTGCTTCAGCAGTTACTTTTGATGCCAAGTAGTCTTTCTTCACTTGTGCTTTGTCTTTCTCAAAAGTAGTTTTTGCTGGGTGGTCTAACATTTTGATGATGTGGTAACCAGCATCTGTTTTAACAACTGGGCTGATGTCACCCTTGTTTTTAAGTGCGTAAGCTGCTTTTTCGAATTGAGGTAACATTTTACCAGGACCGAATGGAGCTAGTTTACCACCTTGTGTAGCAGAACCTGTATCTGTAGAGTTAGCTTTTGCTAATTCTTCAAAGTTACCACCAGATGTTACTTTCTTGTGAAGCTCATCTGCTTTCGCTTTATCAGTAACTAGGATGTGTTCTACCGTGATGTTTGGTTGCCAAGTTTTGTAATATGCTTCTAATGCTTTATCGCTAGTATCAACAGAAGCTTCTACTGCTTTCGTGCTTAGAAGATCGAATTTAAGGTAATCAGATTTAAATGTTTTCTCCGTATAACCACTTTGTTGTAACATGGTTGAAAGTTGTTCACCATATTGATCTTTGAAAGTCTGGAATGCTGCATCGATGTCTTTATCTGATACTTTGTATTTGTCTTCTAAAATTTTAGTCATTGTAAGTTGAGAGATATACTGATCCCCAACTTTAGCTTTCATGGCATCGTAAAGCTCTTGTTGCGTTACGTCACCTGCTTTTGTTTCTACAACAGCATCGTTCGCTGAGTTACCACAAGCTGCTAAGCTGAATAGACCCATCATTGATACCATACCTAATACTAATTTCTTCTTCATTAATTAATACACGCTCCTCAAAGTTTTAAATAAGTTCTGCTTAACTACCCTTTCATCATACCACAAAATAGGTGATAATAAAGTAAAATGTCAAAAATCTAATCTATTTCTAATTTTGTATGTTTTAGATCGCATACTCTTTTGCTCAAGATAACACAAATCCTTCAAGCGTTGCTGAAAATAGCAATAGCAGTACAGCAATATTCACGATGCGATAAAATAATTGACATTGTTTCGGATTGAACTCTTGTTTTGTTGCATATCGCTCAACTAGCAAATTAAAAGAAAGTAAAGCGACTACTCCAAAAACGGTGTACAAGACGTAAAGTAACACTGTATTCCTCCTTACTCTTCTGAAACAAGCACCGAAAAGCCACGATCAGCATCTTCTACAAAAGTATGTTTTGGTGTTCCGAGAATGTTTCTAGTATGCATGAAATCTGGATAGCACATACCTACATGCACCGCAATCAAAATAAGAAAGAGCGGGGAATGAAGTACGGGTGTTGTAAACATAGCAACGAGCAATACCGCTGAAATCAGAAAAAATGGTAATGCCAGTGATGCGATGTAGCGCCATTTTGGGATGACGCGTCGGACTCTTACTTGTAAACAGGGCAATATATAGAAATGGCGCTTAAATCGCATTTGTACGCCATCACGATATCGCAGTAATGCAAGTAAATGCAGTCCTTTGTGGATCGGGTAGAGCGTGAGCAGGGCGATAAACGTCGGTAGTTCAAAGACCATGACAAACTGCCCTGGAAAAACCAGATTTTCGATTAAAAATAAAACGCACATGACCGCGAGGGACACTAGACTGGATTTAAAAAAGACACGATTATACTCATCTTTTCGTTCCACATTGATTGTCTTTAAACAACGCATGGATAACTAATCCTCCATTACAAAGAAATATGTGACGCTCAGTCTGCTTATTAAGAAAGATTATTTACGTAAATAGCCTCACTGATCACCTTAGTATTGTAGTCCCTGTGACGCTTTTTTTCAACCCTTTTTCAGGAATATTTATATCGCTGTGAATAATATGTGACAAATGTAGCTTTTTTTACAATTAAAAAAAAGTGCAAACGGACTGCGGGAGAACAGTTTGCACCTTTTCTATTAATTGCTTTCTTTTTTGTCTTTTTTTAGCGTTTTTTTCTAAATTCGGAAATCGTTTTTTGCATATCTTTGATTTCATCTTTGAGGCGAGCTTTTTCAGGCTCCATTTCCTCGTTCCAGTTAGCAACAGATTCTTTGATGTCCGTTGACAAATCTTTTAGTAAGGTTGTGCCTTCTGTACCTAGAACTTGAACAGATTGTAGTAGGTCTGTCGCGTTGTAGGCAAGTTCTTTCAGAATGACGCTTGCTTCACCAGATTTTGAAGCGATGTCGTGGCGCAGTTCGCGTCCAGACTTAGGTGCTAAAATAATGGCTGTTGCAGCGCTTGTTATACCACCGATAAGTATACCGAGTAATACGGATTTTGTATTCATATTAATCACTCCTTTAGACTTCTTTTGCAATTTTGTCGGCGAGTTCTTGGAAGGCCTCTTTCGAATACCAGTTGGCATTGTCCGCCCATTTCAAGCCGAAATCATCTTTATTTGTATAGCGCGGGATCAGGTGAATATGGTAATGAAAAACGCTCTGTGAGGCGATTTCTTCATTGTTATTCAAAATATTAAGTCCCTTTAACGGCAAGGCTTTTTTCAGACCCGCAGCGATCTTTGGAACACGTCTAAAAATTTCGGCGGCCACGTCTTCTGGCAAGTCAAAAATATTGCGCGCATGTTGCTTCGGAACTACAAGCGTATGCCCCTCTGTTACCTGTCCCAAATCTAAGAAAGCATAGACGTGGTCGTCTTCGTAAACCTTAGCAGAAGGAATCTCGCCGTTTACTATTTTGCAGAAAATACAATCATCCATTGATAGATACACCTCCGAAAAAATTAACTCTCATTGTATCTAATGTACCATAAAAGTATGCAAAACGCATGTCTGAAACGAAGTAAAAATAGTGAATGTATGGCAAAAATGGTCTCAACTGTGCTATTATTAGTTCAATAAGTTGGATAATAGGAGTGATAACATGGCTTTAGTAGAGGTTCATAACTTAACTGGTGGCTACACGAAACGCCCGGTTTTAAAAGATATTTCTTTTGAAATTGAGGAGCGTCAAATCGTCGGTCTTATCGGTTTAAACGGCGCTGGTAAAAGTACAACGATCAAACATATTACCGGTCTGATGCAACAGAAAAAAGGCACGATCACGATCAATGGTCATACATTAACGGAAAATACGGAAGAGTATCGAAAGCAGTTCGCCTATATTCCAGAAACGCCCGTATTATATGAAGAGTTAACGCTAAAAGAACATTTGGAACTGACAGCGATGGCTTACGGGCTAACAGAAGAGGAATTGAAGACGCGTATGACACCGCTGTTAAAAGAATTCCGCTTGGAGAAAAAGTTAAACTGGTTCCCTGCGCATTTTTCGAAAGGGATGAAGCAAAAGGTCATGATTATGTCGGCTTTTTTGATTGAACCGAACTTGTACATCATTGATGAACCTTTTGTTGGGCTTGATCCGCTTGGCATTCAGTCTTTATTGCAGTGGATTGAGGAGATGAAAGATACAGGCGCGAGTATATTGATGTCGACGCATATTTTGGCAACGGCGGAGAAATATTGTGATAGCTTCATTATTTTGCATGACGGAATTATTCGCGCACAAGGGACACTTGCCGATTTGCAAGCCGATTTTGAAATGCCTGGAGCATCGCTTGATGAGATTTACGTACAATTAACAAGGGAAGAAGAGCAGGCCGATGAAGTTTGATGCGGTAGATTTATTTAAGAAGCGTTTTGGCAGTTATATGGAGGAAGTTAGCAGGTATATGCGCTACATGCTGAATGACCACCTGCTGTTTGTGCTGATTATCGGTGTTGGAGCTTTCGTTTACTCGTATTCCGGATGGGTGAAGACGTTGACGCCAGCTTTTCCAGCAGTGGCTTTGATGGTGATTTTACTCACGGCGGCGATTGCGGTGACGACGATTAATACGTTGCTTAAACGGCCGGATGCGGTTTATTTAATCGTCCAAGAAAAAGCAATGGATCAGTATTTCAAAAAGGCAAATGCGACTAGTTTTTGGATGCAGATTTATATCTTTATTTTGGTTTTAGCTGCGTGTATGCCCATGTATGCTGCGGTGACAGGGTTCAGTTTTTCACGATTTTTCCCATTGTTGATTGTAATGCTTCTGATTAAACTGTGGAATGTATATTTCCAGTGGGAGACGATGAAGCTTGAAAATACGGATACGACGTGGCTATTTGTTCGAATTATCGTGAGTGCTGCACTGATTTATTTGGTGTTGGCATTCAACTTAATCTGGTCGATTCCAGTGGTGCTTGGGATATTACTTGCAAGCTATCTATGGATGAAACGCAAAACGGTGGGGCTGACGATTAAGTGGGAATATTTGATCGATAAAGAGGAGGCGCGGATGAATCGCTTTTATCGTTTGGCGAACCTATTTACCGATGTCCCTCATTTAAAGGGAACCGTGCGCCGTCGTGCTTACTTGGATTTCTTGTATCACCCGATTCCATATGCGAAAGAAAAAACATTTGCCTATTTGTGGAGCCGTACGTTTGTGAGAACGAATGAGTTTATGGGTCTGTATGCACGCTTAACGGTGATTGCGTTCTTGTTACTCGTTTTCGTTCAAGGATTTTATCTCAATATCATCTTTTCATTGCTGTTTATTTATTTGACCGGATTCCAGTTCATCCCGATGTTACGGCATTTTGATGGGCAAGTGATGCTGAAACTGTATCCGATTGATGATCATTTCAGACGGCGTTCGTTCATCCATTTCTTGCGGATTCTGCTTGTGGCGCAAGCATTGCTGTTTGGTATCGTAGGCATCGCACAGAATGGATCGATTGGTGGGGTGATTATACTAGCGGTGAATTTGGCCTTTGTGGCGGTGTTCACGTTTATGTATGTGCCGTATCGTGTTAAAAAGATATATCAGTAAACAAGAAAAATACGTTGTTGACATCTTGCTTCAACAACGTATTTTTTAACGGCTTTATTTCTCATCATGAAAGTATTCAGGGAAGTGGAACACATCCACATGTGAAAAGCCGCTTTGTGAACTATTGCTACGGATAAGATCCATGATTTTATTGTGTGCTGCGCCAGTTTTCCAGTGTTGGTAGTCGTCGCCGCTGTTCCAAAATGTGATGATCAAATATTTGTTCTCTGTTTTGGATTGTAGTAGTTGCATGCATTGTAAACCGCGTGCTTCGTGCAATGTTAAAGCAATAGATTGGTATAATTTCTGGAAAATAGGAATTTCTTCTGAGCGTAAGTATAAATACTCAAATGTTACGGTCCCATGGCCTTTAATTTCGCCAAAGCTTTGGTTGATGCGGTAAGCTGTTCCTTCTTTGAAAACGGTTGGCTCAGCTGTTTCTTCGAGCAAAATGGAGTCACCGAAATTTTGTAGTAGTGTAATGTCGCGGGTCGGATTGTCGGAAAGAATTTGACGAAGATAATGTTCGGTTCCGCTAGTGATATACGCATATTTCATAATAATAGCCTTCTTTCTAAAATGGTATGTAGTGCAAGGATAATAGATTCCATAAGTAGATACTACAACTATTTTCCTCTTTCTGCAAAAATAAAACGTTATGGAGCTACTTATCTGGTTTTTAAGTCTGTTTTTTGGTATGCTGTAGATTGTAATAATTATAAAGTGTGCACGTTTTTTATGTGCTTTAATGAACAATGAAGGGGTTTTGTTATGAAGAAGTTGGAGAATGACTTATTTTTACGTGCCGCTAGAAAAGAAGCTGTGGACAGGATCCCGGTTTGGTATATGCGGCAAGCAGGGCGCTCACAGCCAGAGTATCGCAAACTAAAGGAAAAGTACTCATTATTTGAAATCACGCATCAGCCGGAGCTATGTGCTTATGTGACGCGTCTTCCTGTGGAACAATATGGTGTTGATGCGGCGATTCTGTATAAAGATATTATGACGCCGCTGCCTGGAATGGGTGTGGATGTGGAGATTAAGAGTGGAATTGGGCCGGTGATTGCCAACCCAATACGCACGGCAAAAGATGTGGAACAGTTGTCGCTATTTCAAGCAGACCAACATGTACCGTATGTGCTAGATACCATTCGATTATTGACAGAAGAGCAACTTAGTGTACCGTTGATTGGCTTTGCTGGTGCACCGTTCACGCTTGCGAGTTATATGATAGAAGGTGGCCCTTCTAAGAGTTATCACCAAACGAAAGCTTTTATGTATACGCATGAGGCTGAATGGCATTTATTGATGCAAAAACTAGCGGTGATGACGGCGGATTATTTGTTAGCGCAAATTAAGGCTGGAGCTAGTGCTGTGCAAATTTTTGATTCATGGGTTGGGGCGCTTAGTGCGGCGGATTACCGTACATATATTAAACCGGCGATCGTGCAAATTGTGGGGACTGTTAAAAAACACAGTCCTGCTACACCAGTCATTATGCAAGCGGTTGGCGCGACGCATTTGTTGCCGGAGTGGCAAGATCTCGGTGTCGACGTTGTTGGTGTAGATTGGCGGATGTCGATTATGGAGGCAAGAACAAGAGCTGGCGGCATGGCATTACAAGGGAATTTGGATCCGTCGCTACTTTTGGCACGTGATAAATGCTTAGCGCAAGCGGAACTTATTTTAGAAGAGGGGACGCAAGAACTGGGCTTTATTTTCAATTTAGGACACGGCGTTTTTCCAGAAGTATCACCTGAAATGTTGAAGGAATTGACGACATTTGTACATGAAAGAAGTGCAATTTTACTAAGGGGTGGAGACAAGTGAGTAAAAAGGTTGGATTGTTGGTAATGGCATATGGTACGCCGTATAAAGATGAGGATATTGAGCGTTATTATACGGATATTCGGCACGGTCGCACGCCGAGTCAGGAATTGATTGATGATCTTCGTTCGCGCTATCATGCGATTGGAGGGCTTTCACCGCTTGCTAAAATTACACAGGCGCAAAGCTACGGGTTGGCGGAGACGCTAAATAGCATGCAATCGGATATTGAATTTAAAACATACATTGGATTGAAGCATATCGAGCCATTTATTGAGGACGCGGTGCAGGAAATGAAAAATGATGGTATCGAGGAAGCAATCTCCATTATTTTGGCGCCACATTATTCGAGCTTTAGCGTGAAAGAATATAATGGTCGTGCTTTGAAGAAGACGGAAGAGATTGGTGGTCCATCGATTAAGACGATTGATAGCTGGTATGACGAGCCGAAATTTATCGACATGTGGGCAAAACGGATTAATGATGTGGCAATTCCAAAAGAGGAGCTAGATCAGGCGGTGCTTGTGGTTTCAGCGCACAGTTTACCAGAGAAAATCAAGGAACATGGCGACCCGTATCCAGAGCAGTTGGCGGAAACGGCGGAACTGATTTTTGATCGAGTTGATGTGCCGCACTATGCCTTAGGATGGCAGAGTGAAGGAAAGACTGGAACACCTTGGCTTGGGCCGGATGTTCAAGATTTGACGCGTGCTTTATTTGAGGAGCACGGCTACAAACACTTTATTTATACACCGGTTGGCTTTGTGGCGGAGCATTTGGAAGTGCTTTATGATAATGATTACGAATGTAAAGTCGTGACGGATGAGATCGGAGCGGTCTATCATCGCCCGCCGATGCCAAACGATGATAAGGAATTTTTAGACGTACTAGCCACAGTTGTTTGGAAAAATTGGGAGTAAATATATAGAAGTTTAAATAAAAAGGTGAGTGTTTCCTGTGGTTAAAAAGAAGATCGTTGTCATTGGCGGAGGCATTACAGGACTATCAAGCACATTTTACTTAAAAAGGGAGCTTGAGAAGCAAGGCTTGGATTACGAACTGGTTTTACTTGAAGCAGGCACAAAATTTTGGGGAAAGATCGAGACGGTGAAGCGTGATGGTTACATTATTGAGCGCGGACCGGATTCGTTTTTAAGACGAAAATCAGAAATGCAAGATTTGGTGATGGATCTTGGTATGAAAGATCAGCTAGTGGAGGACGCGACGGGAGAGAATTACGTGCTCGCAAAGCAAGGATTGCATGCGATTCCTAAGAGCTCGATTATGGGGATTCCGGCACGATACCGTCCGTTTTTTAAGAGTGGCTTACTCTCGGCAAGTGGAAAGTTACGCGTGCTCGGAGACTTATTTTTGGGAAAGCAACAAGTGGAAGAGGAGGATATGTCGCTTGGTGCGTTTTTGCGAGCGCGTGTTGGTGATGAAATGGTCGATCATATTTTAGAACCGTTGATGTCAGGCATCTATGCGGGTGATTTGGATGAGATGAGTGCTGAGGCAACGGGGTGAGCGATTTTTGGAGATTGAGAGGCGTCATGGTAGTCTGATTAAAGGAATTCGCGCGATGTACGACGAGGCGACGGCTAAGCAAAGTTCGGAGTCTACCTTTTTGACCATGCGCTATGGTTTGATGACGATCGTCGAGGCGCTGGAACGAGAGCTGTCTGCTAAAATTATAAAAAAAGGCAAGCGTGTACAGAAAATTTCTAAGCAGGCTCATGGCTATGAATTGACCGTATCGAATCAAGAGAAGATTCAGGCAGACAGTATTTTCATCGCTTTGCCGTATCATGAAATCATTCCGTTGTTCGGAGAAGACGCGATTTTTGAGGAAATTGGTGAGATTCCATCTGCGAGTGTAGCGACAGTCGCGATGATTTTTCCAAAAAATGCGATTGAAAAAGATATTAAGGGAAGCGGCTTTGTTGTGTCACGGAATGAGGATTTTTCAATGACGGCGTGTTCTTGGATTCATAAGAAATGGCCACATACTGTTCCAGAGGATAAAATATTACTGCGCGCCTATCTTGGACGTAGAAAAGAAGAATCGATTGTAGAGCTTGCCGATAAGGCGATTGAAGAAACGGTTTTGAGCGATTTGAACCGGATTATGAAGATCAATCAGGCACCGGAGTTCACGATGATCACACGTTAGCGGAATAGTATACCACAATATACGGTTGGGCATGTACAACGAAAAGAAGCGATTTACGCAAAGTTTCAAGCCGAATATCCAGGAATTTTTGCCGGTGGTGCGTCGTTTGAGGGTGTAGAACTTTCGGAATGTGTGAGGCAGGGTAAAAATAGCGTGCAGTGGATTTTGGATTATCTGGAGGGTTAAGCGAGCGGGAATGCGCTGTTTATCTGGGTATCTTTGTTTTCAGATCTAGCTCCCTTTTTTGCTTTTCGAAATTATTACCATAATACTACCCAGTTTTAATCTTATTCTCATTTTCCTCGGGCATAATATCATTATAGACAGACCACTACGGGAGGAAAAAAATAATGAATAAATTAGAAAAGAAACGAATTGCAGAGAATATTAATTTATATATAAGGTTAAACGGTTTTACGAAACGCTCTTTTGCGAAAGCTACTAATTTTTCTCAAGGCACGGCGGAAGCGATTTTGAATGGCAAGGTTATAAGTAATGCGAAATTCAATAAATACATAGTGAAGATAACTGAAAAGCTAGGTTTGGATACTCATTATTTTAAACAGGATAAGGAAACGCTCTTATCTATGCCGATTCATTATCAAGAGGAAGAAGAAAAAATTCATATCGGTGATGAAAAATACAATACAATTAGTGCAATGCTAAAAATTGGCGATGTCTATTATACTAATTTGTAATAAAAACGATTCGTGTCCAGCAAAATGGACAGGGATCGTTTTTTATTTGAAAATGAGATACAATTTGCAGCGGAGTTTTTTCTCATACGCGACGAGCAAACTTATGTTATGGTGGAAGTATGCATTGTTTAGAAGAAGGGATTTGATTTTTTGAAACCAGCTGCGATTTGTTTTTTTTGATTTGGATGGGACTTTATTAATGAGTGATTCGGAAGTGGCGCAGAGTTCTGTGATGGCTCTTGAGGCGTTGAGGGCAAAGAATATCATGCCAATTATAGCTACGGGGAGAACGCTTTGCGAGATTGAGCATGTGTTAGCTGCAACAGGAATGACTTCTGTGATTGCGATGAATGGTCAGTATGTTATGTACGATGGACAAGCAGTTTATACGAATCCGATTGATGTCGAGGAGATTAGAACACTACACCAAGGGGCAAAATCGCAAGGAGTGGAAATGGCTTTCTATACGGAGGCAAAAATTCGTGGAACAGCCCAAAATGAAGTGATGGAGAAGCATTATCGGTATTTGGGTGAGGCACCACCAGAAGTAGATGGAGCGCTTTACTTGAAGGAACCAGTCTATATGTTATTATTACTTTTAGAAAAAGGGGATGATTATTTCCCGGATCGCTTTCCATATTTTCAGTTTGTCAGGAATACGCCGTTTAGTAATGATGTGGTGCCAACAGGTGGCTCGAAGGCTCGCGGGATTGCAAAATTGCTTGAAGTGATGGATTTTGGGGACGTTCCAACCTATGCGTTTGGAGATGGCATGAATGATTTGGAGATGTTTGAGGTTGTAGATCACGCGATTGCGATGGAGAATGCAGTGCCAGCTCTAAAGGAAAAGGCGGAGTTTATTACTACAGATAATAATAGCGATGGTATCGAAAAGGGGTTGCAACTGTGCGGCTTACTTTAAATAAAGGCATGAAAAAGCCAGATGATAAAATCATCTGGCTTTTTATAGCGCCCTTAAACTGCCTTCCACAAAGCATTGATGTTTAAGGGGTTGGCAGTGATATCTCACACTGCTTGTAGGCTCATCGCATGAAGTAATCTTACCACGCGCTACGACGAATGTAAAGCTTTATTTTTGTTGTGGCATTGTGCAGTGAAGGGAATTAGAGCTTCTCCGTGTCGATACTAGCATTTGCTCAGAAGCTATGAGGTTTGGCTCTACTTTATGTGTAGCATCAGTGCTTCGTAAGGTTGCAATACAATCTTATTTGTCATCGTCTCATGTGGATAATTTGATTCTAAAATTTGGCAGTTTTTATCTTGGTAACGCTCGGGTAGAGTCCAAACATGCTCCTCTGCGCTAAAATTACCAACAACGAGTAGTGTCTCTCCGTTCCAATGGCGCTCATAATCGTAAATCGTTTCACTATCTGCGTCGAGCAATGTGAAATCACCATTTGTAAAAATAGCCTGATCGCGACGCATTGCAATGAGGCGTTGATAGGTGTAAAAAATAGAATCAGGATTCGCGAGTGCTTTCTCAGCCGTCCATGTATCTGCATGAATGGGCGCCAACCAAGGTTTTCCGTCTGTGAAGCCGTGATGAAGGTCATCGTTCCACTGCATTGGAATCCGAGCATTTTCACGTGATTTCAGGCGTAAGATCTGTAATGCATCTTCCTCGGAAATCCCGTCTGTTAGCATCTGCTTGTAGGCATTGCGAGATTCCGCGTCGTCGTACTGCGAAATATTAGTAAAATTCGCATCGGTCATCGCGATTTCTTCGCCTTGATACACGTAAGTCGTGCCTTGTAAGCCAAACAAGATAATGGCTAGTAGCTTCGCGCTCTGTTCACGGTAAACCTGATCATCTGCAAAACGAGCCAGCGCCCGCGGCTGATCATGATTGGTCCAAAACAACGCGTTCCAACCGCCACCATCTGCCATTTTTAGTTGCCATTCCGCCATCACGCGTTTCAAGTCGGTCAAACGATATTTGGCGCTCGCCCATTTTTTCCCGTCTGGGTAGTCCACTTTCATATGATGGAAATTAAATACCATGGAAAGCTCTTGCCGATCAGGATTTGTATACTTAATACATTGCTCTGGCGTAGTTGACGACATTTCACCAACTGTCACCAGACCATACTTATCAAAAATACGACGGTTCATTTGATGCAAATATTCATGTACATGCGGTCCATCTACATAAAATTTACGCCCGTCATCTTGTGCTGTTGCCAGCGAATCATTCGGGAAATCAGGGTTTTTGGAGATATTATTGATAACATCCAAACGGAATCCGTCGATGCCTTTTTCACCCCACCAAGCCATCATGCTATAGATTTCTTCTTGCAATTTTGGATTCTCCCAATTTAAATCGGGCATGCTGACCTCATAAAGATGCAGGTAATATTGACCGGATGCTTCGTCAAGTTCCCAAGCGGATCCGCTGAACTTAGAAAGCCAATTATTTGGAGGCCCGCCATCTGCCGCAGGGTCTTTCCAAATATAATAATCGCGATACGGATTATCTTTGCCTTTTAACGCTTCTTGAAACCAATGGTGCTGATAGGACGTGTGATTGACGACCATATCCATCATGATTTTCAAACCACGATCATGTGCTTCCTTCAAAAGTTCGTCAAAATCAGCCATAGTTCCGTATTGTGGATCGATCGCGAAGTAGTCTGCAATATCATAGCCGTTGTCGCGCTGTGGGGATACATACATTGGCGTAAGCCACAGCAGGTCGATGCCGAGTTTTGCTAAGTAATCTAGTTTTTCAATAATGCCGCGAATGTCGCCGATACCGTCTCCATTTGTATCGTTAAAACTGCGCGGGTAAATCTGGTATACCGTTCCTTTTTGCCACCATTCGTTATTCATCCTAAAAATCCTCCTAAAATCCTGCATTTCCTTGTTTTCGTCTTGCGAGTCCGATAATTATTGTTAATACAAATGGTACGCCGATTGCGATGAGCATGCCGATCGCATAAGCTCCCCAGCCAGCGCGTGTAATGGATAGGATCGAGAACAGTCCGCTGACACCGATTGATTGGGAGATAACACCATTATAAGCGATGAATCCACCGGCAAGCCCAGCGCCAATCATCGAGCAAATAAAGGCGTACTTGGCGCGTAAATTGACCCCGAACATCGCGGGTTCGGTAATGCCAAGATAGGCTGAAAGCGCGGATGTGAGCGCGATACTGCGGTTCTTTTTATCACGGGTTACGAAAGCCATCGCCAGTGCCGCCGAGCCTTGAGCCGTATCGGAAAGCGCCTGAATTGGCCAAAACATCGTTCTGCCGGTCGTCGAAATCAGTTGTAAATTGACAGCGAGGAAGGCGTGATGCATGCCGGTAATAACAAGCAGAGCGAAACACCCACCAAATAGGACACCAGTAATGATCGGCGAGACGCTCGACAAGCTAACGATGCCGTCTGTAATCCAATTGGAAATCCATAAGGTGATCGGTCCAATCGCAATCAAGGATAGCGCACTTGTGACGAGCAATGTAACTGGTGCGACAATCAAAAGCTGGAACGCATCGGGAATAACGCGGCGTAACGCTTTCTCAATGGAAGCGTATACCCAAGCGGCCACGAGAACAGGCAATACTTGACCTTGATAGCCAATTTGTGCGACTTCAAGCCCGAAAAAATTCCAATAATGTGGTTCTTTCACGCCGATATCATAGGCACTCATCAGGCTGGATTGACGAGCACAAGACCCAAAACAATCCCCATCAGCGGGTTTCCACCGAAATATTTTACGGCTGACCAACCGACAAGCGCCGGCAAGAATGCAAAAGCAGTTCCGGCAATCATACTGATCATACCAGCAATACCAGCAAGGTTCGGATACATATCTACAAGCGATTTACCTTCTACAAAAATCCCAACACCGACGAGGACATTATTAATTCCGAGTAAAAGACCACTGGCAACAATCGCCGGCAAAATAGGAATGAAAACATCAGCCAGCATTTTCACGATTTTTTGAAGTGGGTTGAGTTTTTTTGCGTTTTCTTCTTTGAGTTCGGCAGTTGTCACTTCTTTGACATTGGTCTGGCGAACGAGTTCTTCATAAGCTTTGTCGACGGTACCTTGTCCGATAACAACTTGATATTGTCCATTAGAACTGAAATTTCCACGAACGATATCGATCTCCTTTAATGCGGCTTCATCTACGATAGATTCATCTTTGAGCTGAAAGCGGAGGCGGGAGATACAATGTGTTGCCATGTTAATATTATCTTCGCCACCAATTGCCGCAATAATCGCTGCGACATTCTTTTTTGTCACCTTTGCCATCTTAAATTCCCCTCTTTCTAAGCTAAATCTCAAAATGTAATCGATTTCATTAGGTTTATTATAAGTTGTTTAAACAACTTATGCAAGCGTTTTTCAAAAATTTGTTTAAACAAATTTTTAGAGAGGTAGAAAAACCCCCGCAAAAGCGAGGGTTTGGTGTTACATTGTTTCTACTAGTTGCTTACTTTTCAAGGTTAATGTGATATCGGATTGTTTGGCGATGGATTTGTCATGCGTCACCATGATGATACATTTTCCTTTTTGATGTGCGAGAGCTTTGAACAAGTAGATGATTTTCTCAGCGGTTTCACCATCAAGGTTACCTGTAGGCTCATCGGCAAAGATGATTTGGGCGCTACCAGAAAGGGCACGAGCGATGGTGACACGTTGTTGCTGCCCACCACTGAGCTGTAAGACGGGGCGCTTCATTTGATCTTCGGTTAATCCGACCTCAGTTAAAACGTTGATCGCATGGGCGCGTTTATTTTTTATGCTTGGATGTTGGATACCGATCGCGGTGATGACGTTTTGTAATGCAGTCATGTAAGGGATCAGATTGTAAGCTTGAAAAATGATGGCGCAATGATTCTTTCGATATTTTTGTAAAGAGAGGGAGCCGCCGATGCTCTGTTTTTGAAAAAGAACTTGGCCAGCGCTTGGCACGTCGAGGCCGGATGAGATGGAGAGCATCGTTGTTTTTCCTGATCCGGATGGGCCTAGAATAGTGTAGAACGTGCCGGCGTTGAAGTCATAAGATGCGTCTAGTAAAATGGTTTGGCTTTTGCCACCAGATTGATATTTGTATGAGATATTATTTAAACTTAGAATTTTTTCCATATAGGTTCACCTGTCCTTTAATCATTTTTTGATAAGATCATTTTTGGTTGGAGCCTGATGATAAACAGGCAAGGGAGTAGGGTTGCGACGATGACTACGAGTAGACCGATACCGCCGACTTCTACCATATCTTGTCTGGAAATATCGACATTGACGGAATCAATGGCTTCTCCTTTTGGTTTATCTTCTTCACCAGATCCAGCAAACGAGGTGACCATAGCGCCCGATTGGGATGGATCAGCTTCGTCATCTTTTGCTTGCTCGACTTCTTTTGCGAGCATTTGATTGGTGACTGCTTGACCGATTGGTTGACTAGTGAAGCAGGCGACAGAGAAAGCGATCATACCGATAATGATGACTTCGACAAGGAATTGCCCAATTAGTTTGGTTTTATTTTCACCGAGTGAGAGCAAGACACCCATTTCGAAACGGCGCTCGCGGATGGATAACAAGACGAGTAGCGCTAAAATAAGTCCTCCAGCGAGTGCGGTAATCACGACGATAACATTGGCGAACGATGCGACATTTTGAATGGGGGTAATCATTTTCTTGTAAGCTTCGTCGTTAGCATCCCATTTGTAGAAGTCTTTGTCTACGTTACTTATCTTAATGGCTTCTTTTTTGAAGGTGTTGATCAGCTGTGGATCGGTCATGGTGTAAGTGGCAGAAGTCAACGAACCATCATGTGTAAAGGGCATAGCTGCGTCGATAGGGACATATATTTTGTTTGCGGGTTCCATGAAATCAACAGGGAATTGCTGTGAGCCAGTGGCTTCACTGCTCGTGTAAATACCTTGGACTGTAAATTCGATAGGCTTACCTGTCTTCATTTCTTTGAGTTTAAATTTATCACCGACTTTGAGTTTGTTTTGGTCAGCGAATCGTTTTTCAATCACTGCGATATTACCCTTATCTTTGTCGGTGATACCTTTTCCAGAGACGATTTTCTCTTTACCATTTTTAAATTTAGCGACGCCATCTGTGCTGTTTGTCCCACTGATCATGAAGTCGGGCATGTCTGGTGTTTTACCATCGGAGCCACTAGCCATTGCTATCTGACCGCCACCTTCTGAATCGTCTTTTTTCGGTGACTTGATGGGTCCCTTATCGACTTTGGCCGCGGAGGCATCCACCACATATTGATGGCTTGCTACTTGTTTTAAGTTCTTTACTTTTTCGATATCCTCTATTTTCAGGATAGGAACTTCGTCAGGTTGTTTGCCGGCTTCCATTTCTTTCATTAACTTATCCATGTTTAAGTTTAATGTCACATCACCACCTAATTTTTTTCGGGCAATGTCCGTGCTTTTTTCGGTAGCCGACTGAATCGCGAATCCTGCGAATACGAGGCTACATAGTACAAATAGTAGGATGAGCATTAGGAGCGATTTTCCTTTCTTAGCCCAAATGCTGATGCATGCTCTTCTGATAAAATCCATATAAAAAAACCTCCAATTTCTTTGATAAGACTAACTTTACACAAAGAAAATGGAGATATGGTGGATCTAAAGTGTAGTTTTGATGGATTCGTCTTGCCAGATGCTAAATTGAACGCCGTGCTCTTTATTGTCGATCCGATAGCAAAGTTTTGATTTCTCCAAGAATGTGGCAGTGATAAATAGGCCAATCCCACTTCCTCCTGTCGTCTTATTACCAGATTTCTCGAGGCGATAGAAGGCATCAAATAGTTTACTGAGTTCCTCATCAGGAATGGTTGGGGAATCATTATAGATGGAAAAATACCAACCTTGTTGGGAGCTTTTTAGAGAAATCTCGATCGTATCCACATTTTGTGAGTATTGAAAAGCATTGTGAATCACATTTGTGAATGCTTTTTCTACTAGTTTTTGATTGGCGTGGATGAATACATCAGGTGCTATATTGTTTTGGATTTGTCGATGGGCAGCTTCTGGATGCCATTTCTCCTGTTGGATGCAGTCTGTGATAAAGCTTGAGAGGTTAAATGTCGTCTTGCTCGTTTCGAAATCAGCGCTATCCACGCGCGAAATTTCTAGCATGTCTTGCACGAGCGCAGACATTTGCTCCATCGTCTCATAGGAACGTTTCAAATACGTATCGCGATCACTGTAAGGTCCAATGCGGTGAATCATCGCCTCGAGTTGTCCCATCACGGAAGCGATTGGAGATTTTAATTCATGCGAAACAGCGGTTATGAACTGTTTGCGCGTCTCTTCTTGTGCACGTTCTTTCGCAATTTCTGCCTCCAACCGTACATTGACCTTCTGCAAATCGATCAGTGTACCTTCTAATTCGCGCGCCATATCGTTCAAGTGATGAGATAATTGCCCAATTTCATCAGTGGATTTGACTGGTAACTCCTCAGAAAAGTCGAGTCGAGCCATTTTGTTCGCAACATTATTCATGCGAAGGAGTGGTTTCACTGTTCTTTTTGAGAAGAAGTAAGCGGAAATAAAGCTTAAAACAACCACAAAAATCAAGAAATAGGGCGCAAAAAGCAGCAATACGGAAGAAATATCTGTGAGTGGTTGGATATTGATAAAGTAGCGTAACGTGTAGGGCACATTATCGATGGTCATGCTTTTTTCGATGCTAGTGCTACTATCTGAAGCATCGGTGGTGGCCACAGGTACAGAGGCGGTTATGCTCGTTGTCATTAAACCACTTTGAACCTCAACATATGGAATATACACAATTTGATTCATGCTATTCAGTAAAAATGGTGAAATATTATTTGCCGCTGCAAAATCGTCCATCGCAGCTTCTACGTCCTGAAGCGAGCCGGTTTTAGAAGCTTTCACGACAAGTTCCGCACCATCATCTAGCTTTTGCTTCTTATAATCATAATAAAAATTAGGTAGGAACCAGAGCAACATTGCGTAAATAAGTACCGTGAAGACAAGTAGTAGTGCTAACGTGATGAAAAAAATCTTGGCACTGATTTTGGCGCGAATTTTAGTAATCCATTTTATAGCCAGCACCCCTCACGGTTTGGATTTTGTCGGTAGCTAGTTTTTTGCGCAAGTTTTTGATATGTGTGTTAATAATCTTGGTGTCGACAATGTATTCATAATCCCAAGCTTGGTCAAGTAGCATTTCACGTGTGAAGACACGGCCTGGATTTTTCATTAACAATCGCAAAATGTCGAATTCTTTGCGGGTTAGCTCGACCGGATCGCCGCTTGCTGTTACTTGGAAGGTTTCTGTGTTTAGGCTGATTTCAGCGATCTCCAATAGAATCGAGCCATCCGTTGTATCAGGTGAAACGCGACGCAACAATGATTCCACACGTTTTAGCAACACTTTATAGGAAAAGGGTTTTTGAATATAGTCGTCAGCGCCAAGCTCGAAACCTTTTAATTCGGAATCTTCTTCACCAAGAGCTGTGAGCATCAAAATCGGTGCATCAGATTTCGTGCGAATTAGCTCGCATAATGTATAGCCATCCATTTTGGGCATCATAATATCCATAATAATCAGGTCAAATGTTTGTGACTCAAATATACCATAAGCCTCCATACCGTTTTCCGAAGGCACAACTTCATAGCCTTCGGAAAGCAAAAAGGCACTGGTGACTTCTAAAATATTGGGATCGTCTTCTACAACTAATATTTTCTTCATAAAAACCTCCTTAAAAGAACACGATTTACTCTATTATAACGCGTGAAAGTGGAGTTTAGGTGGAGTGTTTTATTTTAATCGTTGAGCCGAGTCAAAGAACACAAAGCGATCCGGGCGATGGCGTGATTCGGTGTATTCGAACATTGTGCCGTTCGCATCATAGGCGTAATTCTTCACGACTGCCAAACAATCATAGCCTGCTAAATCGAGATATTGTTTATCATCAGCTAACGCTTTTTCAACGACAATATACCGCTTGGAAGTCACAATTCTGACGCGGAGCTCCTCTTCGATGTATTCATAGATAGATTCAGCCGCCCGTTCAGGTGTCAAATTACGCACCACGTTACGATCAAAATAGTTCACATCAAGAATCAACGCCTCATTTTCGACGAAACGTAGCCGCTTGATATAGTAAACTTGAGTTCCAACTGGCAACCACGTTTTTGCGGATAATGCTGCGTCTACCTCCAGTTCCTCGAAATGAACCACCTTTGTTTGAAACGTTTTATGATTGCGAATCAGAGACTCCTTCATACTCTCCACGCCGCCAAACATGAATTCAATAGACTCGTGTTGGTGAATGACCATGACACCTTTCCCTCGGACACTTTGCACGTAGCCATCTTTCACTAATTCTGAAATGGCACGACGAACCGTATTTCGGCTACAATCAAAGCGTCCCGCAAGAGCATGTTCTGTAGGTAACATTTCTTTGAAGGCGTATCGCTCATTATCAATATCCTTTTTTAATTCTACATAAATATCATGATATACAGCTTTCCCCAATATCTTTCCCTCCGATTTTGCTGACTTGTTTAAACAGCTTTCTTCATTTAATTGTACTAAAAATAGTTTGAGAAAGAAAGGGATGGTTATCATTGGATGTATATGCCAAATGGTGATATATTAGTATTGGGTGGAAACAATCAAGAGGAGGATTGGGATGAGACTGAAAATTAGTTGCGAGCTGGCTTCCAATAAAATTCCTGCAGACTATAGGCGCAAAGTTGTCAGCGTGATGAAAGCAGGCCTATCGAAATCAAATGAAGCCAAGTACAAAGAGATGTACAGCGGAAATAAACAAAAAAATTTTACTTTCTCTGTATACCTTCCAAAACCAAAGTTTAACGGGGCAGTTATTGAGTTAGAAAAAAAGAAGATCGTGATCAATTTCGCGACTGCGGACGCTGAATTAGGTATTAATTATTACAACGCATTAATGAATGTAAGAGATAAGCTACTACCATTTTCAACGATGAACCAGATTCGAGTGACCAACATTCAGATTGTAAAAGAAGAACAGATTGTCACTGAACGAATGGCTTTTAAAACTTTATCACCAATTGTGTGCCGCGATCATAATAAGGAAACGAAGAAAGATTGGTTTTATTGGTGGGAAGAGGACGATTTTGAAGCCATATTAAAACGGAATTTATATTTTCAGTTGCGTGATAAGTTCGGAGAATATGTGAAATCAGATATCGAAGCGTTAGAATTTCGCGAAGTCGCGATTAAGAAAACTGTCGTCATTTGTTATAATCTTCACGTTGCCTGCTCGCTCGGTAAGTTTGAGCTCGTTGGAAAGCCATATTTATTGAATCATTTTGTTCAAGGTGGTATAGGATCTATGCGTGGTATGGGTTTTGGTATGATTGAAGTCATATAGAAGAGCTTAATCTAATCAACATGAAAGCAAGCTAAATAAAGAAGAAGCGCTGTTTCAATATTTTGGAAGGAGTGTTATTTGGTGGTGTTTTCTTAGTTGAAGCTATTTCCAAAGACAATGGCACATGGTATACTAACGGAAGAATTGGATAGGAGTGAATATAATGAGTGAAACATATAGAAGTGTTGAACACACGGTGACAGGCGCGACGAAAGCCGAAATTATGCAGAAAGTACTGAACTGGTTCGTGATATCTTTAGTGATGGCGACCCTTGGAACGGTGATTGGGAGAGGTATTCCGATGACGTTCTACATCCCGCTTGTTGTGTTGGAGTTCGCCTTACTAATTGCGATGATTTTCGTGCGTAAAAGTAAGAGCGCGTCCAAAATAGGATACGGCTTATTATTAGCTTTTGCCTTTGTGACAGGGCTAGTATTGGCGCCAACATTACAATATTATTTAGATGCGGGAGCTGGAAATGCTGTCTTGATGGCGTTTGCGACGGCAACCGTTACTTTCACAGTACTCGGATTTGTTGGCGCAAAAATGAAAACCGATCTATCGTTCATGGCTAAAGGATTGTTCGCAGCGCTACTGATTGTCGTTGTTATTTCGCTGATCTCGATCTTTTTCCCGCTGAGTTCTCTGATGTCAACGATTTTCGCAGGGGCAGGGACGTTATTGTTCTCGCTGTATACCTTGTTTGATTTCAATCAAATCATGAAACGCGATGTGACGATGCAAGATGTGCCAGTTTTAGCGCTTAGTCTGTATTTGGATTTCTTGAATTTATTCTTGTTCTTGTTGCGTTTGTTTACGGGACGTAGTTGATAAAGGGAATTAGCCTTGAATAAACTTCGAGTGTACGAATGAAATCACCTGCTAAATACTCAATAGTCAAAAAAACAGAAGACTTTCTCCTCAGCGGGATATGAAAATCTTTCTGTTTTTATTAAGGTGTTATTATTTTTTTAAACTAACTGTTTTCGTGTCGAGTACTTTGCCATTGATGTCGTATGCGGTTAATATCGCGTTATCTGTTGTGTTAAGAATGGCCGTTTTTGCATAATATTTAAGAGCTGGTGGGGTAACGGGAACTTTAACGCCCTCTACACCATCGACAGTGAGGCTGATTTTCGCCACATCACCAGAGTATTGTCCAGTGATATAGTTTTCTGTATCAATTACAAATGGGGCGATAGAAGTGATAGAACCAGTTGTGACCACTTGTTTTGCGAGGGTTACAGTTTCTGTGTCGAGTACTCTACCATTAGTGTCGTATGCTGTTAACGTCACGTTATCCGTGTCTTTTAGGATGACATTTTTCGCGTAGTATTTAAGATCTGGTGGAGTGACACCAACTTTAACACCTTCTACGCCGTTGACAGTGAGGCTAATTTTTGCCACGTCACCAGAGTATTTTCCGGTAATATAGTTATCTGTACCAATCTTAAACGGGTTGATGGAAGTGATAGCTCCAGTTGTGACTTGTTGTTTTTCGATGGTAACGGCTTTGGTGCCAAGTACTGTACCATTTTTGTTAAAAGCGGTTAACGTCACGTTGTCTGTATCTTTCAGAATGACGCCTTTTGCATAGTATTTAAGGATTGACGGTGTAACAGGAACTTTAACACCTTCTACACCATTGACAGTGAGGCTGATTTTCGCTACGTCACCAGAATATTGTCCAGTAACATAGTTGTCTGTACCGATTTTAAATGGAACCACGGTTAAACCCAAATTGAGTGATGCATTGAGTAAGCTCTGTGCTTTGTCTAAATCTTGTTGCAAACTTGCCTTTGCGGATGGAGTTTGAACCACATTAATCATATTTTGGGCAAAATCAATGGTTTTTTGAGCCGTCATCGGGTTGAGTTCGTTTGATTTAGGGTTATCTTTGAACAGAGCCAACACTGCATTCGATGCCATGGTCTTTGCTAAGGTTTCATTTGATCCAGGTACGAGCGGTTTTTGATTATTGCTGACTTTTACTGTTTTTCGTGCTACTTCGGTTGTACCGTTATATCCGGCTACTTCGACTTTGGAGCCTTGTGTGATGAAATCATTTGTGGGAATGCTGTAGGTTCCGTCTGTATTCAGTGTCCCGTTTGCCTTCACAACACCATCTATAAGTAGGCGCACACTTGTAATGCCTTGACCCATTATTCCTGTAATGGCTGCTGATGTTATATCTGCATCCTCCGCGAAAAGGCTATAGTCTACTGGTGTATTTCTTATTTTCAATAAATCTTTTGCTTGATTTATAGATGCATGCATGTTCCCTCTTACAGTTTCAGTTATATCTACAGCTACGTTTACTAATTGTTGCGCAGCATCAATTGCCTGCTGATCCGTAGTCAGTTTAAGAACATTGGTGCTCGGGTTATTGTTTGCGAAAAGTGCGAGTACGGCATCAGTTGCTATTTTAGAGCTGACAGATGCCGCTTTTACTGGTGTTTCGGAAAATACGTTGAATGGTGTGACGATACTTGTTCCTAATATGGATGTTACAGTCAATACGCTGACTATTTTCTTCACTGGATTTTTCATTTTGTTATAACCTCTTTCATTTTTGTTTTTTATTACTTGCTACGAAAATCTGTGTGCCTATACACAAAAGATTTATTTTAATTTGCTGTACATACCTCTTTAGCATGATGATTTTTAAAAATAAACCACCAAAGCATTTTAGCATGGTACGATAGAGAATAGTAGCTAATACGGTCATTTGTCACTAAAGATTCAGGATATCGTCTGTTTTTTTAACTACTATACAAACACGTGGAAAATGTGACGATAAAAAAACAACAAAATTCATAAACATGCTAAGATGAGTAGGCATATTGGAACCTTGTGGAAAAATAAAATGATCGTGAACTCAATCACCGCTGTATTCAAGGCAAACCATCTTCGCGATGTGACGATGAAGGATGTGCTAATATTGGTGCTTAGTCTGTATCTGGATGTCTTGAATTTATTCTTGTTACATTTGATTACAGGGCGACGCTGATTTCGTAATGAAAAAAGAAGAATTTCTTCTTTTTTTCATTAGAAATTATTATTTTGTTGCGCTGATATTTTTTGTGTCGAGTATTCTACCATTGATATCGTATGCGGTTAGTACCGCTGTATCTGTTGTATGGAGAATGACCGTTTTTGCATAGTATTTAAGATCTGGTGGAGTGACACCAACTTTAACGCCTTCTACACCGTTGACAGTGAGGCTGATTTTCGCTACGTCACCAGAGTATTTTCCGGTAATATAGTGATCTGTGCCAATCTTAAATGGTGCAATGGAAGTGATAGCTCCACTTACGCCCGCTTTTTTTGCGATAGTGACGGTTTCTGTGTCGAGTACTTTACCAGTGGCATCGTATGCTGTTAATTTCACGTTGTCTGTGTCTTTTAAGATGACATTTTTTGCGTAGTATTTAAGATCTGGTGGAGTGACACCAACTTTAACGCCTTCTACACCGTTGACAGTGAGACTGATTTTCGCCACGTCACCAGAGTATTTTCCGGTAATATAGTTATCTGTACCAATCTTAAACGGATTGATGGAAGTGATAGCTCCAGTTGTGACCTGTTGTTTTTCGACGGTGACTGCTTTGGTGCCAAGTATTTTACCATTTTTGTCAAAAGCGGTTAACGTCACGTTGTCAGTGTCTTTAAGAATGGCGGTTTTTGCGTAGTATTTAAGAGCGGATGGTGTGACAGCAACTTTAACTCCTTCTACAGGTTCCTTCTGTATGCAGTGTTCCCATCGCCTTCACAACACCTACTATTTTATGATGGATAAAGGTGTTTATATGATACTTTGCTGTCGACTCCTCTTTTCTGATTAATTTAAAAATCAATTACCAAAGTATTTTAGCATGGTGGAAGAAATAATAATAGCTCATATAGTGAGTTGTCACCAAAGATTCATAATAGCTACATCTTTATTATCTATCATACAAATACGTGGAAAATGTGACGATAAAAAAATAACAAAATGTATAAGTAAAAAAACTTCTCCAAAAAAATTTGGAAAAGTTTTTCATAGGTATATTGGGACTGTAGGCAAACAAAAGTGATGGTGAACTCAACTCAGGTTATAATACCCCAACACAATCTCCGCGACGGATTTCGCTGCAACTGGAAGCGAATCTTCATCAATATCAAATTTTGGATGGTGGTTGAAATACGGTTTGTCGACGCCTTTCGGTTTTGCTCCGACATAGAGGAATGCGCCAGGGATTTTTTCGAGATAGTAGGCGAAATCTTCTGAACCAGAGAGCATTTCAGCTTCGGATACGGATGTGAGATAGTCACCAATCCCTTTTTGCAAGTAGTTCACGGCATCGCTCGTTGCTTCGGGATTGTTGTAAAGTGGGGGATAGTCGTCGGTGTAAGTGAGCATCGTGGTGATGCCATACATCGCTTCCAAACCTGTCACGATACGGCGAATCTCCTTGTCAATCAGCTTGCGAGTTGCACTCGTCATATAGCGAACATCGCCCTCAAGCTCGACGTAATCCTTAATCACGTTAAAACTACCTTTGCCATCGAAGGAACCGACCGTTACGACACCAGTATCAAAAGGATTGAGGCGACGGCTGACGATGGTTTGAATCGCGGTGACAAAATAGGATGCGGCTACAATCGCGTCGTTGGCCATATGTGGAGAGGAGCCGTGTCCGCCAGTTCCTTGGATGCCGAGTTTGAAATAACTCCGACCAGCCATCGCAAATCCGCTACGATATCCGATTTCCCCAGCATTGAAAAAAGGGAAGACATGAATACCGTAAATAGCATCGACATCGTCTAAAAGTCCTGATTCCATCATGCTTTTGGCGCCTCCAGGTGGTGTTTCTTCTGCATGTTGGTGAATCATTTTGATAGTGCCAGGGAGCTCGTCTTTCAGTTGAATCAGGCAGTCAGCAAGGATGAGTAGGTAAGCGGTATGCCCATCATGTCCACACGCATGCATGACGCCAGGATGCTGTGAAGCAAAGGGGAGTCCGGTTTCTTCTTGAATCGGAAGTGCATCGAAATCAGCGCGTAAGCCTAATGTTTTTCCTTGTTTGCCGCCATTAATCGTGACGATGATTCCGTGCCCATTTCCGACTTCACGCTCCACAACGACATCTTTACCTTCGTAAAACTTAGCTACATAGTCGGCTGTTGCCTGTTCATGAAACGATAATTCTGGATGCGCATGGAGATGGCGTCTGATTGCAATCATCTCCTCTGTCCGTTCCTCGATCATATTCATTAATTTTCACGCATAGTAGTTCTCCTCCTTATTTTTGTGTGTAGTCGGCGACAAGTGTACCCATCGCTTTGGCTGCAATGAGTAGCGATGCTTCATTGATATCGAATTTTGGGTGATGATGCGGATAGAAAATACCATCAGCCGGCATTGCACCAACATAGAAAAAGCAACTTGGCCGTTCTTTCGCGTAGTAGGCGAAATCCTCAGAAGGAGGCTGTGGCTCGCAGCGTGTAATCGTGGTCACTTCGTCCATTGCCGCTTCCTGCAACGCCTTTGCCACAAATTCCGTCAACGCTACATCGTTCACGAGTACAGGGTAATCATTCTCATAATCAAGGTCATAGGTGATGCCAAACATTACAGCGAGTCCATCTAAGAGGCGCCGTATTTCTTTTTCAATCAAGGTACGCGTTGCTTCCGTCATTGCACGCACATCACCCTCAAGCACCACCGCATCTTTAATCACATTAAAACTACCCTTCCCGTCAAATGAGCCAACCGTGATGGAACCAACATCAAAAGGATTGAGCCGGCGACTAATAATCGTCTGCAGGGCAACGATGAACTCGCTTGCTGCAACGATCGCGTCATTTGCCATGTGTGGCGAGGAACCATGTCCACCGCGCCCCGTAATTTTCACTTTAAAAGAGGCCCTGCCAGTCTGAATAGCACCCTCGCGATACGCAATTTCACCGGTTGGCATGGTAGACATGACATGAATGCCAAGCACATGATCGACGCCATCCAAACAACCATCTCGAATCATCCCGATGGCACCACCAGGAGGCGTTTCTTCTGCTGGCTGATGCAAAACAACAACTTTCCCAGTGAACTGGTCCTTCATTTCGATCAATGTCTCTGCCAAAATAAGCATGTACGCTGTGTGTCCATCGTGCCCACACGCATGCATCACACCGAAATTTTGAGAAGCAAAGGGAAGTCCTGTTTCTTCCTGAATCGGCAAGGCATCGAAATCTGCTCTAATTGCTAAGGTTCGGCCAGGTTTCCCGCTATCGATGGTGGCTACAATACCGTGCCCACCAACATTTGTCTGTACATCACAGGCTTTGTCTGCATAAAAAGCAGCGATATATTTCGCCGTATTCTCCTCTTGAAAAGAAAGCTCAGGATGCGCATGTAAATAACGCCGTATCTCGATTATTCGTTCCTGCTTTTGCGTCAATTTCTCTAACAATTCCTGTTTCATCCATTCTCCTCCTCATGTAAAAGGTTCCCTCCATGCCATTATAGTCAGATGGCTTGTAATATATAAGAGAATTTTTGCTATGAAAACGGTTAATTTTTGTCCTCGATCCGTTCTAAAAAAAGACGAAGCATAAAAAAGGGGCATGTTTTTTAACTATATTTCAAATTTTTAGAAAACTCCTTGTTCTATTAAATCCAGGTGCTATAATAAAAATGAAAGCGTTCTACCAAAAAGAGTTCCCTCAAATAAATCATATTAATAAAAATCGGAGGAGAGAGACATGGAAAAAACGCAACAAAGAAAAGGGATATTGCCCATCTTATTTCTAGGGTACATCGCGATTTACATCGATAAACTAGTAATTGGAGTTATCGCGGTACCACTTGCAGAGCAATTGAATTTGAGCCTTGACGAAAAGAGCTATATTTTCTCGGCCTTTTTCATTGGTTATTCAATCATGCAAATCCCATTTGGTTATTTAAATGATAAATTAGGCTCCAAATTTGTTCTTATTATTTCGCTATCCATCATTACAATAGCATCAATCGTCTTTGGTTCCGCTTCGACGCTGATAGCCTTAGTTGCCGCGCGATTTTTCGCAGGAATTGGTCACGCGGGTTATCCAACGTCCTCAGCAAGAACCGTCACAGACACGTATCCTATGGAAAAAAGAACATGGGCTCAGTCGATATTGATCTCCACGTCAGGAATCGCATCGATTATCGGACCGCTACTTATCCCGATTGTTATCGGAGCATTTGGGTGGCGTGGCGCCGTATTTTGTATCGCTTTTCTGTTCGTCTTAGCACTTATTCTAGTCATCTGGAAACTGCCTAATATGCATAAAGAAAAGCAACAGAGCAGTGCACCAAAGCAAAAAGCCTCCATGCCATTTTGGAAAGTGCTTACCAATCCCGTCGTTGTTTTATTATTTATCGCGATGTGTAGTATCAATATCGTGCTCTATACGATTGCTAATTGGACGCCAACGTACTTAGCAGATGAGCGCGGTGTTTCCCTCATCATGATTTCCGTCATCGTGGCTATCGCTGGGCTGGGTAGCTTACTCGGCAGTTTTGGAACAGCCTACATTGTCGGTCGATACTTCCAACATCGCGAAAAACGCGTCATTTTTGTCCTATCGATCATTACAGCGGGCGCAGCGCTTCTTGTCTACAGCTCCGAAAGTATTGCCGTGCTAACATTCTGGCTTTTCCTATGCTACATGTGTTCCGTCATGATTTTTTCAACGATGTTCACCTTGCCGCTCAAACGGCTACACGAATCCATTGTTGGAACAGCAACCGGCGTCGTCAATACAGGCGCAACACTTGGCGGCGTCTTTGCCCCGATGATTGTTGCGCAACTAGTCGGCACATTTGGAAGCTACCAAACGGTTTTCATAGCGATCGCCGTAGCCGCCACTTTCACATGTGTCATCGTGGCCTTCCTTCCGAACATGAAACAGACAGTAAAAGCATAAAGAAGATGGAAGATTCATTGGTTTAAAAACAGGGGGTCTTCCATCTGACTTCTTATATGGTGAAGCACATTTGCGCCAAGCCTATTGAGGGTTTAAGATTTGTTTGGCATGCTTCCAAAATCTACTGCTACTTACCCACAAGCACATATAGGATAAAGCAAGTGTGATGAGGACAACTGCTATGTAATGTAGCATGCTGTGGTGGATAAGGAATACTTCAAAGTGGAGTATTTTAGCAATAGCTCGGACGATTAGAATCCCAATTGGATGCAATAAGAAAAGTAGTAAAGATAATGGTCGTGCATATCTAATAGCTGGTAAGCGTATGGTCATTAGCCACCTAAATAATAAATAAGAGGTAGGTACTAAGAAAATGTACATATCATCATACGCTGGCTTTGTTAAATAATGTATGTATGCGCCCTCTAGCATCAGCATCAGCAAGCTACATACGAATAAAATAATTTCCGATCGCTTCATACTTCGTTGTTCTACCTGCATGTTTTTGTAAGCTAGTGCGCCCAACATGATAAACAGTGGGGCAAAAAATAATCCATTGCGAGTGTTCCCAAAAATTTGGAAAATTATATTATAAAAGCCCTCCATCACAGGATATACTCGAATAAAGTTGTAATAGTTGTCGCCACCAAGCCCTATCACGTACAATACAATACTAATGACAAATACTGACGTAAACGAGATGTTTTTTAATAAAAAAGTGATCCAAGCAATGGCTAAAATCGTCGCCGGAAAATACCATAAATGATAGAAAGTCCCGCTGAAAAAAATCATTTTCAAGGTGCTTACAATAGAAGTGTCAAAAGAAATTTTATTAGTGTAAACAGATAATGGAAGATAAAGAAGAATCGCAATACAGTAAACATAAGATGTTCTTTTCAAAAAGTTTTTAATTCGTGAAAGGTTTGGATAAAAAGGCTTGTTCACAAATGGACCGATTAGGAGGTAGCCCGATACCATCAGGAAGAAAGGCACGGCAACCCGAGCAAATACGCGACTAAACATAACTTCGAACGCTGGACTGAATGATAGAAATGGATAGGTATGAATAGCGATGACCAGTAAAGCGGCTACAAGTCTGAATGTATCTATTTCTTTATATATTTGTGTTCTTTTCATCATATTTCAACCCCTTCTTTTTTGTGTTTGATATTTCTTCCTATGATAATGACACCTCCACGATTGAAATAGCTAGTTTCAATTATTTTATCCCCTGTTCGTAACGACAATACAAGAAGAGTGAATTTCCTGCATGCTAAAAGTATAGCGGACTAAATCTAATATGAAGCAAAGATTTCTTAAAGCTTTCATAAATATTTATAGGATGGTGTGCAGAGATGGAGAGGGAGAAAGGGTATAGAACTAAGTAGGCCGAGACAAAATAGGCAGTAATCACGAGACCCATTTTTTCGGGTAGGACGTGGATCCTGCTACGCGCAAATCGAGCGCTGGCATCACAAAAATAGTGATACAAAATCTACAACTGGGATTTTGTATCACTATTTTTCATTTGAAAGCTTCTTGTACTAGGCTCATTATTTGCTATATTGTACGCCTAAATTCATAAAAATGAATCGCGTTCATATCCAAGTAAGCATAAAAGGACCAATCATCGCTGATATCCTCATCACTTACCGAAAGCGTTGGCCTGGAAGCCTGGATAACATAATTCATCATTTCCTGATCCCAGCCATACTTACTGTTAAGTTCCCAATACTTCGAATACAGCGCCCCGTTATCGCGATCAAACTGGAATGTCCGTAATTGATAATGCCCAGCCAAAAATCCGTGCAATCGAATATACCATTCCTTCCGATGTGCTCGCAAAAATGAATCCTCCACAGAATAAAGCGGGTTAAAATGTGTGCAGTTTAGCAAAACTAACTGATACCCGTCCTCAAACGCAGTCAATACAAAATCTTCTCCATGAGCTATGATTTCTCCTCGCAAACGTTCTTTGAATTGTAGCGCGTAAAAAGCAGGGCGCTTCCCGTTGAAGAAGTGGAATAATTCGAGTCCATCAAGCCGAATCGTATGTTCGCGCAATTCCTCCTCATAAAGCTCTGTATTGATCCAAAAACCAAGTCCTGCCACCTCTGAACTCACAGCAAGCACAGTTTGAAAAATTAAAGCGCCCCGAAAAAAAGTGCCATTAGTATAACGCGTGTTCCCAGTTAAAGTGTTCCAGTTGGCTAGGATTAAGGGTTTATCGATCTGATGTTGCTTCAAATACTGCTTCAATTTTTTTGTTTTTGACAAAACATAATCTTGCGTCACGAAGAAATCTTCATTGGCACTTTTACTGAAATCAACCGCCTCGTTCTGGTTTGCATTAAACGCCACAAAATCGATGGCGTCCGCCGTCTCGACCATCCATTCATGACTGGGTAGCGGCATTTCCCGTCGCTCGGAAAAAGATAAATAACTGCCAACTTGGATTCGCGCATCAAAGCTTTTCAATAATTGTTGTAATTTCAAGTAAACACGCTGCAACTCTTTTTTTGGAACCGCCGTTCGATGCGGCTCAAAGTACATGAAGTGCCAACTGCTAACAAAACCACGCCCAAAAACCTGCATAACATGGCGCATAAACTGCTCTAATTTTTGAAAATAAAGCGGTTCATTAGCAATCGTTTCCTGGTATTCCATTCGGATGAACAACCGCAAATCGAGTTTTTGTAAATAGGCAATTGCCAAATCAGCGTTGGCATACGGTGAAGAGGTTGGTAATTTCTCATCGGTTTCCTTGTCAGGAAGTAGCGTCGTGCCTCCAATTAAATGCCTGATTCCGACATAGCGCACGCGAAGTTCCGCTTTTGCTAGCATGAGTTGTGTCTGCACATTCTCTTTCAAGGCTTCTTTTAGCTCACCAATCATCAAAATATGTAGCGGGTCAGGAATCGCAGTTGTCGCTTTATTAGCAGATAAAGAAATGACTTTTTTCTCAAAAGGAGCCTCATCGACAAGACTGACTTGCTCCGCAGCTTGGCGGTATTGCGCGAGTTGCACTAAAATATCAGGTGATTGCGCGATTTGTTTTGTCTGCGTCGAAGCTGCCTCCGTTTTTTCCGGCGAGGCTTGGCTGGTTAACGCCTCTTGACGATACGTAGCAGGTGTTTTTCCATAGTAGGCTTTGAAGGATGTCGTAAAATTTTTAGGAGAGGAAAAACCGTTTTTCTGTGCAATTTGTGAAATGTTAGCCGAACTTGCGCGTAAATCATCCAAACTATGCTTCAAGCGAATCTGCGTCAAATATTGCAAAAATCCGAGTCCTGTCACTTTTTTGAAATAACGCGATAAATAGGAGACCGACAAGAATTCCTGTTCTGCGATATCTTGCAACGTTATCTGCTCGTCAAAGCGCTGCTCCAACTGCTGTGTAATTCGCGTAATTCGAGTATCGTGAACAGTGGCACCTTCTTTTAGTACCAACTCCTTCTTGAAAAAGCGGGTGAGGAGGAGCATGATTTGAAACATAGCGCTCTGTATCTCGAGTTGACTGCTCTCCGTTTTGTATGATTGGGCAATCATCATTTCCGCCAAATACTTTCGTAGCAGAGCAATCATCCGCTCGCGTCCAGTATCAATCGTATTGGATACACAATCAAAAGCAAACTGGAAGTAGTCGGCATAATACGAAGCAAAAAAGGGACTAGTCATCTGTAATCGAATGACGATTGTTTCATCATCGCCACGCGCGGCGTAGTATTCATTATGATTCAGGACAATCAAATCATTTTTTACAAGCGAAAAATCGTGGCTCCCCTTTTCAATCACGAGCTTACCGTGAATCACAAAGAGAATCGTTGTTCCAGCATTCATTGTCGGTGCCACATGCGCGATGTTTTCCAACTGAATCTTGTAATCATCTTTTTTCCCCATCACAAATCGCCTCCTGTTACTTTTATTATACGCGAAAAAATAAAAATAAAAAGCCGTAGTTTTCCAGCCGCTTTCCGTGGACAAAATGGTTAAAAAAGTCTATAATAACTATATGGTCAGTAAAGGTCAGATTAGAAAAAACTCCATCTTAGAGCGGAGGATTTTTCACATAAGACCACTTATAATGAAAAAAAGCAGGTAAATAAAATGATGAAACGAGGTGCGTTAATCCAATGGAAATGCAGAAATTTACACAACAGGTCCAAGAGACGATCGCGTCAGCCCAACAATTAGCCGTAGAAGGCAAGCAACAACAAATCGACACATTGCACGTATTTGCAGCACTACTAGAACATAGCGATTTTGCCAAACGGGTGTATGAGGTAGCAGAAGTCGACGTGAAACAGTTATTTGGCGTTATAAAGGCTGCGATGGAGAAATTACCGAGTGTGACGGGAAGTAATGTTCAGTACGGACAGGCAATGAGTAGCTCGCTATATGAACTAATCGCCGACGCTGAGAAGGAACGCCAAAAACTAGAAGATGACTATGTATCAACGGAACATCTTTTACTCGCCGTTATGAATCAGAAAAAAAGCCCAATCACGGAAGCGATTCAGATTTCGAAAAAACAATTGAACGAAGCGATACTACAAATCAGAGGAGGAAAACGAGTGACGACACAAAATGCAGAAGAGCAATATGAAGCACTATTAAAATATGGTCGCGATTTAGTTGCCGAAGTGCGAACCGGAAAAATAGATCCTGTCATTGGTCGTGACGCCGAAATTCGCAATGTCATCCGTATTTTATCACGTAAAACAAAAAATAATCCTGTCTTGATCGGGGAGCCAGGTGTTGGTAAAACCGCGATTGTGGAGGGGTTAGCGCAACGAATTGTACGCAAAGATGTACCAGAAGGCTTGAAAGATAAGACGATCATCTCGCTTGATATCGGTTCGTTGATTGCCGGCGCGAAATATCGGGGGAATTTGAAGAGCGTTTGAAGGCCGTCCTGCAAGAAGTGAAGGATAGTGACGGTGAGATTTTACTATTTATCGATGAAATTCATACGATCGTTGGAGCTGGAAAAACGGACGGTGCGATGGATGCAGGTAACATGTTAAAACCGATGCTTGCCCGCGGTGAACTTCATTGTATTGGGGCAACAACACTGGATGAATACCGCCAATACATCGAAAAAGACCCTGCTCTAGAACGTCGATTCCAAAAAGTACTCGTTCCTGAACCTACCGTTGAAGACACCGTTTCCATTTTGCGTGGCCTGAAAGAACGTTTTGAGATTCATCATGGGGTTAATATTCATGATAACGCGTTGGTTGCGGCGGCGAGTTTGTCTAATCGCTATATCACGGATCGTTTTTTACCAGATAAGGCGATTGATTTGGTCGATGAAGCCTGTGCTACAATTCGCGTAGAAATCGATTCGATGCCAAGTGAGCTGGACGAAGTAACGCGTAAAGTGATGCAGTTAGAAATCGAGGAGGCGGCCCTCAAAGAAGAGAAAGACCCAGCTAGTGTTCGCCGTTTGGAAATGCTCCAAAAAGAATTGGCGGATTACAAAGAAGAAGCCAACAAAATGAAATCCAAATGGGAATCTGAGAAAAGTGAGATTAGCAAAATTCGTGAAGTTCGCGAACAGATTGACCATTTGCGTCATGAACTAGAAGAAGCAGAGAACAATTACGATTTGAATAAAGCTGCTGAACTTCGCCACGGTCGCATCCCTGAAGTAGAAAAGGAACTGGCGATGTTGGAAGAAGAAAACCGGGAAAAGACCGCGAATGAGGATCGACTTTTGCAAGAAGAAGTGACGGAGAATGAGATCGCGGACATTGTCGGCAGATGGACCGGAATTCCAGTAGCGAAATTGGTCGAAGGAGAGCGGGAAAAACTGCTGAAACTCGCCGATTCACTACAAGAAAAGGTGATTGGTCAAGAGAACGCGGTACAATTAGTCAGTGATGCTGTGATTCGTGCACGTGCCGGCATTAAAGACCCGCGTCGCCCAATCGGTTCGTTCATTTTCCTAGGCCCAACTGGTGTCGGAAAAACAGAACTTGCCAAAGCGCTTGCCTTCAATCTTTTTGATTCTGAAGATCATATGATTCGGATTGACATGTCAGAATACATGGAGAAACACGCGGTATCCAGGCTTGTCGGTGCGCCACCAGGTTACGTCGGATACGAGGAGGGCGGCCAGCTAACCGAAGCCGTGCGACGCAACCCCTACTCGATTATTTTGCTCGATGAAATTGAAAAAGCGCATCCAGACGTGTTCAATATTTTGTTGCAAGTACTCGATGACGGGCGTATCACAGATTCACAAGGTCGCCTCATCGATTTCAAAAATACAGTGATTATCATGACATCCAATATCGGCTCAACAATGCTGCTAGAACGTACGGTAGACGGTGAGATCTCAGAAAAATTGGAAGAAGATGTCCTTGAAGTTTTGCAAGCGTCATTTAAGCCTGAATTTTTGAATCGGGTAGATGATATTATTCTGTTCAAACCGCTAACCCTTGAGAATATTAAAGGCATTGTGGAGAAAGTCGTTGCTGAGTTGCAAGTGCGGCTAGCCGGTCAAGAAATCAAAATTACAATGACTGATGATGCAAAACGCTTTATCGCTGAGGAAGCATACGATCCGGTGTATGGTGCACGTCCTCTAAAACGCTATATCACGCGTCAAATCGAGACACCACTTGCTCGCGAAATCGTTGCTGGAAAGATCATGCCACATTCCGAGGTCGCGATTACACTACAAGATGGGCAGTTTGATTTTGAGATAGTTAGCGAATAATTGTTGATAAACTCCTTACTCAGATTTGCTTTTTGGGTGAGGAGTTTTATACTATACTTTATAGGGAAAAAAGCAAATGGAAGCGAAAATGAAACGTGGAGAGGATGAAAGAAATGAAATTAGTATTGATTCGTCATGGGCAAAGTGAATGGAACAAACTGAACTTATTTACAGGCTGGCATGATGTTGACCTATCAGAACAAGGTGTGGAAGAAGCAAAAAAAGCAGGAGAGCTCATTAAAGAAGCGGGCCTTCAGTTTGATGTCGCGTTCACATCCGTCCTAACCCGCGCGATTAAGACGCTTGACTACGCGTTAGAAGGTTCCGAGCAACTATGGATACCAGTATATAAATCATGGCGTCTGAACGAACGACATTACGGTGCCCTTCAAGGTTTAAATAAACAAGAAACTGCAGACAAATACGGCGCAGACCAAGTTCAATTATGGCGTCGGAGCTACGATACATTGCCACCATTGTTGGAAGAAAACGACGAACGCCAAGCAAAAAATGACCGCCGTTACCAGTTGCTTGATACAAGCGCGATCCCAACAGGCGAAAATTTGAAGGTGACCTTGGAGCGTGTGATTCCGTATTGGATGGACACCATTGCCCCAGAAATCAAAAGCGGAAAACGCGTGGTCATTGCAGCACATGGTAATAGCTTGCGCGCACTAGTGAAGTTCCTCGAAGGCATTAGTGACGATGATATAATGGAACTCGAGATCCCAACAGGTGTACCATTAGTGTACGAATTGGATGCGGAATTAAAACCAACAAATAAATATTATTTAGGAGAATAACAAAAAAAGTATGTTGGCCAAATGGATTGGTCAACATACTTTTTTATTTGATATCGTAGGTTTCGCTTTCTTTCGGCATTAAAACAGGAATAAGGAAAATCGCGATAGAGATAGCGACCGCCATAATTGTTCCCATTGTGAAGTCGTAAGTCGTTGCAATAACCGAAGCCGCAACATACTCAGACATTTGAGCCAAAATAAACACCCAGAAAAATGTAATGATATAACGCATGACACAACACCTCCGTTCAAGGTTTACTTCCACCATTCTAGCACAAAATCGACAAATTCACCAAGTATTTGTCTAACTGCGGAGAGAATTATATTGTTAAATGGATGATTGTCTGTTAGAATTAGTACCAGGTAATAAAAAAGCCGAACACGCCCCGTTCATCCCCGACAGAAATAGTGGTAAGCAGGGTGAAAGCCATCACTTAGGCTTTTGCCGTGTTTACCACTATTTCCGAGGGGATGGCGTGCGAGGCTAGATTGGGAAGAGCTACAAAATTAAAAAGCCTCCGCCAATTCACTACACGAATAATGCGCGAGGCCCAAAAATCCCGAAATTACCACCAACAAGTTCGCAAAACCAGCAATTATTCTTTTTATATGTCATATCCCGAAACGAGTTAAGTCGTTTCAAAACTAATTTTTCTTGGAGGAATACGAAATGAATGCAGGTATTTTAGGTGTAGGTAAATACGTACCAGAACGCGTGGTAACGAACGCAGATTTAGAAAAAATAATGGACACGTCCGATGAGTGGATTCGCACAAGAACTGGAATCGAAGAACGTCGCATTGCACGTGATGATGAATATGTACATGATATGGCTTATGAAGCAGCCAAAGCAGCAATCGAAAATGCTGGATTGACACCCGCAGATATCGATTTAATTATTGTTGCAACAGTCACACAAGAATCTAATTTCCCATCTGTGGGTAACATTATTCAAGACCGTTTAGGCGCAAATAAAGCAGCAGCTATGGATTTAGAAGCAGCTTGCGCAGGGTTCACATTTGGTACAGTTACAGCGGCTCAATTCATCCAAACAGGCGCGTACAAACATATCGTCGTTGTGGGCGCAGATAAACTATCCAAAATTACAGATTGGGATGATCGTAGCACAGCCGTTCTATTTGGTGATGGTGCGGGAGCAGTTGTTATGGGACCAGTATCTGACGGTCGTGGTTTGCTTTCCTTTGATCTCGGTTCAGATGGGTCTGGCGGAAAATACCTCAACCTCAACGAAAAACGCAAATTATACATGAACGGTCGTGAAGTTTTTCGTTTTGCAGTGCGTCAAATGGGCGAAGCATCTTTACGCGTTCTCGAAAAAGCAGGCATGGAAAAAGAAGATTTAGACTTACTTATTCCGCATCAAGCAAATATCCGCATTATGGAATCATCACGCGAGCGCCTAGGTTTACCAGAAGAAAAACTGATGAAAACCGTACACAAATATGGTAATACCTCCGCATCTTCCATCGTGTTAGCGCTCGTCGATGCAGTAGAAGAAGGCCGCATTAATGATGACGACAACATCCTGCTCGTTGGTTTTGGCGGAGGGTTAACATGGGGCGCGCTAATCCTTAAATGGGGTAAATAAGCGACTATCACGTCTGGGATAACATAAGTTGATCCCAGACTATTTTTTAAATCAGCCGAACAAATAACGACTTTTTAAGAAATCGGATTTTATTTATGATATAATGAAGGTGTCTTTTTATATTTTGTTATTAGTAATAGCATTTTTTGTATGACCAACTGCCGTTCATTTAGCGGAAGTTATTTTTTGTGTGATAATTGTAGAAGAGGAGATGAAATAATGGAGAAGAAACGTGTCGTAGTAACAGGTGTTGGTGCCGTTACTCCAATAGGTAATGACGCCCAGACAGCTTGGGAGAACGCCAAAAAAGGTGTCAACGGTGTTGCAGAACTTACACGGCTTAATCCAGATGATTACCCAGTCAAAATAGCTGCGGAACTGAAGGATTTTGATGTTGAGAAATACCTTGAGAAGAAGGACGCCCGCAAAATGGACCGCTTTACGCATTACGCGATTGCAAGTTCTGATATGGCGGTTGCAGATGCAGGCTTAACGATAGATGACTCCAATGCCGAACGTGTTGGTGTTTGGATCGGTTCAGGAATCGGTGGAATGGAAACATTTGAATCACAATTTGAAGTCTTTTTAGATCGTGGACATCGCCGTGTTAGCCCGTTTTTCGTACCGATGATGATTCCAGACATGGCGAGTGGTCAAGTGTCGATTCGCCACGGCGCAAAAGGCATTAACTCAGCAACCGTGACAGCATGCGCGACTGCGACAAACTCAATCGGTGATGCTTTCAAAGTGATTCAACGCGGAGACGCGGACATCATGATCACTGGTGGTGCCGAGGCGCCAATCACGAAGATGTCGGTAGCTGGTTTCATTGCCAATAAAGCTTTGTCACTAAATCCCGATCCAGAAACAGCATGTCGCCCGTTTGATGCTGATCGCGATGGCTTTATCATCGGAGAAGGCGCTGGAATCTTCATTTTAGAAGAATTAGAACATGCCAAAGCCCGCGGTGCCCAAATTTATGCCGAAATCGTTGGTTACGGCGCGACAGGTGATGCGTATCATATCACGGCTCCAGCTCCAGGTGGAGAAGGTGCCGCCCGTTCGATGAAGATGGCGTTAAATGACGCTGGAATCGGCGTGGATGGGGTGGACTATATCAATGCTCATGGAACGAGTACACCGTATAATGACGATTACGAAACACAAGCTATCAAAACTGTATTCGGCGACAACGCTCCAAAACTTGCCATCAGCTCCACAAAATCAATGACAGGACACACGCTAGGCGCATCTGGCGGAATCGAAGCGATCTTCAGTGTACTTGCGATTCGCGACAGTATTGTACCACCGACGATTCATTTAAATAATCCAGATCCAGTCTGCGATTTAGACTATGTTCCAAACGTAGCTCGCGAAATGAACGTTGACGTTGCGATGTCCAATTCCTTTGGTTTTGGCGGACACAACGCGACATTAGTATTTAAGAAATATCAATCATAAATCATAAGGAGATGCCTGATTTTAAAGGTGTCTCCTTTTTCCTGAGCAAAAAAATAGCCTTTATCAAAATGATGGTTTACAATTAAATTGTGCGCAAATTAAATAGGAGGAAGAATCATGGCAAGCCAAACACGAATCCTAGAAGAACAATTATGTTTTTCCATTTATACCGCCTCACGTGAATTTACGAAATTTTATCGACAGGCGCTAGATCCTTTTCACCTTACTTATCCTCAATATTTAGTCCTTCTCGCGCTTTGGGAAGAACCGAAGCAAACCGTGAAAGAGCTTGGTGCCCACCTAATGCTTGACAGCGGAACTTTAACACCAATGTTGAAGCGAATGGAAGGTGTGGACCTAGTCAAACGATCTCGTAGTAAAGCAGACGAACGCAAAGTGTACATCGAGCTCACAACAAAAGCAATCGATATGAAACAAGCCGTGTTCTCAAGTGTCGATGATTGCATTTCTAAGCTTGCCTTTACGCAAGAAGATTACGTACAGATGTTGCAGGGAATACAAGAACTGACGACCAAAATTCAAGAAAATAATGGAGGAACGAAACATGAAAAAATTATATGAAACAACAGTTATCAACACAGGTGGACGTAAAGGCGAAGTACATTCGCCAGACAATATCTTTTTTCAAGACATCTCATCACCAAAAGAACTAGGCGGCGAAGGTGGTTCTGGCTCCAATCCTGAACAACTATTTGCAGCTGGCTACTCGGCATGTTTTAACAGCGCATTAGAACTTGTGATGTCAAAACAAAAAATTGAAGCAGCAAGCACAGTAGAAGGAACCGTTTCTTTGTACAGCGACCCAGAAGATAACGGCTTCAAAATCGGTGTTGTTCTAAACGTCCATATCGAAGGCGTCGATGCCGAAACCGCGCAAAAGCTAGTAGAAACAGCACATCAAGTTTGTCCGTATTCAAAAGCAACACGCGGTAACATCGACGTAGAATTAAACCTTATCTAATCTAAAAATCCCGTCTTGGCTTCTCCAATTGGAAAAATCAAGACGGGATTTCTTCTTATTTTCTTCTTTTACGACCTAGACCGATCGCATTTTCCATCTTTTTCAGTGTTTTATTAGCGACACGAGCGGCTTTCTCTGCGCCTTGATCCAAAATATCATCGAGTTCAGGCGACTTCAAAAAATGCGCATAGCGTTCCTGAATAGGCGCCAGTTCAGCAACCACAACTTCAGCAAGATCTGATTTGAAATCACCGTATCCTTTACCATCATACTTGGCTTCCAGATCCTTGATCGATTCGCCAGTCATCGCGGAGTAAATGGAAAGCAAGTTCGAGATACCAGGCTTATTCTCTTTATCAAACTGCACAACTCCAGAAGAATCCGTCATTGCACTCTTAATTTTTTTCGTGATGACGTTGGGCGGATCTAACAAGAAAATCGCGTTCTTCTTGTTCTCATCTGACTTGCTCATTTTGCGTGTCGGATCTTGCAGTGACATGACACGAGCACCTGCTTTCGCAACATAAATATCTGGGACAACAAACACATCTGCGTCCTCATTTTTCTTATTAAAACGCTCCGCCAAATCACGCGTTAATTCAATATGTTGTTTCTGATCGTCACCAACTGGAACAAGATCTGTCTGATATAACAAAATATCTGCAGCCATCAGAGGTGGGTACGTCAACAAACCAGCGCTCACACCAGCCTTACCAGTCGACTTATCCTTAAATTGCGTCATCCGTTCCAACTCACCAATGTACACATTACACTGCAAAATCCAAGCAGCCTGCGCATGGGCCGGAACCTCCGACTGAATGAATAGCGTCGATTTCTCTGGATCAAGGCCAACCGCCAAGTAAAGCGCCGCTAAATTACGAATACTTTGGCGCAGTTTCAAGCGGTCTTGCGGGACAGTAATCGCATGCTCATCCACGATACAATAGAAACAATTATAATCCTCCTGAAACTGCCCAAATTGCTTCAAAGCCCCAATATAATTTCCTAAAGTTAGATCACCGCTCGGTTGAATTCCCGAAAAAATTGTCTTTTTCATCATCATTTCCTCCTTCAATTAACTACAAAAAAACGCCCATCCCTACATGAAAAATAGGGACGAACGTTAAAATCCGCGGTACCACCCTAAGTGCTCCGAACGAGAAGCCACTTAGCGAAATGTAACAACATTTCTAGAGATAACGGTCTAACCCGCCATTTGCTACTTCACCGTTCACAAATGATGCCAAAAAGTCCATTCAAAAAAGGTCACTATCTGTTTTCACCAACCACAGATTCTCTAGAGGAAGCGAGGCCTAGATTTACTAATCTTTTTGCTAACACATTTCAAATATATATCCTCATAATAGCAAGAAATGTGTCATGCGTCAATGCTTTTCATAAGCGTACTGGTGGAATTGTTTCTTATATTCCTACCTACTTCACTGTTACTGATACGCGCTTTAATTCTGTACGCTCACTATTTTTTCCACTATTACTTGTTAATTATAGTAAAAAGCCAGCGCAATAAAGCTTGTAGCAAGCACTGCTAGAGAACTAAGCAATAAACTTACATAACCAACGTTCATCAATTCCGATAACGGGACATTCGCAAATTCATTCTCTTCTTCACGCTGCATTCGTCTTAAAGCCTTACGCATCCCAGAATGAATTAAATCAAAGAAACCAGACTGCATCACATATAATATTAACCCAATCAAAAAGACAGTTGCCGATACAATAAACGAAACATTAATATAATAAAGCAGAGAAACCTGCCAGTAAAACGTCAACATAATAAAGAAAATCAAAATCTCTTGAATTACCGCAAAAATTGTTACCCGTTTGAGCAAAAATGTCACCATCCAATCCAAAATTCTTACTTCACTCTATCATAAAAAGCTCGAAAAGACCATCACATTTTTGTACATATCAAAATAAAGTTTAAAAAATGAGCTTGTCTCGAAGCAATCAATCTGGTGCTCTGAGACAAGCTCTACTTAGAAGTTTTGAAATACATCGGAAGGAAAGGCGATATTTTCCTGTGTCTTGTTCATTTATGTCTTTTGGTGATATAGATTACTTCGTATTAATGGTTACAGGTGCGCGTTTTAATTCTGTATTGTCACTAAACAAAGCCACCTCTACTTTTTTTGTATCACTAGTGATGAGGTTACTTGCATAGATTTGAAAGGTTTTAGTAGTATGATTGAAGGCTCCATTTTTAACGATAACACCATCAACAAATAGCACAACTTTTGTGATGACGTCTAAGGAAGCACCACTTTGTGTGCCAGTAACATAGGTATTTCCAATCGTATGTGGCGAAGCTGTCAAACTATAATCGCCGTAGCCTGACACGGTTACCGATGCGCGTTTCAACTCCAGATTCCCCATATACATGGCCACTTCTACTTTTTGTTTGCTACTAGTGATGAGACCACCCGCATAAATTTGAAATGTTCTTTCAGTAGCATTGAAGCTACCATTTTTAACGATAACGCCATCGATTAACAGTACTATTTTAGTGATTAAATCTGCGTCAGTACCGGAATACGTACCCGTGACGTAAGAATGCCCAATTTGATAGGATGAAGCAATCAAATCATTGCTACCAATGATTGAAACCGTGGCACGCTTCACTTCCATATTCCCAGCAAATAAAGCTACCTCAACTTTTTGATTCACATCTTTGATAAGACCATCTATAGGTATTTGAAACGTTTTTGCAGCCATATTCAGAGTACCATCCTTGACAGCGACTCCATTAATTAATAATGCTACTTTTGTAATATAATTCAAGTTAGTTCCAGAATAGGTGCCGATAATAGATGCGTTTCCAAGTTGGTACGGTGAAATTGCTAAATTATAATCGCTGACGATTGAAACAGGCGCCCGCTTCAATTCTTTATTCCCCTCAGAATAAAGCTACTTCCACTTTGCGGTAAATATCTGTAACAAGATCGTCTACAGAGGCTTGAAATGTTTTTGTAGTCTGATCGAAAGTCCCATTCTTTACGATAACGCCATCTACTAATAGTACCACTTTGGTGATAGCATTTAGGTTAGTGCCTGAGTAAGTGCCGGTAACAGTGGCGTTTCCAATTTGATATGGAGAAGGGGTCAAAACATAGTCATTGACGGGTGACACAGACACAGATACGGATGCCCGCTTCAATTCCGTATTTCCGCTAAACAAAGCGACTTCTACTTTTGACTAGCATCAGTAATAAGGCCACTGGCATGGATTTGAAATGTTTTTTCAGTCTGATTGAAAGCCCCATTTTTTACAATAACCCCGTCGACTAATAGCATTACTTTGGTGATGGAGCTTAGGTCTGTTCCAGCGTACGTACCAGTAACATAGTTATTCCCAATTTGATAGGGTGAAGCTGTTATTGTAAACAGATTTTCATTTGAAATATAGCCATTTTTTTCTTTTTGGGATGTAGAGGACTCAAGTTCTTCTGTTCCTATAAGTCCAAGTTGGAGCTCTTTTTTCCGGCCATGGAGGCAATTATCATTTGTGGTGTGCTGAGCATAAACTTGTTGAGGGTGATGATTAATAACCCCTAGTAGTACGCCAAGTATGGAACTTACTGCTAATGTTACTGCTAAAATTGTTTTCATTTGTCTAATCTCCTTTTTATTCTATCTGTTTATTTTGGGTTTGAGAGCCATAAATAAGTCCTACCTCTCAACTAAAGTATAAAGCATATATTATTCCATTACTGTGGATATAATGCGAATTTTTTCTAAATGTAGCCATTTTGATAACGCTTTCGAATGGAGTGAGAACGGCAAATAAGTTAGTATCTGCATGAGAGACATCTAACTATTTCAAACTAACGCACTAAACATAACAAAAAACTTTAGCACTTAAAAATACTAACGCGCGCAAGGTTTTTGCATTTATATAAAATAATAAAATAAATCTAATTCACAAAAAATACTTTATTTTTCTGAAAAAATAGTATATAGTATTCCTACATCCAAAAAAGGGAGAGTGTAAAAAATGAAATTGAAGAAAAGTTGGGTACTAGCCTTGGTGCTAAGCATAATGGCTGCGGTTCTGGTAGCATGTGGAGGCAATGATGCAACGAAAGATGACGCTAATAAATCCACGAAGAAAACAGTAAGTCTGATGGAATCGGCTGAAATTCCATCTATGGATTCTAAAAAAGGAACAGACGGTGTCAGTTTTACGGCTCAAAACACCGTGTTCGAAGGTTTATATTACCTTGACAAAGACGATCAAGTACAACCAGGCGTTGCTAAAGAAGATCCACAAATCAATGATGACCAAACCGTTTACACAATCAAATTGCGCGACGATGCCAAATGGTCTAACGGCACACCCGTGACAGCCAATGATTTTGTATATTCGTGGAGAAAAATAGTAGATCCAAAAACTGCGGCCGAATATGCTGTTATCTTTAGTGGCGTTGTTAAAAATGCTGCCAAAATCACAGCGGGTGAGATGAAGCCAGAAGAGCTAGGCGTAAAAGCGATCGACGATACAACACTTGAAGTAACATTGGAACAACCTGTACCATATTTCCATTCACTTTTGACATTCCCGACGTTCTATCCACAAAATGAAGAATACGTGGAGAAACAAGGGAAGGATTACGCGAAAGATAGCGATCACATGATTTATAATGGTGCATTCACAATGAAAGACTGGAATAACACAAGCAAATCATGGTCTTACGAAAAAAATGCGAAATACTGGAATAAAGGTACAATTAAACTCGACAAAATCAATTTACAGGTAATCAAAGACCCAGGAAGCGCAGTCAATCTATACACAACTGGTAAACTAGATCGTGCAACACTTTCTGGCGACTACGCGAAGCAAAAACAAAGTGACCCAGACTTCACATCAAGTCTTGATGCTTTCGTATACTTCCTGAAATTCAACCAAAAACTCGACGGAAAAGCGACCGTTTTGGCGAACGAAAATGCTCGTAAAGCCATCGCGACAGTCATCAACAAGGAAACAATGGTAGATACAGTTCTTGCTAATGGTTCAGAACCAATCGACGGATTAGTACCATCGAAATTCACCTTCAATCCGGTGACAAAAGAAGACTTCCGTAAAGAAAATGGCGATTTAATAACATACGATAAAGCAAAAGCACAAGCCTATTGGAAAAAAGCAAAACAAGAACTAGGTCAAGATAACATTACACTAGAATTCCTAGGCGACGACCAAGAGTTCAGTAAAAAAATGTCCGAGTACATTCAAAGCGAACTAGAAACAAACCTTGACGGACTAAAAATTAACATCAAAACCGTTCCATATAAATCACGCCTTAAATTGGATGAAACACAACAATACGAATTGCAACTAGCTCGTTGGGGCCCAGACTATCAAGATCCGTCCACATTCCTAGGAGTATTCGAAACAACAAGCAGTTACAACCGTTCTAGCTATTCCAACCCAGAATACGACAAACTACTAAAAGAAGCAGCTACAACACTAGCAACAAAACCAGAAGAACGTTGGAATGTCCTACTAGAAGCTGAGAAAATCCTGATTTCACAAGACACAGCAGTTTCACCACTATACCAAAACGGTGTAGCAGCCCTACAAAATCCAAAAATGACAGGTTTCGTAACACACCTATTCGGAGCACCGTATTCGTATCAATGGATTGAAATTAAATAATTGAAAAGGTAGAAAGTGCGCTCCGAATTCGAATTTGGGGTGCCTTTCTTCTATTACAAAAGTAAAACTGGTAATGAAATCCTAAATAAGCTGAATATCTAACAAAGCCAGTGAAATTTTCTGTCATTAAATAAAGCGCTGAAAACCCCATGTATTAAGGCTTTTTAAAGTTTTTTTTAAAGTTTATTTATTTTTTAGTGTATTTATGTAGACAGATGGCGAAAAAAAGTATATAAATAAATATAATCCTACTAAATATTAGTGGATTGCTTTTCGAGTGGTTGTACTTTCAGAAATAACATTGTTTTCAAGTACATACCGTGTTTGAAGCAGTGAGGTTTTGGGGGATATTATTTTAATCGATTTATTTATTCAGAAAACTTAATAAAAGGGAAAAGTAAATTGTAAGATAGTTTACTTGAATGGTTTAAGAGGTTTTTGCATATGCTTTCAAATGGTGCAATAGAGTAATTGTGTCATCTTGTGGAAATTTTGCAATAACTTATAACTTTCATCCTTGTTTTCGTATATTTCGAAAAAATAATTTACAAAGCCTAAATTTTTAGAGTATAATAGTAATCGAAATGATTTTTCTGAAAAATAAAAAAGGGAGGTTTACTAATGAAAAAATCTAAATTATTTTTAGTTTTAGGATTAACATTAGTACTAAGCTTAGTACTGGCAGCATGTGGAGGCGGAAGCGATTCCAAATCTGGTGGAGGCTCAAAGGATTCCAAACAAGAATTAAACTTGATGGAGTCGGCACTTATCCCATCAGCGGATAGTACAAAAGCAGATGATGCAGTTGGATTAAACGTAATTAACCAAACAAACGAAGGTCTGTATGTACTTGATAAAGATGGTGTAGCACAACCTGCAGGCGCTACTGAGAAAGCAACAGTAAGCGATGACAAAAAAGTTTATACATTCAAACTTCGCGATGATGCTAAATGGTCCAACGGAGACCCTGTAACAGCAAAAGATTATGTATATTCATGGCAACGTGCCGTTGATCCAAAAACAGCAGCAACATATTCCTACTTATTTGATGGATTAGTTCAAAATGCTTCTGAAATTATCAAAGGTGAGAAAAAACCTTCTGAATTAGGCGTTAAAGCGGTCGACGATAATACATTTGAAGTAACTTTGGTTCAACCAGCAGCTTATTTCGATTCATTACTAGCATTCCCAACTTTCTTCCCACTTAACCAAAAATACGTGGAAAGTAAAGGTGACAAATACGCTTTAGATAGCGATAGTATTCTTTACAACGGTCCATTCAAGTTAACAGGTTGGAACGGAACAGGTAAAACTTGGGCGTTTGTGCCGAATGATACTTACTACGACAAAGATAAAGTGAAACTTGATAAAATCAATGTACAAGTAGTTCAAGATTCTGGAACAAGTGTTAACCTATACAACACTGGTAAACTAGATAAGGCGCTATTATCAGCTGAATATGCTGTACAAAACAAAAATAAAGATGACTACAAAGTAGAAGAGGAATCTTCTGTATTCTACATTAAATTTAACCAAGAACGTAATGGTAAGAAAACGCCATTAGCGAATAAAAACATCCGTAAAGCATTGGCATTGTCTGTTGATAAACAAAGCTATGTGGATACAGTACTACAAAATGGTTCTATCCCAGCTAACGGATTAGTTCCTAAGAAATTCACTTTCGATCCTAAAGATAACAAAGACTATCGCGATGAAGTTGGCGATGTTGGCGTTTACGATTTAGCAGAAGCGAAAAAAGCATGGACACAAGGCTTGAAAGAGCTAGGCGTTACTTCCTTAAACCTTGAATTTACAAGTGATGACACGGAAAATGCGAAAAAATCAAGTGAATTCTTACAAAATCAATGGGAGAAAAATCTTTCTGGTTTTAAAGTAACACTTAAAAACGTACCATTCAAAATCCGTTTAGCGAATGACCAAAAACAAGATTATGACTTCGCTCTAAGTGCTTGGGGCCCTGACTATCAAGATCCATCAACATTCTTGAACTTGTTCAGAACTGGCAACACACAAAACAGAATGAGCTATTCAAACCCAGCTTACGATAAAATTATTGATCAAGCAGCGGGTCCACTTGCTGGTGATACACAAGCTCGTTGGGATGAAATGCTTAAAGCTGAACCAATTCTAATTGAAGAAGATTATGCGATTCAACCACTTTACCAACGTGCGAAAGCATTCTTGCAACAACCATACGTGAAAGATCTACAAAAAAATGCGTTTGGTCCAGACTATACGTTCAAAACAACGTATATTGACGGAAAATAAGTAAACGCATATCGATTTAAGAAATGCTTGACTGTAACCTGAGAGAGTATATTCTATATACTCTCTCTTTTAATGATGAATTAGGATGCGTTACATATCCGAATGGTAAACACGCGGAGATGTCAGTTTATTATATTTGAGTATAGAATAATCATAATGAATTTTTAGATAATTTGATATGTTTTGGGATTCAGAAAGAAGCATCAGGATGTTCTCTCATCACCAAAATGGATCCGAGAATTTAAAAAAACAATGAATTGAGAAAACAAAGCTCGCTATGGTTGCAGGCTTATGATAAAATAAGAAAATATTCTACAAAATAAATTTTTTGGGGGGTGTAGAGATGATTAAATATGGATTGAAACGGCTCTTATATATGGTTATTACGATGTTCATTATTGCAACAGTGACATTCATTTTAATGCAATATCTACCAGGTTCACCGTATAGAAACGAAGCTAAAATGACGCCAGAACAAATTCAGATTATGAATGATCAGTACGGACTAAATGATCCAGTGCCAATGCAGTATCTCCGCTACATGGGAGACTTATTACAGGGGAATCTAGGGGTATCCTTCCAATTGGATAATCGACCTGTATCTGAAATACTAGGAAATCTGATTGGTCCATCGATTACAATCGCCGTGGAAGCCATTGTTTTCGGACTACTATTTGGTATTATACTAGGGGTTATAGCGGCCATGTTCCAGAATAAGTGGCCCGATTACACCAGTACGTTTATCGCGATACTTGGGAAATCGATACCATCTTTCGTATTTGCCGCCATGCTACAATATTGGATTGGTGCCAAACTACAATGGTTGCCAGTTGCCGGTTGGGGTACTTTCGAATACACCATACTGCCAGCACTCGCACTCGCCATGTTCCCACTCGCCACAGCGGCTCGTTTTATGAGAACAGAGCTTATCGATGTGTTTGGTTCGGATTATGTGTTGCTTGCAAAAGCGAAAGGGAATAACCGTGTGGAAGTTGCTTGGAAACATGCGATTCGTAATGCACTGATTCCACTTATTACCGTTATCGGTCCATTAACTGTGGCTTTGATGACAGGTTCACTTGTTATTGAAAATATTTTTGGTATTCCAGGTATCGGAAGCCAGTTTGTTTCATCTATACAAACCAATGACTATCCTGTAATCATGGGAACTACGCTACTCTTCGCAGGTATGCTTGTTTTCGTTATTCTAGTGGTAGATATTCTTTACGGATTGATTGACCCTCGTATCCGTGTGTCGGGAGGTAAATAATTATGACAGAACCAAAAATTTCAAAAGAATTATTCCAACCCGCGCATATACAAGAATCAGAACATGAGAAAATTCTCCGTCCAAGTCTTACTTTTATGCAAGATTCTTGGATTCGTATCAGAAAAAATAAAGCGGCCTTAGTGAGTATTATCGTGTTGTCACTTGTTGTCATCATGGCTTTTATTGGTCCACTTATTTCTGGATACACTTACTCAGAACAAACAACGGCTAATGCCTCACTGCCACCTAAAGTTCAAGGGTTTGACAATATGCCGTTTTGGAATGGTAAACAAAATATTGGTGGGGAAGAAGTAGACGTTTATAAACAAAAAAATGTACCTGAAGGAACGTATTATTGGTTTGGAACAGATACACTTGGCCGTGACCAATTTACACGTGTTTGGAAAGGAACGCAAATATCACTGTTTATCGGTTTTGTAGCCGCATTCTTTGACTTACTTGTTGGGGTAACGTACGGTATGATTTCTGGTTATTCTGGTGGTCGTGTTGATAACTTCATGCAACGTATTTTGGAGGTTGCTTCGGCGATTCCAAACTTAGTTGTAGTTATCCTCATGTTGCTCGTCCTTGATCCCGGTATCATGTCCATTATCATTGCGATTGCGATGACCAGTTGGATAACGATGGCGCGGGTTGTACGTGGACAAGTTTTGAAATTGAAAGATCAAGAGTTTGTCTTAGCTTCTAAAACGCTTGGTGGTTCGACGCCGAGTATTTTATTCAAGCATCTGCTACCTAATGTATCGGGTGTTATTATCATCAACGTTATGTTTAGTATTCCAAGTGCGATTTTCTTCGAGGCCTTCTTAGGATTTATCGGACTAGGTATTCCTGCACCACAGGCGTCGCTTGGAACGCTTATTAGTGAAGGGTACAAGACGCTACAAGTATTGCCATATATGGTTCTTTATCCAACGCTCGTACTATGTATTATCATGATTGCATTTAACTTAATTGCTGACGGCTTACGTGATGCGTTTGATCCGAAAATGCGTGATTAAAGGTGAGGTGAGGAAAAATGGAAAAACTATTAGAAGTAAAAGACCTGCATATCTCGTTTCATACGTATGCTGGTGAAGTAAAAGCAATTCGTGGCGTGAGCTTTGACCTGATCAAAGGAGAAACACTAGCCATCGTTGGTGAGTCTGGTTCGGGGAAGTCCGTAACGACAAAGTCCATCATGCGCCTATTGCCTGAAAGCAATTCCAAAATTAAATCAGGAGAAATCCTATTTAACGGTATAGATATCGCGAAAGCATCTGAAAAACAGATGCAAAAAATTCGTGGTAAAGAAATTTCGATGATTTTCCAAGATCCGATGACCTCATTAAATCCAACAATGACCATCGGCAAACAAATTGCAGAACCGATTATCAAACACCAAAAAATCAGCAAAAAAGAGGCCTTGAAAACAGCGCTTCGTTTGCTTCAATTGGTTGGTATTCCAAATGCAGAAGAACGTTTAAAACAATATCCGCATCAGTTCTCGGGTGGTATGCGTCAACGTGTTGTTATCGCGATTTCCCTTGCTTGTAATCCGCAAATCTTGATTGCCGATGAACCAACAACGGCACTCGACGTTACGATTCAAGCGCAAATTTTGGACTTGATGAAAGATTTACAGAAAAAAATTGATACGTCGATTATCTTCATTACGCATGATCTCGGTGTTGTAGCGAATGTGGCGGATCGTGTAGCAGTTATGTATGGCGGTAAGATTGTTGAAATCGGAACAGTAGATGAGATTTTCTACAATCCGCAACATCCGTACACGTGGGGACTTATTAGTTCGATGCCGACTTTAGATACGGAAGAGGAAGAACTGTTTGTTATTCCTGGCACGCCTCCTGATTTGCTTGATCCTCCAAAAGGAGATGCATTTGCGGCTCGTAATAGATACGCGATGCAAATCGATTTAGAACAAGAACCACCGATGTACAAAGTCTCTGACACGCATTATGCAGCCACATGGTTATTGCATCCAGATGCACCAGAGGTAACGCCTCCTGATGCCGTATTACGTCGTCAAGAGCAATTTGCAACGGATCATCCCGGTATGCAAGCTGTTCACGCGAAGGGGGTTGAAGTAGATGGCTGAGAAACTACTCGAAATTAAGAATTTAAAGCAATACTTTAATAAAGGAAAAGCGAGTGAAGTTCGTGCTGTAGATGGTATCTCTTTTGATATTTATAAAGGAGAGACATTAGGACTAGTTGGTGAATCCGGTTGTGGTAAGTCAACAACTGGGCGCACAATAATTCGCTTGTATGACGCGACAGATGGTGAAGTTTTGTATGATGGAAAAAATGTGCACAGTCGTAAATCGCGTACTGAAATGCATGAATTCCGTCGTAAAATGCAAATGATTTTCCAAGATCCATATGCCTCATTAAACCCGCGTATGAAAGTCAAAGATATCATTGCAGAAGGAATTCGTATTCACGGACTTGCTAAAACACCGTCTGAGCTAACGAATCAAGTTTACGAATTACTAGAGACAGTTGGTCTTAGCAAGGAACACGCTGGCCGTTATCCGCATGAATTCTCTGGTGGTCAACGTCAACGTATCGGTATTGCCCGTGCTTTAGCGGTTCAACCAGAATTTATCATTGCCGATGAGCCTATCTCAGCGCTTGACGTTTCAATTCAAGCACAAGTAGTTAACCTGTTAAAACAATTACAAAAAGAAAAAGGCTTGACGTATTTGTTTATTGCGCATGATTTATCGATGGTAAAATATATAAGCGATCGGATTGGTGTTATGTATTTCGGTAAGTTGGTGGAACTTGCACCAGCAGATGATTTATATCGGGCACCGTTGCATGCTTATACAGAGTCATTGCTTTCGGCGATCCCATTGCCTGATCCGAACTATGAACGTACTCGTGTTCGTAAAACATACGATCCAGCAATTCATAATTATACAGGGAATGAAGATTTACAAATGCGTGAAATTGCACCAGGACATTTTGTTTATTGTTCTCCAGAAGAGGTAGCAACTTACCAAGAGAAACATGCAAAATTGTCTGCTGCGGCCATGGTAACAGCTGAATAATTGCAAGAACCATCTCACAAACGAGATGGTTCTTTTTCCTAGAGAGAAATCCAATGACATTTTAACAATATTCTCACTAGAATCTCATTTAAGTGCTCATATTTTAATCAGATTCTAGTTTTAAAGCGTTATAGTAAGGGTAACATACATATAACGGCTTGCTTTTAATAAATGTCGATTTGGAGAACTTTTTTTTAAAATAGTATATTGCTTTTTGCTATTTTGGTGTATAATGAAAGTAGATCTTAAAAAGAGATCGTTTCCAATAGATATATTGTTAGGGAATTCGTTACATTGAATGAAACAATAAACCAATAAGGAGTGTGAATGTCTAATGGTAACGTTATACACTTCACCAAGTTGCACGTCTTGTCGTAAAGCACGTGCATGGCTAGAGGAACATGATATCCCGTACAAAGAGAGAAACATTTTCTCAGAGCCACTAAGTTTAGGCGAAATTAAAGAAATTTTACGAATGACAGAGGATGGTACGGATGAAATCATTTCCACACGTTCTAAGACATTCCAAAAATTAAATGTGGATTTAGATAGTTTGCCACTACAAGAATTATTTGAACTAATCCAAAAAAATCCAGGTTTGCTAAGACGTCCAATTATCATTGATGAGAAACGTCTGCAAGTAGGATATAACGAAGACGAGATTCGTCGTTTCCTACCACGTCGAGTTCGCACGTATCAATTACGTGAAGCTCAGAAACTGGTTAATTAATCTTATTTGGACTACCAATGCTTTTAGGTATTGGTAGTTTTTTTGGAGCGGATTGGGTGTTTTTGTGCTTATTATCATAATTTTTTTATAAATTTAGGCTTTTTTTAGCAAATAAGGAGTTTCTACCCTTGAATTGTGGGTAAATATAGGCTAAGATAGTATTCTTCAATAAAATAGCGGCTAGACGTAGAGTCAATTATTAGCCCTTTTTTTTGAATTAGGCTACAATGATACTAACAACAAATGAATTACCCTTCATTGTCAATGTTGAAGATGGAAGGGAGAGTGTGTGACGATGGAAATTGAACGTATTAATGAGAATACAATAAAGTTTTATATCTCTTACATGGATCTAGAAGAACGCGGTTTTAATCATGAGGAAATATGGTATGATCGTGAGAAGAGCGAGGAGCTTTTCTGGGATATGATGGATGAACTTAAGTATGAAGAAGAGTTCTCTCCTGATGGACCACTCTGGATTCAGGTACAGGCTTTGAAGCATGGCCTAGAGGTACTCGTAACGAAAGCCAACCTTGGTAAAGGAGATTCGGGCTTTGAGATCAATATGGATCAGGCCGATGAGCTAGCTGAGGAACGTATTGAGAAACTACTGGAAGAACATTTTACCCCTGCAACGATTATTGAGGGCGGGGATGAAGATACGTTAGAATTTATTTTGCAGTTCCGTGATTTTGAGGACTTGATTACGCTGTCTAAAGCGACGGGGCTAGATCAAGTATCAACGAAGCTGTACCACTACAAGGATAGTTATTATCTGTATGTGGAGTTTCCTGAAGCGAAATTTGATGAAAGAAACATTGACAATGTTGTCAGTATTTTATTAGAGTATGGGGACGAAACGAATTTAACTGGTTATGTTCTAGATGAGTATGCCAAAGTTATTTTCGAAGACCCTGCCTTACCACAAGTAAAGAAATATTTTAACTAAAAAAGCTTTTTGGCTCGATTTGCGCTGTGAAAAACACGTGAATCGGGTCTTTTTGCGTTTTTGAAAAATAGGGAGGAGAAGTGATACTTTGGGCGAATATAGTTAGTATAGGACATAAGAGAGGTAGTGAAAACTATGTTTACAGCAAAGGATCAGTTTGGGCATGATGTGGTTGTCACCCGGGGAAATGTGGCATTTTTGAAGAAACAAAGAAATCAATATTCGTGTGGCTGCTGCGCGGAACGGCTCATTTTGAAGGCTGGTGAGATCAATATGCCACATTTTGCTCACTTGGCATCTAGTAAGTGTCGATTTGCTTCTGAGGGAGAATCAGATCGTCATTTAGGAGGAAAGAAGTATTTTTTGGAATGGCTCATTTTGCAGGATCGTCAGGCGGATGTAGAGGTGTACCTACGCGATATTAAGCGTCAAGCAGATATTCTTGTGGATGGACGTACTGTGATCGAATATCAGTGCTCTACGGTCCCTGTGAAAGAGTTACAGCAGCGAACAGAAGATTATCTTATGGCGGGGCTTTGTGTACACTGGATTCTTGGGCAGGATATTCGGATGGTGAAGGGACGATATTATCTGACTGCTTTTCAACAAGCTTTTATTAAGTGTGATCCGAAATTGGGTTATTATTTAGTGCAATATTTGCCGGAGAATAATAGATGGACATTGTTGTATCAAATTACAATGGATACGGCGAATCGTTTTTATGCGAGGGCGATGACTTTTGATGGGCGTGTGCGGTTGGATGTGATAAAAAAAGGAGTTCAACGAATCAAATATGCTACTTTTTTTGTGAAGCGGGAGTTAGCTTTTGAGCGGCAGAAACAGTGCTATTTTTATACACGATTCAAGAAGCAGAGTCTGTTTTTGAGAGATGTATATGAACAAGGTTATTATTTGCAGAATTTGCCGATGGAGGTCGGTGTTGTTTTGCCGACGCAATTTCGGGTGAAGACACCAGCGCTTGAGTGGCAATTTTATATTTGGCAGTCGTTTTTGCGGATGTTAGATATCGGAGACTCGTTTCAACTGGAGCGCGTGTTAGTTCTATTTGACAAGCATGTAGTTTGGATGCCGTTGATTTGGAATGAGGATAGGCGCACGCTTTGCATGGAATATATGCATTTTCTTTGTAAACAAGGTGTGCTAGGAGCAGTAGGGACGGAGAAATACACGATTTTGCGTCAAATGAAAGAAGTGGCAAATGAAGAGGTTCGTTTTTTGGATATCTGATTTTTGCAATTTGATTTGGATTAGCTCATAATAAGTGAAAAAGCTAATATTGGAGGTATGGGATTAATGAGTGAGAAAAAAGTAGCGGCACTACCAACGCGTGAAGAGGTGCCTATAAGTGAAACATGGGATTTAACGACGATTTTTAAAGATGATGCAACGTGGGAAGCCGCGTTTGTCTCGTTAAAAGATACAGTGAAGGAAGCGGCAGATTTTCAAGGTAAGTTGGGTGAGAGCAGCGATATGCTTTTACGGGCATTGCGCTATCGTGATGAGCTGTATGATCAACTAGGGAATCTATATGTATATGCGCATTTAAAACAAGACCAAGATACGACGAATACAACGTACCAAGGCTTATACAGCCGTGCGGGGAGCTTATTAACAGAAGCCTCTGCTGCTATTTCTTATTTTGAACCAGAAGTTTTAGCGATCGATGAAGCGAAGTTGCAAGGCTTTATTGCAGAGAATGTTGATTTGCAATTGTATTCTCATTTACTTGAGGAAGTGAGCTTGAATCGGCCGTACGTGCTTTCTGAAAAGGAAGAAGCGTTGTTAGCACAAGCAGGAGAAGTTTTGGGCAATGCATCGCGCACGTATAGTATTTTAAATAATGCTGATATGAAGTTTCCGACGATTGAAGATGAGTCTGGAAATCAAGTTGAGATTACGCATGGTCGTTATGGCAAGATGATGGAGGGCAAGAATCGTGGTGTGCGCCGAGCTGCATTTAAAGGGATGTATAGCGCTTATGATAGCTTGAAGAATACGATGGCGACCACATTGACAGGCCAAGTCAAGAAAGGTAATTTCTATGCACGGGTTCATGGATATAAGTCGGCACGTCATGCGGCTTTATTTGGGAACCATATTCCAGAGGCGGTGTATGATTCTTTGGTGGAGGCTGTGAATGAGCAGTTACCATTATTACAACGCTATGTTGGGCTTCGCAAGGAACTGTTGGGCTTGGATGAGTTGCGGATGTATGATATGTATACGCCACTTTCAAATGATGTACATTTAGAATTTACGTATGAAGAAGCGAAGGATATCGTGCTAAATGGTCTTGCCCCTTTAGGCAAAGAATATCAAGCGATTTTGAAAGAAGCGTTTGACAAGCGCTGGATTGATGTTGTGGAGAATAAAGGGAAGCGAAGTGGCGCCTATTCTTCAGGAGCGTATAGTACGAGTCCGTATATTTTGATGAATTGGCAGGATACGATTGATAATGTGTTTACGCTGGCGCACGAGTTAGGGCATAGTGTGCATAGTTATTATACCCGTAAGAATCAGCCGTTTGTTTATGGGGATTATCCGATTTTCTTAGCGGAAGTTGCTTCGACGACGAATGAGAATTTATTAACGGATTACATGTTGAAGAAATATGATGATCCGAAAGTGCGTGCGTATTTGTTAAATCATTATTTGGACGGATTCAAGGGAACTGTATTTCGTCAGACGCAATTTGCGGAGTTTGAGCATTTTATTTATCAAGCGGATCAAAATGGTGAGGCATTAACAGCTGAATTTTTGACGGAGAATTATTTTGCAATGAATGAGAAATATTATGGTAGCGAGATTGTGTATGATGAGGAAATTGGACTTGAATGGTCGCGAATTCCGCATTTCTATATGAATTACTATGTTTTCCAATATGCGACTGGATTCAGTGCTGCTTCGGCACTCAGCGACCTTATTTTGCATGGTGGTGCAGAGGCTGTGGATAAGTATTTAGCGTTCTTGAAAGCGGGGAGTTCTGACTTCCCAATCGAAGTATTGAAAAAAGCAGGTGTAGATATGGCCACTTCCAAACCTGTGACCGATGCGCTTAAGGTCTTTGAGCAGCGTCTGAATGAGCTTGAGAAATTAGTGAGATAAGACTTTATTCTGATTAGCTTTGTGAAAAATGGTGGACTTAGAAAATATTTTTTTATTTTTTATTATTGATAAAATGGGGTTCTTTATTGAGAATCCTGTTTTATTTTTTTAGAGGATAAATGGATGATTATCGCATTTTTTACTATATTTTAGAGAGTTTAAAGCCGGAAATATATAATTTTATTTAGAATTAATGCTGATCTACGAATGATTGTTTACTAGAGATAGTTGTTATATAAAAATAAAAATTATGTGGGAGCTACATACACAAATATTTATTAAAAAAAAATCTTTGTGAAATGTTGAATTATTAATTTAGATGTGGTATATTATTGACGTGAAATAAATCACAATACAAATACCCCCTTTATTTGATTGTGTGAATTTCTCCTTTTGATTGCGCTGAGAAAAGCTGTGGACTTGTGTCGCGGCTTTTTTCGATTTTAAGACCTTAATTTAGCCCTTATTTCAGTGAGAAAGTATGTGATTTACATATTTGTTCATATCATCTGTTTTCATTTTTTCAGTTAAATGGACATAAACATTGAGTGTCATTTCTACGTTAGAGTGCCCTAATCTTTCTGCTACATATTTAACGGATGCACCAGCTTCGATAAGCATGACTGCATGTGTATGTCTTAAGCCATGGATTCCTATATGCGCTAAATTGAGTTCGTCGAGTAGTACATTAAAATTTTTGATTACAGTCCTGTAGTGAGGAGGCTGTTTTTTATTTTGTCTGGAGACGAAGATATATTTGCTTTCTCCAAGACCTTTGTCTTTTACATATTTTTCTTGATAAGATTTCCAAGCCTTTAACTTTTTAATAGTCATATCATCTAAATTTATTACTCGATTTGACGACTCTGTTTTTGGTGCTCCTATAATAAAGTCGCTACTACTTAGTTTTTTAACAGTTTTAGAGATCGTCAGCTCATTTGAAACGAAATTGAGATCGTCCCAAGTCAGCGCTAATGCTTCACCAGCACGTATACCAGTGTTACATATTAACCAAAAATAAGTGGCGTATAAATCTTCAACGTCTTTGTCATTGATGGCACTCATGAATATTTTTAGTTCAGGTTTTGTGAAAAATTTAATGGCTTTTGTTTCTCTAGATTTGTTTGTTTTCATATCAATGTTATGCGTTATGTTTCTTTCTATTAGCTCATTATCCACGGCGTCATTCATTGCACTGCTCATGACGCTATGGATGAGACGGACAGTTCGAACGGCGTATTTGTCAAGTTTGTCGTATATGAATTCTTGATACTTTGTTTTTTTTCAGATCAGTCAGCTTCGTTTTTTCAAATTCCGGTATTATGTGATTTTCAATAGCATTCTTATAATTTTCGGCACTTTTTACAGAAACCCTTCTAGACTTATTCTTAAGCCAATTTCTTAAATAATCAGATACAGTGTAGCTATTGAAGAATAGCTTATTTTGGCGATCCAGCACTTCCATGCGTTTACCAAACTCACTGGCTTCTTTTTCAGTGAAAAATCCAGCTTTTGTACCTTGTTTTCTTTTTAGATCTATACGATCAAAATAATACCACCTTACTTCAAAGTTTCTTCCTTTTTTTCTCACGGTTGCCATAGTTATAACCCTCCTTGGAAACATATGTTCTTCCTTGTAATAAAAATAAAAAGCTTAAATTATTAAGGGTTTTCTCGAATAATTAATATTTGATAATTCATTTCTTATTTTTGAATTCTTTTAAAAGCAATATGCTCAGGAACACAGAATATATCACTCGTTTGCTGGACAACATGTTCATCTGAAAAATCTATATACTGTAGCATATGAAATGGGATCGATGAATATTGTAGGTAATTATCAGCCTGTGTTTCTTGTTTTTGCGTAAAGTTTATAGACATATTTTCTTGATTACCTGAATGACAAAGCAAGTGGATGAATTCATGATGAAATTTCTCTACATATGCTTTGCCAGTCAGTCCGCGTGGTAAAACTATCCCACCATAATCCGCAACTGCAAGTGAGAAATCACCTTCAATGACAAAAATATTGAATTTGTCTTGAAGGTTTGTTGGTGATAGATCGCTAGGTTTTAGTATTTCTAAGGCAATAAATTTTTTTTGAAATTTCTTTTTCGATGGTGCTAGGCGTGTAGTACTTATTTGAGTTCAACAGCATGCATCTTCCTTTTCTATTATTCTTTTTCGAACTTATCTAATTCTTCTCTATGACGCTTGAGAGTTTCGATATATCCCTTCACCTTTTTTAAATCCTCTACAGTTAACCCTTCTAAATTATCAAAGGCTAAATCATTAACTTGAGGATCGCTGACTTCGCTAGAGCCTATTAGAGAATCAACTGAGACATCAAGAATCTCTGATAATTTCATCAGGGTAGGGATGTTAGGTTCTCTTAATCCGTTTTCATAACCGCTAATAGTTGACTCAGCTAATCCCACTTTTTTTCCAAGTTCTTTAGCTGTCAATTTCTTGGCTTTTCTATACTTGCGAATATTATCTCCTAACATAAGAAAACTCCTTTTCAACTTTATGAAATCATTATACTATGCATATTGCAAAGAAATCAAGTGTTATTACGAAAACATTGCATATTGAATTGACAAAGTTAACGTATCGATGTATATTATAATCAAACGTTGCATAACGAATAGTTTTGGAGGTGTTTATGAAATGAACAACGCAATGAGAGAAGTTAGAAGATCCAAAAAGCTTTCTTTACTATGTATATCTATAAAAACGGGTTTGCCAGAGGGCTATTTATCTCAAATTGAAAGAAGTATAAGAAGTGTGGATAGCGAAAAGGCTAAATTAATTGCTGCTGCTTTAGAGGTGGCACCAGAACAAATATTTTTACCAAAGAGGTTCACAGTAAGAAGCGTTCAGTGAGGAGGATTTTATGTATAAACATCGAGTAATGAAGAAGGAATAGTGGTTCATTTTCAACCACCGAAAGCAGAGATTCATTTAGTATATAAACCAATTGTTTCGGTTGAGGAAGCAGCGGAAATGGCGAGTGTCAGTATTCCTACATTTAAAAAAGATCATTTGAAAGATGTTAGATTACTTGAGACTAGCGCATTTTTAGAAGGAAATCGTTGGAAGTTTGAAACAAAGCCATTATTGGAGTATTTACACTTAAGGGCATGTGAGTTGAGAGTTAGGAGAGGCGCTTATTTTAAATGAAAAAGGAGTAGAATTATTTAAAATTCTAGCTCCCTAGCTTCTACAATTTCCGCGGGTAGCTTTTTTTGAGACTCGTGGAAATTAGGAATATTTACTTTGAATGTGAAGTTTTTTCTAGAAGTGGTTATAGACAATTTATTTTTTTGGATTTTGGCTAATGACCTATCATTTGTATGGAAAAATAGGCAACCACGTACAGATGTGTACGCCGGAATATTTAATACAGGTTTTAAAAGCTTATCTTTTGTTCTAATAGAGATGTGTTTAGAATCTCCATACGAATAGACTCCATTTTTCAGTTCTTTATTGGAAGGGGATACCGTGGTAGTATACTCTGAACCATAGTCTGTATAGGAATTGAATATTAAGGAGTTATTTAGTTGGAATTCTATTATTGAGATAGGTTGAGCACTTCGGTTGCTAATTATAACATCAATAAAAATACGATAATCTTCGCCCCAATAACCATCAGGAGTTTCAGCATCTATGAAATCAGGTGCTATTAAATTAGATGAGCTGGCACTTGGCTGGAGACACTCGATATTAGCTCTATTCTTCCAGAAATTAGCGAAAGTCACAATGAAGGTTGCGAAAGCTACAAAAAACGCAGCGATAGAAATAATATTAGTTTTTACAAATGGGAGTATAGATAAAATAAAATCACCTCTTTTCTAGAGAAATTATACCATATTCGACGTATATATATTTAATTTTTATTAGATGAGTAAGATAGGAATAGAAGGAGAGTCTAATGATATGCAAAATGAAATAAAGAATGGGTGGGACAATCAATTTTTTCAGGTACCGAATGCTATATATGATAATGGAGATTTGGACGTGTATGAACTAGCGATTATTCAATATATTTTCAGATTAGCTAACAATGGTATGGCTTTTCCTTCATTTTCAAAAATGGCAGAGCGAGTAAAATGTTCCCGAAAAAAATCTATAACGACCATTGAATCACTTATTAAGAAAGGTTATTTAGTAAAAAGAAAAAGATTAAATGACGTGGGTAATCAAACAAGTAATCTCTATATATTAAAGAAACCTAAAAAAGTGGGTAGTGCATCAGGTACACTACCCATGGTAAACGGTGTGCCCCAGCCTAGTGTACCTGATACACCGACCCTAGTGAATGAGGTACACCCTATTAATACTAATATAATAAACACTAACTTATATAAAGATATAGTCAACTTTCTAAATACTAATGCTGATACTAACTACAGAGCGACAACAAAAAGAACCCAGCAACTTATTAAGGCTAGATTGGATGAAGGATTCAGTGAAGCAGATTTTCAACAGGTGATAAGTAAGAAATGTCGCGATTGGAAAAAAGATCCCCAATTCGCCCAATATCTAAGACCAGAAACATTATTTGGTGCGAAGTTTGAATCGTACCTAAATCAAAAAGGAGGGATGCGAGATGTCACAGCTTCAACCGCTAGCGGGAATACTCGACCATGTGATTCAAATCAACAGCTTGAAGGATTGTTCTGATGCCTCCAAGGTGAATGTGCAGTACAGCGATTCTTTTTGCAATAGCGAGGTGGTGCATCCGCTGAAAAAAGACGTAAGAAAGCTCATTATTGATGGTGTACTTACATGTCCTTTGTGCAAATCGCATGACATGAATCTTGCTTTTCAAAAAGAGCAGGAAGAAAAAATAAAGCAATATCGTGTTCAATTTCAGAACGGGCGGTTGCAAGCAGACAGTTTATTTTCAGACTACACGATTGAACACGCTAATTTTGAAGCATATGAAACGACGCCAGAGAGTGAAGCGGCAAGTAATAAAGAGCGAGCGATAACGGCGATGAAGAAGTACAAGGAAGGTGTCGTATTTAACACGATGATTTCTGGACATGCTGGTGTTGGGAAAACGCATCTAGCTATGGCAATTTTGAATAATCTCAATGCGAAACTGCCGAAAACGTGCCTCTTTATCAAGGTGGATAATTTGATGCGTGAGATACGGAAAACTTTCAAGCCGAGTTATCAAGGTAAAGAGGATGAGGATTATTATATCAGTCGATTGGTCAATGCGGATTTTTTAGTGCTGGATGATTTGGGCGCGGAGTCTGGCTCTATTCAGAAGGAGAATACGGCAAGTGATTTTGTCCATCGCGTGTTGTATGGCGTGCTGGATGGGCGTAGAGATAAAAGCACGATTATTACGACGAACCTTAGTGTGAAAGGCATCCAACAGCTTTATGATGAAAAGTTGATTTCACGGATGTTGAGTAATCATTACATTATCAAGTTTGAGAATACCAGCGATCATCGGATTCAAAGTATTTCGTTCGATTAAAAATAAGGAGGTAGAGCGATGCCAGTCAATTATATTGGATTTTCAGGGCAAGAACCATATTCCATTATTGTGTGGGTGAAGGGTGATAAGCAGGTGGGGAAAACGGTGTGTTATGACCAGCAGGAAGTGGAACAGGCTCTGGATCAGCATGCGCATCATTACGATAGGCATATTTTATGTTAGGGGAGAATCAGATGGATCATAATTCAGAAACGATAAGGCGCTTTCGTGAACAGCTAAAAGCAAGCCGTCTAGCGTATCGAAAGCATGTTTTACGCATTGCGCATATGTCGGATAATGTTGCTAGGGTGGAAGCACAGGAAAAGTTGGAAGGGATGGAAGAAACCAACAAAGAATTGCAGGAGAGCTATTTATTGGCAACGATAGCAGAGGAAGAAGATATACTGTTTGGGATGAATAGCAATTTCGATGATTTGTTATTGATGCAGTTGCGGAATAAATACGAGTTGAGTGGTAGACAGCTAGCCCAACTGTTTGGAGTAGCATCGGATGTCGTGTATCAAAGGATTAAATGTGTAGAAGGTGGCAAGGCATGAAGTTAAAGTACCATGTCTATATGCGAACACCTACCAGCTTTGCATTCTATCGGGACTACCGAACGAAAGCGGAGGCAATGCACGCTGTCGAGTTACTTTTTACAGAACAAGGGATAAGCGCATGTATGACGCTGGATATGACCAGTGATACGCGATTTTATATGGAAAACAATTGAATAATGGAGAAATGCGCTATATCCATATTCAGGATATGGCGTATTTTATTGGAGGGAAACAGATGTTGGATGATTTGATTTTTGAATACAAAGTGGCGAGAAGGCATGCCAATATTAAAAAGGCGAGTGCAGGGCTACAGGATGATAGGAATTTGTGGAGTAGCATTAGCTCCAGTTTAGATAAGGCGATTCTTTATATGGAAACTGGTTGCTCTCCTTGGGATTACAAGCGAACAGCGAAGGCGTCAATGGAAGAAAGAACGGTATTGGCAGATAATTATTTGTTGGATTATTTGAACTACCAACAACCTGAAACAGCAGCAGAAAAAGAGTTGGGAGAGCTGGAGCGGAGTATGTTGCATGAATTGATTGGTTGCTTGTCACCACGAGAAAAAGAGTGCTATTTACTGAATAAGCAATCCATGTTTTCGATTGGAGAAGTGGCAGAGTATTTGGGGATTGCGAAAAATACAGTAGAGGATCATTTACAAAAAGCACGAAAAAAGATTGAGAAGCAGAAGCAAAAAAGCTTGTATGTGTTGGCGTATGAATCAGAATTGGAGGCGAAATAATGAACGTAGTAGAGCCTATACGTGATCGAGATACGATTACGGAAATCAAGCGTTATTTGTTGGTTAAGAACCAACGTGATTATATTTTATTTTTTCTAGGCATCAATGTGGGGCTTCGTATTAGTGATTTATTACGGCTGAAAGTGAGGGATATACGTGGCAATCATATTGTAATACGCGAGCAGAAAACGAATAAGCAGAAGAAGATACTTATTCCGAAAGAGGTGAAGAGAGCTTTGGGGATGTATGTAGTAGATTTAGATGATCAGGATTATTTGTTTCGAAGCCAAAAGGGGATTAATAGACCAATTACGCGTATTACCGCATATCGCATATTAAAAGGGCTGCAAGAAAAATTTGGTTTAGAAAATATTGGAACCCACACGCTACGAAAAACTTTTGGTTATCATTTTTATAAGCAATTTAAAGATATAGTAGCACTCCAAAAGATATTTAATCATAAAGATCAGAAAGAAACGTTAATTTATATTGGCATACAACAAGATGAGTTAGATAGTAAAATGTTAAAATTTAATTTGTAAAAACCAATGTATGATTTTTAATATATTGTGAGTATACCAATTGCTGTGCTAATAAAATAGTTTTAGCATAACAATACACTGCATAGAAAATATAGAATGGGTAGACTAATTTTATGCAGTGTATTGATTCAATTCATCTTTTATGATGTGAAGGTGTTTCTTCTAGCGATGTCGAGATCTCGATCGAATTCTCTAGCGCTATTGTATTCCGATTCTGAATAAGTATTTAGGCACTCTGCATCTAAATATTTTTTCAGAGCATCTTTATTCTTTCGGAATATAACGGTGCTCATTTTTGAAATGAAGTCATTGCTATTATATCTTTTGTATATATGTGTATAGTGTTTAACTCCAGATGTATCAAGGCTGCTTTTTACTAAAAATGCGAAGTCAACATACTGAAATGCCGGTTGAAACTCATTGAAAATTATTTTCCCATCAAAAATGAGCTGAATTTGATAAAACATAGCCTCGGAACTTTGCACATCAGGGATTGAAGAATCCATAATTAGGCGTAGTATACTATTGTTATGGTTGATAGTAGAATTGAAAACAATAAAACCAAGTAGGCTAATAAATTTAGTAGAGCTGATTTTAAATACAATGTTGGTTAGTGATCTAAATTTATATGTGAAAGTTCCATTGGTGGTATCAGTAATTTCTGGGAATTCATTTTCAAACTGAACATTTCCGGACGAAATATATTTATTTCGAGCTAATTCCTGTTTATGCCATATATCGTCGTTTAATTGCATTATTTTTGTGTTGTATACGATCATGAAAGTATTCAAAAAATGAGGATCTCTTATTAATTTGGCGGACTGCAGTGAAATTAGACCATACTCACTTTTTCTTACTAGCTCTAAAATTTGGGTATAATGCTCTGTTTGATTTGTTCGAATCCAATGAGCTTGTTCTTTTGTGAGTATGAATTTTCTGTGTTTATTTTTATTGATATATTCAAGAATATCCGTTTGAAGAGAATCCGCGGAGTTAAATAACAACTGCAAGTTTCTTATATAATCATCATTTTTATTGTTATTTAATATTTTTTCATAAAGAAGCTCTGCATCATTCCCCAGCTCATCGTATTCTTTTGTAACTGTAAAAGGTGGTATTATTGCTAGATCGGAAACGAATTTTGACCAATCAGAGATACGTTTGCGTGCTCCTGGAATTACAGTCAGTAATTTTTGTAAATTCCTAGCTCTAAGAGCATTGTTTTGAAGCATACGTTTCCCACTTTGTGCCCCTGCCGCTAAACTCCCGAATTCAGTTATGCAGTCGCTACCGACATTTAAGGTGACACTATTAACAGTGTTTTTAATATAGTATATATATCGATTTTTCTTATTGCACAAGGAGCAGTGCATCCACTTGCCTTCGTCTTCTCCTCTATCCTCGATATGTTGCCCATTAGGAGATTTATGCTGAATCCACTCATCCATAGATTTATTTAGGAGAGTATCATGCATTTCGCTTAGCATTGTCAATTTACTTGCTGGTATTCTAGCGGTAGTTAAATGATTATCTTTTTCTAAGAGATCATACAGCCATTGGAAGTCTTTATTTTTTAGATGCTCACTGTATAGTAATTTGTTACTTTGTTTTTTTGTGAAAAATATTAAATTACTGCTCATAAAATTACTCCCTTCAAATAGGTGGTAGTGATAACAGCTCAATCCATATATTTCTATTCTTTAATATTACCATTCATACCGGCTGAATGGCAATCGATAATAGTATTATCGTTGGTAAATGTATACTCAAAGTAGATATGTTGTGTTAAATAGATGGAACCATTGTAAAGCTAGGTTTTCCAATGGTTTTTAGGAGTATGTCAAAAGCTACAGAATCTTAGATATGTTACATTTATTGATTGATAATATAGTAGTGTTGCCATATATAGATGAAAGGAAGAAAACAATCACAGGTTATTGCTCTTTGTCCATCTTATCTGGTAATATATAGTCAGGGAGGGAAGCAGATGAGCGAACAAAAAGAAAAACAAGTAGTGGAAGAAGTTAAAAAAATTAAAAAGCTGTTTTATGGTAACACCTATCGGTTCTGATGGTTCCGATATAAGAAGGCATGCTGATGGAATATTAGACGGAGTTATCAATCCTATTTTAAAGAAAAGGGGATATGATACACATGTATCTCACAAAATATCAACATCAGGATCTATTAATAAAAGTATTATTCAGCATTTGGTAAATGATGATTTGGTGGTAGCTAATTTAACTACACTTAACCCTAATGTTATGTACGAGCTAGCGATACGCCATTCGTTTGCTAAGCCAGTTATTATATTAGCAGAAGATAATACGAACTTGCCTTTTGATATCGTGGATCAAAGAATTATTTTTTATACTAATGATATAGCAGGCGCGATTGCATTAGAAGCAACATTCACTAAATTTTTAGATGCTATTGAAAAAGGAGATAAGATAGAAAATCCAATTATAAGCGCAGTTGAATCGGAGGCTGTTATTAAAGCTTCTGATACTACGTCAGAAAAGTATATACTTGGTCGGTTAGATCAAATAGAAAATCTTTTAAGCGAACTAGTACAGACTGGTGGAATCAAAAAAGGTGGTACTGTTGTACGTAAAGCTTCTCAAATCCTTTCAATGGAGGAGTCTGAAACTTTAAGTAACATAGCGATAGATATTATTAGTCGTGAAGGGAAAAATGCAACTGTCAGATCGTTTCTTTCTGAACTAGAGCGAAAAAATTTAACATTCGATAAAGAATTTGCATTGCTGGCTGCCTTATTTAAAAAGGTAAGGGATGAACAAACTATTTCTAATATAGAATATGAAAAGTTTAGAGACGCATATGAATTGGATAGAGAAGAAAATTAGAAAGAGCCCTGAAGGGTTCTTTTTTTTGGAGTGTGGTAATCCCTATGAAACTAACAACAAAGTTATTACAATATATTCTAACGGATCAGCTTATCAAATTTTACAAAACCAAGGAATGGAGAAAACTGCGAGAGATTGCGCTGAAACGGGATAACTACGAATGCCAGCGATGCAAGAAGCATGGACTTTATACGAAAGCGGATTGCGTGCATCATTTACAGTATGTGAAGGATATGCCAATGCTAGCGCTGACTTTATCCAATCTCGAAAGCTTATGTAATCCATGCCACAACAAAGAGCACAATCGATTACCGAATCAAAAGAAAGCGAAGTCCAAACGCTTTATGAGCGAAGAAAGGTGGTGACGTATGATTTCAATTATAATCATGTTGTTCCTGCTTGTGCTTGTCATCAGCTTTATTGGGACTATCGCAGAGAAGGACAGGGCGACAAAGCGGTGTCTGTGCATTGTATGTAGTGCGAGCCTTCTTGCTTTAGCGCTGACAACCATCTTAATCTAAGGAAGTGAGCAACATTGAAAATAGAATACGAAGGTAGCGTCTACACGCTGGATGACTTTGAAACATACAGCGTCTATATCCGCGACCGACTCAAGTACATCATGTACCAAGCGTACCGCAACATCCGTGACAGCGTCGTACTGAACCGTTGTCATGGTATGAAGCTTGCGGGTGTCAAGGTGCTTGTGCAAACCAACAAAGACAAAGTAATGAAGTACACCACGTTCTCGACACATGAAATCGATACGGTGATTTCTTTTATCGAGAAGTATTATCCTAATCTGTAGACCCCCCTTAAAAAAATTTGTATTTTTCAAGGAGGGTGTGACAACGGGGGAGGTAGGTCGGAAAAAATATTTTTGTGAAATTCGCATATGAGGGGGTGGTTGTTGTGCCAGCGGTCAAGCGGGAAACCATTCGAATGTTGATCAGGCGTGACTTATTGGAGCAGTTAAAAGTAAGCGGAATCGTTGGGGCGCAATACAAAGACCTTGTGGACGATTATTTGGCATTATGGGATTTAAAAGAGGAATTAAAGAAGGAAATCAAAACAAAAGGGGCAATGGTGGTTTGGCGAAATGGGACTCAAACAGGTCGCAAACGTTCAGACGCCGTGGTTGAATTGCCCAAAGTCAGTAAGCGGATGACCGACTTACTGGAAGTGCTGGGAGCGATCGAACCGCCAGTGGGTGCCATCGATGACGACATGCCAGACTTATAAATACCATCCGTACATCGATGTGTATTTCCGGTATATACGGATAGGGCAGCTGAAAGTTTGTCAGGAACAAAAGAAACTGGTACGCATGATCAAACACAAACTGGATGATCCGAATGTGGTTATCGATCACCAAGCCATTGAGGATTCAGTAAATATCCCAGCGCCTTATTTTCCTTTCACACTGTATCCATGGCAAAAATTTGTGAATGCGTGTATTTTCGGAGCGCGCTATCAAGATACTGGGCGTTTGGTATGGAATCAGATTCTGATTATGATGGGGCGCGGTGGCGGTAAAAATGGCTATGCCGCGTACCTGAGCTTTTATATGATGTCGAAACAATTCCAAATCAAGCATTACCACATCGAATTTGTAGCGACATCCGAAAAGCAAGCGAAGACCAGCTTCACGGATATTAAAAATGTGCTGGATGACCCAACCTATGAAAAAACGTTGAAAAAGGTCTTTGCGGCAACGAAAGTGCTGATTCAACATCGCTTCACGAAAGCACAAGTACAATACCATACGGCGAATGCCAAAACGAAAGATGGACTGCGACCAGGTGCCATCTTTTTTGACGAGGTGCATGAGTACGAAGGCAAGAAACTGATTAAGGTGTTTCGCTCGGCGTTGGGGAAAGTACCAGATGGACGAACGTTTTATCTGACCACAGACGGGTATGTCCGCGGCGGGTTCTTGGATGATATGAAAGACAAGGCGAAACACGTACTAGACAATTTTCAAAGTTTACCGAAAAATAAATTGTTCCCGTTTATCTGCAAATTGGATCACGAGAAACAAGTGCTCGATCCAACGAATTGGGAAATGGCAAACCCGTCGCTACCACATAATGAGGAACTATACGAAACGATGTTGGAAGAATGGGAGGATTGCCAAGTAGATGGTGCGGTGACGGATGTGGTGATGCATGCCGAGTTTTTGACCAAGCGCATGGATTTTCCCGTGGAGATGGTCAAACATCAAGTGGCGACATATGAGGATATACTGGCAACGAATCAGGTGTTACCGAAAGAGCTAGAAGGTGCTACCGCGATTGCTGGCGTCGATTTTGCCGATGTACGCGATTTTTGTACGGTGGGCTTGCTACTGAAATACAACGGCAAGCGTTACTGGATTCAACACACCTTTATTCATCACTTGGCTTTGAAGCTCCAAGACATCAATCCGGATATTATCGAGATTGCAAAAAGTAAGGGATTATGCACGATCATCGAAACCGATAAATCGATTAAGCCAGAACGCGTGGTGAACTGGTTAAAGGAGAAACTCCAAACCTACGGCATTCAAAAGGTTGCGATGGATACGTTCCGCGAATCGATTCTAGGTGTCAAATTAAAAGAGGCAGGTTTTGAAGTGGACGTGGTGCGTCGTGGTAATGTCACGCACAGTAAGTTGGCACCGATGATTGACGATATGTTTATCAACCAAACGATTGTCTTCCCAGATGATCCGTTGATGCGTTGGTTTGTGGGGAATGTCTATGTGGATGAACTAGGAAATGGCAATAAAGAGTACAAAAAAATAGACAAAGAGAAGCGGAAAACAGATGGGTTTTTCGCGTTTACCCATGCCTTGAATTTTGATCATGAATTAGTGGAGCCGAGTGCTTGGATGGACTTCGATGTTTTCACGTATTAGAGGGGGGGTGAGTGTGTGGGCGTGATGCAGTGGGCAAAGGGCTTATTTCGAGAGGCAACCACTGAAAGTTTGGTCGACCAGTCGTTTCAATCTTTGCCAGCGAAAAAGTTGTCAGAACTAGCTATTAAAAAATGGGCAATTGATTCGTGTGTCAATAAGATTGCGAATGCATTGGCAAAAGCGGATATTCAGACGTTTGTGGCAGGGGAAGAGACGCGCGGGGAGGATTGGTATTTATTCAATATCGAACCCAATCCCAATCAGAATGCCACGGAGTTTTGGAAGAAAGCCGTGTATAAATTGGTGTATGAGAATGAGGTGTTGATTTTCTCGATGGGAAACGCGATGTATGTGGCGGATAGTTTTTCCCAGCACAAATTTGCCTTTCGTGAAAATGTTTATTCTAATATTGTCTTGAAAGATTACGCAGTCAGCGCGTTATTTCCAGAATCTAAGGTGATGCATCTCACGCTGAATATCGAAAAAACGAAAACGGTGATTGATGGCTTTTATCGTTTATATGGGGATCTGATCTCCGAGGGTGTATCGAATTATAAGAAATTGAATAGTCGAAAATTCTTGTATAAAACGAAGGGACAATTGGCGCAAACAAAGGAAGCACAAGAAGAGATGCGTAATTTATTGTCGAATCGAATACGGGTTTTCTTATCCGAAAAAGACGCGGTATTGCCGTTACAAGAAGGGCATCTATTGGAAGAATTGGAACAGAACAAAGCCAAAATCGCAGAGTCACGAGATATTAAAAAGATGATCGATGATGTGTTTGAGATGACAACGACGAGCTTTCATCTCCCATGGGGCGTCGCGAAAGGCGATACAGTTGGCTTGAATGAGCAGATGAACGCCTTTTTAATGTTCGGCTTAAATCCGATTGCGGAAATGATTAGCGATGAAGGAAACCGTAAACTGTACGGAAAAGCGTTGGTATTACAGCGAACCTACATGAAGATGGACACGAGCCGTATCAAGGTGATTGATTTGAAAGATAGTGCCAGTGCGCTGGAATTGTTATTTAGAACAGGAACCAACACCATTGATGATAACTTGGCAATGGTTGGAAAGGAGCGGACAGGATTGCCAGAAAATAACCAACGATTTATTTCGAAAAATTATGCGGTGCAGGGCAGTGAGGAGATGCTTGCACAAGGAGGTGACAGGGATGCCGAGTAAGACGATGCCGATGATTGCCAAACGTTTGGAGTTTTTCAATAGTGTGACAGATAACCAAGCGACGATGTATTTGTATGGCACAATTGGAGCTGGTTGGTACGCGGATATTAACTCCGAGGCGGTACGTAGCCAATTGGAGCAGATTACAGCGGATACGATTCATGTGCACATTCATTCGGGTGGCGGGGATGTATTCGAATCCATTGCGATTCAGAACTTATTCAAAGCGCACCCCGCAAAAATCATGATGCACGTCGATGGTTTAGCCGGCAGTGGAGCGTCTGTTATTGCGATGGCGGGGGACGAGATTCACATGCCTTCGAATACGATGATGATGATTCACAAAGCGGCGACTTTTCTTTATGGCAATGCGGAGAAGTTACGCAAACAAGCGACGGTATTAGATAAAATCGATCAATCGGTGACCGCTAGCTACATGGGGCGTTTTGTGGGAGCCGCGAACGAGCTTGATATTTTATTGTGCAATGAAGAATGGCTGACCGCAGATGATTGCCAAGCACTTGGTTTTTGTGATGTGATTGGAGAAGCTATTGATATTGGCAGTCTCAGAACCCGAAGAAAAACCAGCAATGGAGGAAGAGACAGTGGCGAGTATTGTGGGGAAATATAGTGCCAATCAAAGAAATAAGCCATTTAGTACACCACAAGCTGTACTGTCAAAAACAGCAAAACAAAATACGATATTAAACATTATTGGGCGATTTAACCAATAGTGTTTTTTTTCATGAGGAGGAAAAAAACACATGCCAATGTTAACACTACAAGCACACAAGCAAGCGGAAAAGGAATTGAAGGGGAATTTCGTCAATACGATGCGAGACGGGACAGAAGAACAACAAGTCGAAGCGTTCGCGGAGTTGTCGGATGCGATGATGCACCGTATTATGGCGGAGGCGCGCGAAACGATGCAGGCAGGAATGAACGACACGACGGTATTGTCTCAGCGTGGCTTTAACCCATTAACAACGGATGAGCAATCGTATTATAACGAAGTCATCGCTGGGAATGGCTTTGCGGGAACGGAGAAATTGATGCCGCCAACCGTTTTTCAACGCGTATTTGAAGACCTTGTGAATAAACATCCGCTACTGGCGAAGATTGATTTTGTCAATACGACAGCAACAACGGAGTGGATTATCTCGATTGGGGAAGTACAGACGGCATGGTGGGGTCCTTTATGCGCGGAAATCAAAGAAGTGTTGGATAAAGGCTTCGATAAAGTATCCACAAGTCTCTACAAATTATCGGCATATATCCCGATTTGTAACGCTATGCTGGATTTAGGCGTTGAGTGGTTGGACTTGTACGTGCGCACAGTTTTAGCGGAATCGATGGCATTAGGTCTAGAGTTTGGCATCATTGCAGGCACAGGAAAAGACCAGCCCATCGGCATGATGAAGGATATTAACAACGTCACAGATGGCAAATACGTGGATAAAGAGGCGACGGTGTTACCAGACTTGAAGCCATTGACGCTGGCAGAAAAGATCATGGTACCACTCACACGCGAAGGTAAACGCAGTGTTTCCGATGTGTTACTGATTGTGAACCCATTGGATTATTGGGCTAAAATCTGGGCATCGACGGTAATGTTGACGCCACAAGGCACCTATGTCGCGGGTATTTTGCCAATCCCAGCCACGATTATAGAATCCAGCGCGGTACCTGTCGGGCGTATGGTTGCTGGGCTAGGGAATGATTATTTCATGGGAATCGGATCAGAGCAGAAAATCAAAACATCGGATCAAGTACGCTTGTTGGATGATGAAACGATTTATTATGCCAAGCAATATGCGACAGGACGCCCCAAAGATAATGCATCGTTCTATGTGTTCGATATTGAAAACATGGATACATCGCTGGCATTTGATGTGAATGTAAAGACGCCCACCGCAACCCCAGCAGCTTAGTCGGGGATATGTAGACATGACACGGGCGGACGTAAAAGCCGCACTAGATCGTCGAGGTGTATACTATGCGAAGAATACTCGGACTACGTATCTGGTGAAGAAACTACAGGAGGCAGATATCCATGACAGTTGATGTGCCAACAGCGTTGTTAGAAGAAGTGAAAGACTATTTACAGGTCACATGGAACGATGAAGATCGTCGCATTACACGTGATATTCAGCGAGCCATGGCGAATTTACAGACGATTGTTAGCCCAGCGCTCACATTTGCGGAAGAGGACGATAGCAGGCAGCTGTTGCTGGATTGTTGTCGTTATATCCGTAACAACTCCTATGAGTATTTTCAACCGAATTTTATCGAAGAAATCCAAAGCTTGCAATGGAAAGAAGCCATCAAGGAGTGTGCAAACGATGCAAAAAGTAGCCCATAACAGCTATAACGATGGGGTTTTACATTATGGTAGGGTGACGACGATTCGGACGGTATCGGGGCGCCGGCAGAGTGAGAAGAAATTTGTGCCTGTGGAAAAATTGTTCTACGAAGAAATGAGCATTCGCCAAGAAGATCGCATCCTGTGTGGTACGATGGGGAGTATTTTAGATATCAAAGTCAAGACGCCTTTTCGACAGGGCGCGAAGACATATCAAAAAGTGCAGATAAACGAACAAGTCTATGATGTCATCACGATTGATGCGGATAGACATGTGCGTTTATTTTGGTATTTACAGAAAGTAGGGGATGTGCGTGATCAACGAGCAGAAAATCAAACAAGCGATTGAAGCGGCAACCGGACTGGCTGTGTTTTATGGGGAAGTATCGGAGGACGAAGAAGAACCAGTAGAAGCATATGTCCTGTTCTTTAAAGGCGGCATGGAACGACCAGAAAAAGGCGATCAAATCAGTATGCTGAAACGGATCGTGGTGTATGTGTGCATGGAGGTTATCACAGACGACATTTGTTTGGCATTGATTGATACGTTAGAGAATCTAGGATTGCGGTTTCGATATTCAGAGGCAGATCGCGAACAACAAGGCGATACAGATGCGTTTCTGGACACGGAAGTTTTCACATTTACACATTTGGTGAAGCGCCGTGGCTGTTAGGTTTGGCATAGATTTCGCTGACTTTGAACAGTTGCAAAAGAAAATCGAGCAAATACCGCAGCAATCGGAAAATGCGCTTAATCAGGTGATCCATCGCGAAGGGGCGACGCTGATTCAGGAAAATATCCTTCAACGATTACCTATTTCCAAAGTAAACGGCAGAAATCGACGGAAAAAACATGCGAAAACCAGCCAGCCATTTCAAGTGGTGACCTCCAACCTGAGTGTAGAGATAAAACCGAAAGCGCGTTTTCGCTATTTGGTGTTTCCGAACAAAGGGCTGGGCAATAAGAACAAAAACCCTCAGGAATTTATGGAGGTAGGAGTGGCAGATGCGACACCTAAGATCGTGGAAAAGCTAAATCAAGCGATGGATCGCATCATCAACGAATAGGGAGGAAGTAGAGACATGGTAGGAACCATTATTGAAGATTTTTCAAGTTATGAAATTAAAGAAGCAAGTATTCAATTTTTGGATCGGGCGACAAAGACACAAGAAGTCGGTACCAAATTTGGGTGTGTGGGGAAGTACGATTTTGAAACTGAGATGAAAAATATCCAGCGTACCTGTGAAGGCGTGGTGACAGATGAACTAGCGAAACCAGACAAAGGAACGGCGAATATTTCGGCGCATTTCCCGCCATATGTGATTCGTACCATTTTAGGATTCCATAATCAAGGCTTGAAAACAGGCGTGTTTGCGTATGGGCGAAATTCGCAACCAAAGCCCTTTGTGTTTACGGCAAAAGTGCTGGATATGTACGGTACGACTAAATTGATTGCGCTACCGAATGCATCGACGACATCTGGTTATTCCGAAACCATCGAGAATGGCGGTGAGGAAGTCGCGGAAACAGAGCTGGAGCTATCCGCGAAACAGGATTCCTTTGGTGAAATCGTGTATGAAGCCTTTGTGGATGAAGTGGAGGATGCCCAGCTTATTGAAGACTGGCTGACAAAATTCACACCAGAGATGGCATACGAAACACCCTAAGGCTCCCCAAAACTTCCGTGTGATCGACAGTACAGACACAACGCTGACATATGCATGGGACGCGGTAGAAAATGCGACCGCTTATCGATTCTATCTGGGGGAGGAAACGACACCTATTGTCGTAGCTACGAATCAGATGACCATGCAAGCGTTCCATCCGATGACGAACTATAGCGCGCGTGTCGCAGCGGTAGACGGAAGATTGGAAGGGGAGAAATCAAAGATCATCACACACATGACACCCATCGCCATCCCAACATTAAAAGCACCACACATCGATGGCATCACCTACCTGCTAGGGGAAACAGTCAACGATCCGAATGTGACGGCTTTCGCTGTGTTTAAAGAGGATGGTACATGGTACAAAAACGGGACAATTACAAATGGGGACATCAAATTTTATGCCACAGCTAATCTAGTAGCAGGGCAAAAATACATTGGCAGAGTCGTTTACGGCAAGTCAGGATCAGGCACTGAGGTACTAGGAATGCCATTGGAATTTGAGTGCATCAAAGCACGTATTACTTTAAACCCAGTCACAACAGCGAGGCGAGTGGTAGCTGGAACAAGTGAAGCCGGCTTACAAGTGCGTACATGGCAAAATGGTGTTACCAAAACAACGGTGCCCGTAGACACAACGGGGCAATACAGGTCTAGCTTATCGTCGGTAGCAGTTGGCGATGTGATTAAAGCAGAAGTGAAAATTGGCTCGACGTATGCCACGGCAGCTGAATGGACAGTAAGGGAGTGATGGCATGAGGTATCCAGATATTATCGAGGCATACGCAGGTTTTGATCCATTGCAAGAGAATGTAACGACAGATAATCCGCATATTGTTGGTGTGCATGCGCCGGATAGTAAGATTTACATCCAATTAAATGGCAGTAATCGTCGAGGCGTGAACACCGACGATGGTGGCAAATTTGAATACGCGTGGGAGGCGTTGCTTGTTGGCGACGCTATTTCCATGCAATCAAAAAATGGCACGAACTACGAGGAATTTTGGATAGAAACGATACGAGAGTGAGGAGAAAAGTATGGCAAAAGGAACAATTCAATTAACGACAGGGGAAGAACTAGCTATTGACACAAAAATTATTGCATTAACTTTATTCAAACTACAGCACGAAAAAGTGATTGATGGGAGCTTTCTAAAATTACTAACTATGACAGGAAATCAAGCAGATGTCGATATGAACTTGGATGTGTTTTCTGCAATGCGGTCGGTGTATGTGGCTTATCGCCAAGCAAATCCCGTGCAGTATATTAGCTTCAACGCTTTCATGGAACAGTACGAGTTTGATTATGAAGAGGTTATGGAGATTTACACAGCGATTTTACAAAAAGAAAGTAGCAGTAACTTGGCGAAAAGTTTTGAGAAGAAGACGCAAGCCAAGGGGAAGCCACACGATTTCCACGCTATGACATCCACTGTGTAGAGGATTTATATAGTATTTTTGTACATCATCTCCAGATTTCCGAAGAGATTTTTTGGCACTATCCATTAGCGTCGGTGCAACTCATTGCCCAAAATAATATCGCGATTGATAACTGGAAGCAAGGCGAACAGGAACGGCAATCGAAGAAGAAAGGAGGAAGACGCTAAATGGGGAAGCAGCCAGAGTCAAAGGTCAAGTTCTCCATCTTTAATCAGGAATTTACCAAGGGAATCAAAGAGATGGCGCTGAGTATTTCTACCTTGAATAAAGAATTTAAGCTGGAACAAGAACAACTCAAACGCACAGGAACAGAACAAGAAAAGCTAGAATCCAGCTTGGCAAAGCTCGGTCGAGAACATGACATCGCGAAACAAAAAGTGTCATTGACAGAAAAGCAGTTGGGTGAAGCGAAGAAAATGTACGGCGAGAATTCCGAAGAAGCAAACATACTCCAAGGTAAACTACTGGATTTTCAGATTGCAGAACAAAAAGTGGCGAATCAAACGGGTGTTGTTACCGATAAATTGCATACGTTGAAGCTAGCGCAGGCAGATGCATCATCTGAAACGACCAAGTACCAACAGAAAATGGGACAGTTAAAAGGCGAACAAGACCAGCTGAAATCATCGAGTGATCGCTTAACAAGTGAGTATGAGATGCAAAAGGCGGCAATGGGAGCGACAGCGAGCGAAGCTGATACATTTGCATTGGCGCAAAAGCATGTCCAACAGCAAACAGATATGACAAAGCGCGTCATCGCCAACTTGGAACAGCAATTGATGGAAACCGAGCGGATGTATGGCAAAAATTCAGTGGAAGCGAATCAGATGGCGACCAAATTAAATAATGCCAAAGCATCGGTATCTAAATTGGATATGGAGTTAGAAGAGCTAGCACAGGGTGGAAAAGGTTCTGCGGATAGTATGGAAGAACTGGGCAAGAAGATCACGGCTGGGAACTTTCTACATGCGGCGGAAATTCTAGGTGATGTAGCGGAAAAAGTGATTGATCTGGGCAAAGGCGCCTTTGAATCGGCACTGGATGTCGATGATGCTACTACACGTATTAATAAATCCCTTGGTTTAACTGGAAAGGAAGCGGCACGTACAAGGGATGTTGTGAGCAAGATATTTTCGTCAGGGATCACGGACAACTATGAAGAAATTTCTGAGGCGATTATTACCGTTCAAACAAATATGGGCAAGATGGCGGATGATGACGCTTTAGGTAGGGTAGCTCAAAAAGCACTCGTATTTTCCAAAACGTTTGATTCTGATTTAAACGAAAGTGTTCGTGGTGCGAATGCGTTAATGATGACATTCAAAATGGATGCAGGAACTGCCTTTGATTTTATGACAGCAGGGGCGCAAAACGGTTTAGATAAAACAGACGAATTGGGTGATAATCTAGCAGAGTATGCGACGTTATTCGAAGAGAATGGCTATAGCGCATCGGATATGTTTGCGATCTTAGATGCTGGGCTCAAAGGTGGCGCGTATAACCTCGACAAGGTAAACGATTTAGTCAAAGAGTTTGGGGTGCGTGTAGCAGATGGTACCATCGAAAAAGCAGTGGGCGAAATGGGCGGTAATTTTAAAAAAACTCTTCACCACGTGGAAAGAGGATGGTGGCACAAACCAACAGTTATTCCAGCTACTTGGCAAAGAGATTACGGGTCTCTCCACCAAACAACAAAAAGCCGCAGCCATTTCACAAATTTTTGGTTCGATGGGAGAAGATGCGGGAACGAAAGTCATCGAATCAATGTCGCAAGTTTCCAAAGCTTATGATGATGTTTCTGGTAAGTCGGATGCGCTGAATAAAAAGAGCGCCAAGCAGGAGTGGCAAGAAAGTTTGAATAAGATTAAGGCATCTCTTATTCCAATTGGGCAAGATTTAGTGGATGCGTTAACGCCAGTAATGTCTGTTGTTGGTCGAATATCCGATGGTTTTGGTAATTTGCCAAGACCTATTCGTATGGCAATCACGATCTTTACAGCATTATTGACGGTATTTGTTCTATTAACGCCTATTATTGGGGCACTCGCCATCACCATTTTTGCGCTGGATACAGCTTTGTTGCCAATCATCGCCATTGTTGCGGCAGTGGCACTGGTGATCACAGGGCTGATATTACTAATCAAAAACTGGGGTACGGTGGTGGAGTGGTTAAAAGAGCAGTGGGAAGCATTTGTTCCGTGGTTAGGTGCTTTATGGACTGGTATCCAAACGTTAGCCAGCAATATATGGGGCAATATAGCCACTTTTTTCAGTGGATTATGGCAAGGTATTAAAAACACTGCACTTATTATCTGGCAAGGATTTAGTAATTGGTTGCTTGGTATCTGGAAAGGGATTGTAGGATTTGCAACGCCAATTTGGCAAGGCTTGGTTAATGTCTTTACATTTATCTTCTTACTTATTCAATCCATTATCCAAGGTGTTTGGACGGTGATTACATCTATTCTTATGGTGTATTGGAATGCGATCGTTTCGATGGCACAAGCCATTTGGAAGCCGCTAGCTCCTTTTTTCACAGCCTTTTGGAACATTATCCAAGGGCTTTTTACTGTGGTCTGGGGAAGTATCAAAGGATTTTTAGTTGGGCTTTGGACAAGTATTGTGGCTTTTGCACGAGCGATCTGGATGCCGTTGCGTGGCTTTTTTAGTGGTGTGTGGAATGGTATTCGAGGTGTAACGGTTGCCATTTGGAATGCGATTAAATCATTCTTTGTAAGTGTATGGAATGCGATTGTGACTTATATATTTGGGAAAGTCACGAGTATTCGTACGACAGTCACAACGGTATGGAACGCCATTCGAAGTGTGACAACCACCGTATGGAATGGTGTTCGAAGTATGTTAAGTGGCGTTTGGAATAGTATTAAATCTTTGATTACAAATGCTGTCAATGGTGTTAGGAACACAGTGAGCGGTGTTTGGAACAGTATCAAAGGGACAACATCGGCTGTATGGAATGGGATTAAAAATGCGATGACACAACCCATGATTAGCGCGAAGAATAAGATCAAAGAAATGATTGATGCAGTAAGAGGCTTCTTTGACAATATGAAATTAAAGTTTCCAAAGATAAGCATGCCTAAACTCCCACACTTTAGCTTGAAAGGGAAGTTTAGTTTAGATCCACCAAGTGTGCCATCCGTCGGTGTTAACTGGTATAAAAAAGGTGGCGTTTTTGACGGTGCTAGTGTGATTGGTGTTGGGGAAGATCCTGGTGTGAAAGAAGCCGCGATCCCGTTATCCGGTCGTCACATGGTACCGTTTGCGACGAAGATTGCAGCGATTATGAGTCAATTACGACAAGATGGCGGTGTCCTTGGTGCCATAGATCAACTGGTACAAGAAAAAGTGGTAAACGAAACACAAGTCCATGCGACATTCCATATTAATGGTACCGTACGAGAAGAAGCAGATGTACAAAAAATTGCGAAAGAAGTCAATAACATTTTGGGGGGCTTGATTTAATGAACCAGTATCGCACACTCATCTATGAAAATATCGCAGGGGAACGCATTGATTTGACGGTTCCCCAAGCACACTTTCTATACGAGCTGACTGGCGCAGGTTTTTCGTATACGAATGAGGTGAGTGAATCCAACTATACGGATAAGCTGGATGTGGACAGTACATCCCTCCAGCATGCAGACATTACAGGGCTACTAGAGATCCGTGATGCCATCAACAGTAACCGTTCGATTTATGAGAAGCAAGAACGTATTGCCACGATTTTAAACTACGATCAGCTAATTCGAAAAGCGACAGGTGAAGAAACGCATGGAAAGCTTTTGTATAAAAATGACACGGGGATCGAGGTGTATCTGCCTGTATTGATTGCCAATTATGAATTTGGCGAAATCACGGTAGAAGAGGAGATTTTGCATGTCTTGGAAGTTACAATCTCTTTCACACGTTTGTCTAAAACATGGCTAGCGACCACGCCACAGGTGATTGTCTTTTCGTTACAGGGAACAGATGAATCGCATTTCCATAGGTATAAGCACCCATGGCAGCATGGCGAAGTATTTGAGGCTGGGAACGGCTCGATTGCGACAATTGGTGGGAACGATCTTGCCAAACTGATTGTGAAGGTATACGGAGAAGTGTCGACTTTCACGATGCGTATCAAAGACGCACTTTCTGGCATGATAAAAACGATCAAGTACGATGCGAATGTGTTTGATAATGAAGTGTTGATTATCAATAACTTTGATTTATCCACCACAAAAAATGGTGTAAATGTCATTCGTGATTTCGATTTATTTTTGGGCAGATGTCCCATTTTTTGATTTATTGCCAAATCGTAAATACGTCGTACATGTCGATAGTGACAGCTTGCGAGGGAAAATCGAATTGCATATTTTTGAAAGCTGGGTGAGTGTACCTTGATCCATTTACTTATTTTTGATAAAGCGCTACAGCAAAAAGGCGTCGTTCGTTTTAGAGAAGGCACGTTTCTGGTGCATATTTGGGACTGGCAAACTTTTCAGCTCACCGTGACGACGGAAGCCATCGATACAGGGGATTTTATTACGATTTTGGAGGATAGGCACCCAATCTATTCTGGTGTCGTCAAACAAGCGGTGGCGGTCGGTAAACAGGTGAGCATTGATGGCTATGATCTGCGCTATCTATTGGAGGGCATGCAGATGAACCAATTGTATGGGCTTAACCTGGTTAGCGCCAGCCCAATCGTTGGGAACTCCATGTCACTCATTCAACAGACTATCGCAAAGGCGTTTCCTTTAGCAAGTGTGATACTAGACAGCGAGCCTAATCGAACCACGTTTTCCCTCTCGCCTCGATTGAAAAATGCACATGCCTTTCTACGTGCAAACAATATCGCGAATGAGATGATGTATCAACTTTTCATTGTGTCTAAAAAACGTATCTTAGTGAAGGTCAAGTACTTACGTGATCTTAGTCATAGCGTCATTTTACTCAATAATATCACGCATCAACAAGTTCAAAAAAGTAAAAGCTCGAAAAATAAATACAATCAAATTTTAGGATTGGGACAGGGAGAAGACGAAAATCGAGATTTCTATTTTTATGATCAAAAAGCGATAGACGATTATCCGCAATGTTACATCTATGATTTGCGCGAAAACATCACACACGAAGACTTAATACAGCGAACACAGGTGAAGTTTAAAGAACTCCAATTTGAATATGAAATCCAATTCAAAACGCAGAAAAATAAAGTGGCACAGTTTTTGCGCGATTATGAGGTGGGGGATTACGTGACGTTCAGTGCTGCAAATGGGGAGCGAATCAAGGATTTAATTACCTCCTACACGATTACGTACCAAGCCGGGCAGCGAAGCGATGCTTATGAGTTAACGACAGGGATTGACAAGAATGCTCTGACACAAAAAATCAAGGAATTAAAGGAAGGGGGCTACCAGTAGTGGCATTGAAAGTATTTAACTTTGACGGAGACGCCTATATTGAAGGCGAGGATACACGTTCCCAGATTGGCTCGCTTGTTTCTTCCACAGGAAATGGGGTCTTTGGAACGATTGCGCAAGTAGGGGCAACCAATATGTATACGATTAAAGCAGGAACGGTCATTTTCATTGGTGGGCTGTGTGTTCGTGTCGTAAGCGAGGAATCATTCGATCTCACAAATAATAAATATATCGTAGTGGAAACCGTATATAAGGCGGTAACGGGCGCGTATAGCTGTTTATTCAAGGCGGTGAATGTGATTACAGCGGGCAAGGTCGGTACCGTTGATAAACAGGTCATTATCTACGAAAAAGGTAAGGGCATGCAAAACGAGACTCAGGGGATGGCGGATTTATTGAAAAAATCGACACGAGCCACCCGACTATTCAATGGCGCGTCGTACTTGGACGAAGGGCATAAGATGAGTTTTCCAGATGTGCTGGCAGGACAGTATCAAATGCTATTTCTTGTCTTTTCGCATTACACGGTGGGCACAGGGGCAGACGATTGGGGTTGGCTGATTTATCCGATTCCTGTGGCGTTCATCGCAGCGCATTATGGGGTGGGGCATTCGATTCCGATTGTGGCAGAAGATACGACCAAAGTGATGTATAAGTATGTGTACACAGGATTGCTTGGTGTGTCGGGCAGTGCGAATAATATCCGTGTATTGGATGGTATTAATTTCAGGACGAAATGCCTGCGCGAGATATGGGGTGTTGGCTAATGGAAACGTACTATGTCACATACAATAAAACGGGTTTTATTGATAATTGGACAACAGAAAAAATCGATGGCTTTCTTCCCATTCAATCCGAGCCGGCGCTTTTCACGGTGTTGAACTGTGTACGCGTGGTGGACGGCATAGCAGTGATGGATCAATCGCAGTTGGAACGCGAAAAAGAAGCCTACTGGCAGACACCGCCTTCCGATTTAGAAGTGGTACAACAAGAAAATGCCCATCTATTGTTGTACAGTGCCGAGCTGGAGGCTGTGATTCAGCAGTCCCAACGAGAGGATGCCGAGCTATTATTTGTATTGGCAGAGAAAGGAGTGTTGTAAATGATTGACTGGGTAGCACGTATTCAAGCGCATTTTGAGCGAGGTTTCTATACCACGGAGCAGGTAATGCGCTTTGTCACACTTGGAAAAATTACTGTAGAAGAAGCCGATCAAATCATGGCGAAGGAGGAATCAGATGGAGCAACTATTTAAAGGAGCGATGGTAGCTGGTGGTGCCGCAGTGGGGTTACTATTCGGTGGCTGGCACATCTTGGTACAGGTGTTGATGGTCTTCGTCATTGCTGATTATCTAACAGGCATACTCGCAGGAATATACAATGGGGAGCTAAGCAGTAAAGTTGGTTTTAAAGGTATTGCCAAGAAAATAGCTATTTTCATTTTGGTTGCGATTGCGCACCAAGTGGACTTTGTATTGGGTGATAAAGATATGTTGCGGGATGCCGTTATTTTCTTTTATCTCGCGAACGAATTGATTTCCATGTTGGAGAATGCCGCGCGAATGGGCTTGAACATCCCTGGTAAACTCAAACAAGTGATTGGGTTACTGCAAGAGAAGGCTGGTGAAAAAGGTAAGAAGGAGTAAAACGTAGTCCACAATGGGCTATTTTTTAGGCTTAAAATAGAGAAATGGAGTGATGAATTTGAAAAAAGTAACAATGATAGTAGTAAGCGTGTTGTTGATGGTAGCCTTTTCGATGCCAACACAAGCCGCCGTGAATATTCAAAAGCAGCACATGAACGGCTTACCAAAAACAGCTTTTGCAAACGGCGTAGGGAAGCCAAGTATGATTGTCTTACACGAGACAGCGAACAGTAAAGCGACGATTGAAAATGAAGTATCCTATATGTCTCGCAACTGGAAAAACGCCTTTGTGCATGCGTTTGTGAGTGATAGCAAAGTCATCGAGGTCGCAGATACGAACTATACTGCATGGGGCGCGGGAGCAACCGCCAATCGATATGCCATCCATGTGGAATTAGTGCGAAAAGGCAACTTCACGAAAGCTTATCATAATTGGCTAGAGATAGCGGTTTATTATGCGAAGCAATACAATATTCCGATGGCGTTCAATGAAGGGAAGAAAGGTTTTGTGACACATGCATGGATCAGCAAAAACTTAGGCGGTACCAACCACCAAGATCCGATTGCATGGCTTCAACAAAACGGCGTGTCAATGGTGCAACTAGAAAAAGATTTGCGAGTAGCGTATACAGGAGATACGGCAGTTTCGCCTAATACCCCACCAATCACAGAGACACCGAAGCCCAATGTCCCAAGTAATATTGTGGCGGGAGCTAACGTGAAGGTGCTCCCAAGTGCTAAAACATACGTTACGGGGCAAGTCATTCCAGCGTTTGTGAAAGGGAGCAACTATACGATTTTGCAAACTAAAACGGATCGCGTGCGACTTGCGGGTATCAACTCATGGGTACGTAATCGAGATATTAAGGTTGTGATACCAGTGGTAACAGGACGGAAGATATACCTACCAGCCACAGCAAGCACATGGCGTATTTATGGGCTTACCGTTAGTCCTATCAAAGCGAATACCAAAGCCTTTTTAAAACCAGCGAAATTTGGTGGGCTCAGCTACCCCGTTCTAAAAAATCGCGGTTCGGATGTCTACGAGATCCAAACCGTCCAATTTGGGCGCGTTCAAATTTACGCTAACCCTATCACAGGTGCAACAGTACGTTAGTTTTATAGGAATCCAAGCCCTTATCCATTTTTTCGGATAAGGGCTTTTTTTTATGTACCAAATATGGTATGATTAAGAAGAAAATAACAATGGAAAGGGATGGATAAAATGGCGAAAAAGATACAATTGCCGAGCGGTCGGTTAGCCGAACACGCGAATGCGATTCAAGCGACGACAAATACATTGAAATTACAACCAAAGCCAAGTGTATCCTATTCAACTGGTAGCGCGAGACAACTAGTAGAAGGTGCGATGGAGTTTGCACAAATGACGGCATCCGCTCCAGCTGCGTTTCAAAAAGATACGGCGAATTTGAAGCATGTGGAAAAAGCGTTTGTGGCATCTGAAAAGGCATTGGGGATATGCTACATAAAGGAATCGAATGGATGGGAAGTAAAAAATAGGTCAGGGGGATACATAGCAATGCAACCAAGACAACGGGAAGAAGACGCTTGGAAAGAACAAATCAAGAAAGAGCGGCAATTTGAGGAACTGGAACAATTATTTTCGAAGGCGAAACGGGCACAAGAAAATGTGCTACATACCTTTCAGGATGCGTGGCAGGGGAACCGGTCACGACAGCGGTTAGGACTAGTGGAAGAAACGATGACGGAAGAATGGCAGAAGCGGAAAAAACAGATGTATGCCGTAGATGATGCGATACAAGAATCGCGTCGAGCGCACCAACGAGCCAAGTTTGCAT
>NZ_AODD01000016.1 GCF_000525835.1 Listeria grandensis FSL F6-0971
ATACGTTTCGTTTGATTATACCATGATTTGGCGATGTAAGAAAGGGATGTCATTTGTTTTTTTGAGATGCTTCACAGACTTCCCCGCTCTCGGTAAATATCCATCACTTCAAATGTTTGACAGACCAGTAATAAATCGTCCGTAAAAGCGCGGCCATACTGACCAAGTTCCCATGTGAAAAACTTTTTATGCCCCGTATACCAGTATTCATGGCTCAAATCGCCTTCACCTTCTGATCTCGCGAAATCGTGTGTGACTTCGTTCATTTTCACCAGCTCGATCTTGGTATACTTAATAATCGCTAATGGCTCATTGCTACCATCCAGCACGATCTCATATGTATCTACCTCCGGAATCGGCTCATTTTCTAATTCAAAAACACAATGCGCCGCACAAGTACCCGTCTTAATCCCTTGCACAACAAGACTTCCTAGCCTGTCTCCCATCTCTTGGGAACCATCGCCAAACATCCATGCTGGCGGAACATTGCGGTCTAACCCGTTAGCTACGGCATAAGCTTCCCAATACGCCTTAACATTTTCTAACACCATATCTCACATTCCTCCTAAAATGAAACCCCATCTGAATAGACTACCTCAAAAATAAGAAAAAATATTCAAAAGTGGCATGAACATTATTTAGCGCTGTTCATGCCACTTTTGATTTTATGAGCTGTTAAAACAAGAAAAACCGCTTACTCGAAGGCGCCGTATAATCTTCCGCAAGAATTATCTCATTCTGCAGTACATTTGCTCCATTGCCTTTTAAATACTCAACGTATCGCGATCCAATTTTTTTCACCAATCGCTGCTCAATTTCCTTATGCAAAAGCGGTCTGCGAACCGTATCATGCGCATCCGTCGCCAAAAAATGTACCAGCTGATTTTCAAGCAAAATCTCACTCGATTTCTTCGACTTTTTCCCGAACTTCCCGTCCAAACTCGACCAAGTAAGTTGCGCCAAAGCACCGTGCGACACAAATTCATACAACCGCTCCGGATTTTCCATAATCTCAAAATTCCGCTCTGGATGCGCAATCACCGGCACATATCCCGCCATCTGCAAATCATAAAATAATTGCTCTGTAAACACTGGAATGCTCTGCGTCGGAAACTCAATCAACACATAACGGCTTCCCGCAAGAGACGCCAAATCCCCATTTTTCAAGCCTTCAATAATTTCGCCATGTAAACGCACTTCTTGTCCAACGTGCACTTGCAGTTCCATTCCGTTATCCTTAATTGCCTCGTTCAACTCAGCTACATGCTCCGCTACAGAAGGTCGCAGATTAAAATAATCGCCTTTCAAATGATGTGGCGTTGCAATGATATCCGTGAAACCCTCTGCAATTGCTTGTTGCGCCATGGCCAGACTCGCCGTTTCTGTTTTTGGTCCATCATCCAAATTATTCAAGATGTGACAATGTATATCAATCATGCTTCTCATTCCTTCTACTGGCTTATTTTTTTAGGCTGGCGCTATCGATCTCTGCGTAGCCCACGAAGAATTCCTCTAATACCGCTTTGATTTTTTCTACACCGCCTACTTCATCACTCTCTAAGTTTACTGGCATAACCGGCTCATGTAAACTCATACGTAACAAGAACCAACCATTTCCGAACGCACCACTCGTGTTAATCCTTACGCCCTCTTGGTTTACAGGCTCCAATTCCAAGCCATCCGTTTTAGCCACAAACCCTTTGAAATCTTCCAAAGCCGCCAACCCATACGCCTTAAAATTACTTGCCAAAATCGATAAACGAATCTCGTCATTGTCCGCCGGAACTTTCAAATCCCGCGTCAAATCAGCCAAATCCTTCCCTTCTTTGCGCAATTTCGCATAACGCATCAAGATTTTAGCGATTAAATACGCCCCATCATCTAGAAAATAATTCTCTTTCAAAGCCGCATGACCACTAACCTCAATGGCAAGTTCACTCGGAGTCCCCGTGTCGTTCAAACGAATCGCCTCATTGATCACATTTCGATAGCCGCGCTTAAATCGGTGTTGTTTCCCACCAAGATCCGCGATAAATTTCTCCAGATGCGTCGAAGTAGTCGAATCCGTTACAATCGTCGTCCCAGGATACTCCTCTAGAACAATCGCCGAAATCACTGCAATCAGCGGGTTCCGGTTCAAGCTTTCACCATCACGATCCACAATCGCCGCCCGATCCACATCCGTATCAAAAATAACGCCCAAATCAGCCTTATTCGCCAATACCGCTTCCTTCAAGCTCGCCATTGCCTCATTATTATCAGGATTCGGAATATGATTTGGGAAACGTCCATCAGGCTCTAAAAATTGGCTTCCCGTTACATCCGCGCCTAGTTTTGCCAACACTTCCGTCGCAAAAAAACCGCCAGCACCGTTCCCCGCATCGACCACAATGTGGCTTCCCGCAAGCGGGTTCTCAAAATCCGTCGCATCTTGAATTCCTGCGCGAATTTTATCCACCAAGTCCGCTGCATATTTTTGCAATAACGGTTTTTGCGTCACCGTTCCCGCCGTTTTAGCCACGACAACCGCGTCCGCATTTTCCACAATATAATCAATATCCTCGTGCTCCGCGCCACCGTCACGCGTGAACAATTTCAAGCCATTGTAGAAATAAGGAAGATGGCTCGCCGTAATCATAATCGCCGCATCACACGTGTAGCCATCATATTGTGTTGCCATAAACATTGCCGGCGTCGTCGCCAAACCAACATCAACCACATCGATTCCTGACCGCGTCAAGCTTGCCGTCAACACATCTTTGATCCGCCCAGCAGACAAGCGACTATCATGCCCAATCGCAACAGAAACTCGTTCTCCAGCTTTTTTCACATGCCGTAACCATGCAGCAAAACCAATCGCAATCGCACTCACATACTCATCCGTCAACGTCACATCGTGTTTGTCTGTTTCAATCGCAATTCCTCTAATATCCGAGCCATTCTGCAAATCTTTCAAAGCCATAATCCCATTCCTCCAATTTCTATGTATATTCTTTCGTTCATTGTATCAAAAAACAAGCCCGATAGCGACGTATATTCCTTCTCATTCACGTTTTAAAATTCTAACTGCCGTGCCAATCGCCGCTTCATCTCCGCAACCACGCTCACCGGCTCCAAAACCTGCACCATCGGCCCGAAAGACAAAAGCTGAATCACGAGCTCCGTCAAATCACCACGAGGACAATAAATCTCGATTTCAAACACATTCGCGCGCGCCGTCCGAAACGCTTTCTTCTTATAATCCGCAAAATGAATCATCGCTCGGTCCACCGCATTCCGATGATCCACCACATGGCACTTCACAATCACCATCTCCGCCTTATGTTCCGGCAATTCACCCTCGATCTGCGCACCCATCCGCACCTCCGCAAGCTTCGCCATATTCAGTGTAAACGGCATTAAATCCGCCTTCCGAAAACAAAGCAAGCGAAACTTATCATTCTTCTGCGAAAACTCCAAACGCACCGGCAAAAACGTCCCCGTCAACACCCTACCTTCCTGCGCCTGATACACTAATTCCAACTCCCGCTTCCCATAAAGCGCATCCAATACAACACCAAACCGCGTCCGATACCCCGGCTCCCAATACATATCCCCGCCCAAAAACCCATCAAAACACCAAATCGTATCCACATCAAACAGCACATCATAGTCCACCAGTTCCCGCTCCAACTCCGCAAGCACATCATCCGTCAAAAACAAACCCATCCGCGGATCTCGCAAAACCGTCTTCAACCACCGTTTCAAAAGAGACCCTTGCACTGGCAACCAGCCCCGCTTCAAAATCGAATCATACACCGCCTCATCAGGCCTCTCCACCAGCAGATGCCAATTCTCCGTCAGCTGCGGCAACAAATGCAAGCCACTCTCATCAAATCCAAGTTCCCGCACAATCTCCGCACAGTCCTGCTTCGTCAATCCACGCTTTTGCGATAAGATTTCCAGTACCACACGATAATACGTACCATACATCTCATTAAATATCTCCAACCGTCGTCCCCTCCTCAAAATAGAGTCGATACATGTCCGCAAGCTCCGCGTAAAATTGCCGTTCCCAAGCCAAATCTCCCGAATCAAGAGCTACAATCCGCCCCACAAATGTCCGCAAAAATGGCTTCATCCCATTCAAATCATACGTCGAAATGGCGAACACGAACCGCTCCCGAGTCACACGTGTCAGCGTCCCATGCCGCCCTTCCATTCGAATCCGCTCCAACAAATACGCCTCGCGAATCTCATCAATCGCAAGCGTCACACGCAACTCATGTACCACACGCCGATCAAATCCCGTGCTCCACATGAATTTACGCACCTCATCAAAATGCTCCTTTTCCATCCCGAAATCCGTCGCGACCTCCGCCAATACCACACGTTCTATCTGATCCAACCGATGAAACGCAAAAAACTGACCCCGCTTCGATTTCCCAACAACATATTGCCGTCCCGACTGCGCACTCGTAAGCAATTTTATCGGCAAAAATCGCAATTCCCGTTTCCGACCAAATCGCGCCATCACGACCCAGCGCTCCTCCCGAATCGCCAGCAACAAATCCAAGAAAACCTGCTCCTCCAGCGTATGCATCACGAAATAATGCTTATAACTAAACACCGATTCCCGTATCGTCTCCTGCTGCAACAAATAATGCCCCAACACCACACACGGCACACGCGAAAAATAAACCGCACGCCCACACGCTTCCCGTCGTAACACACCCAGCTCCACATACTCCGTCAATTTTTTTCGCAACGTGAGCGCTTCCACCAGAAACCCATCCTGAAAATGCACGAAATACTCCTCATCTATCCGCGCCAACACCTGATTCACCGACAACGACACGCCTTCCTGAAAAAGATCCATCAACACAAAATGCAGAAAAATATCGTTCTTCGTAAAACTCTTCGCCTGCCATACCGCGAACATCGGATTTTCCGTAATCTCATTCGGATCGATGAACAATCGTAACGCCCTGCCACTCGCCTGTTGCTCCACATCCACGTACTCCCGCAAATAACTCTCCACTCGCCGCCGCACATTATCATAACTTCGTCCACTTTTTTCCGTAAAATCCTCCCGTTGCTTAAATCCATACACATAAAATTCCCGCACATAATTCCGTAGCACTGCAAAATTTTTCACCAATTCATTAAACGACTTTGCCATCGTGTCCTCCGTTCGCACCTTTTTTTATAAGATAAACCCATCCGAATCCTCTATACTAAAACCATAAACTAGAAACGAGGAAATGACAATGTTCACTTACTATGAAAAAAACGAAACAGCAAAACCAATCAAAATCTGGCTTTCCGACCAATCAGCAATAGAAGACGGGTGCTTCGATCAAGCAAAAGCGATCGCCAACCTCCCGTTCGTCTTCAAATGGCTAGCACTCATGCCTGACACCCATCTCGGCGCAGGCATGCCGATTGGCGGGGTTCTCGCCACCAAAAACACGATCGTCCCGTATGCCGTTGGAATGGATATCGGATGCGGGATGTGTTACGTCCAAACCGATATCCATGAAAGCGAACTCACCAAGAACTTCATCCAAAGCATCGTTAACGAGACACTTTTCACGGTTCCCGTTGGCAAAGCCCGTCACCGCGCGCCGCAGAACTCCGCCGTCATCGACATGGCCCTAGCGCAAAAAGACCACTATGAACTACTATCCAACGCAGTGGAACTACTCGAAAACGCCTACTATCAGGTCGGCACACTCGGCGGCGGCAACCATTTCATCGAATTTCAAAAAGACCAAAACGGCTATCTCGGCATTATGCTCCATTCTGGAAGTCGCCATCTCGTCGCTCAAATTTGCCAAAATTTTCAAAAACTCGCCGTCACATTGAACAAGCAATGGTATAGCGACACACCCGAACAAAACAAGCTCGCCTTCTTGCCAACCGATTCACCAGAAGGAAAAGCCTACATCGAATGGATGAATCTCGCACTCGACTACGCTTATGAGAACCGCGAAGCTATGCTTGAAGCCACGATGGCCATCTTCACCAAGCACAGCAACAAGAAACTCGGACGTACGCCGCAGTTCACCGACAAAATCAATTGCCATCACAACTACGCCTCCTTTGAAAATCATTATGGCGAAAACGTCTGGGTTCACCGCAAAGGCGCCACGCGTGCGCGAGCTGGCGAACTCGGCATCATCCCCGGCGCGATGGGAGCAACAAGCTATCTCGTTCGCGGCCTTGGAACCCCCGAAAGTTTCCACTCCTCCTCGCACGGCGCCGGACGAAACTTCTCCAGAACACGCGCCAAAAGCAATTTTCCGATGGAGGAAGTGTTGCAAGACCTGAACGAGCATAATATCAGTATCGGCAAGAAAAACCTCCAAGATGTCGCCGAAGAAAGCCGTTTTGCCTATAAAAATATCGATGAAGTCATGCAAAACCAAACCGATCTCGTCGAAATCATCAAGAAACTGACAACACTCGGCGTCGTCAAAGGATAAAACAAAAAATAGTAGACAAGAACATCGCTAAGCTTGGCGTTTCCTGCCTACTATTTTTGCGTCCTATCTTATTTCAGCAGATCGAATGGAACCATGAAGAACATCCAAATATTGCATTTATTATGTGATCCTGTATACTTACATATATAGGGAGGTAGATACAAAATGATAAAATTAGCTTTCATTTTCATTTTTCTTGGCATATTAACGTTTTTTGCGAAGAAGACCAGTTTCAAAAAAGGGATGCCCTTATTTTTAGCCATTGGAATGGTTGCTATTATTCTGGCTGGCTGTAGCGCAAGTGATGACGAGCTTACGAAAGAAGAACCTACAGCTACACAAGAAAAAGCACCAAAACTTAGTATTAAATCTGAGGGTACTTTTCAATCGGACGAAAATGGAACCGTCACCATTTCCGGAAAAACAAAGCCTACTGCGGAATTAACGCTTGTAGCAACTGGGCAACCAGATCAGACGACCACATCCGATGCCAAAGGGAATTTTTCATTCGCGCTGACAGAGGTACCGAATGACGGGACGGCAACACTGACGACCACTTGGAAGAGCCAAAACGAAACGAAAAATATTACATACCAGGCTAATCCCGCTTACAAAGCCAAACTTGCCAAGATCGAACAAGAAAAACAAGTCGCAGAAGCCAAGCGTATCGAGGCCGAGAAGAAAGAGCAAGAACGCCTTGTTGCAGAAGCTGCGAAAGCGAAACGTGAGGAAAATGCGCGAATTGCCGAGGAAAATCGAAAAGCAGAGGCAAAGCGTATAGCAGACCAACAAGCCGCTGCGCAAAAAGCACGCGAGGCAGCAGCGCAAAAAGAAGCTGAACAGCGCAGGCAAGCCGCAACCGAACAACAACCTGCCGATAATCAAGGCGAAATGGTGTACATTACCGCGACTGGAAAACGGTATCACTTCAATCAAAATTGCCGGGGTCTTAACAATTCCAACGGGGAAACACAAGTCACCTTGTCCGACGCACAATCGAGAGGCTTAACCAAATGCAAATTTGAATGACTAAAAGGCTAGTTCCGCGATCGTGGCAGAACTTGCCTTTGTCGTATACATTCCCCTAACTCAGTATTTATGATATAGTCGCAAGTATAGACTGTATAGTAAATATTTAGGAGGAATAAGATGTATTCGATTGGAGAAACTGCAAAATTGGTTGGGCTAAGTACCTACACATTACGCTATTATGAAAAAGAAAAAATTATCACGCCTCTGCGAAATGCGAATGGTGAGCGAACGTTTGATGAGCAACACATTCAGTGGCTCCGTTTTGTGATTCGTCTGAAAGCAACACAAATGCCGATTGCCAAAATCCGCGAGTATACCGAATTATTTTTGGAAGGCGAGCATACGACAAGACAACGATTAGAATTATTGCAAAATCATCAAGTTTTAATCCAGCAGCAACTCGAGCGTTTAACGAGTGTGGAAAGTGAATTACAATATAAAATCGAGAATTATGAGAAAATCATGACTTCTACGACAAAATAAAAAAGTTGAGCTTCCACAGACTCAACTTTTTTGTGTTATTTCGCTAACGGATCTTCGCCAAAACGGTTGGGCCCACGATCTCCTGCTGTACAGTAAAAAACGAGCATGATGATCCAACCAACGAGTGGAATCAGTCCCAATAAAATGAACCAGCCACGCTTGTTTGTATCGTGCAAACGGCGAATGGCAAGACTCAACATTGGAATAATGACGATCAACCCCAAAAGCCCATCCACGTAATAAATAAACTCACTTGCATAACTAAAGATGCCAAATACAAAGAAAATAATCCATAGTGCTAACTGTGCAAACCAATACTCGGAACGGCTTGCTCTTCCACTGAAATTAACATAATTTCCCCAAAAGGCCTTAAATGCTTCTGAAAATCCCATTTTAAAACTCTCCTTTTTTATTTACTAGGATTCATTCTACCATAGTTCAGTATATCATTTGGGTAATTTTTGCTATTTTTCAATTTAAACTGCCAACTGACCGTTTGGAAATCGCCAATGAGTGCGGTTGGAATCTTGACTCCCGCGTACATTAGTTCATCTCTGTCGAAAACTTGCTCTGTTCCAATTAATTCGTAACCCGCCGCTTCGTCCAATCCAGTCAATCGGATAGATTTCAGCAGTTTCGCCGGCGTCGCTAACACCTGAAAATAGAAAACATAAGCTTCCGATTTAGTCACAACAACGAACATCCATGCCGTTTCATTTCCTTCAAAAGGGCTTTTTAGGCGGTAAAAATCACCGAATTGGATCAATGTACGAATTTCTTTATAGGTTGCAATTTGCCGTTTCACTATTTTTTGCTCAGCGTCGGTCAATGTCGTTAGGTCGAGTTCATAACCAAGGTTCCCCTACATCGCCACGTTTCCGCGCATTTCAAGGGAAGTAATACGGCCAATTTGATGATTCGGCACGCTAGAAACATGCGATCCCATCGTTACTATCGGATAAACGAGACTCGTACCCTATTGAATTTTTAATCGTTCCACAGCATCTGTATCGTCGCTCGTCCAGGTTTGGGGCATGTAATAGAGCATACCTGGATCGAAACGACCGCCACCACCAGAACAACTTTCAAAAAGAATTTCCGGAAAACGCGTGGTAATCGCATCCATGACCTGATAAACACCCAGTATGTGTCGATGAGCAATCTCCTGCTGCCGCTCTCGCGGAAAATAGTCACAGAATATATAGATGAAATCTAGAAATCTAGAATCATATAATCCCCAAATATATTACAATGGTGCTAAGAAAGGAGTGTGAGTTTAATCCTATTAGCATTAATTAATAGGATTTTTAGGCTTTTAGGTAACAAATCTGATAAGTAGTAAATTAATTTTAAAAGGGGATTATACACACAATGAAGAATAAGAAAGCATTAAAAATGATAGTAACTGCCACTGTGGCAGCGAACGTATTAGCAAGCACCTTCATTACAGCAGCGCCAGGAATGGCTTTTGCAGCGGAGAATAGTGAGCAAGGAACAAGCATTGGCACGAAAGCAGAAACGAAATTGACGGGGGAGACAAGAGCCGTATTGAACAACTTAGTAGTCAACCCACAGTTTAATGGGATGACAGGCTGGCAGTATGGAACAAATTTACCTGCCGCTACTACCTTTACGCCAGGTAAAGATGGTTCTTTATCTATAACTACACAATCATCTCCTGGGCAAAATACTGCACCCTATGTCATTCAGCAGATACCAACGATAGTAGGGCATAAATACCGTGTAACAGCTACTCTTACAGACATAGCTAGTTCAAACCACTTCGCTTTGCGGTTCGCTGATGAAGTCGCTAAACTGGGAGAGCCCAATTCAGGTGGCTGGTTTACCATTACTGGCACAAACGAAGTATCATTTGAAGCAACAGCAGATAGCTCAGCGGAACTATTATGTTTGGATTTGTTGAATCGAAATATGGGTGGGACTTTTAAGTTTTCGAATGTGAGTATTGTTGATTTAACTGCAGTAAAAACAACGATAAATGCAATTTCCACAGATAGCACTGTAGCGACAGGTGAGGGGCAACCAGGTGAAACCGTTACTATTAAAAATGGAACAACAACAATCAAAACAGGAACAGTGGATGCAAATGGTGACTATAGTGTTACGATTCCAAAACAAGCCTATGGGTCTATCATTGCAGCAACGGTTGCTTCATCTGCAGCAACCACTGTAGTAGCACAAGGCGCAATTGCTCCAACAACAATCAATAGCCTCACATCAGACCACACAAACGTATCCGGAAAAGGCGAACCAGGCGCCACTGTAGTCATCAAAAACGGCAGTACTCAAGTAGCGAGCGGGATAGTAGCAGCGAACGGAACCTATGCGATTACCATTCCAAAACAAGCCTACGGATCAACCGTGACAGCAACCGTAACATTAAACGGAAAAACATCATCAGCGAGCACTGTAGTCACACAGGAAACGCTCATCCAGACAACAATCAATGCTATCACAACACAACAAACCAACGTATCTGGAACAGGGGAACCAGGAGCTGCTATCATCATCAAAAATGATGCGACAATGCTTGCAGTCGGAATTGTACCTGCAAACGGACAATACAATTTTGTAATTTCAAAGCAAGCAGCAAACAGCACAGTTGTAGCCACAGTCATGAAAAATGATCAAATATCTAGTGCGAGCACAGTAGTTGTGAAAAATGCACCATCCACACCAGTATTAGATACAGTGACAGACAAATCTACAAAAGCAACAGGAACAGGGGATCCAGGGAACACGATCACTATCAAGATTAAAGATGGCGATGTAACCCTAACTTATATAGGTCTAGTAGATGATTTTGGCGAATTCAGTATTCCAATTGATACACCAAATGCAGGCGCAACAGTAGACGCTATCGCTAAAGATCAAGATAATATCCTCAGTGAAAAAGTAACACAGACCGTTATCGATGTGACGGCACCAAATGCTCCAACAGTAGAAGGCCTAAACGATACCTCTACCAAAATCACTGGTAAAGGTGAAGCAAATGCTGTCGTAACAGTCACGCTTGCCTCTGGCGGAACCATCATAGGTGAAACGGATGCAAATGGTAATTTCAGTATTACGATTCCAAAGCAAGCAATAGGTAAACAAGTATCTGTAGCTATAACGGATGTTGCAGGAAACACTAGTACAACAACGGTTGTAACAGTGGAAGCAGCTATTTTAGCTAACCCAACTGTGAATCGCGTTTCCAATCAAGATACAAAAATTACAGGAACAGGCGTAGCAGGCGCAACAGTAACAGTGAATGTCGATGGTAAAAACTATACAGGAACAGTCGATACGAATGGCAACTATGAAATAGCTGTACCAAAATTGGCAGCAGGACTAGAAGCATCTGTACAACAAACCAAAGATGGTAAAACAAGCGGTGTTGTAAAAACGATTGTGCAAGATGATCGTATACCGAGTGCACCACAGGCTAACACAGTAAGTGACACAGATACAAAAGCCACAGGAACTGGAACAGCAGGCGATACAATCACGATTAAGCTACCAAGTGGGGGCAGTGTAACAGGAATTGTGGCACCGAACGGCACATGGTCCATAACCATTCCGAAACAAGCAGCAGGTGCAAAACTAGAAGTGACAGCAACATCACCGCAAGGTAAAGCTAGCCCCGCGACAACCATAACGGTTGAACAACAAGCACAAAGCGGTTCGCTAACAGCGAATGATTTCACAGTAAGTGGCGACAAATATATCACCGGAACATACTCTGGCGATGTAGCTAAAATCTCCATGTTCCAAAACGGAACCGAATTCAAAGGCGCAGCAATGAAAGACGGCGAATTCAGCTTCTACGCAGCAGATAAGAAAATCAAGAAAACAGATGGAAATCATCATGGTTGCCATACGATAAAAACGGTGAACGAACT
>NZ_AODD01000017.1 GCF_000525835.1 Listeria grandensis FSL F6-0971
ATGTACTCAATGCGACGTCGTATCCAGATATGCAAGAGCTTCTAGCCACAACAGAACTATTGATTACTGACTATTCCTCCAGCATGTTTGATATGGCGCTAGCAGGAAAGAAAGTAATCTTGTATACGCCAGATTTAACGAGCTATCTCGCCAAGGAACGCACCTTTTACTTCGATTTCGAGGAGCTACCATTTTCAATATCGAAGACAAAAGAAGCATTGCTTCAACAAGTCGCGCAGTTTAATGAACGTGTATATCAACAAAAAGTAGTGTTATTTAATACACAAATTGGGTCATATGAGCAGGGAAATGCAGCAGTAGCTGTTGCGGAAAAAATTCAGGTATTATGCCAATGAGGAGCTAGTTAATTATGAAAAAACAGTATAAAATCGGTTACACGACAGGCGTGTATGACATGTTTCATATTGGCCATCTTAACTTACTAAAAAAAGCGAAAGAACAATGCGACTATCTGATTGTGGGTGTCACGATAGATGAACTGGTGTCTTATAAAAAGAAAATAGCGGTGATTCCATTTGAAGAGAGGCTCGAAATTGTGAAGCAAATTAGTTATGTGGATGAAGTCGTCGCCCAAAAAAAATATGAATAAAATGGAAGCTTGGGAAAAGTATGCATTTGATGTGATGTTTGTTGGTGATGATTGGAAGGGAAGTGCAACCTGGCATCAATTTGAACTTGAATTTGCAGAAGTAGGCGTCGCGATAGAATATTTACCATATACAAAAGGCACATCGTCCACGCAATTACGTCAGACAATACAATTCATTAATGGAAAGTAAGGAGTAGATCAGATGAAACGATTGGCATGGATTGATACGGCGAAAGGAATCGGTATTTTCTTAGTTGTTTGGGGGCATTTTTATGCAAGTGATACGTTAAAAATTGTGATCTATGGCTTCCACATGCCCCTCTTTTTTTTCCTGTCTGGTTATCTTGATAAAGTGAGAGAGATACCCCTTCTTCCTTTTCTGAAAAAGAAGAGCAAACAACTATTGTTGCCGTTTTTTATTTTTCAAATTCTGACTTTTGCGATTGTGAACGGCTTGTCGCTAGTAGGTTCTAAGCAGTTGTATGCGCCACTGGCAACGCAATTTTCACAGTTTTTCTTTCTCCAAGGAGACGTTGGATTTAACACGCCCCTCTGGTTTTTGGTTGTATTGTTTAGCGTAGAAATCGTGTTTTATCTATGCACACGTTATATAAAAAAAGGGCAGTGGCTAGTCATTGCGATATTATTTGTTGCTGCATTCCTTCTCAGTAGAAACGAGGGTGTGCGAGTGATATTCGGCTTGCAGATCCTGCCGGTGAGTGTATTGTTTTACTATGTCGGTTTTCAATGGAAAGTGTGGCAGATTTTAGAACGAAAATCATGGAACCATTGGTATATCATCCTTTTAGGGGTTATTGCTTATCTATGCACGGTGTTCTATCTTAACGCGGGGCAAGTGGTTGGTTTTCGTAGTAATAACGTGGGAAACTTCTTTATATTTGTAGTAGGTGCATTATTGGGGATTTTTATTTTTTGCCTTATTTGTAAGAAAATCGGAAAATCGAAAATATGGGAACTATTTGGGCGGAATTCATTGATTATCATGGGAACGCATTACTTTTTCCTTATTTTTTTCGCGAATGTATGGAAATTTTCAACACAAGAAACACTAAGTTCCGCCTATCCGATTTGGATAACGTTAGCTATGACGCTATTTGCGTTTTGTATCTATTATATTTGTTTTCGGTTCATCGCAGTTCTTCGTAAACGAAAATCATAAAAGGGGAGTTTTTTTTGAAAAAAATTATTTTAAGAGGAATTGTAGGTATGATGTTAGCCATGACACCTATTTTTTCATTGCCAGCATTCATTGGCCAAGCAGCAAATGTGGAAAAAGAATACGTGATTGCGGAGTTATTTCCCGATCCTGTTCTTGCGGCAAAAATCGCATTTGTTTTAAAAAAAAGAAAAGAGTGATACTGTAACTAAAACGCAATTGGGCAAATTCGGTTCCCTTGTGATCAAAAATCAAAAAGTGAAAGATCTAACAGGGCTGGAAAATTTAAGGAACATAACGGGATTACAACTAACAAATACAGATGTAGCAGATATAACACCGCTATCTAATTTAACTATGCTAAAAGACGTGACGCTCACATACAATAAAATTACAGATATATCTCCACTCCGAAAACTGGTTCACATTAAAAATCTTCAACTACAGGGAAATGCAATACATGAACTATCGGCTTTAAGCAATTTGCCTAATTTAGCAAATGTTAATCTGTATAGTAACCAAATTACGAATATCACTCCGTTATCTTCATTAGGTAAAGTAGCTTCACTAGATCTAGGTCTCAATCGCATTCAAAATATCGATGCACTTGCAAGCTGCAAAAATCTAAAGTCCTTGCAACTTAATTCCAATGTGATAGACGATATTGCGCCATTACAAAGTTTGCCGAGCTTAACCATTTTAGGTTTGTTTTCCAATGGTATTACTGATATTTCGCTAGTCGGGAAATTAGCAACGCTGACCAGTTTAGATTTTTCGAGAAATCAAGTTTCTGACGTCAGCGCTTTAAAAGGATTGAAGAATCTCAACTATCTGAAAGCAAATGCTAATCACATTAAAAATGCAGACGTTATGGCTACTTTTTCTGGGTTAACTTATTTGAATTTGGCTGATAATCAACTAAAGGAAGTAAGCGCCTTACAATATTTGATGAAACTTCAAGATTTGAACCTAGCAGGCAATCAAATTCTCAATCTTGCCCCTTTGAAAAACCTAGTTAATTTGACGGCATTTTCTGCAATAAATCAGCGCGTCGAAGCACCTCTCAATACACTTGGCGAAGGAGCCACCTTCCGTTTGAAAGATCGAAACGAAACGATGCCATATGTAAGTACAACCAGCGCTTACTACATAGATAGGGACGAATTATTTTGGCAGGAAGCGGGAAGCAACAAACTAGCTTGGCAAAATGAAAAAGGTGATTTTAGTGGTCAATATCTTCAAAATGTGAGGGAGTTAAAATCCGTATTTCTAGATGACTTTATGATAGGTGATAAGTATATAACAGGTGTATACAGCAATCCAAATATCGTGAAAATGAGCGTTCAAGTCAATCAGAAAATCTATTATGGCGGGGACGTGATCAACCATAAAATCCGTTTTTACATCGAGGGGAAAATCACCAAACTTGCAGATGAAGTTATTGTGAAAACCTATAATAAAAATAGCGAAGTCATGTCAAGTAGTACGGTCAAAATAAGTGAAATTCCAAAAGATCATGCTAAATGGGATAAATCCAACATATTATTTATGGGAGATAGCATTACAACAGGACTTAGAGCAAACATAGCGTATCCGAGCATTGTAGCAAAGAAACTGCGATTACCAACTATTCAAAATGGGGGAATTAGCGGGGCTTCTATCGCCCCAAATAATAGAGCTACAGCCTCCATCCTGACACAACTAGAAACAATGGATGTATCTACAATCACACATGTTGTCATTTTTGGTGGTACGAATGATTTCTATTACAATACACCACTAGGTACAGAAGATAGTGTAGATAAAAAAACATTTTATGGTGCCCTCAATACCTTGGCATTGAAATTAAAAGCCCAAAACAAAAAAATGTATTTCATAACACCGATGTGGCGTTCTCGCCAGTCAGCCAATGATAATAAAAATGCTGATAGTTACCCAAACGATCTTGGCATTTATCTAAAAGACTACGGAACTGCTATTAAAAATATCGCTCACAAGTACAATGCGCCATACCTAGATTTGTACAATGAAAAATCGATGTATGAGCATCTGTTACCAGATGGTATTCATCCTAATGATGAAGGGCAGTATTTCATTGGTGGAGAGATTGCTAAATGGATGAGTGATAGTACACTAGATAGAGTGTATTTTTTGTGGATTGTTAAAAAAGGTAGCTTCAAATGAAATGACAATATAGTAAGGAAGGGTGATGGGACGAACATTATGGAATGGTTTATGATTATATTTTACTAATCAGAACAGCATTAAACGGATATTGGTGTCATGAATATCTGATTAAAAAACAACAAAGGAGCATCATTATGAAAAGGGTATTAAAAAAGGTACGGCATTATTGTTGTGTGGAAGCATTCTATTTGGAGGCGGAAGTTTCGTGTCTGCTTCAGAAACTAACTATTTTGATTCTAACGAATCTTATACACGGGATGGTATAGAGATTACAGCTATTTATAAAAAAGCGATTGACGATAAAGTACTTTCAATAGAAAGCTATGCGTACTTTGCTTGGATTCAATTAGAAAAAACGTTTCTATGGCCGAACTATATGCAAGTGAAGGAAGAACGACTGCATACAACAAGGCGAAATTTGTGAACACGATTCAAAAAGGAGATTTTGCTGTCGTGAGTGGTGTCCGTGAACCATGGGCTCCGTTTATTGGACATGCAGCTATAGCAACCACGGACAATTGGATACTAGATATGCCCGGTTATAAAGATGGGGTGTATACGCAAAAAGATAATAATCGGCAATTGCAAAAAGGAGCTTGGTTTGATAAGTACAAGAGTGCGTGGACCACTGTGTATCGTTTGAAAACGAGTAAGGAATAATATTGCGGATTGGGCAGACTGGAGATATTGGTCATCTAGTCACGGGCTTTAAAAAAATAGGCATGTAGAGTATAATTTGGGTACAACATTGAAGGGGACGTATGATAAAGCATATTGTTCTAAATTAGTTTGGCAAGCTTTATACTATGGAAGTGGCAGTCTCCCACTTGTACTTGTGAGACCAACAACTTTCATCGTAGCACCTTATTTTTTGCCAGGTGAAGTGAATGCTCCTTACTATCCAACGAAATATGGGCCATTTTAAAAGAAAGAGGTGAGATAATGAATTCGAATAAAAAATACTATCAAACACTCCTATTTTTCATTTGCTATAGCATTATTTGTGTCCTATCTTTAATATTTGCTACAGGCGTTGGGAATGGCATTAAATTAGATGATAACCAGCTAATAGGATATATTGTTGTCATCCTTTGTCTTACCCTTACATGTTTTTCTTTCTTTGTAGTGAAATTTCGTCTGAGGCGAATTATGATTACATTAGTTATGATTTTAAATGTATTATTCGTTATTTTACCGTATGTCGATATGTTAAATTTCAACGAAGGAATGTTTGTTTTCTTTATTCCCAGTGGCATTTTCTTTTTACTAACGCTTTTTTTATCCAGTGAATTTTTGATATCAACTCGTAAGTTAAAGTGAAAAATGGAAGAGCAAAGTTTGCTGAACAAAGCAATGCTTTGTTCAGCGCCCTTCTCTGTTATTTAAATGTCTACTTTATTGACATTTATCCAACCCTTTAAGTACCACCTTCTCCCCATACAGACTCCTGTACATACACTGAAGATGCCCCTCACCAATTATGATGAGAAGCATCTTCTTTTTTGCGCTATTTTCTTTCCTGTGTTAAAGCGCCATTATTTTTTTTGACGCTTCCTATAGTGATAGTATTGCTGGAGCGTCAAAAGAGCAAAAGCCACTGTGGCTATTAAACACATCACCATCGGAAATGGATAGCCCGTTGTGAACGCTACGTATAAAAAACAACCAAAGAAAACAAACACCCCTATAATTGCTCCTGCACTTGATTTAATAAATTGCATCCTATCATCTCCTTCTCTTTATTTACGAATAATAGCTATTATTATGACAATATATTCCTATAACTGTATTTATATGCTATAATTATAGCATACCATAAAGAGAAAAGGGGATACTTATGATGAAAAAACAAATGATTTCACTCGCGATAGCAACTAGCTTAATCGCAGCTACCGCTCTACCTACCTTTGCAAGCGCAGAAGAAGATCAACCTGTGGAAGAAATAAACAACCTGAACGGTGAGCAAATTTTTAACAGTCTTGAAGATTCTAACTTTGCTTCCGTGTACGGTGATGTTCCAGAAATGATGTTAAGAGCCAATGTACCTGTCGATAATTCTGGCGTCACAGCTCCTGCCGCTATCGCAGGTCATTATTTCCACAGCTCAAGCTATGTGAACAAATCCGTCAAATATCAAAATCGTGAACAGGGAGTTCGTGATATTGCAACCTTCGTTCTCGGTCTCGGTGCTGGTGCAGTTGGCACTGGAAAATCAGTCGCTACTATTATCACTTGGATGGGTGGCGCTAGCGCTTTGGGATTAGCAATCAGTGGTAAAGCTGGTGCGCAGTTCCCCATCCGCATTACAACCTATAAATACTTTGCAAAAGCAAGTCACAGAACACCAACCTACTCGGGCTATACGATTGTCACAGTTAAAAATACTAGCACTGGTAAAGTTGTTCAAAGTAAACGAAATCTAATTGCCAAAACGGGTATTTAAATTTGAACTAAAAGGGTGCATCGTAATGGTACGATGCACCCTTTTCTTCTATTCACCAGAAAATGATTTTGAAATATTATATCCGACTGTGTATTACCTTTTCACAGAAAGGTTAGTAAAATAGATATATATTTCATATTCGGGTATTATTTCATTTTCAATAATACCAGTCGCCTTCGCTTTACACTGGTTATGTGTTAATATCATTATATCGCCCCCCTTCTGTACTGCCAAGTATCACTCGATGCCATTGTGTGATACTGGCGAAAATCGCCTGACACATTGGGTGCGTAAGAGAGAAAATGATTTTTATCCTTTCTTTTTTCTTTCGGCTTTTTGAATAGCGCATAACATATTCTATAGTAGCATTATGTGATATTCGATAAGAGATGATTTTTTCCCTATGAATGCATGTGCACCGAAACTGCGAGCAAACACGTTCGTGGTTTTTATTTGCGGGAAACAAATGAAACCGCTTTACAAACGAAGCTAAAAAAGGTATGATATTTTTATAGTTAGTTCGACGCACAAACTAATAAAAATAAGTGTGTTAATTTTATGAGGAGGCTATATATTATGAGTTATTTTCCACAAGTAGAGAAGATTCAATTTGAAGGTAAGGCAACGAAAAATCGGTTTGCGTTTCGTCATTATAAGGCGGATGAGATTGTTTTAGGTAAACCGATGAAGGAGCACCTGCGTTTTGCGGTGGCGTATTGGCACACAATGACTCAAGATGGTAGTGATCCGTTTGGAATGCCTACGAATGAGCGCACTTGGATCGGGGCAACAGAGATGGGTACGGCGAAAAATCGCGTCGAGGCGTTCTTTGAAATCCTTGAAAAACTGGGTGTGGAGTATTTCTGTTTCCACGATATCGATGTGGCGCCAGCGGGTAATTCGATTGAAGAATTCATGAATAATTTGGATGAAATTACGGATTTGATTAAAGTGAAAATGGATCAGACGGGTATCAAATTGCTTTGGAATACGGCGAATATGTTCTCTCATCCGCGTTTTAATAATGGTGCGGGTTCGACGAATGACCCGGAAGTGTTCGCGTATGCAGCGGCGCAAGTGAAGAAGGGTCTGGATATTTCTAAGAAACTTGGTGGCGCGAACTATGTATTCTGGGGCGGCCGTGAGGGTTATGAGACGCTTTTAAATACGGATATGAAATTCGAGCAGGATAATATTGCGCGTTTATTCAAAATGGCGATTGCGTATGGTGAGAAAATTGGTCACAAACCGCAATTCCTTATTGAGCCGAAACCGAAAGAGCCGTCAAAACATCAATATGATTTTGATGCAGCGACAACGATGGCGTTCATTAAGAATTATGGTTTAGAGGGTGACTTTAAGCTGAACTTGGAGGCGAACCATGCGACGCTTGCTGGTCATACTTTTGAGCATGAGTTACGTGTGGCACGCGAATTTGGCGCGTTGGGTTCGATTGATGCGAACCAAGGGGATATGTTGCTTGGCTGGGATACGGATGAGTTTCCAACGAACGTGATGGATGTGACGCTGGCGATGTATGAAATTTTGCAAAATGGTGGGATTGCTCCAGGTGGCGTTAACTTTGATGCGAAGGTTAGACGTTCTTCATTTGCGATGGAAGACTTGTTGCTAGCACATATTGCTGGGATGGATACGTTTGCTCGCGGGCTGAAAGTAGCTGCGAAATTGATCGAGGACAAGTTTATCGAGAACTTGCTTGCGGAGCGTTATGGTAAATGGTCAGGTACGGATATCGGGAAGTCGATTTTGGCTGGGAAAGAGGACTTGGAGTCGCTTTCTGACTATGCTTATAAAAATGGCGACGATATTAAACTAGAATCGAGTCATATCGAATATGTGAAATCTGTTTTGAATGATTATTTATTTTGAGGGAGTTTTAGCTGATGAGTTATGTACTGGGCATTGATCTTGGAACGAGTTCTCTAAAAGGAATCGTCATGAATAAGGCGGGGCAAGTGATTGGTGAGGCTTCGGCGGAGTATGAGATTGATTCGCCGGCGCCGGGGTTTTCTGAGCAGCATCCGGAATATTGGGTGGTTGCTTATGAAGAAGTTTTGACGCGACTTAGCATTGAAGTGGCTGATTTTGGCGCAGAGCTTGAGGCTATCAGTTTTTCTGGGCAGATGCATTCGCTGGTAACGCTTGGCGAGGAGGATAAGATTGTGCATCCGGCGATTTTATGGAACGATGTGCGGACGACGAAGCAATGTGAGCAAATCATGGCGGAGTTCGGCGATTCGATGATTGAAATCACGAAAAACATTGTGCTGGAAGGCTTCACGCTACCTAAAATTTTATGGTTGCAGCAAAATAAGCCGGAAGTTTGGGCTGAGGTTCGGAAAATTATGTTGCCGAAAGATTATTTGGCGTTTGTTCTGACGGGGAATATGCATTGTGAGTACTCGGATGCTGCGGGAACGTCGTTATTTGATATTGAAAAGCGTGATTGGTCAGCGGAAATTTGCGAGAAGTTCGGGATCGCGATGTCCATTTTGCCACCGGTTGTTTCTTCGATGGAGCAGGTCGGGGTGGTGAATGCGGGCTATGCGAAGCGCTTTGGCTTGAAACGAGAAGTGAAGGTGTTTGCTGGGGGCGCGGATAATGCGTGTGCGGCACTCGGAGCGGGTGTTGTGAGTGAGGATTACGCGCTTGTTTCGCTTGGTACCAGTGGTGTTTTCAGTTCTTTTGAAGCGGATATATCAAACTATAAAGGAAAATTGCATTTCTTCAACCATGTAATTCCGAACGCTAATTATTCGATGGGTGTGACGCTTGCCGCGGGAAATTCGCTGAACTGGTTTAAAAATACATTCGGCAAGGGTTTGAGTTTCGCAGAGTTGTTGGCGGATGTTTATACCGTTGCACCGGGCAGTGAGGGCTTGCTTTTCACGCCGTATATTGTCGGTGAGCGGACGCCGCATGTGGATTCGAAAATTCGTGGTAGTTTTATCGGTATCGATACGAGGCATGAGCTGAAACATTTCGCGCGTGCAGTACTTGAGGGGATTACTTTTAGCTTGAAAGATGCGCAGATATTGATGGAAGAGGCTAAAAATAAGAAGTTTAAGCAGATCATCAGTGTTGGCGGCGGTGCTAAGAATGCGGATTGGATGCAAATGCAGGCGGATATTTTCAATGCGGAAATCATTCGTTTAGAGGTGGAGCAAGGGCCGGGCGTTGGTGCGTGTATGCTCGCGGCTGTCGGCAGTGGCTGGTTTGCGGATTTTGAGGCTTGTCGCGATGTGTTCGTGCAATATAAGGACGCGACCTTCACACCTCGAGCGGAAAATGTGAAAAAATACGAAAAACTGTATGAGGTTTATACGCAAGTTTATCCAGCTACGAAGAATATTTGTGGTACGTTGACGGACCTCCAAGAAGTTTAAGAAATAGGGACAAAAAAGAGTGGTACGAGTGCTCTTGTTTGTCCTTTTTCTATTTCTGATTAAGTATGCTGGGGGAAATTGGGGATTTTATTTTGATCGTTTTTGTAAGCTTTGTTAAAGAGCGTGGCGATATTTTAATTTCAAGATTTTCATGGATAGCGGTTTTTTGTTATAATGTTTACATAAAAGAAAGAGGTGTACCAAGATGAAAGAAAATAAATATGATAATCCTGCTTTTTTCGAGCAGTACAGCAAAATGAATCGCTCGGTGGAGGGTTTGAAAGGTGCTGGAGAATGGCATGAGTTTCAGAAAATGATGCCTGATTTCGCGGGGAAACGAGTGCTTGATCTCGGTTGTGGATTTGGTTGGTATTGTCTATATGCAATCGAAAATGGCGCGGATTCAGCGGTAGGCGTGGATATTTCAGAAAATATGCTCGCCGAAGCCCGCAAGAAAACAGATTCACCGAAAATCACTTACATCCATCAGGCGCTTGAGGATATCGATTTCCCGGATGCAAGTTTTGACGTGGTGATTAGCTCGCTTACGTTCCATTATATTGCGTCGTTTCAAGCGATCTGCGAGAAAGTAAACGGCCAGGTGGGGCATTCCTTTTCTCTGTGGAACATCCTGTTTTTACAGCGCAAGGAACGCAGGATTGGTACTATGATGAGGATGGAAATAAACTGCATTGGCCGGTCGATAAGTATTTCACGGAAGGTCTGCGGACGGCGAATTTCTTAGGTGAGGCTGTGACGAAGTATCACAAAACGATGACGACTTATGTGAACACGCTTCTTGAGACAGGCTTTGAATTGGTGAAATTGGTGGAGCCTGAACCGGATGCGGCGATGTTAGCTAGCCACCCGGATATGCCTGATGAGTTGCGCCGACCAATGATGTTACTCGTCGCGGCTCGGAAAAAATAGTTTCTAGTCATACTTACTTTGAATTTCCTTCAAATATGCGACGAAATCTTCATAAAAATCACCAGACTTGCGGACGGTCACATGCGCACCTAAATGGAGCAGAAATCGATAGCCAGCTTCGTGATTTGGTAGCATTACTTTTGCTGAAAAATGTGATGCATCCAATGGTTCTATCGTCGTCATCCCGAACCGCATGACGATTTGTTCTCGAGCTATTTTGTCGACAATAAGGTGCACTTCTGTCATCTCAAATGGCGGTGAGGCTTGCGATTGGAACGGTTTCAGTATAAATGGACGTGCCTCAAACGACTCAGCAGAGACTTCTAATTCGAGGACGCGCGATAATTTAAACGTGCGAAAATCCTGGCGCTCCAAGCTGTATCCCTGCAAATACCAAGACCGATTGCGAAAAAGTAAATGGTACGGTTCCACTTTCCTTGTGGTTTGGTTGCCATCGCGATCAATATAGGTCAGGGCTACCAACTGTTGCTTCTTAATTGCTAAATGGAGCTGCTCCACGCTCTCGTTAAACTCCTGTTTCATCGCTAAATTCGAAAAATCTAGTGAAATAGAAGCCGCGGGGAGCTGATTTTTATGGCCAAGCATATTTTTCATTTTTAGCAGTGCTTTTTTGATGTCAGTGGAGGACAAAAGTTGTTCAAAGCCGCTCAAACCAGTGATAATCGCTGTTAAATCCTCGACGGTGAGCAGTTTCTTATCGACTTTATATGTTGGCATAATCCCGATGCCGCCCTTGACTCCGGGTAGCGTATAAATCGGAATATTTGCCATGGAAAGCGTGTCGATATCACGATAAATCGTCCGTTTTGTCACTTCGAACATCGCCGCCATTTCCGAAGCGCTGACAAGTTCACGTTGAAGAAGTAACATAATAATTCCAATGAGCCGTTCAATTTTCATTTTAATTGCTCCTTCTAATTCCAATGATGACATACAGTTGTCAACATTCCCATGTTATAGTTACATCATAACAAATTTACAGTAACTTTTGGAGGGAAAAAGTATGTCATTTGAAATTGTACAATTAAACAAAGAAGTTTTTTCTGGAAGCAGAGTTGAAATTCCAGCATTTAATCCACAAGAAGGTTTCGCGGTTATGAGCGGTATCAAAGAGTCGGCCGTAGCAGATTTCGCGAAAACAGCAGAAGATTTTGTCGGCATTAATGCCAATATCGACGGCGTGCAAACGTACCTAGTGGCCAAATCTGGCACGGATAATGGCGATACATCGTTCGAAATTCCGGAAGGCCAGTATGCTAAATTCGTAACAACGGAAAAAGAACGGACAGCAATCGATGGATTCATTGGTCAATCTTACGGTGAAGTCATGGGTAGCGACACAGTTGGCGTTGCAGGTACTTTTAATTTAGAGGATTTGCGTGAAGCAGATTTCACATTATACATCCCAGTTGTAGCCAAATAATAAAAAATAGAGCACTCGAAAAGTCTGAACAAAAGGCCTTGCGAGTGCTCTATTTTTATTGGATATTTTGGTCGAATTGTAAGTATACGACGTGTGTTTGCAGATATTCTTCGAGTCCGTGTTTTCCGTCTGCACAACCGATTCCTGATTTGCGGAATCCTGCGTGGAAGCCTTGCATCGCCTCGAAGTTTTCCCGGTTTACATACGTTTCACCGAACTTCAGTTGACGAATGACCTTCATCGCGCGGTCTAGATTCGTTGTATAAACGGAAGAAGTTAAGCCGTAATCGCAATCATTGGCGAGTTTGATCGCTTCATCCAGCGTTTTGAATGTCCCAATCGGCGCGACCGGGCCAAATACTTCATCGTGCATAATTTCCATATCGTTGGTCGCCTCGCCAATAACGGTTGGCTGGAAGAAGAACCCGGTTCCCTCAACAGCTTTCCCACCAGTCAAAATTTTTGCACCTTGCGCAACGGCACGATCTACTTTCGCTTGAACGGATTGTTGGGCGCTTTTGTTCACGAGTGGTCCCATGTCGAGGTCGGCAGATGCCAGCGGATCACCATATTGAACGGCTTCCATTGCTTTTACAAACTTCGCAGTGAAAGCATCTTTCACATCTTCTTGCACGTAAACACGCTCCACACAGTTACAAACTTGACCGCTGTTAATCACACGAGAATCAACAATCGCCTTGACGGCTAAATCTAAATCGGCGTCGTTTAGAACAATTGCCGGTGCTTTCCCGCCGAGTTCTAGGTTTACTTTGGTGATATTCTCACTCGCCGCTTGCATCACTTTTTGGCCAGCAGGTTCGCTACCAGTCAAGGAAACGAGGCCGACTTTAGGATTTCCCGCAAGTTCATCACCGATTTCACCGCCACGCCCAGTTATCATGTTGTAAACGCCTTTCGGTAATCCGATTTGATCCACAATTTTCGTGAAAGCGACCGCATTATTGGGTGATTCCGCGCTTGGTTTCACTACAATCGTATTCCCGGTAATGAGCGCTGGAGCCATTTTTCGAGCAATTAAGAAGAACGGGAAGTTCCATGGCAAAATTCCAGTCGTGACCCCGATCGCTTTCTTGAATACGAAAATATGCTCATTTGGCCGGTCACTTTGTAAAATTTCACCTTCATATCTGCGCGCCCATTCGGCCATATAGTCTAAATAATCAGCGGTAAAATTCACCTCGACCTCGGATAAGGCTAGCGTTTTTCCGACTTCCTCTGAAATAAGTTTGGCGATTTTAGGCACTTGTTCCCGGATTTTTGTAGCGATTTTATGTAGGTAAACGCCACGCTCTACAGCAGGCAGGGCTTCCCACGCAATTTGCGCATCCTCGGCAGCATCAATCGCCCGTTTTGCATCCGCTTTTGTAGCTTTTGGTACTTGCGAAATAATTTTCTCGGTAGCAGGATTGATAACGTCAAAAAATTCTCCGTTGCTAGATAAAACAAATTCCCCATTGATATACATTTCATGTTGAATCATGTGATTTTCTCCTTTATTTATGTTGTTTTATGTGTATTATTATAATGAAACAAACAAAAACAAGACAAATATAACGATTACAACTTTAAAATATAAATAAAGACGAGAGAAATTAACACTCCGAATATCATGCTCAGGAAGTTACCAATCAAATAATATTCTGCAAAAGTTCGATTGTTTTCTAGTTCTTTGAATCGCGCTAACGTTTTCAAGGCAATGATGATTGGAATTGCTGAATAGATTTGTAATACCATGAAAATGAGTAGCAGCAAGCGTTCCAATCCACCGATATATCGCCCAGCTTTCAATTCTTTATTAGATACGATTGGTATTTCCTGATTTTTTGTCAAGATTATTTTTCCACTTTGTTTCGTGAACGATATCGATTTCTTTTCCAAATTGAACCCAGGCATTAGCACTTCGAGTACGTACGGAATCAAATAGCCGATCAAATAAACAATGATGATGGCAAGTGAAGCCAGTGCGCAGAATTTTGGATAGTTGTTTAACTGTGCGGGAATCAGTGTGATCTGTTCGTTGAAAACTAGCCATACTGCGATATAAATTGTGGTAATGTGCAGGATTTGGTCGGAAATGTAGGTGAATAAGTGAACCATTTTGGTATCGCGAAACAGCTTTTCTATGGGTGCTTTTGCTAAATCAATGATGAAATGAACGATTGTGAGTCCTAAAATCATGAGTAGTAGCGCCCAAAAACTGATTTTGCTATCAAACCAACAAAAATACACAATAATCGCAAGTAAATACAGATAGAAATGCGCGAAGATGTGCCATCCCAACTGCTGCAATTTATGATAAGAGAAGCGCTCTTTTTTGGATGCTAGCCATTTTGTCCGTTTGTAGCACAAAATCGGCTAGAAAGTGGCACAGGAGTAGTGGGAAAAGTAGACTAGCCATGACTAGCGCCTCCCATCATTTTTTGCAGATCGGCTAAATAGGCTACGATATCCAATCGAATTTTTTTGTATAGAAAGTAGTCGGAATTCGCAATAAGAACGCTGATTCGGGAGGAAATATCGGCTTTACTGAGCGCGCCATAACCGAGCGCTGTGCCGATTTTAATGTTGCTATAATCAGGATAACTATCTTTCATACGAAAAAGGTCACGCTGTTTGTCACTTTTAATCAGCTTCTCAAAAGCAAGAAAGAACATCGCGTTAACCGCATTACCAAACGACTTGGGCTCTGCGATACAGTAGAATTTAAACGGCTGCTTATCGAAAAAATAGTCCTCATCACTGTCAATTGCGCTAGGCCTTTGACCTTGCTGTGATTTCATGATTTGCTTGGCTCTTTCAGAAGCTTCAATCGCATTAATGATGCTGGTTCCATTGACGATATTGATGTTCTGCAGATCTTCGGTAGCGGGTGTATCAATATAACCAATCCCAACTCCAAAGTAGAAATTAAGCGTTTCATCCACGACGGCTGGAATCGCGCTAAAATGAGCCTTGAAATGAGGTGAATAATACAACGTTAAGCAATGACTATAAATATCCGGTAACAGTTGGAAATCAGAGACGCCCCCAACAATTGCATCACCATCTTTAATTGTAAACGGCGTCAACAACTGGTCTTGATAAGCGGTATTAATGCTGTCCGCGATATATGTGAGGATTTTTGTCCCGTCATGTAGTGTAGAAAAGACGTGCCGACTGCGACTGATATCGATATACATATAGATAGCCTCGAATTTTAACGATTCCACTAAAAAGACCTCCTTTTATATAATGATAACTATATATTAGCATGTTTATATAATGATTACTATATATTTTATGAGATTCCTTTTACGAAATTGCATAACAAAAAGCCCCAAACGAGAAGCACAGCGGATAGCAAAATTCTTGCTAAACATCACTAGCTCCCGGTTTGAGGCCGGATTTAATGTAGTTTATTGCAACGTCATTGTCCCATTATTAATCAAGTTAACATCAACAGCTTGATAAAAAGCATTCCCAGTATCCGCGATTTCCCAAACGCCAAGCACAACATAATAGCCGTTGCGGTCAGTTGGAAGCGGCACTTTGTGGTTCACGGTGGTGGAAGTCGGAACTTCATTATGCGCATCAATCGTAGTCAGCAATTCCAGGTCACCACGAGTTAGTGGACTATTTGGATTCCAACCTTTTTTCGTAATGTAATACTTGTATTCCTTCGTTCTATGAAGCGCAGTGAGCGTCCAAGTGAAGTTGTTTTGTCCACCTAAAAGGTCTACATGGTGCCAGCGATCAGGAGTTTGAGCGTCCATTTCTGGAAACTTACCCCCACCCGCGATAGTACCATCAGAGGGTCCGCCAAGTGGGAAATTTCCCGTTGCTTCAATACTTTGTGGTTCCCATTGAATCGCGCCAGCATTTTGGTTAATTCCCAATTTCGCCAAATAAGCGCGACTTTCTGGTTTTGAAATATAGCCATGTGCCGATGCCCCCGGTGCAAATGTCGCGAACAACAACGCAAACGCTACCAAAAATAAAACTGATTTACCCAAAAACTTCTTCATCCAACTAACACCCCTCGATTTTTTGTTGTGGCTGTTCGACATGTAATAGATTTACAGCCCCAATGTAAGCGCGAACAAATTGAGCGGTTAATTTCACAATTTGTCCTTCCACGCTCGCTATCTTGTTTACCCATCGGATTTAGGAACTAACCACGAATATGTGAAAATGAAGCAATGTGCGCATGGACTAGACCGATTATTGTTTTGGTAGTAGATATAAAGAGCTGACACACTGATGAGAAAGCGCTTTTCTGGATAATCTCACTGGGTAATTTGGTTCTAATCGTGACATTCCAAACAAGTCGAAATGGGCGTTCTCCCCATGTTTTTTTCAAGACATATTACTAAAAAGGAATTATATTCAAGAGAGAGGCATGCTCATATAGTAACGTTTAATATTGTGAAAAAAATAACTTGTGTCGATGCTTTGAATATAGACGTCAAATAAGCTATAATAGTATACGAGTATGCACATGCAGTTTCAAATGCATAATTTCACGATTTAAAAGTTTGTGATATTGTGAGAAATCTAAACAATCTAGTTGGCCGTATAACGATACATATTTCGATATATTATCAATTAGGGGAGTACTTTTCTGAGGGGAAATCAGAGAGTAGAGTTGTATTTTTGCGCAAAAATACACAGCAACAAACATCAAAAGGAAAGAAGGGGATTCGGGTGTCAAAAATGCTCAAGTCATTGCTACTTACAGTATCGCTGGTCTTTGTTGGACTTCTAAGCGGCTGTGGTGATTTGACGGTACTAGATCCAAAAGGTCCAGTAGCGCAAAGTCAAAGCGATCTAATCATTTATTCGATTATTTTCATGCTTATCATTGTACTCACGATCTTCGTGTTATTCGTTATTATGATTACGAAATATCGCGAGAGAAAAGATCATTCCAACTACGAACCAAACATGCACGGTAGTACGAAATTAGAAATTTTATGGACGTTGATTCCGGTTGCGATCGTTATTGCATTAGCTATTCCAACAGTGCAAACGATTTACGCGAACGAAAAAGCGCCAGAGGTTACGTCACACAAGGATCCAATTATTATTTATGCGACTAGCGCAAACTGGAAATGGTTCTTTAGTTATCCAGATCAGTCGATTGAAACTGTAAACTATGTACATATTCCAACTGATCGACCGGTATTATTCAAACTTACCGCGGTAGACTCGATGACGAGTTTCTGGGTGCCACAACTTGGTGGACAGAAGTACGCGATGAGTGGCATGACGATGGATTTGTACTTGCAAGCGGACGAAACAGGAACGTTTAAAGGACGTAACTCGAACTTTAACGGAGTAGGTTTTGCCGGACAAGTATTTGATGTTGTCGCACAAAAACCAGCCGATTTCGAAAAATGGGCGTTGAAGACGAAAGCTGATTCGCCGACTTTATCGCAAGACCGCTATGATAAATTATTATTACCAGGCAACGTGAAACCACAATCTTATGCAGGCACACATATGGCGTTTGTTGATCCAGCCGCAGATCCAGAGTACGTTTTCTATGCGTATAAACGTTTCGGCTTTGAACTGACAAACCCACATGATCCAAATGCAAAAGATACAAGAACGAAAGAACCAATTTTGCCAGCACGTCCGGTGACGATTACGAATCCGCGTTTTGAGCAAATGGACATGAAACCAAAGATTATTCCAAATGGCACTGGTTACAAGAAAGACAAGCATTACGATGAAGAAATGGAAAAAATGGGTAAAGAAATCAAAACCGATGAAGCAACAGATCACGATCAATCGGGACACTAAAAAGGGGGGTATTTCAACATGAGTTTAGATGAATTTATCATCACCGGCGACCCGCTGATTTTAGGAGCCCAAATTTCGATCGCTCTTGTCAGCATTGGTATCGTCGTGTTACTAACTTATACAAAAAAATGGAAGTGGCTATTCACGGAATGGATCGCTTCTGTTGACCACAAACGCCTTGGGATCATGTATCTTTTGGCAGCAGTACTAATGTTTTTCCGTGGTGGGGTCGATGCACTCATGATTCGTACCCAACTTGCAATGCCAGGGATGGAGTTTCTAGACGCCCAGCATTACAATGAAGTATTTACGACTCACGGAACAATTATGATTTTATTTATGGCGATGCCGTTCGTTATTGGTTTAATGAACATCGTTGTGCCGCTTCAAATCGGGGCGCGTGATGTTGCATTCCCATTTTTGAACAACTTAAGTTTCTGGACATTCTTTATGGGGGCAATGCTATTCAATATTTCCTTCGTAATCGGTGGTAGCCCAGCAGCTGGTTGGACAAACTACGCACCGCTCGCCGAGGAATTTAGTCCAGGTTATGGGATTAACTTCTACTTACTCGGAGTCCAGATTGCCGGTATTGGTACGCTGATGACCGGGATCAACTTCATGGTCACGATTCTACGTATGCGAACGAAAGGCATGACGCTGATGAAAATGCCAATGTTCACGTGGACGTCGCTGATTACGTGTTTAATTATCGTATTCGCGTTCCCAGTACTTACTGTGGCGCTAGCTCTAATGACGTTTGACCGCCTATTCGGGACGGCATTCTTCACACTCGCAAATGGCGGGATTCCGATGATGTGGGCCAACCTGTTCTGGGTTTGGGGACATCCGGAAGTATATATCGTTATTTTGCCGGCATTCGGTATTTTCTCCGAGATTATTTCAACCTTCTCGAAGAAAAAACTATTTGGTTACCCAGCAATGGTAGCAGCGGTTGTTGTTATTTCCTTGCTAAGTTTCCTAGTTTGGGTCCATCACTTCTTTACAATGGGCTCCGGGGCAGCAGTTAACTCGTTCTTCTCCATTACGACGATGATGATTGCGATACCGACCGGAATCAAGATATTCAACTGGCTCTTTACCATGTATAAAGGGCGAATATCCTTCACCACACCGATGCTTTGGTCACTGGCATTCATACCGAACTTTGTTATTGGTGGGGTTACAGGGGTTATGCTTGCGATGGCAGCAGCCGATTATCAATATCACAACACGTATTTCCTAGTATCGCATTTCCATTACGTACTAATCGCCGGAACCGTATTCTCCTGTTTCGCAGGTTTGATTTACTGGTATCCAAAAATGGTCGGTTATCGTTTGAATGAAAAAATTGGTAAGTGGTTCTTCTGGATATTTGTGGTTGGATTTAACGTATGTTTCTTCCCGCAATATTTCCTAGGACTTGATGGTATGCCACGTCGTATCAGCACATATGTGGAGGGCGACGGCTGGACTACACTTAACTTTATCTCATCTGTTGGTGCGTTCCTAATGGGAGCAGCATTCCTAATTCTATGTTGGAATATCGTTTACAGTCATAAACACTCTAAACGTGAAACAACTGGTGATCCGTGGGATGCGCGTACGCTTGAGTGGGCAACTTCTTCTGCTGTACCGCCAAAATATAACTTCGCTAAATTGCCAGAATGGAACGATTTGGACGATTTCTGGGAGAAAAAACAACGCGGCGAAACGTATAATGATGACAAAGAGTACAAACACATTCACATGCCAAACAATACATTACTAGGCTTCGTGATGTCGGTGTTCTTCTTTATCGCAGGCTTCGGACTGGTCTTTTATTGGTACTGGCTTGGAATTCTTGGTGGTCTTGGTGTACTTGCATGTCTTGCATACCGTTCATTCAAGAAGGACGACGGTTACCATGTGGAAGTACCTGAAATCGTGGCTACCGAAGAACAAGCAGCACGTGAATTTAAAACTGGCATAAAGGAGGGTAACCCATGGAACCTATAAAAGAAAATTCCAGCCTTCCGTTAGAATATCAATCGGAGCAAGGTCGTTTAAACATTTTAGGCTTCTGGATTTTCCTAGGCGCCGAGATTGCGTTATTCGGTACATTGTTCGCAACGTATTTTGTTATGTATAGTGGTGGCTCTAATGCGGGTCACCCACCGTCCGAAATGTTCGAGTTACCGCTCGTTCTGATTATGACATTCCTACTTTTAACAAGTAGTTTTACGTGTGGACTTGCTATCGGTGAGATGCGCAAAGGTAACGTCAAGCGTCTGATGGTGTATTCGATTATTACGCTTATTCTAGGCGCAGGGTTCGTAGGATTTGAAATCTTTGAGTTCACGAATTACGTGATGGAAGGCGTTACACTGAAAGTTGGCTCTTACTGGTCTGCATTCTTCGTATTACTGGGCACCCATGGTCTCCACGTAACGATTGGTTTGTTCTGGATCGCGTTTATCCTGATTCAAATAAAAATGCGCGGCTTAACACCACAAGCAGCATCAAAAGTATTCATTTCAAGCCTTTATTGGCATTTCCTAGACGTTGTGTGGATTTTCATCTTCACAGGTGTCTATCTGTTAGGGATGGTGAATTAATATGGCAAAAAATAAAGCGAACACGGCACACGCTGAAGAAGGCATTCCGTGGAAACATATCGTTGGTTTTGCCCTATCGATCGCATTAACATTGTTGGCTGTCTGGGTTGTTTTCGAATCTACGCTAAGTAAATCTGTAATCATTACGGTTATCTTTATCTTCGCGTTCATTCAAGCAGCTTTGCAACTACTCATGTTCATGCACATGACGGAAGGTCAAAACGGACGTATCCAAGTCGGTAATATTCTGTTTGCAGCATTCATTGCGATTGTTGTGGTAATGGGATCTTATTGGGTAATGGAAATAGGTCACATGAACCACCTCCTATAAAATTAAGCGGGCCGACAAACGCTCAGCTGCGTCGTTAAAGATTCCGTTCCGGTGCTCACGTATAAATATACGCTCCGCTCCGGTACTCGTCTTTGCCTAGCATCTAAGCATTTGTCGGCCCGCTGAGGGTTTGGTGGACTACTCTGGGCTTTCTTAATAGATTTTTAGACCTTTGGGGTGGCGGTTTTTCGCTACTCTGGAGGTTTTTTTCGGTTTCTAGCTAGTTTTCATGTTTTTTCGATTTAAAAAAGTATCTTCCTGTGATGTTCGCTAAGAGAAAGATGATTAAGAAAAATCGACCTTCATAGATCAGAGTACTATTTTGAGTGAAAAATGATATGATCGTCATCGTCAAGAAGATCATGCCAAAAACAATGAGACCGTTGTCTAGAGATTCTTTTAGGGCGGTTGCTCTTGATGTGTGACTTGTTTTTTGACGGGTTTTGCTTAATAGATACTTACCTAGAATAGTGGCTACAAATAGTATCAGTACATAAATTCTGCTCGAATAAAAGAAGTCGCTATTTTGAGTGAAATAGGACCATATTATTAAAGCTAAAAATATCATGCCGAACAGGTAGAAGGCTTCGTCTGTCATTTTTTTCATTGTTGTTCACTCCTAGTTAATAAATCAAGGTCACATTTTTTTCTTTTAGGAATTGTTGCCAATCGTGTGTGGGTTCTTGGTCGGTGATGAGATAGTCGATTTCTGAGATGTCGACGATCTTGATGAAGGCATTTTTGTCGAATTTGGATGAATCGGCGACTAAAATGACTTTATTGGCGCGTTTTAGCATGTGGTTTTTGATTTCGGCTTCAGGCTCGTTGGAATCGGTAATGCCGTTTTCCATGGAGAGGCCTTTGCAGCTGATAATCGCGTAATCTACAAAGTAGCGGCTGATCGTGTTGGCTGCGTCAGAACCGATAAGGGAGTTGGACTTGGTGCGCAGGGTTCCGCCGGTTAGAATGAGGTGGACTTTGAATTTGGAAAGTAAGTCTACAGCTGTGATTGAGTTGGTAATGATGGTGAGATTCTCTTTCTCGCGGACGAGTAGGTTCAGCGCCTCGAAAACGGTGGAACTCGTGTCTGCAATGAGAGAATCGCCGGTCTTGATGAGTGATGTTGTTTTTGTTGCGATGTTCTTCTTTTCTTCGACGTTGATGACGTTTCTTGTTGCATACGGTAAATCTTCGTTTGTGTGTTGGCTGAGTGTGGCGCCGCCGTAACTGCGATCCACGATTCCTTCTTTCTCCAATTTATCTAGGTCGCGCCGAATGGTTTCTTCGGAGACGTTGAAAATTTTGGCTAGCTGGGATACGTGGACTTTCTTGTTTTTCTTTATTTCTGATAGTATTTTGTCTTTTCGCTCGAAAGCAAGCATTTTCATCACATCCTTGTCTACTTCATTGTAAACAAAGGCACATTTACAAGCAAGTATTAATTGAAAACCACATTAAAACAACATAAAACTACATAATTACAAATTTAATTGTTGACTTAATGACGGATTTGGTTTATTCTTGGTTTATAAATTAAAAGTGTGAAGGAGGATGGCGATGAAACATGTTGCTGTGGATGTTGGAGCATCTAGTGGTCGCTTATTGTTGGGCGAACTAGTGGATGGGAAAATGGCGCTGACTGAAATTCACCGTTTCCAGAACGGTTTTACGAAAGTTGATGATTGCTGTATATGGAATATTGATCATATTCTCACAAATATAATGATTGGGTTGGAGAAGTTAAAGGCATCTGGGGTGACACATTGTACGCTAGGGATTGATACGTGGGCGGTTGATTATTGTTTAGTGGACTATAATGGTAAGCGGTTACACGAAGTGGTCAGTTATCGTGATAAGCGTACGGATAGGGCGATGGATGCTGTTTTAGCGAAGTTTTCGGCTACGGATATCTATGATAAGACAGGGATTCAGTTTCTGCAGTTTAATTCGTTGTATCAGTTGTACGTGGAGGATGCTGAGTTTAAGAAACGTGCAGAAACGGTCATGATGGTGCCTGATTATTTGGGATATCTTTTGACTGGTGAACGGGTGACGGAAGTGACGAATGCTTCTTCTACGCAAATGTTGAATTTACATACGAGGCAATTTGATGCGGACTTGTTGGGTTTAGTGGGATTGGACGCGGGGCAGTTTGCGAGGTTTGCGAAACCAGGCGAGATGTTGGGCGAGATTGCTACGGGGTGGCATGATCGATATGATTTGCCGGATTGTGATGTCATTGTGGTTGCGACGCATGATACGGCTTCGGCTGTGCTTGGTGCGCCTGGTGTTGGTGATGATTGGGCGTTCTTGTCGAGCGGGACTTGGTCGTTGCTCGGAGCAGAGTTGGCGAATCCGATTAATAGCGCGGAGGCGTTTGCGGCGAACTACACGAATGAATGGGGGGCCTATGGTACGTTTCGCTTCTTGAAAAATATTATGGGATTGTGGCTGATTCAAGAGGTGGCGCGGATGCAGGACTATGCGTATAGTTATGCAGAGCTTGCGGAGTTGGCGGCGCGTGAAGAGGCGTTTGCGGTTTTGATTGGGGTTGATGATCATCGCTTTTTGAACCCGACGGATATGATTGCGGAGATTCAGGCGTATTGTGCGGAGACGGGACAGGAAATTCCGCGAACGCCGGGGAAATTAGCGCGGGTTATTTATGATAGTTTGGCGGTTCAGTATGCGATTCAGATTGAGCAGTTGCAGACGCTTACTGGGCAGGAAATCAGGCATCTTCATATTATTGGCGGTGGCGCGAACATTGCGATTTTGAACCAGTTGACGGCTGATTTGACGGGGATTGCGGTGCATGCGGGGCCAACAGAGGCAACCGGGCTTGGAAATTTGGCGGTGCAGTTGATTGCGAGTGGGGAGGCCAAAGACATAACGGAGGTTCGGGAGTTGATTCGCAAGTCGACGCCGATGACTACGTACATGCCGGGTGATGGTGTTCATTTTATGAAAATTCTAGAAAAGTACAAAAATATATCCGGAAAACAGGAGGCTTTTTAAATGGGGAACGAGAAATTACAACAGCAATATGAGTGGGCAAAAGAGGAATACGCGAAGTATGGCGTGAATGTGGATGATGTTTTGAAGCGTTTGGCGGATGTGAAAATTTCGATGCATTGTTGGCAAGGCGATGATGTGAAAGGTTTCATGAATCCTGATCAGGACCTGACGGGAGGTATTTCGGTGACGGGGAATTATCCTGGTGCCGCGCATACGCCGGAGCAGTTACGCCAAGACTTGGAAAAGGCATTCTCGCTAATTCCTGGGAAGCATAAGGTGAACTTACACGCGATGTATGTGGATACGGATGAGAAGGTTGATTTGGATGAGATTGAGCCGAAGCATTACGCGAAATGGGTTGCTTGGGCGAAGGAAGAGGGATTGGGACTAGATTTTAATCCAACATTTTTCTCGCATCCTAACTCGGAAGATGGTTTCACGCTTAGTCATCCGGATAAGCGGATTCGTGATTTCTGGATTGAGCATGGTAAGCGAGCTAGGACGGTTGCGGCTTACTTTGGTGAGGAACTCGGACAAACATCGATCAATAATTTTTGGGTTCCAGATGGTTTCAAGGATAATCCAGTGGATCGGTTGGCGCCGCGTAAGCGTTTGATGGAGTCGCTTGATACGATTTTTGCGGAGGAGTTGGACCGGAAATATACGCTGGATGCGGTGGAGAGTAAGTTGTTTGGACTTGGCGCGGAAGCTTATACGGTGGGTTCGCACGAATTTTACATGGGATATGGGATTACGCGGAATAAGTTGATTTGTATGGACGCGGGGCATTTCCACCCGACGGAAGTGATTTCGAACAAGTTGTCGTCGCTATCGCTGTTTAGTGACGGGATTCTGCTACACGTGAGTCGTCCGGTGCGTTGGGACAGCGATCATGTGGTGATTATGGATGATGAGTTACAGGAAATTGGACGCGAGCTCGTTCGCAATGATCTGCTTGGTAAAACGCATATCGGTCTGGATTTCTTCGACGCAACGATTAACCGCGTGGCAGCTTGGGTTATTGGGACGCGAAACACGTTGAAATCTCTTTTAAAAGCGATGTTGGAGCCAACCGAGTATTTGCGCAAAATTGAATTGGATGGCGATTACACGACTCGTTTAGCGTTGACGGAAGAACTGAAGGACTTCCCTTTTACGGCGGTTTGGGATTATTATTGTCAGACGCAAAATGTGCCTGTTCGCGAGGCTTGGTTAAAAGATGTGAAGGAATATGAGGAGAAAGTATTGTTAAAACGGTCTGAGGAGGCAATTGGAATTGAGTAAAGATATAGTAGCAGCACCATTTGTGCAAGAGATGATGAAAGTGACGGCGAACTTGTATCGTCTAGGTTGGGATGAAAGAAACGGCGGGAATATTAGTTATTTGCTTCGTGAGGAGGAGGTTGGCGCGTATCTTAACCCAAACCAAGTAATTCGCACGATTCCCATGATTTTTGACGCGACGGAACTTGCCGGGAGATACTTTATCGTGACGGGTTCAGGGAAGTATTTTAAAAATGTTATCGATGCGCCAGATGTGAATCTTGGGATTATCCGAGTTGCGGACACTGGCAAAAGCGTGGAGTTATTATGGGGCTTCAAAGATGGTGGCGTGCCAACGAGTGAGTTACCTGCGCATTTCATGAGCCACATCGAACGCCTGAAAATTGATTCGGATCACCGTATTATTATGCATAACCATGCCACGAATATTATTGCGATGACATTTACGCATTCATTGGAAGAACGCGAATTCACGCGGACTTTATGGCAAATGTGTACGGAATGTATCGTCGTTTTCCCAGAAGGTGTTGGGATTTTGCCATGGATGGTTCCTGGAACGGATGCGATTGGGATGGCGACGGCCGCAAAAATGCGTGAATTTCGTCTGGTTATTTGGCCACATCACGGGATTTTTGGAGCAGGAAGCACGATGGACGAAGTTTTTGGTTTGATTGAAACTGCAGAGAAAGCCGCAGAAGTTTATACATTAGTTCAAGCACAGGGTGGCGCGCAGCAAACGATTACGGATCAACAATTACAAGATCTGGCAGATGCCTTTTGTGTGACTGCTAAATCAGGATATTTACAAGTAGGAGTCAAGTAAATTTTGTGGGGGAGTGGTCGATTCTATTGCTCTCCCCATTGATAGGAGGAATCGGCAACATGGAAAGAATCGCATCAATTATGTACTTAAAAGACGGTTTTTCGGAGGAATACAAAGCGAGACATGATGATTTATGGCCTGAGATGAAGCAAGCTTTGAAGGAACACGGCGCGCAGAACTACTCGATTTTTCTAGATGACAACGCAGGAGTATTGTTCGCATACTTAGAAGTAGAAAATAAAGAAAACTATAACAAAATTGCATCGACTGAAATTTGCAAAAAATGGTGGGCGTATATGGAGCCATTGATGGAAACAAACGGTGATAACAGACCGGTTTCGAAAGATTTAACATCTGTTTTTTATCTTGCGTAATATAAGAGGAGGAAAAAGTATGGCGAATGCAGGTAAAGGAAGTTTAAAAGCCACTCTAACTGTGTCGATGTCGAATTTTTTAGAGGCAGGATCGATCGTAGCCGCAGCTGGTGGGCTCACATTGTGGGTGAGTTATTTGAATCTGTCGGATGCGTCTGTAGGGTTGCTCGGGGCAGTCAGTGCGAATGGATTTGGTTCAGCGGTCGGTGCATTTATCGGCGGAGCGCTCGTGGATAAGTACGGCCGGAAGTTCATTTACAAATATGATTTGATTGTGTATATGATTGGCGTTCTTTTGATAGCGCTATCAATGAACTTCGGGATGCTCTTGACAGGTTACATTATTACGGGGATAGCAGTTGGAGCTGCGATACCAGCAGCGTGGACGTATATTGCGGAGGAAGCGCCGGCAAAAGACAGGGCGGCACATGTTGGCTACGGGCAGTTAGCTTGGTCGGTAGGTCCCGCGGTAATGCTATTTTTGGCCGTATTGATGGCACCGCTTGGCTTGATGGGAAGTCGAATTATTTTTGGGATGCTATTTGTAATCGCTCTCATAACGTGGGTTTTACAACAACAAATCAATGAGTCTACGGTTTGGGAAGATCAGAAAAAAGAAGATGCAAAAGCTGAGAATATGGGTAAAAAAGTATCGATTAAGGAGTTATTTACAATCAAGGCGAACCGAAAAGCGATTATGCTTGTGCTCGGAATCTATTTCTTCTGGAATTTAGTCGCAGGTGTGATGGGTTATTTCATGCCATATATTTATCAAGTGGTTGGTGGATTGACATCGGCGCATGCGAATCTTCTACAAGGGACATTATGGGTATTCACAATACTTTCGACATACTTTGTTTTCATTAAATTGGGCGATAAGATGAATCGGAAATTGTTATTCGGTATTGGCGCTGCAATGGGAATTGTGGCATGGATTATCCTTACGTTTGGCTCGATGGGAATGACAGAATTGTTACTCTTCATTATTTTGTGGGGTGTTGCGGCAGGATTTGGCGCGCAAGCTTTCTACGGATTATGGGCTGGTGAGCTATTCAAAACGCAATATCGGGCAAAAGTGCAAGGGATGATGTTTGGATTGGTACGGGTCGGCGTTGGTTTGATTTCGCTAGTCGTGCCGGCGATGATTACCTTCCTAGGATTCAAAGCCGCGGGTGTCGTGATGATTATTTTCCTTGTGATTCACTTGGTTATTGGTCTTATTTTGGCGCCGGAAACGCGTGGTAAAACACTGAAGGAGATCGAGGAAGAGCGCTATGGTCCGGAAGAAAACGGCATAATCGAGGGGGAACAATTAGATGGTTAACAGACTGATTCTGAATCAAACTTCTTATTTGGTGCTGGTGCAATACGGAAAATCACGACCAACAAACACCGCAGAAATCCTGACACTATATAAGAAAGTACTTTATTAACAAAAATTTCACATTTTCATCTTAGAAAATTCATGACTGTCCTGTAATATAGATTTTGTAGACAACAACAATTACTTTTTAACTCCCTTTTAGAGTAGTTGCATTGTTTCTCACCTTTTTTCATACCTCTCTTAGAAAAACACCGATCCCAACTAACTGGGTGTCGGTGTTTTTTGCTTGTAGATCAATAAGATAGGATTTTCATGTACAATCCTCCGAAGCTAAGGTAAGATTTAAGAAAGACAAAGCGAAGGAGGAGAGCCCATGTTACAAAGTGGAGATACAATCGGCTTGATCAGCTGTTCTAATGGCCGCGATCCAGAGCGAGAGGGCGATATCGCGCACATTGAGGAGCTACTTTTCACCAATTTTATGATAAAAAGTGAACGTGCGGCGACGATTTTTCGGACAGAAAACGAGCTTGCAAGTGGCGATCCCAAAGAGCGTGCAGAAGCGTTGATGCAACTGTATCAAAATCCAGAAATCAAGGCAATTTTTGATATTTCCGGTGGAGACTTAGCCAATGAAATTCTGCCATATTTAGATTTCAAGCAAATTCAGTCGGCTAATAAACCGTTTATCGGATACAGCGATTTGACCGTCATCCAAAATGCTATTTACGCCAAAACCGGAATTGGAGGCTATAACTATCAGCTGCTTCACATGGCTAGCGATAATTCCAAGCGTCAATTGGGGCAGTTTAAAAATAATTTTATAGAGGCGAATAAACAGGAAATCCCGTATGAAATCCTGATTGATAACGGAGATATTCGTGGCAAAATTATTGGTGGTAATATTCGTTGTTTGTTAAAGCTTGCTGGCACAGAATACATGCCGAATTTTCAGGGTAAAGTAGTTGTACTAGAGGCGCTTAGTGGAGATGTCGCTAAAATAAGAACATATCTAGCCCAATTAGATCAAATAGGCGTTTTTCAGGTAGCGAATGGCGTTATTTTAGGTCAGTTTACAGAAATGCAAACGAAGCATTTAGCACCGGCAGTTGAAGATTTAACACGAAGCTACGTAGAAAAATATAATAAATTTCTGCTGAGGACTGGCATGATAGGCCATCATACGAGCGCCGAACCATTTCCGATAGGATTTCCACTAAAAAATAATTTCTAATAAAACTCTCATGAAACCCCCGCAAGAATTTCATCAAAGCCCTGTAATATAGAGAATGTAAACAAGGACAGCAATTAGGTTTACCCCCTTTTTCCTAGTTGCGACATTCCTTAACAAACTCCCTTTTTTGAACCAGCTTCCCCGGCTGGTTCTTTTTGTTGGGGGCGTTTGAACGAAGAGAATTACGCCCCCAATATAAGAGCGAACAAGGTGAGCTGTTAATCCATCCAAGACAGTTTGAACGAAGAGAATTACGCCCCCAATATAAGAGCGAACAAGGTGAGCTGTTAATCCATCCAAGACTGTTATGACCAAAGTACAATCCCAATATAAGAACGAGCCAAGCGCAGTGGGCGTTATACACAAAGTAAACCGAATATCCCCAAGCAAAATATCCAAGGGTTTATTTTTTGTCGTACGCGTTCTGAAGTGTGTTAAAATAAGTACATAATTATGCTTTAGGAGGAGACCGCGAAAATGTCAGTGAATACTAAAGAAGCCATCGAATTTCTAACTAAATCCTATGCAGAATTGGGAAAAAATGCAACAGAACTCCAGGATCGGATCGATAGTATCATACAAACAGGTACATACATGCACACTTTAGAAGAACTAACCATAGGTGCAAAAATGGCGTGGCGTAATAGTAACCGTTGCGTTGGCCGGTTGTTTTGGGATCGCATCCAAGTCATCGATGCCCGCGAAGCCGTGACGGTTGCGGAAATCCAAGAAGTCCTTTTCACGCATATCGAAAAGGCAACGAACGGTGGTCAAATCCGGCCTTTCATCACGATTTTCAAGCCGGGTAACGAAGGTCCACGCATTTGGAATCATCAGCTGATTCGCTATGCAGGATATGCGTCAGAGCAAGGCGTCATCGGTGACCCAGCGTCTGTCTCCTTCACGGAAGTCTGCGAAAAACTCGGCTGGCGTGGCGCTCGCACAGAATTTGACATTTTACCGCTCGTTATCCAAGAGAACGCTGAGGCGGCGCCAACCATCGTCGAAATCCCGCCTGAGCTCGTGCTCGAAGTCCCAATCGCGCATCCCGATTTTCCGCAAATTGCCGAGCTTGGTTTGCGCTGGTACGCCGTCCCGATCATCTCTGAGATGAAGCTCGAAATCGGCGGAATCACGTATCAAGCCGCGCCATTCAATGGTTGGTATATGGAAACCGAGATCGGCGCGCGAAATTTCGCGGATGAAGGGCGCTACAACAAGCTCGCCGCCGTTGCCGAAAAAATGGACCTAAACACGAAACGTCTCGACTCTCTATGGAAGGATCGCGCTTTAGTCGAGCTAAACGTCGCCGTCCTCGACTCCTATCAAAAGGCCAAAGTCCAGATTGTCGACCATCATACCGCAGCTCGCCAATTCGGCCAATTCGAAACCAACGAGCATGCTGCAGGCCGCGAAGTCACCGGCGAATGGGCGTGGTTAATCCCGCCAGTTTCCCCAGCGACGACGCACATGTTCCACAGGCGCTATCCAAATAAAATCGTCAAACCGAACTTTTTCTATCAAGCATCACCGGTTGAACGCACTGAAATCACCCCAGTAAAACGTGGTGGATGTCCGTTTCATTGAGTTGCCAAATACTATGTAAAAATGGTAACATAGAAGCATCCAGTAGTTTGCGTTAGCTTATACACGCACAAGACGGATAAATATGTCTATCGAATGGAGTTTTTACGATGAATTTTGCGAAAACATTGGGGATTATTGGAGCATTGCTCGCGATGGGGCTTAGCCTAACCGTTATTTCCGTCGACAGCATTGCACGCATTTTGGAAGAAGATTCATTAGTATTCACGATTCTGAACTTCATAGCATTAGGGATGTCATTCGTCGGCTTGTTTGGCGCCATTATCATGAACAAAGCACCGCTAAAAGGCGGCGTCATGCTAATCGCTTCGGCCGTAGCCTGCACAATGAGCGTATCGATGATGTTCTTACTCCCAATCGTGTTACTTTGCGTAGCTGGTTTAATCAGCCTAAGCACAGCAGACGACCTTTCAGAAGCACAGGCATAATCAAAAAAGCAAAATCCGCGTTTTCACTCAGAAATTTTCAGTGGGCGCGGATTTTTTTATTTTTTTCATTCTCATTATTTTTTGTTAAGTTTATGTAAATAAGTCCGTGGTATGATATAGTATGAACAATAAATATGTTACAATGAAAGCTAACTGTGGACAAATAGATAGCAGAATTTGAATTAGGACGTGATAGATTCGTGGATATTATTCAAGCGATGATCAGCTTTATCATCCATATAGACCAACATCTTGTTGAAATTATCAATACATTTGGCGTTTGGACGTACGTCATTATTTTCTTAATTGTATTTATAGAAACGGGACTTGTTATATTCCCATTCTTGCCTGGAGATTCCCTACTGTTTGCAGCAGGTGCCTTGGCAGTACTACCAGGATCGGAGCTCAATATTGTCGTTCTCCTCATCGTCTTGTGGGTAGCCGCAGTACTTGGCGACACCGTCAACTACCATATCGGTAAAAAAGTCGGCACCTCGATTCCACCAGACAGTTGGCTCGGCAAATTCATCAACCAAGAAAAAATGGACAAAGCCGAAGCGTTCTTCAACAAGCATGGCGGCAAGACAATCTTCATCGCCCGTTTCATGCCGTTCATCCGTACTTTCGCGCCATTCGTAGCCGGTGCAAGTCGCATGAATTACCGTTATTTCTTAAACTATAACTTACTAGGCGCAACAGTCTGGGTACTACTCTGTACGATGGCAGGCTATTTCTTCGGGAATATCCCAGTCGTAAAAGAGAACTTCTCACTCGTTGTACTAGGCATTATTTTCGTATCGATTTTACCGATGATCTTCTCGTTTATTAAGAGTAAAATGGATAGCAAGAAAGCTAAATAAGGATATTAGAAAAGTAGATAAACCAAGATTCGCGGTTTTATCTACTTTTTTGTCGAGTCATATAAAAGACGGTGGCTGAATTGGTACTGATAACCATCGACTTTTGCCAAGTGAGGATCGTTATTTTTTTGGTCGTTGTTAAGCTTAAAGCGTGCAATAACAAGAGCAATTAAAGAAATCAAAAGACTTCCAAAATCGACTGCTAGTTGCAAAGCTTCTGCTACAGACACAAAGGCGTCTCCTTTCGTTAGAGTAGAAAGCATTCTTATAAAATTATGCACACAAAAACGAAATTAATAATTAAAATCCAACTAATAGTTTTCATTTAGATCGAAATAATACTTTTAGAATTAATAGGAAACCTGTGTAAATAAAAACCAAACCGTGTAAGTAGTGTGTGTAACGATTTTTTGCATATAAATCGCCATGTTAACGCTTTCTTGTTTGGCACAATACTTGCATAATACATAAGTGTCCAGAATTTAGTATACGATAAAAGGGGGATCTAACGGGGGATTTTTGGAATTCTGGGTTTGAAAATTGCAGAGAAAGTAGGCATACCGCAAGCAGAACGCAAAAATTATGAAGAGGTGAAGAAATGAAAAAGGTAACAAAGAGGGTTATAAGTGTAGTCTCGGTGTTGTTGTTAGTCGTTTCGTTATTTGCGTCGTCCGTTCTAGGTAGTGTAGGGAATTCTTCTGTAAAAGCAAAAGCCGCAACCACATCACAATACAGAAACGTGATGTATTATGGAGATTGGTCCATTTGGGGCGGGGAAGGTCAGTTTTATCCGAAAGATATACCAGCAGAGCAATTGACACATCTAAACTTTGCATTTCTTGATTTCGATAGTAACGGAAACTTGAAATTCACAGATAAAGATGCGGCAGTTGGTGCACCAGTTGGGCAAGATGGAGTTCAATGGGGCGGAGCAAATGCAGGTATTTTAAACGCGTTACAAGAGTTAAGAGCGAAAAATCCGAATATGAAAATCGGCATCTCTATCGGCGGTTGGTCGAAATCTGGTGACTTCTCTGCAATCGGAGAAAATGCCACAGCGCGTGCTAATTTTGTAAGCAACGTTATGAAATTTATCAAATATACAAATATGGATTTTGTCGATCTAGATTGGGAGTATCCTGCATCCGTTCGTGCCGCTGACTTAGTGGACAACAAGAACGATGAAGGAACGCCAAACGCCAAACCTGCCGATAAACAAAACTATATTACACTTCTTCAAGATTTGCGTACTGCTTTAGATAAGCAAGGCGTAGATGTGAAGAAAAAATATGAGTTATCTGTAGCGTTACCAGCGTCTCAAGGCATGCTTGCAAACGGTGTTGATGTGGCGAAACTTTTCAATGTTGTTGATTTTGCGAATATCATGACGTACGATATGAATGGGGCTTGGACTCCGAATAGCGCGCATCATACGGCGCTTTACGGCAACCCAGCAGACCCGAATTATAACGATGGTTTCTCCGTAGACCAAACAGTGAAATATCTGAAGAGCCAAGGCGCAGCGTCAAACAAAATCGTTGTCGGCGCAGCATTCTACACACGCGGTTGGAACAAAGTGGAAGCGGGTACAAGTGCAACGCAACCAGGACTTTTCCAAGCAGCTACAAAAAATAACAAAGATGCAGACCTAGGCGCAACATATGGCGCTCCAAATGAAAAACCATTAGCAACTGGTGACGGTGGTCGTGCCGGCGGAGTTTGGGCGTATAAGAGCATCGATGCTTTGAAAGCCAAATCACCAACGTTAGTCGAATACTGGGATGACGTGGCAAAAGCGCCATATCTATACAGCAAAACGACTGGCGAATTCTACACGTATGACAATGTCCGTTCTGTCACTGCTAAAGCGCAATACGTGAAAGATAACAATTTGGGCGGAATGATTTCGTGGATGCAATCGCAAGATAAAGCAACTACGTCAACAAAACGCGATGAATTAACAAAAGCAATTAAACAAGGATTGTTCGGCGCTGGAGAACTTGCAGCAAACACGATCGTCTATTCGAACCTAAACGTAGAAGCTACTGTAGCACCGTATAGCGAAAATGGTGTCGGCTACGAAATCACAATCAAAAACAAAGAAGTAGCGAACGAAACAAATGAAGTGCTACAAGCGACGGAGTTTGCAGCAGAAACCGTGAAATTACCGAAGTTCTACATTCCAGTGAAAGCCGGTGAGACGTTGACGGCTGGGGATTATAAAGCTGGTACGGTAGCAACTGCCAATGGTTACACAACCGTTGACTTGGCGTCTGTCTATGATGGGCAACAAATTCCGCAAGGCGCAACGTATACATTCCGATTGAAATCCAATCTAACATCTGTAAATGTGAATAACATTGCGAATATCTCATTGACACAACGCATGTCTAAAGCTGGGACAGAACTTGGCAAACAAGTTATTTTTGGTGGAGGCGCGGTTATTCCTGATCCTAGTGATACGGTAGCACCTACAGCTCCAACGAATTTAGCGACAGTAGCGGCGAACGTGACGGATGTGGCGGTTCCATTAAGTTGGACAGCTGCAACGGATAACGTAGGCGTGGCTGGATATAAAGTATATCGTAACGGTACTGAAGTTGCGACTGCTTCTGGAACAAGTTACACGGACACAGGGCTTACTGCTTCCACAGCTTATTCGTATACTATAAAAGCGTATGACGCAGCGGGTAATGCTTCTACTGCAAGCGCGGCACTTTCAGTAACGACAAAAGCTGGTTCGGTCACACCACCAGTTGGAACTGGGACATGGGATTCTGCCAAAATTTATACTCAAAATGATCAGGTGACTTATAATGGTCATGCGTATAAAGCGAAATGGTGGACACAAGGAGATGTACCGGGGGCAGAACAATGGGGTCCTTGGGAACTAGTCTCGTAATATCGCTGTGCTCCTCGTTTGGAGATTAATGAAGAATATAAAAAGGCAGGAGAGAAAGAGTGCTCTCCTGTCTTTTTGCTTGCTTATTTTAGTAATATTGGGAGGAACGAGATGACATCAAAGGTGATGTGGACGATCCAAGTTACCCAGATGGAGTTGGATTTTTTGAATAGGTAATTTAGGACTAGGCGGCTTGCTTGCCAAAACTGCCAGCCAAGCTTTTTCCATGCTGCGTAAAGTACGCCGATGGAGAGGAGTTCTTCTCCTAGAAGCATGAAGGGAACGTTTTTGATGACGTATTCCCAAGATAGCACGCTATTGATGCTGTTTTCAGTGGTACCACCGGCGATTAATGACCAGATGCTACTTGCTAATGTGCCAACGATAAGGAGGAATGGAATACCGATAATGAGCCATTTGAAACTAAAATGTTTGAACCAGTCTAGGAATTCGCTTTTTAGTAACAGGAAAAGGACAATGAACATAATCAAGACATTGAAGTAGGCGCCTAGCGTTTCAAGAGCTACGGTGCTAGAGATGACGTGGGGTAATGCTTGGTATAGACTTCCTGTTATAATAGCGATAAGTATAATGAGATAACCTTTTTTTCGATCGATTAATGGGTTTTCCATGTGGGACTCCTTTTTTTCATTTTGTATTGCTTGTATTTTATTTACCCTGATTTTAGTTTATGAACCTGAATGATTGGCATGTTAGCGTGAGAAGTTTATACTTATAGATGAATGATAATCTATGAGGAGTGTTGTAAATGCAGTTGAAAGCTAGCGATACGAAGAAGTTCCACAATGGGCAGGAAATTCCGCTTGTCGGCCTCGGGGTTTGGAAAATGGAGAACGAGCGAGAAGCGGTGGATGCGATTCAAGTGGCCGTGGACGCTGGTTACCGCGCGATCGATACGGCGAAGGTTTATGAAAATGAGGATTTTGTTGGGCGGGCAATTCGCGAGACTGGGATTCCCCGCGCGGATTTGACAATTACTTCGAAGCTGTGGAATGCAGATCATGGGTATGATGAGACGCTACGTGCTTTTGATACTTCTTTGAAAAAATTGCAATTAGATTATCTGGATTTGTACTTGATTCATTGGCCGGTGAGTAGCTACAAGGATTCATGGCGGGCGATGGAGCGCTTGTACAGTGAGGGATTAATTAAATCTATCGGGGTCAGCAATTTCCACCAACACCATTTGGAGAATTTATTTACGACGGCGAATGAGAAGCCGGTGATTGACCAAATTGAAATGCACCCATTATTGTCGCAAAAACCGTTGCGGGCTTATTTGGAGAGTCAGGATATTGTTCATGAGGCGTGGTCACCGCTTGCGAAAGGTGGGGAATTATTGAATAATCCGGTTTTGACAGCTATTGCAGAGACTAAAGGGTTGACGGTAGCGCAAGTGATTTTGCGTTGGCATTTGAATAATGGTTCGGTAATTATTCCTAAATCAGTGACGCCTGAACGAATTCGTAGCAATTTCGATGTTTTCCATTTTGATTTGAGTGATGGGGATATGGAGAAAATTGACGCGTTGAATGCAGATAAACGTACAGGATCTGATCCTGACAGCGAAGCATTTTTAGCTCGGACGTGGAATTGAATACATCCAGCATACTGACCGGATTTCGGTGCTGCCAGTATGCTGGATTTTTTATCTGAATTTTATTTAATCGTTGTTGGTAATCCTGCTGCTAATGCTGCGATCAGGTCTTGGTTTGCGGTTTCTTTAATATGAACGTTGACCGAATCATCATCGCTATAGAATGGAGGCAAACCGTCTGCGAATGCGTCCAATTCAGCTTGCGTTGCTCTTTCTACACCGTATTGGAATTGCGTTCTATCGGTTGGGATCGCGCCTTCCATTGTAGAGCCAAAAGCACCGAAATCGGCTAATCCTTGTGGGTTAATCTCCGGTCCTTTGGCGTAAATGAATGTGTTGTACTTAGGATGACCTAAATATTGTGTGGCATTCGAAACGCCATCCATTTGTAAATTGTATCTGAGTTTAGCGTAGCCGCGGGTTGCCAGCATGAATGGTGTCTGGATTTCAGAGACAGCCTGATTTCCTGCGGTGACCATAATTAAGTTTCCAAATCTATCTAGGAGTGCAACGGCGTTACCGTCTCCACCGTTTGCGATATCTTGCTCAGCGGCTTCGATGAGATACGGCGCGAGTCCTTCATCTGGATTATTAGGCGATGGTGCAGTATATTCCAGTGCGTGTGGATAAGCGGCTTTTAATGCTACATAAATGGGGTCTGTGGTTGCTAACATTTTTGGATCTAGTAATTGATCTTCGGGTAAATCGGTGTTGATTTTATTCGAAACATCGTTTAATGTCGCGTCAAAAGCTGTAGATGTCAAGGCGTACGTTTGATCTTCGATAGCTGTGTTGTCTCCAAAAATTGGCGAAACAGGTACACCGGTTGCTTCGCGTGAGAATTTCGCCGTGGAACCTAAAACGGCTGGATAAGAGAAACTTGCTTGTGCGTCCGCTTGCATTGAAGTACCGCTTAACGATGGGAATAACGCTGATTTATCGTAGTTAATTCCAGCATACGTATCGTTGGCAGACACGACAACATTAGCAAATCCCGCTTGCAAAATGGACCCTGTACACATAGCACAAGGATCTAGCGATGTTACCAAAATAATTTTTTCAGGCTCAGGTAAATCAAGTGACTCTTTATTCTCATAATACCAATCAATCATTTGACGCTCACCATGGGCGGTTGGATCAAAAACTAAATCATTCGTTACGACGTTATTGTGTTGCGTGTAAACAACATTGCCATCAGTATCCATGAGCATACCACCAACGCTAAAGGTGCCTTGATCGGACGCGTGTAGTACTTGATCAGCTGTTTCATGAACTGCGTCTTGTATTCCGTTGATTGCTGTAGGAACGGCATCTACGTGCACGTCATTTAATACATTTCCTAATATAGCGCTACCTGCAAGAATGGACACCGCTGATAAAATTACCCCTTTTTTCCACGTAAACTTCATTCATCAATCACTCCTATTTTTTATTTAAGAATCTTATTTGCATTGGGCCCCGTACCCTGCGAAACAGAATATCAATTGTAAAATAAGTTGGTTGAAATAAAGCGGATAAGCGCTTACCGCAAGCTTTATTACCAAGCAATACAATAGAAAGCGTTTTCGCAAGAGAATTGTATCACAATCAGAATGAAATGTAAAATACTTTTTATTTTTTTGGTAAAAAGTGTTTTCGAAAGTTAGAATTATTTTTTACAAAAAATGTATTTTAATTATCACGTTAAAATGTTTTTGTCAATATGATTTTACTTATTATTAGGCGTATTTTCCTTTTTTTTGTGTCTAAAATGTGTCTAAATGAAGAAAGATATTGTATTTTTTATCTAAAAATAGTGAAATATATTACGTATATGATATTATTGGAATGGGAGCGGGAGGTTTCGAAAATGGTAATATTTATTTTTTTAAGAAGTAGAGATGATTAAAGTGTTACATAATTATAGAATGCTGAAAAAACTATATAGTATTCAAAATGGGTGGAGCGTTATTCTTTTTTTTAATCCATCACAAGAAAATACGAACACCATGATAGCAACGGATTTGGCGGAGGTAGACATGAACCAATCTGTTGTCTTTTTTTGAAAAATTAAGTGTAAATAGGTGGGGTCAGATTATGGTGAAGAAATTAATAGCAATGTTAATCATGATGGGTGCGATCGCTGGCGGAATTTTAATACATATAGAAATAACGAACGCTGCTGAAATGAATTTTTCTGTGTCAGCAGTTCTTCCAGAAAACCAAATTGATAAGTCAAATACCTATTTTGAATTGCGGATGAAACCGGGGCAGGAGCAGGTGCTAGAGGTGATGTTGAACAATAGGCTGGATCGCGCGGTAACGGTGGAAACCCATGCCAACACAGCGATTACAAACGATAACGGCACCGTCGACTTTAGCAACGCCACACCAAAAATCGATACAACCCTCAAATATCCATTTTCCCACATCGCAAAAACACCAACAGAAATCACAATCCCAGCTAAATCGAACAAAACGATGAAAGTAAAGGTGACGATGCCAAGTACTCCTTATGAAGGGATGATCCTAGGCGGACTTCATTTCACCGAAAAAGAAACTGCGAAAAACGGAACGACTGACTCACAAAACGGCATTCAAACTAAAGATGAAAACGAGTATGTCATCGGCGTTTTCCTGACAGAAAATGATCGCGTAGTGGAGCCAGAGATGCAACTGAACAAAATATCACCATCACAGGTGGACTACCACAATGTTCTGAAGGCAAATTTGCAAAATACAAAATCCGTGATTATTCCAAACTTGGAAGTTAGCGCGGATGTTTACCGAGAAAATAGCGATAAGGCACTCTATAACGAAAAATTAACAGGTCTTCGAATGGCACCAAATTCCAATTTTAATTTTGGTGTAAGCTGGGATAATCAAAAATTCAAGCCAGGGAAATATCGTTTGAAAATGATAGCTACTTCTGGTAAAAATATATGGAAATGGGATGAAGCCTTCGAAATAAAAAGCGATGTTGCAGCTGAGCTAAACGATAAGGCGGTCGAACTCGAGGCAGATGAAATGATGTGGTACATTATAGGCGGAAGTTTGATAGGGATATTACTAGTGGTGCTTTTTTTCTGGCTAGGGCAGCGCTCGAAGAAAAAGGATTAATATATTTATTTTCTCCAAAATAAAAAGACACCCAGCTTGGCATGCCTTTATCTATCTAGCATCTTCATTTAATTTTCCACATCCCAAGACATCATTTCTTTCTTGCCAATACGATAAATTAATTTCGTTGCTTTTTGATCTTTATTCAACGTGAATGATACGGGTCCAGAAAGCGATTTTTCTGGTTTAATTTCTCCACCAAAGGCCGTATAATTATAATCCGTTTCCAGCGTTTTGTTATCTTTTGTCTTCAAAATGAAATCGACAGAGCCTAACCCTTTATTGATGGAGGAAACATTTTTACCCGTCACGCGGAAGGTATACACGTTTTGCTCTTTTTGATCTTTAGAAATCGCCTTCGTAATTTCTTGTCCATCTAACGTTAATTGGATCCCATTCACAACGATAGGTTCTGATTTAGCGGTTTT
>NZ_AODD01000018.1 GCF_000525835.1 Listeria grandensis FSL F6-0971
GGCAAAGGCGGGTCTGGCGGCGGCGGACGTCGTTACAGTAACGAACGCAAAGGTTCTGGCGGCGGAAACAAAGGCGGCAGCGCTAAATAATAAGTAAACCAAAAGCTCCGAATTAGTTGTATAGACTGATTCGGAGCTTTTTTATTGTTTCAAACTCATGCATTGTCCGGCTGGCCATCCAGCGAATCATTTCTGGGTCAGCGTGAGAGAAGAATTGGCTTTCTCCCTCGTTTAACATTGTGATTTCCTTCTTATCCTCATCCGTTAATTCAAAATCAAACACATCAAGGTTTTCCTGCATTCGTCCAAGTTGCACGGACTTCGCCAATACGATGACCTCTTGCTCCACCAACCAGCGAGTAATCACTTGTGCGACAGATTTGTTGTATTTCCCTCCGATTTTGACGAGGGTTGGGTTGTGGAAGATATCATTTTTACCTTCCGCGAATGGTGCCCAAGCTTCTGGCATAATGCCTTCTGCTTTTAGCGCGGCGATGTTTGCTGTTTGTTGTTGGAATGGATTGATTTCAATTTGATTGACTTGCGGTGTAACTGTGTTGAATACAGCTAAGTCCACAGCCCTATCCACTGCGAAATTGGATATACCGATCGCTCGGATTTTTCCTTGCTCTTGCAACGCTTCCATAGCACGCCAAGCACCGTAAATATCGCCGTACGGTTGGTGAATCAATAGTAAATCAACATAGTCTAGGTCAAGGCGTTTCAGTGAACGTTCAAATGACGCTAACACACCATCGTAGCTAGCATTTTCGACCCAAATTTTCGTCGTGATAAATAACTCTTTGCGTGCGACACCAGATTTGGCTAGGCCACGGCCGACCGCTTCTTCGTTCATGTAGCTCTGTGCGGTGTCAATATGGCGATAACCAGCTTTGATCGCCTCCTGCACAGCTGTTTCTGCTTGCTCTGGATCCGTGATTTGAAACGTCCCAAATCCTAAAATCGGTATTTCGACGCCATTGTTTAATGTGACAGTTTTCATGTATATATCCTCCTAGATTTTATTGATATTCTCAATTCTAACTATAAACCTTGAAGTTGGCTCCATAGCAAGTCATTCAATCATGTTTTCGTTCCCAGAGTTTTTCGACGTTTTCCGCGTTCATTTTACCCGTCTTAAATTTTGCGATGTGTTCGTCGTATGTTTCGATTTTATAGACTAGTAAATTACGTACTTGGTTCATTTCTGCTAGTTTATCGTCGAGTTCTTTCAGCTGATCTCGCAAAACTTGTTTTTGTGCCTCCTCGAAATTTTGTGTTTCTCGCAGTTGAGCGAGCGTCGCAAACTCGATGAGAGATTCCACGGAAAGGCCAGCTTTGCGTAAATTTTTCACAAGGTAAATCCAGTTTAAATCGCCTGTTGCATAATCCCGGTAGCCACTCGAATTGCGATGAACGGGTGGAATAACACCAACTCTTTCGTAATAACGCAACGTATCAACGGTTAGCTCAAACATGTCCGCCGCTTGTTTGATATTCATCTTTGTTCACCTCCATATTGTGTTGTCACTTCATTATAAACATTGGAGTTAGCACTAAGGCAAGAAAAAACACCATATGCAAAAAAATACCGCGAAATCTAGAGCTTTGGATAGCCAGATTTTCGCGGTATTTCGAGTTATACGGTTTGTTCTTGTAATGTGGTCACTGGAAATCGTTTGTTTTTTCTAATGGAGAGTGTCAGGATGAGTAGGGCGTTGAAGAGAATGATCAAGCCTACTAGAATCCATGCGCTGACAACGAAAAGGTGATTTCCCAGTCCTGATGAAATCGCTTGACGGAAGCCGTAAACGGTGTGTGTCATCGGTAGATATGGATTAATCGCATTGAAGAATCCGTCTGTAAGCGGCATTGGGAAGGTACCACCGCTTGCGCCGAGTTGTAATACGAGAATAACCATGGCGACGAAACGGCCGGGATTTCCGAATGCTGTGGCAAGGAGCATCACGAGGAACATAAAGGTGAGTGATGTCAAAATGGAGATTAGGAAAAAGTCTCCCATATGCGCGACATCAAGACCTAATGCCAGCATGACGAAATCAAGGATTAAGGCTTGCAAGACTGCTGCAACGAAGCCAATCGAGAATTTACTTAACCACCATGAGACGCCAGATGTTGGTGTCATCGATGGACGGCGGATTGGGAAGATAAAGTTGAATACCAATGCGCCGACATAAAGACCAAGGGATAGGACATATGGTGCTAAACCGTGACCGTAGTTTGGTACGTTGCTTAGTTTTTTCTCGGTTAAATCGGTTGGTTGCGCGATCATGTCGTAGGTTTTAGATGTTGGGTCAATTTTGCCAACTTCTGTAGCGCCATCTTTTAGTTTCGTTGCGAGTTCGCCTGTGCCATCACTTAGAGTGGCAAGACCTGTTCCGAGTTTGGTTGATCCTGCTGCGAGTTTGCCAGTGCCATCTATGAGTCCTGGAACTTGTGCTGCCAGCTGATTTGTACCATTTGCGAGTGCGCTAGAACCGTCTAGTAGAGCTGGGCTGTTTTGTGCTAATTTGCTTGCACCAGCAGATGCTTGGCTAATACCGTTATGCACGTCGCCAACGCCATTTGTGTATGTTGTGATACCGTTATTTAAGTCTGTGGAACCATCTGCGAGTTGGGAAACGCCACCAACGAGTGCTGGAATACTATTCGTTAGCTGCGAAGTACCTGCGGCAAGTTGATTGCTACCAGTTGTTAATTGTGTGATACCCGCCGTTAATTGATTGGAACCAGCTAACAGGCGATCTGTACCCGTTTGGATAGCTGAAAAACCATTGACCGCTGTCTTCGTTGCTGGTAAAAGTTTCGCCGCGTTCGTGTGGAGGGTATTGATCGCTGTTTTTAAGTCGCCCATCTGAGCGGCAATGGGTTTTAAATCTTCTTGTAAAGTCGTTGCGGTGCTTGTCAAACTAGCGCCCAGCTGCGTTGCGATTTGTGCTTGTTTGGTCGCTTGTTGTGTTAATTCTGTGTTCAGTGCGTCTGCCATTTCTTTTTGTTCGGCGGATGTTAGGTTTTTAAAGGCGTTCGTATTTGTGATTGCGGTTGTTGTGCCTTTGCCATTTGTTTGAATTGTTGCGCCTAGGTCTTTTAGCGCGGTGGACATGGTTGTCATTTGTTTGGTGATATTTGTAAGCATTGCGTTCGTGTCTGCACTGTTATTTAGTTGGCTGTTGATTTGTGCGATTCCGGATTGCATCGCCGTTAATCCGCTGGAAAGTTGCTTCACTTGGTCGTCGGATGGAAGCCCATTATTTAATGTTTTTAAGCCAGCGTTTAGTTTGTTGCTACCGACTTGTAGTTGTTTTAAGCCATTGTTTAATTGTTGTTGGCCGTTGTTTAGTTCGGGTACTTTCGCGGCGAGTGTAGCTGTTTTGCCGTTTAGTGTGTTTAATCCGTCTGCGAGTTTATTGCTTCCTGCGACAAGTGCGGGTGAGTTTTGAGCAAGTTGTGATGTACCGCTTTCGATTTTTGTTAGCCCAGATTGCAAGCCAGAAGCGCCTGTTGTATATTGTTCCAAACCGACGTTTAGTTTCACGGCACCATTATCAAGCTTTGTGACACCGTCTGCGAGTTTCGGTGTGCTTGATGCTAGTTCGTTAAGCTTTGATGTCAATGTTTTGCTACCATCTTTTAATTGAATCGTGCCGTCGTCGAGTTTCTTAGAACCGTCTGCAGCTGTTTGGAAACCATCACCAACTTTAGAAATCTGTGAAAAAATGGCTTTCGCATAGCTTTCCGTTACTTTTTTGGAGATTTTGGCGTTGACTGCGGAAGCGCCTTGGCCAGTCACGACTTCTCCGATATAATTTTGTGCGGGATTGATTTCATAAGAAAGGTTCATTTTTTTTGGTGTCGTATCAAGAACGGTTGAAGCATTTTTGGAAAAGTCTTTGGGAATCGTGATGACCATGTAGTACTTGCCGTCTTTTAGTCCTTGTTCAGCCGCCTTTGAATCTGTGAAATTCCAACCAAGGTCATTGTTTTTCTTCAGTTCACCGACGAGTTCGTTACCGACATCAAGCGTTTGGCCTTCATAGTCGGCCGCCTGATCTTGATTGACAACAGCGACGGGGAGCTGGCTGGTTTTACCGTACGGATCCCACACGGATTTAAGGAAAACACCGCCGTATAAAATAGGGATAAATAAAATCACGATGGACGCGATCAGCAGTATTTTGTTGTTTAAAAGTCGTTTCCATTCTTGTTTTAACATATTCATAAAACTCACTCTTTCTCATTTTGATTGCTTAGATTTGTGATATTCCAATTAAGTACCGGTATTTCGGACTGCTCCATGGTACGTTTCAGTAAGTCTGCGGCTGTTTGCTTCGATAAGTAGTCTCGGATAAGCTCGTTTGCGCCATTAAAAACGTCATGTAACACTGCTTCCCCTTTAGAAGTGTGTGCGCCATCGCGGAAAACTTTGTTGATTAAGCCTGTATCTGGATAGATCGATATTTCGCCTTCCATCGATTCTACGACTTCTAGCAAGGTGATTTTTTCAGGACTTTTCGCAAGTGAAAAACCACCGTTATTGCCAGGCACAGAGCGAATGATGTTCTGGACGACAAGTTTGCGCATAATCTTCTTTAAATAAGAAGGGGATACTTGCAAATGCTCACTGATCGTATCCGATGCTAGCGGATTGTGGGTGTCTTGTGTGGAGAGTAGCACGATAATGCAGATCGCCTGCTCCACGCCTTTTGTCAGTTGCATCAAATTTCACCTCGATTTCATTGTAGATATTTATTATCCCTGATAAAATTAAAAAAAGAACCTTTATCATCGTGGATAAATAAAGTCTATAATTGAATTTACACCCATTTGCGAAAAAAAGCAAGTATTTTTTATAAGAAACCGTTTACTTTGCAAAAAAGAGGATTTAAATGAAATAGTACTTGATGTAGCAAGGCTTTTGGGGTAACATGAAGAAGAAAACGTAGTTCGAAACCATCCTACGTAAAAAAACTAAGGGAGTAAATTAAGAAATGAAAATAAAAACGTTAACGATAAATGCGATCGTTGCGGCGCTTTATGTTGTCGTGACTATGGTTGTGGCACCTTTCGGATTCACGAATATTCAATTTCGGCTGTCCGAGATGTTCAACCATTTAATCGTATTTGATAAAAAGTACTTTTTTGGAATTGTGATCGGTGTCTTCATTGCTAACTTCTTCTCACCGCTCGGGTGGTATGATTTGGTATTTGGCGTGGGGCAGTCGGTGATTTCGCTTGGGATACTTATTTTTTTGAATCGCTTTGTGACTAATGTGAAAATCAGAATGGTACTCACTACCATTGTTTTCTCAATTACATCATTTTTGGTGGCATGGGAATTAATGCTAGTATTAGATTTTCCGTTTCTGTACACATGGCTAACAGTTGCCATCAGCGAATTCATCGTGTTGGCAGTTGGTGCGCCGATTATGTACTACATCAATAAGCGAGTGGATTTCAAGAAAATGATTAATTAAGCCACAAAAAAGCATGATGACAAGTCGATTTTACGCGACTGTTATCATGCTTTTTTTATGATCCGCCTAGTTTTTCGACAAACCAATCTTTTTGTCCGTCGAGTAGGCTCGTCAACGGATCCGTTACATCTTCTACAGTGGTTGCTTCTATATAATTGGTTTTTAGTTTACTGGCCGCATCTTTTACTTCTGGTTGTGTGAGCAAAATGCTAATTCCAAGTGCGACTAGGAAGCATACGGCGCCGAATGCAATTTTCTTTTTCAAGGTGAGAATCCCTCCAGTAGTTGTTACTAACCATACTACAGGGGAAATGTGAAGTGAAAATGAAAATAGCGGGAGATTTCTCTAAGAATCGATTCTTCTTGAGGAACTGAGCGATGTTTCCGCGATTTTCGGTAAAACTTGATGCTTTGGTTTTGGCTCTGTTTTCACCGTTATGGGATAGGAAGTGCTGACGCCAGCTTCGGTTGTGACGGTTAAAATCAGCTGGTTCGATTCTTTTAGTCGGTTTAGCGTCAACTCTTGATCCATAGTGTAATCGGTCGTTTTCACGTAAATGGCGCTACCACGGATGCTTACTTTGGCATTTTCGTCAGTGGAAAACATCACGGTTGCGGTATTTCCGGAAACTAAAATATATGGGTTTGCTGCTGTATAATTGGCTATTTCGAACATTTCCACGAAGTCATCGGCTGTTTCAGTTGAAGTAGTAGGACTCGTTGTTGCCGCGCTGGCAGGGATATGTAGGCTTGTTGAAAAGAGAAGTGTCATTAATAAAAATCCATAAAATCGTTTTTTCATGTTTACTACCACCTTCCTGACTTCATTATAAAAGCTAAAAATGAACAAACTATGAACGAAAAACGACAAGAGTAAGAAGTTTTATGAAGGACTAAAGTATACACGAAACAACGAAGTAAGGGTATAATTTTGCTTGATCACTGTGTAAAAAAGCAGGGGATAAAGCTTTATTTTTCAGGCTGTTTCAAGTATCATTAAAAGAAAAGGGAGGGCGTTTCATGGAGCTTGAGAATTTAGCGCAGAAATTACCAGAGGAAATCAAAACGGTGTGGAGGCAGGAGAATTTAATTGCTGCGATTTTATTCTTATTGGTATCAATTGGATTAACTATCTTATTTTACGCAATGGATGTTTCTTTGTGGTGGAGTGCGATTGGTTTTGGTGTTACGCTTTTATATTTTATTATCATGCTATTCGTCGTTGTCCCATTCCGTTGGGCTAGGTGGAGTTATCAGATTAGACATGACGAAATTGAGATTCAGCACGGCATCATTTTCAAAAGTCGTGTATTGATTCCGATGATTCGTGTACAACATGTGGAGACGGATCAAGGACCGCTTCTTAGACGAAAGAAACTGGTGAGTGTGTCGATTTCCACTGCGGCAACTGTGCACAAAATTGAGGCCGTTCGTGCAGCGGAATCCGATGCGTTGAGGCACCACATCTTAGAACTTGTAAAGGTGGCGAAGGAAGATGTATGAGGATAGACGCCTGCATCCGATTGCGCTGATTAAAGAATTGATTGTTAGCATTAGACAGAGTATTATCCCAATTGCCGTCGTTATTTTCACACTCTTTCGGAATTTAAGTGGGAAAGGGATGTTGTCTTGGTGGATGTATCCGCTTCTCGTGATTGCTTTAATTGTACTGCTTTTAGCGCCGGCTTTGATTAAGTATTTTACATATCGCTACCGCATGGATGATAAAGGCATTCGCGTGAAATACGGCTTGTTCTTCAAGAAGAATATTTTTATTCCGTATGAGCGGATTCAGACGGTGCAACAGAAGCAATGGTTTTTCTACATGCCATTTCATGTGGTTCAAATTTTGATTGAGACAGCGGGCGGTGGGAAGGCGGAGGCTGATTTAAGCGCTGTGCCTGCAAGCGTTGCGCAAGAATTAAAAAGATCTGCGCGCGGGCAAAATCGCTGAACTCGTGGAAGATCCTGTCGAACCGTTGGATACGGAGCAGATTCCCATAGAGGTTGAGAAAAACGAAAAGCCCTTATTAACATTTCAGTTAGAGGTGAAGGAATTATTGCTGATGGCTGTGACGTCGGGTGGCGTATTCGGGATTTTCTTAATTATATTGGCGTTTGGACAGCAATTTCGTGATGTGATTCCAACAGACTTCGTGGAGGAGCAATTCAATACGATTGTGCATTACGGAGTTTTGATTATCGTGATCGTGATTTTGATTGTGCTACTGATTTTGTGGGGAATTGCGATTGTAACGACGCTATTCCAGTATTTCCAATTCAAGTTGATGAAGTTTGATGATCACATTGAAATCGAGAAGGGACTGCTACAACGTGAGCATACATCGATATCTTTCGAACGTATCCAATCGGTTAAACTGATTGAATCCCCACTGCGTCAGATGCTGAAATTGGCTTCCGTTCGGGTTGTGACGGCGGGAAATTCTGGGGATAAAGAACATTCTGGAGATATTTTGATCTTACCAATCGTGAAGAAAGCGAAGGCATTGGAAATTTTACCGCAGTTTTTAGCAGATTACGATTTCTCAGTGGAGCAGCTAGAACGAGCACCGAAAACGAGTTTGAGACGATTTTTCTTTATTCATTTGATTTGGACGTTGCCGATCATACTTATTGTGAGCATTCTTTTCTTCCCATGGGGGCTTTTTAGTTTAGTGCTCGTGCCGATTTTTGCGGGGATTGCTTATGGGGCTTATCGTGCGACCGGTTTTTATACGACGGAAACGGAACTTGTGATGCAGGGGCGTGCGTTTATTTCGAAGCAGACCAATTTTATGTTGAAGCGCCGTATTCAATCTGTGGCGCATTCCCAGAGTATCTGGATGGAGAAGGGGAATGTTGTGCATTTCTCGGTACTGCTAAAATCAGGACAAACTCATTTGAACGCGAATGTCCGCTATATTGCTAGGCAAGATGCGACCAAATTATATCGTTGGTATCAACCATCCAATAAGTAACATTAAAACAGAGAGAAGGATTCTAATGAAAAAGATCGTAATTATCGGTGGCGGATTGACTGGATTGACTGCTGCCTATCACGTTAATAAGCAGGTAAAAGAAGAGGCCGTGGATTGGCAGCTTTTTGAAGCGGATGATCATTTCGGTGGTAAATTCAATACGGTTCATCGTGACGGTTTTATTATTGAGAAAGGTCCGGATTCTTTTTTGGCGCGTAAACCGGCGGGGATGGCGCTTGTTGAGGAGTTAGGACTCAGTGATCAGCTCATTACGAATGCGACGGGAAAATCTTATATTTATCACGAAGGAGCGCTTCATCCAATTCCAGAAGGTTCTGTGATGGGCATTCCGACAGATATTCGAGCGCTCCTAGAAAGTGACTTACTAACCTCAGATGGGAAAATTCGAGCGCTAGAAGAGCTGATGCTAGAAGCTAGCGTGACGGAGGAAGATCAGTCGATTGGCGACTTCTTTGAATTCAGGTTCGGAAAAGAGATGGTTGTGCGCTTGATTGAGCCATTACTTGCAGGAATCTATGCGGGAAATATTTATGAGATGAGTTTGCGCGCGACTTTTCCGCAGTTTGAGAAGACGGCGAAAGAGCATCGGAGCTTAATGTACGGCCTGAAGCGTCACCGACCAGAAACGATAAGTACGACAGGAACAGCGAAGACAATGGGAGCTTTTCGTACGCTTGCGGGAGGTTTGTCAACATTAACAGATGCGCTGGTTGCCACCTTGCCAAAAGAGCGACTGCACGCGAGTACAAAAGTGAAGGCGATCGAGAATACAACGGTTGTCCTAGATAATGGAGAAAGAATTGTGGCAGACGCGATTGTGATTGCCGCAACGCATGATGTTGTATTGTCGTTATTAGATGCCCCTGCGATCAAGCCACTGTTGGCGCAACCGATGACGAGCCTAGCTACAATCTCACTTGCGTTTGATAAGGAAGCTGTGCCGGAAATCCCAGAAGGCACGGGATTTTTAGTGGCGAGAACAGGGGAATACAATATAACGGCTTGTACGTGGGTACACGAGAAATGGCCACATATGGTACCTGCAGGTAAAATTTTGCTTCGTGGATTCCTTGGAAAAGCCGGACAAGTTGGGCTACTTGAGCAATCGGACGAAGAAATGGCGAAGAAGGTTCAGGCGGATTTGAAGGAAATGATCGGATTGCAAGGTGATCCGCTATTTTATGAAGTAAGCCGGATGAAAGAGGCGATGCCACAATATACGGTTGGGCATCAAGAACGTTTGGAGCTAGTTGAGAAGGATCTGGAGCAAAGCCATCCGACTATTTTTCTTGCGGGAATGTCTTATCGTGGTGTGGGGATTCCTGATTGTATTCAAGCTGGGAAGGACGCAGCGCTTGGGGCGTGTAAACTTTTGGAGCAGGTGAGGTAATGATAAAAGGTGTTGGGTTAGATATGATTGATCTGGACCGGGTGCAGAAGGTGTTGGAGCAGAATCCGCGTTTCGTCGAGCGTATTTTGACGGAAGAGGAGCAGGCGTTACTTGCCAAATACAGCGGTTCGCGCAAAGTCGAATTTTTGGCGGGGCGGTTTTCTGCAAAAGAAGCGTATGCTAAAGCGAATGGTACGGGATTCGGCAAGGAACTCAGCTTTACGGATGTAGAGATTTTGACATTGCCGAATGGGCGGCCTATTTTAACGAAACCGAAACGATTGGATGAGCGGGTTTTTGTGAGTATTACGCATACTGGGCGGAGTGCGGCGGCTCAGGTCATTATTGAAGAAGTGGATCGGGGGCGGAAGGAATGGCAGTAACAGGGTGGCATCGCCCGACATGGGTGGAGATTGACAGATCGGCAATTACGTCAAATATTAAGCAAGAACAGAGCCATTTACCAGATCATGTTGCTTTACTTGCTGTAGTGAAGGCTGATGCTTATGGACACGGGATGTTGGAAGTTGCTAAAATTGCGAAAGAGGCTGGTGCCCAAGGTTTTTGTGTGGCGATTCTTGATGAGGCGCTGGCACTTCGAGAGGCAGGGTTCGAGGATTTTATTTTAGTGATGGGCGCCGTCCCGGTGGAATTTGCAGCGCTAGCCGCACAGAATAACATTGCGCTTACGCTGTTTGATGTAGAATGGCTCACGGAGCTTTCCACAATGAAAACCGCAGAACTTCCGTTACACGTGCATTTGAAAGTGGATACGGGTATGGGAAGGCTCGGCTTGCGTTCGATGGAAGCTGTGAAGGAAATAGAAGCGGCCATTGCAAAACGTGATGATGTCGTGATGGAAGGTATTTTTACACATTTTGCGACGGCGGATCAACAAGAAACGTCTTATTTCGAGCAACAATTAGCTTGTTTTCGTGAGGTGGTGGACTCACTCCAGGAACGCCCAGCGATGGTACATTGTGCAAATAGTGCCACCGCATTGCTACATGAGCAGGGAGATTTTGATGCGGTCCGATTTGGCATTTCGATGTATGGATTGACGCCTTCACCAGAAATTTTGCCGATTTTGCCGTTTAAATTGCAGCCAGCGCTTGCTTTTTACACGGAAATGGTGCAGGTGAAGGAGTTGCAGCCTGGTGATCATGTCAGTTATGGCGCGACTTACGAAGCGACGGCGCAGGAATGGGTGGCGACATTGCCGGTTGGTTATGCGGATGGCTTTATTCGAGCGTATTCGGGATTCCATGTATCGGTGGATGGTATTTTAATGCCGGTCATCGGTCGGGTTTGCATGGATCAGTGCATCATTCAGTTACCACAAAAATATCCGGTCGGTACAAAAGTGACACTGATTGGCGGACCAAACTCGGCAGATGAGGCGGCGCAACATGTAGGAACGATAAATTATGAAATTACGTGCCTTCTTTCTGAAAGGGTTCCAAAAAAATACATCCATTGAGGTTTTTTACGTGCATAGTTTCTAATTAGGAATTATAATGAGAAAGTACACAACATATTTCCTAACTATTAGGTATTCAGTCTAGCTCAATAAGTAGGAAATCGGGTCTAATAGCGTATTTTTGTAGGAAATCACTCCGAAAAGCCTTTCAATCCCGCGTCTATAGTGTTACGATATACATGTTATGGAGTAATACACAGCTGGGGGTGTGACGCGTGATAGAAAAACCAGAAACGACCGAAATCTGGATAGAAATGACGCAGCAGGTACTGGAAGATTTAGATAAGGCTCGGGCAAAAGAAAAAATGGGGCGGAGTGAAATGATTATGGAGGCAACTCAACAGTTTTTACGTCAAAGAAAAGCGCGCGATTTGCGTGACGAAATGGAACGTGGTTACACGGAAATGGCTTCTATTAATTTCTCGATTGCGTGTGAATGTACGCATGTAGAATCGGAAGCTGAGGATAAAAATTTACAAGTTTTAGGAGGATGAATGAGCCAATGGTGAAGCGTGGGGATGTTTACTACGCGGACTTGTCTCCTGTTGTTGGAAGTGAACAAGGGGGAATACGGCCTGTTCTCATCATTCAAAACGATATTGGCAATCGATTTAGTCCTACTGTCATCGTGGCGGCAATTACGGCGAAGATTTCTAAAGCTAAATTGCCGACTCACGTTGAGGCAGCTAGAAAACATGGTTTTGACCGCGACTCCGTTATTTTGTTGGAGCAGGTTAGAACGATTGATAAACAACGTCTGACGGACAAGATTACACATTTGGATGACAATTTGATGCATAAAGTGAATCAGGCGCTGGAAATTAGTATGGGCTTAGTAGATTTCTAAAATTGCGAATATTTATTAGTAGAGCTGACGTATCATTTACATAATTGATTATAAGAGGAGCTTTACTTTTCTGATGATGAGTAGCAAGGCTGTGAAAGTTTCGCGGGAAGTGTTAAGACGAACAAAAAGGATTACATATTAATATGATACTTGAGTTTAGAATAGTAATGTCTGGCTTGAAAGTACCCGACATAAGAGAAGCTTCTTAGGCTGTGGCAAACCCCATTTGCTCCCCCCCTTGCTTTTCTTGTGTCTCTTTTTTTTAGAAAGAATGGCTGTGTTTCAATCGACAAGAAAGGTTGGAAAGATAAACATGTATAGAGATTTTGCGAATTTTATCCATATGAACAAAGATATTTTGCTGGGCAAATGGATGGAACAGATGAAAGAGCAGGCAGATCCAGCTATTCTCCAAGTGACGAGCGATATTTTATACGAGGATACAAGTCGCGAATTTGTCGATTTAATTGTCGCGAATGTGTTAGGAACGCCAGACGGTTCATTTAGTGAGAAGCTTGATGATTTTGCGCAAAAAGTGGTACATCTTGGTTGGTCCGTTCATTTTGTGACGAGGGGCTTGCGAACATTTGGGTTGCTCGTGTACAGCGAGATGAAGCGTCAAAACTTATTTATTGCATCGAAGGAAAAAGCGGATGAGGATATTTACTATCATTTTGAAAATTGGTTGTCATCGATGTATGGTGTAGTCGTGAATGCGTATGCTGATTCCTGGGAGAGGACAGTATCGGTTCAAAAAACAGCGCTACAAGAACTATCGGCTCCGTTATTGCCCATTTTTGATGGTATTTCGGTGATGCCGCTAATTGGAACGATTGACACGGAGCGGGCTAAACTGATTATGGAAAATTTGCTGATCGGTGTAGTGAGGAACCGCTCGGACGTTGTGTTAATTGATATTACTGGTGTTCCAATTGTCGACACGATGGTAGCGCATCACATTATTCAAGCATCGGATGCAGTCAGGTTAGTCGGTTGTCAGGCGATGCTCGTTGGAATAAGGCCGGAAATTGCACAGACCATTGTCAACTTAGGAATTGAATTAGATCAAGTCATCACCACAAGCACGATGAAAAAAGGCATGGAGAAAGCACTCGAGATGACGAATAGAGAGATCGTAGAAAAAGAGGAGTGAAAGCATGGGAATTCCGATTCTGAAATTGGGAGAATGTTTATTAATTTCGATCCAGAGTGAACTCGATGACCATACGGCAGTAGAATTTCAGGAAGATCTACTTGCTAAAATTCATGCAACATCGGCAAGAGGTGTCGTGATCGATATTACATCGATTGATTTTATCGACTCCTTCATCGCTAAAATATTGGGTGATGTTGTCAGCATGTCCAGATTGATGGGAGCAAAGGTTGTTGTGACGGGAATCCAACCGGCAGTTGCTATTACATTAATTGAACTTGGTATTACATTTGAGGGTGTCCTTTCCGCGATGGATCTAGAAAGCGGTTTGGACAAATTAAAACAGGAATTGGGGGAATAGAGATGGAATTCCAATCCTGTGTCAAGATTATCAATGAGTGGGACATAGTCGCCGCTCGCCAGTTAGGAAGAAAAGTATCGAAGGAAATCGGCTTTGGAACCGTGGACCAAGCAAGAATCACGACAGCAATAAGTGAGCTTGCACGAAATATTTTTCTCTATGCGGGAACTGGAGAGATATGTATTGAGAAGTTAGTAGAAGCAGGAAGAGATGGACTGAAAATTATCGCAAAAGATAAAGGTCCAGGAATACAAGATGCCAGGCAGGTTATGCAAGATGGATACACGACATCAGGAGGACTTGGAGCAGGTTTACCTGGCGTCAAAAGGTTGATGGATAGCTTTGAGTTAGTATCCAGCGTAGAAGAAGGTGCGCAAGGAACCATTATTACCACACAAAAATGGGTCCGCTAGGGGAGGGACGCGAAGAGTGGAGTCGAGAGAGATCAGGGAGTTTAAGGAACGTTACCGAAATATCATCTTGAAATACTTGGAACAACAGGATGAGGAGATACTTTATTCCTGTGAAAGACTGACGCGTGAAGCGATGGAGAAACAGGTTTCGCCGGAAGAAGTGGTGAATTTACATCGGGCTATTTTAGAAGAATATGATGCGGATTTACCGGAATACGTTTCTTCGTCGTTTGATGTGTTGCTAGAAATGATGGTTGGCTACGGGCTCGCGCACATGGAGCATATTAGTTTGCGAACTGAACAGCAGGCGCTAAGGCGTGAGATTGCCCAAGCGGAAGATATGCAAAAAACGATGATGAAATCAGATATTCCGAATGTTGTAGGGATTGAGGTTGGTGCGGTAAGCGTGCCGATGCGTCAAATGAGCGGTGATTTTTACAGTTTTACAAATGAAGGGGACAATAAAATCAGCGTGACGTTGGCGGATGTGATCGGTAAAGGCATCCCGGCGGCATTTAGTATGTCGATGCTGAAATATGCGTCAGATAACTACGGCCGGGGCGCATTGGCGCCGAGTGAGATGTTGCGCAATTTGAATGAGGTTGCTGAGGCGAACATCGATGATAACATGTTTATCACTATGTTTTACGGCTTGTATGATACGTCCAATCACCTGTTTGAATATGCGTCGGCGGGTCATGAGGTAGGTCTTTATTTTAGCGCGAAGACGCAGCAGTTTTCCGATTTGTATGCACGTGGTTTACCGCTTGGCATCGATCGCAACGCCACATATCGGGCTTTTGAGAAGGAAGTAGAGCCGGATGATATGATTTTTATTATGTCCGATGGTGTGACAGAAACGAGGACAGCGGATGGTTTTATGGAGCGTGAGCATTTAATCGCCGTTTTCCAAGAGCGAATCCACCTTCCGCCACAAAAGTTGGTGAAGGATGTGTATGATCATTTGTGTAAAGTGCAGGATTATGAATTGCGCGACGATTTCACGTTAATTTGTTTAAAACGAGTTTAAGGAAATGATACTCAGGGAATACACTCTGGGTATACAAAAATGGGCGAGGTGAAATGATGAATATCAAAGTAGAGACCAGAGAAACTGATAGTAATCATGCGAAAGTAGTTGTGGGTGGCGAAATAGATGCCTATACGGCGCCGAAATTAAAAGAGAGCTTGAGCCAGTTTATGGATCAAGAAAATGTTAAGTTACAGATCGATTTGACGGATGTGAGTTATATGGATAGCACTGGCTTGGGCGTTTTTGTAGGTCTTTTTAAGAACTTGCGCGTTCGGAACAGCGAATTAGAATTAGTTGGTTTATCAGACCGTATTTTCCGTCTATTCGAAATTACCGGTTTGACAGATATTATTGAAATCAAAAATGTAGAGGGTGAAATGAATGGCAACAATGTATGACAAAATTGAGCTTAAAATTCCGGCGAAACCTGAATTTGTAAGCTTAGGGCGTTTAACGGTTTCAGGCATTGCGAGCCGAAGTGGTTTTTCTTTTGAAGCAATTGAGGATTTAAAAATTGCGATCAGTGAAGCGATTACGAACTCGGTGAAACACGCATTTAGTGAAGATGATAGTGGTGAAATTCAGATCACTTTCTGCGTTTATGAAGATAAGTTAGAAGTACGTGTAGCAGACGAAGGCAAGAGTTTTGATGCGGAGAAGCGCAAGGCAGAAATCGGACCTTACGAAGAAGATACGGATGCAGACATGTTACGCGTTGGAGGGTTAGGTTTATTTTTAATAGAGGCATTGATGGATGATGTAGAACTGCAGTATGACGACGGAGTTTCGGTAGTCATGACTAAATATATAGAGGAAAAGCAGGTGGAGGGGAATGCCAAAATTATCTCGACCTGAGGAACTAGCGGCAAGAGAAGAAGCCCGTGAAAAAGCCAAAGAAAAAGTCTATAAATGGATTAGTGATTACCAAGAAACCGGCGATGAGGAAGCGCAATATGAGCTTGTTGTTCACTATAAAAATCTGGTGGAATCCATTGCCCGCAAGTATTCTCAAGGAAAATCATTTCATGAAGATTTAGTGCAAGTCGGAAATATTGGCTTATTAGGAGCGATTCGCAGATATGATGCGACGTTCGGCAAGAGTTTTGAAGCATTTGCGGTACCGACAATTGTCGGCGAAATCAAGCGTTTTTTGCGTGATAAAACGTGGAGTGTTCACGTGCCACGCCGGATTAAAGAGCTCGGACCGAAGATTAAGAATGCTGTAGAGGAATTGACGCGAGAACTGCAACGCTCTCCGCAGATCAGTGATATCGCTGAATTTATCGGTGCCACTGAAGAAGAAATTTTAGAAGCGATGGAGATGGGAAAAAGTTACCAAGCTTTATCGGTGGATCACTCGATCGAGGCCGATTCGGATGGAAGTACCATTACGTTGCTGGATGTGGTTGGCGGTGATGATGGCGGTTTTGAACGCGTGAATCAACGGATGCTACTAGAAAAAGTCTTGCCGGTGCTTGACGAGCGGGAGCAGAAAATTTTGCAATATACCTTCATTGAAAACCGTAGCCAAAAGGAGACGGGCGATTTGTTGGATATTTCGCAGATGCATGTTTCGCGAATTCAGCGACAAGCGATTAAAAAATTGCGCGCGGCACTCCAAGATGAGGATATGGAATAGATGGATGTAATGGGGCAATCGGATGTCAGTATTGAATTATATCTTTTCCAGCGTGCAAAGCATTTGCAGTACCATTGTGGCGATCAAGTTTTTTTGAAGGAAGATGAGACTGGTTTTTTATGTGCCATCGTGGATGGTTTAGGCAGTGGCAAAGAGGCAGAAAAAGCGGCCAAGGCAGTTGTCGAGGCTATTGCGGCTAACAGTGCGCTTCCAAATATAGGCGATATCGTAGCACGCGCGAACGAGGCTTTGATCGGTTTGCGCGGGGCTGCGATTGCCATATGGCGGGGCGATTGGAATGAGCAAAGCATCACCTATTGCGGGATTGGAAATATCCGATTTTATTTACTCGGTACGGACGATGCGCTTGTTTTTCCGATCTCTTCTACAGGATTTCTTTCTGGAAGAAGACAAAAAATTCGGACACAAAAATTTCAGTACAAGCCAGGTTCCAAGTTTTTGATGCATTCAGACGGATTAACACTCGCTGGCGTGAAACGCTATTTATTCACGACCAATTCTGTAGAATCGACAGGTCATTGTATTGAAGGCAACGTTATGGATATTCCTGAGGACGATGTAACCTTCCTTGTGGGAGAATTTAAATGAAAAGCAAGAGTAGTCGCTAAAAAAGCCGCTCTTGCTTTTTTTATGGGCACAAAACGTCATTTTTTATACTTTATCTTACAGAAAGTCCATCGGTAACGCTTGTCTTACAAAAAATCAGATCATTTCTTTAAACTTTACTTAAACTTTCTTAGCCTAGCATTTAATATCCTCCTCTATACTTAAGCTATATCAAAGGAGGAGTCTAAAAATGAAAATTACTAAACTATGTGTTATCGTGCTGTTTACATTGACAGCGGGCACGTCCCTTTCGGCATGTACAGATAACGAAACGGTAACCCCGATGAAAGAGAACGCTACACTACCAGCCCCAGAAAAAACGGTGAAAGAAAAGCCAGCTCCTGTCCCTTCACCTGATCTCGGTATTTCAGCGGAATCAGCAGCCCTGTACGACATTACCAAAAAAACACCATTATACGAAAAAAGCTCACAAATCGTAACACCAATCGCAAGTGTCACCAAGCTGATGACGACGTATTTAGTTTTACAGGCCATACATAATAAAACGTTGTCTTGGGATGAAAAACTATCATTAGAGCCACTGGACGATAAAGCTGCAATATCGCTTTACATGACTACGAGCAAAAAGGAATGGACCGTCAAAGATCTCTACGCAGCGATGATTGTTATGTCTGCCAATGACGCCGCAGAAGCTCTTGGAAAGCGCCTAGACGGCAGTGATTTTCCCGCAAAAATGAACAAGACAGCAAAAAAATTAGGGCTCTCCGATCAGAGTAATTTTGTCAGTGCCAGTGGTTTAGACAAGGATGGAAAGGAAAATGTATCGACGAGTAAAGACTTATTTCTGCTTGCATCTGGGCTTATCAATAAATTTCCCGAAGTGCTCGATATGACCTCAAAAGCCAAGCATGTGACGAGTAATGACTACACACTGAAATCCACGGATGCGCTTTTAGCAAATCAAGAAATCGACGGTTTAGATGGTTTGAAAACTGGATTCACAGATGGTGCAGGTTACTGTTTTGTTGGGACTGCGAAGCAAAATGGGAAGCGTCTCATCTCGATTGTACTAAAAGCGCACACAACGGATATTCGTTTCCAAGATACGAAAAAATTGATGCAATACGGGTTCGCGAAATAAACAGAATGAAGGAGGAGAAACGATGAAAAGACAAATTGCTGTTTTCTTCGGTGGGGAATCACCAGAGTATGAGGTATCCATGCAATCAGCGACGGCTGTTATTCAAGCGATCGATGTAAACAAAAATGACATTATTTTAATCGGCATCACGAAACAAGGCAAATGGTGCCTGTATGAAGGTTCGATTGAAGGCATTATCAAAAATAACTGGGAGCAACACCCCTCATGCACCGTTGTTTCTCCCATTATGGATAAATCTGAGAGTGGTGTTTATATTCATCGAGCGCTTTCTGTAGAAACATGCAAAATCGATGTCGCAATTCCTGTATTGCACGGCAAAAATGGAGAAGATGGTACGATTCAAGGTGTTTTCGAGTTAGCAGGCATCAACTATGTTGGGTGCGGTGTTTTTACTTCTGCCTTATGCACGGATAAAGTACAGGTTCAAAAACTTGTTCACAACTTAGATATCCCAATTACGCCATCCATTCACTTTGAAAGGGATCAAATTCCGCATCAACTTATCCGAGAATTTATAGCTACTAACGGTTTTCCACTGTTTATTAAGCCAGTTCGAGCAGGTTCATCGATCGGTATCTCTATGGTGTCGAGTAAAGAGGCTCTTATACCAGCGATTAAATATGCCGCGCAATTTGATACCGAAATCACGATGGAAAAAGCTATCCAAGGTGTGGAAGTGGGGTGCGGGATTATTGGAAATGAGGCTCCGATTATCGGTGGTGTAGATGAAATAGAGCTTGACAGCGGTTTTTTCAGCTTCATTGAAAAATACGAACTGATTTCCTCTCAAATCCATATGCCAGCGCGTATTTCTAAAAAAGCGAAGTTACAGATTCAACAAGCAGCGAGGAAAATTTACAAAGCTGTTCATTGTGAAGGCTTATCACGTATTGATTTTTTCTTGCAGGAGGATGGGCAACTCGTATTTAATGAGGTGAACACGATGCCAGGATTCACAGAACATTCCCGTTTTCCAGCGCTGATGCGGGAGGCTGGCTATTCGTATGAGAAGTTGATTCAAATGCTGATCGAACTTGCGGAAGAAAAACGAGGAGCGGCGGACTATGAGACAACTAAAAAATAACTTATTGTTGATCAATAGTAGTCATCCCATCAGCAAAAAATACGTGCCGAGTTCGCTTGTAGCCATTAATAAGGAAGTGTATTTAGCAAAGTCTGCTACAGAGAATATCAGAAAACTTTTGCGAACTATCCAAGTAAAGGATGAAATTATCCCAGTGAGCGGTTACCGAAGTTACGAGGAGCAGGAGCAGATCTATCAAGAAAGCCTTCTGACCAATGGCGAAGAATATACGCAAAAATACGTGGCGAAGCCTGGTTGTAGTGAGCATCAGGCAGGCCTCGCGATAGACGTTGCCTTAAAGAAGGAGAATATCGACTTTATTTGCCCGGATTTTGCGGGCAGTCCTATTTGCGAATCTTTTCGAGAAAACATGGCCGCGTATGGTTTTATATTGCGCTACCCAACGGATAAAACACAGCTAACAGGTATCGCGTATGAACCTTGGCATTTTCGATATGTTGGCTTCCCTCATAGTGAAATAATGAAAGAAAGAGAATATGTTTTAGAAGAATACATTGACTATCTGAAAAATTTCACTTCATTTCATGAGCCATTTCATTGGCAAGATGGGAATCGTTGTTACTATATCGTCACTGTCAAGATGGATGAGTGGTTTTTAGGCATTGTGGAGATGCCGTGTAAGGTTGTTATTTGTGAAATGAGTTTTAGTAATTGCGAGGAATTAATCATCACCTATCGAACAGATTAACAAAAATGGAGGTGTGTTCCATACATGATGAAAACACGACCATATCAGGCTTTAGGTAGCCTTTCTAAGTTTTATCGTTGCTGCTCCCAGCCACTAAAATGGTATAAAAAGCCACGGCGTGCTTGGAAGGAATGTTCCAAAGAGGCGTTGCTTCATAATGTCACAACAATTCAGTCACAACTTTCTAGTAAAACAGCAATGATGGCAGTTGTAAAAGCAGATGCATACGGTCATGGAGCGACGTATTGCAGTAGATTATTGGAGAAAAATGGCGTAACGATCTTTGCTGTGGCGACGTTGGACGAAGGGATAGAATTACGAAAAGCAGGAATTCGCGGTGATATCTTGATTTTTGGGTACACGGCACCGGAGGACGTAGACAAGATTCAGCATTTTGATCTCATCCAAACAATAATTAGTGAACAATATGGCTTGGCTTTAGAACAAACGGGAATAAGGATTCGCTGCCATTTAAAAATAGATACAGGGATGCACCGAGTCGGTATTCCCCAAAAAAAGCTTGGCACGATGATTCATTTTTATAGGTCCGCCATTTTGGTAGTGGAAGGAATTTATAGTCATCTTGGTTCAGCGGACAGCCTAGATGAGTTTGCGATTGAAAGAACGGAAGCGCAAATCACAGCTTATAATGAGGTACTGGCGCAACTAAGAAAGGCCGGCATCGATCCTTTGAGAACGCATTTACAGAGTAGCTATGGTTTGCAGAATTATAAAGAGTTGCAATATGATTACGTTCGGATTGGCATCTCGCTTTACGGTTGTCAAAGTGAGGTTTCGGATATGCCATTACCATTACGACCTGTTTTGTCATTAAAAAGTCGAATTGCTTTGATAGAATACGTGGCCGAAGATGATTTTATTGGATATGGCAATGATGTGATGGCGCCACATAAAATGAAAATCGCGATGATTCCAATCGGTTATGCGGATGGGATTCCCCGAGACCTATCTTCTGCGGATCTACAGGTGAGCATATCTGGTGTGGCGGTTCCTGCGGTTGGCCGAATTTGCATGGATATGATGATGCTTGACGTGACCAACTTACCGAACACAAAAGTAGGGACAGAGGTTACGCTTATCGATCGGATGGATGCTTCTTTCTCAGCTGAAATTTTGGCGAGTAAGGCGGGCACGATTACTAACGAAGTGCTCAGTAGATTAGGAAAAAGGTTGCCAGTCATCTATAAGTAAGCTACTTTATTCAGGGCGGGACTCATGAGTAGAGTAGCTTATTCATTTTGGTTTTACGCCTTATTCTATGGTACACTAGTCCAAGAGATGAATTATTTGGAGGCAGAAAACATGGAAGAAATTTTGAAGTTAGTACATAAATCATTACCTTATCGACCGAATCAAATTAATGCGGTGATTGAATTGCTGAATGGAGGCAATACAGTGCCGTTTATCGCGCGTTACCGGAAGGAAATGACGGGTAGTCTGGATGAAGTCGAAATCCGCCATATCGAAGAACGCTATGCTTACGTGGAAAAATTAGAACAGCGAAAAGAAGAGATTTTGCGGTTGATTGAGGAACAAGGAAAATTGACGGAGGAGCTCCGGATTGCGATTACGAAATCAGAGAAGCATCAGGCGCTGGAGGATTTATACCGTCCTTATAAACAAAAGAAACGCACGAAAGCAACGATTGCCAAGGAAAAAGGATTGGAGCCGTTCGCGACATGGTTACTTGGCCTCCCGGAAAATGGTGATGTGCATGCAGAAGCTACCAACTACGTTTCAGCAGAGCTAGAGGTAGCGACAATCGAGGAAGTACTCCTAGGTGCGCATGAAATTATCGCGGAAGTTATTTCAGATGAACCTGCTTATCGTAAGTGGATTCGCGAATTTACTCGAAAGTTCGGCATGATGCAGTCCGTCGGTAAAAAGATTGAGCTAGACGAGAAATCGGTGTATGAAATGTACTACGATTACCAAGAACTCATTGGAAAAGTAGCGAGTCACCGTGTATTAGCCTTTAATCGTGGCGAGAAAGAGGATATTTTGCGTGTGGCAGTGGTTGTCGACGCTACGAAGATTAGGGAGTATTTACGCAAACAGGTGATTAAAAAGTCTGGATCGATCGCAGAAAGCTATGTTGTTGCGGCCATTGACGACGCCTATAAACGCTTCATTGGACCGGCGATTGAACGGGAAATCCGCGCAGAATTAACGGAAGCTGCCGAAGAACAAGCGATTCATATTTTTGCGGAAAACTTGCGGAAGTTACTCTTGCAACCACCATTAAAGGGCAAGATCATTCTCGGCCTCGATCCAGCTTACCGAACAGGCTGCAAACTAGCGCTACTCGATAAAACTGGAAAAGTGCTAACGATTGATGTGATCTATCCACATCCACCGCAAAATAAGAAAGCGGATGCTAAGCAAAAGGTTTTAAAATTAATGCAGGAATATGGTGTAGAAGTGGTAGCGATTGGAAATGGAACAGCATCACGTGAGTCCGAACAATTCATCGCGGAACTGATTAAAGAAGAGAATCTGAATGCCTATTATTGTATCGTTAATGAGGCTGGCGCTAGTGTTTATTCGGCCAGTGACATCGCTCGTGAAGAGTTTCCAGATTATCAAGTCGAGCAACGAAGTGCCGTTTCGATTGGACGCCGCCTGCAAGATCCACTTGCCGAACTGGTGAAAATTGATCCGAAATCCGTCGGTGTTGGGCAATACCAACATGATGTTGCACAAAAACAGCTCAATGACACGCTAACATTTGTCGTTGAAACTGCCGTAAACCAAGTCGGTGTGAATGTAAACACAGCTTCTGCGTCCCTTCTGCAATATGTCGCTGGTTTAAACAAAACCGTTGCCGGCAACATTCGCAAATATCGCGAGGAAAACGGACCATTCGCATCGCGCAAAGAATTGAAAAAAGTACCGCGTCTCGGCGCTAAATCATACGAACAAAGCATCGGCTTCTTGCGTATTTTGGAAGGAAAGCACCCACTCGATCAGACCGCGATCCACCCAGAAAGCTATGCAACAGCAGAGAAAATCGTGGTTTCTGCAGGGTTCCAATTAACCGATCTCGGGACGCCCGAGCTAAAACAAGCCTTGCAACAGTTCAATTTGACCGATATGGCAGGGGAACTTGAAGTCGGAAAAGAAACATTGCAAGATATAGTGGATTCACTCGTGGCACCAGGACGCGACTTGCGTGACGAGCTAGATGCGCCGCTTCTAAAACAAGACGTCATCTCCATGGAAGACTTAAAAAGTGGAATGGAGCTACAAGGAACGGTCCGTAACGTCGTTGATTTCGGAGCATTTGTAGATATTGGCGTGAAGCAGGATGGCCTCGTGCATATTTCGAAGCTGAGCAATTCCTTCGTCAAGAAACCAATGGACGTTGTGTCTGTAGGTGATATCGTTACCGTTTGGGTAGATGACGTCGATCAGAAAAAAGGGCGAATTTCGCTAACGATGCGCAGCCCAGCACAAGGGAAGTAAGACAATGATGACTGAACAGGAACTGCAACGGCATATGGAAAGCGTGTCGTTGCAATTTTTTCATAAGCCGTTTTTACATCGGGCTACGTTCAACACGCGTTTACGGACGACAGGAGGGCGCTATTTGCTACGAAGCCATGATATTGAGATGAATCCACGCTACCTCGATAACTTCGGTCTCGCGTACTTCATCGGCATTATGAAGCATGAACTGTGCCACTATCATCTACACTTGGAAGGAAAAGGATATCAACACCGTGACGCTGATTTTCGCGCATTGCTCACCAAAGTAGGTGCCCCGCGATTTTGCCAAGCCATTCCGGCCACCCAAAAAATGCATCGTTATACATGTATCACATGCGACACAACCTTCCTTCGCAAACGCCGTTTTGACGTAAAAAAATACCGTTGCGGGCGATGTAACGGACAGATAAAATATATACAAGAAGAAGTTCTAGAAACCTAAGTAGCTATTTTCAGAAAATAACCAGATAAAGCTTGATTTTTTCTAGATACCTGCTTATAATGTAAAGAGTCAGCAGAAATAAATGATGCTATTCCACAGTAGCTCAGTTGGTAGAGCAATCGGCTGTTAACCGATCGGTCGCAAGTTCGAGTCTTGCCTGTGGAGTTCTTTTACGCTCATTTCTGGCAGGTTTAAACAAATATGGGGAAGTACTCAAGTGGCTGAAGAGGTGCCCCTGCTAAGGGTATAGGTCGTTAACGCGGCGCGAGGGTTCAAATCCCTCCTTCTCCGCCATATTTTAAATCCAAAACGATGATTGAGGTTGTCGTTTTTTCGTGCTTTGAAACAAGGAAGCACAACATATCGATAGTAAATAAACTGTACTCAAGGGTTTCGTATCCATGAGTACAGTTTATTTTTTAGATTACTCCACAAGAAACTCAAACTTTGTCCAAGGCTCCATGAAATCTAGTAAGAAAATTTCTTCCTCTAGAATTCGACCGACGACATTCGTTTTTCCGCGGTTCTCCATATCTTTCAAAGCGATTTGTAGTTCACCTTTATACTGACCGTACAGTTCATTTTCAATCAAAATATCGCCGCGTTTAATATTTGGGGTGAATGTTGGTTTGAACGATTCTTCGCGATACTTAACCCGGGACTGGGTTGAACGAATAAAATAATCGGAAACGTCGCCACGGTAAAAATGAGGTTCTTCCGTGACAATTTTGCGTTCAAGTGGTGTGATTGTGTCATGTAGCTTGATTTTGAAGCCAAATTTTTCTGCTTGAAGTACAGCACTAAGTTGTGCGAGTTCCTCTTCGGAAGCATAGACATTCGCTACGATAATATCATCGATGAGTTTCGTCGCCAGGAGATGCTTTGCTTGTGTGTCAATCGATAGGCCGCGATGCATCTCAAGTGTGCATAAACCTTCTGTCACTGGCCATGGTCCGTATGTTGCTGCGTTAGAATGGACAAAAGCTGCGGTGCGAATTTGAAAACGGCGAAAGCGTTCGCTACATGTCACGAAATAATCATAAGAAAGACCAGCGTAACGATGTGGGTAAAAATTATGTGAACCAATTAAATTCTCGCGATTCGGCTGGAAATCAATGATGTTATTCAAATAATTCGTGTCATTACTCATATTAATCTCGATTTTTAGCCCGTACGGATTAAAGGTCATTGCGGCTTCTTCACTACCTGTAAAGCCCATATCTAAGCGAATTCCATATGCACCAAGCTCGTGGAAAAAGGACAAATCATCATAAGAAATATCAAGTGATTTGAAAATACGTGGGGAAATATCAACGAGCACTTCCATACCGAGCGCGTTCGCATGGCTAATGGTCTCTTTAAATTCGCGTAAAATCAATTCTTTGTCACCACTCACGGATAATAAACAGGTGAAAACGCGTGTAAAACCGTATTTGTGAGCCAAACTAATGTATGTTTTGTCTTTTTCAGGCGTTGCGTGTTCGGGGTAAATCGAAATGCCAAGTTTATGCATGCGTCGTACCTTCTTCCTTATATTTTAATGGTGGATACGTAACGTTTCCGAGAATGACATGATCGCGTGCTCCAGTTGCTGCAGGGACATTTGATGGTCTACCATGTAATGTTTCATACGCAAGTAGCCCAAATGCGACTGCTTCTTTGGCATCTGAGGAGTAGCCGATATCTTCTTGTGTTAAGACCTCACAGTGGCCTTTCAAAAGCTCGGCCAAATAGCGCAATAGCGTTTTATTGTAGCTACCGCCACCACTGATGATAATTTCGTCGATAGCTAATTTTGGAAATACGAATTGTTCATAGTTAGAAACGATGGTTTTAGCCGTGAACATCGTCAACGTCGCCACTAAATCTGCTGGCGCCAAATGCCCGTATGTAGTAAGTAATTTATCTGTATACTCTGTTCCAAAAAGCTCGCGTCCCGTCGACTTTGGAATCGGAGCGGTTATAAAAGAATTGTCCATGCAGTAAGCTAACAAATCTTCGTTAACGTGACCATGTGCTGCTATGTCGCCACCATCATCATAATCACGACTAAACAAACGCTGCATCAAATCATCAATAATCATATTTCCTGGACCTGTATCAAATGCAAAAACATGATCAAGTGTCGCATTTTTGGGTAGTACAGTCACGTTCCCAATACCGCCAATGTTTTGCAATAAACGGTTTTTATGCGAGTCACGGTAGAGCAGTAACTCTGTGAATGGTACGAGCGGTGCGCCTTGACCACCAGCAGCCATGTCCATCGTTCGAAAATTTGAGACAACTGTTGCACCAGTTTCATACGCAATCACCGCGGGCTCCCCGATTTGCAATGTCGAAGCAGCAAAACTATCCACTTGTTCTGGCTGATGAAAGATCGTCTGCCCATGTGAGCCTATGACACCAAGCTCTGACGCGGCAATCCCGTTTTTACTACAAATCATTTTTACGCTTTCTGCAAAAAGCACACCCAATTTGAAATTTAAACTACAAATCAGCTGTGAATCTGATTGGTCGATACGCAAACTTTTGCGAATCTCGTTTATGATTCCTGTTTGGAACGGTACGGTTTTGAAATCGATCAATTTTGTAGACAAGTGTCCCTCGATTTCTTGGACATCAAGCAAGGCTACGTCGATACCATCAAGCGATGTACCAGACATTAATCCAACAATATGCATGTTATTTACCTCCTCATCTTAGCTAAGATACATTAAAAAGTAAGAACTTGCCGTACAGACAAGCGTCACGACCATTGTAAAAATGGATGCCTGCTTTTTAGACTTATAAAAGCCGTGTTTTGCAAGCAGAATATAGGAGAGCCCCGCGCTACTTCCAAGGCTCGTAAGTACAAACAAACCAAATGGCCGAGACATGCCTAAGTTCGTGAGTACAGGAAGGAAAATAAGATTGACTAAAATCGTGATTGCAAAAAAAAGAATGGCACTTTTATAATTAAATTTGATCCATTTACTATTCGTTTCCATGCAGATAAAACCTCCTTTTTAATAGAGAGGGGCAAAAGGATACCCCTCCATGTGTTCTGTTAAGCTAAATTAGGCTCGTTATTATGCGTTTCTTTATTTTCTTCTGCTTGTGCTTGTTCCTCATTCAATAACTTTTGATCATACATTTTAAAGAACGGAATGTAGATTAAGAACGATATCGTGATGTTTACGAAGACGAGAACGACGGCTCGCCAATCACCACCTGTGGCTAAATATGCGCCAATCGGAGCGGGTAAAGTCCACGGGGCCATAATATAGGTTGGTGTGATAAAGCCGAGTGTTGTCGCAAAATAAGCAATGGTCGTTGTAATAAGTGGAATCGTGATGAAGGGAATGATCAACATTGGATTCAGGACAATTGGAACACCGAAAATAACGGGTTCATTGATGTTGAAAATACTCGGAATCAGCGTGGTTTTGCCGAGCGCTTTTGTATAGCTTGATTTTGCAAAGAATAACATCGCTAACACAAGTCCGAGTGTCGCGCCAGACCCACCAATCCAGACAAACCATTGGAAGAAGGTCTCTGGTGCGATGTGCGGCATAGGAGCGCCAGATGCCACAGCTTCAGCATTCGATGTTAGATAAACTTCCCAAACAGGGCGAGCCACGGCACCAATGACGGAAATACCATGTATACCAAATGACCAGAAGAATGTAACCAAAAATACTGGTAATAGGACGCCAAATAAACTATCTCCTGCTTTTATAATTGGTGCAACGGCCTTATCCACAAGGGAATGAACATCGATTCCTAAAATAACGGTGATGAGTGTCATGAACAGAATGACAAAAGCAACTGGGATAAGTGCCTCAAACGATCGTGCAACGCTAGGAGGAACTTGTTCCGGCATCTTGATAGTAATATTGCGCTTTTTACAAAACCGCATGACTTCCACAGAAAAGATCGAGACAATCATGGCCATGAATAATCCATGACCGCCAAGATTAGCCATTGGTAACACAAAGCCGACTTTATCAAGCGCTATCGGTGTCAAGGTTAGTAAGAATGAAGCAACTGCGATTTGAGCACCAGAAAGCGGGTCTAACTTATAACTTTTTGCTAAATTGTAACCGATTCCAAAAGTAATGTATAAAGACATAATAAACATGGTCATGCGATAAGGAATCAAAATTTCAAATAAATGTTCTTGGGACCATTTGTAAAGGGCGGTACTCTCAGGAACAGGCGGAAAAGCGACAATCAAAAACATACTACCAACAATAATAAACGGTAACGAAGAAACAACACCATCACGAATTGCGCGCAAATGCCGTTGCTCGGATAATTTTGCCATCGGAATAGACAAATATTTCTCTAGAAAATTCATAAATCTTTGCATCATTATTCTCCCTTATTTTTAAGATGATATGTATTGTCTAGCTGTGACAAAATACGTCTGAAAAACAAACCTCCTTTATTAAAATAGTTTACAATTTGATTCTAGTTCATTTGAAATAAAATGTCAACGCTTTCAGTTTTTCGTTAAAAATTTATTTCATTTTTTCTAAAAAAAGGAAAACGGTTGGGAGAGAATGGATTTGATGGGAATAAAAGCATGTAAAATTATCTATTATAATTAATTTTTCAAAAATATTAGTTGAAAACGTTATCTAATGATGATATATTGAACCCGTAATCGCCAAATGGAAAAAATTATACAATATGGCGATATAAAAAGGGGGATAAAGATGAAAAAATGGGCAGCAATGTTATGTATACTTGTACTAAGTTTATCAGCTTTTGCGATAGTAGGACAGGCAGAAGAGGCAACGGAGGGGTTAAATAAGTTCATTAAAAAGGCAGATGGCACATATGGTTACGAGGCTAACACACCAGTTTATTATTATAATGGCTCCACCGAACAAGTCCAAATTCCAGCGAGTTATACCCAGCCAAAAGAGCAATTCAAAAGCTCATGGGTAGCAACCATTGCGAATTTGAACTTTGCTAAAGTCGCTTCTGAAGCAGCATTCAAAGCGCAGTATAAAACCGTATTGGACGACTTTGAATCATGGAATATGAACGCGGTTATTTTCCAAGTTCGGCCACTTCTGGATGCCTATTATCCGTCCAAAATAAACCCGTGGTCCGAGTTTATTGCAAGCGGCGTACAGGGCGTGAATCCGGGCTACGACCCATTAGCAATCATGGTGGAGGAAACACACAAACGTGGCATGGAGTATCACGCTTGGTTCAATCCATATCGAGTGACTAATACCAAACTGACAACAGCAAGCATCCTTACCAAAATAGGTGCGACAAAAGAGGAAGCGCTAGCAATGACGGTTCCCGAACAAATCGAAGCATGGAATAAAGCCGGGATTTTGGCAGACGATAATTACGCTGTGAAGCATCCAGAAACCGTCTTACGATTCGACGAAAAACTATTTCTAAATCCAGGTATTCCAGCCGTGCAAGAATACGTAGCGGCGACGATTCAGGAAGTCGTGACAAATTACGATATAGACGCGATTCATTTTGATGATTATTTTTATCCGTATCGCATCACGGTGGACGGTAAAAATGTTTTATTTGGCGACCAACAAGAAGATGCCGCGACATTTGCACAATATGGCATTCCAGCCGGTTATCCCAATACAAAAGCAGGCATTGATGAGTGGCGCCGTGACAACATAACAACGCTGATTGACAAAGTGAAGCAAACCATCGATACACATAATCAAGCCAAGAAAACGGCCGTTCAATTCGGTATCAGCCCTTTCGGAATCTGGGAACATAAAGCAAACAATCCCCTTGGCTCGAACACGCCGACAGGATCATCCCAGTCGTATTCCCAAAGCATTTTTGCCGATACGTATCAATGGATCAAAGACGAGAAAATCGATTATATGACACCGCAAATTTATTGGAGCTTTGACCAAAATGCGGCACCGTATGGCGATTTAGCTAGGTGGTGGAACAAGGCGGCAGAAGGAACACACGTGCAGATTTACGTCGGGCATGCCAACTACAAGCATCTAGGAAACGGTGGCTGGGAAGCAGCGTGGATGAACTCCGAAGAAATACCGAATCAGATGCGTTTTAACCAACTACTAGAAAACGTATCCGGCAGCGTCCTTTTTAGCTACAATGACATCCGCAAAAGCGACATGGCAACAATTCCAGACGCACAAAAGCCAGTCAACCAAGCCAAGAATGAGTCTATAGACCTACTGCAAAAAACATACTTCAAAATTCCATCCTTGACGCCGAGCAAACCGTGGCTAGCGCATCAAGCGATCACAGCGCCAATGCAAGTTAAGCAAACTGGAGGAACCCTCACTTGGTCAGATACCGCAGCGAATGATGCTCGGTACTATGTCGTGTATAAAGGAACCGGAACAGCTACAGAAAATTGCGGCAAATCCAGCAAACATGATCACAAAAATTTGGCGCGGTGATGCTTTGACATTTAACTATCCAATCGCTGAGGGCGGAACTTATGTTGTGACAGCGCTTGATGCCGCAAGCAATGAATCTGCACCAATCATTGCCACAATTCCAGCTGGCGACGTAACCGTACTGTATCAAGATGAAAATGGCGAGGAGGTTGCACCAAGCACAACAATCCAAGGCAACGTCGGTGAAACTTTTACAATTACAACGAAAAAAATTGCAGGGTATACACTAGTAGAACCCCCCACTCTGGGCACCTTCACAGATCAAGCGCAAACGATCACCGTCTCCTATACAAAAAAACCTGAAGAAATAGACCCAGTACAACCAACAGACCCGACCAAGCCAGAAGAAACAACTGCGAACCCATCAGAAAAACAGCCTAACCCACCAGCAGAAAAAGCATCAGGAAGCCAGTCACCTACGCCTAAAATAACGACCGATCCAAATCAAGTGAATACAGTATCCGCATTACCAGCTACAGAACAAGGCAAGCTACCAACTACTGGTGACAAAACAATGGATGTAGCGATTGTACTTGGCTTAGCGCTCAGTATGACAGGTATATTTATTCTGATTCGTCGGAACAAAAGGCAAGCCTAAAAGCAGTAATAGAAACGATTAGAGTCCTTGTGCAATCATTGCATGAGGGCTTTCATAAACATAAAAATAAGCATTGCATCTGGAGCAGAATATGCTATAATGAGAAAGTTGGCTTTCAAGAGGCGACATAAAGGCCCGTTGGTCAAGCGGTTAAGACACCGCCCTTTCACGGCGGTATCACGGGTTCGATTCCCGTACGGGTCATAGTGATAATAGGATAACGGACGGCAAGTGTCCGCATTGTTGGTGCTGTTCGAATGAAAAGAGTTACATCCTCAATATATATGAGAACAAAGCAGAGTTTTCATCCTACTCAGAATGGTGCTTGTATTGGGCATTTTTTGGTGTTCTGAGTTACGACCAGTTATGAATAAATATTCATGTTTTTTAAGATAATGATTGACATGGTGGGTATCCAATAATATAATATAATATAAATTAGTGTTAATAGAGCGGTCGTGGCGGAATCGGCAGACGCGCTAGGTTGAGGGCCTAGTGGGGTAAAACCCGTGGAGGTTCAAGTCCTCTCGGCCGCATCAATTAGGGTTACACAATCTTGAATTGTAGCAAAACCCTTTATTTATGAAAATAAAGAATCAAATAAAATGGTATCATTGATGCTTATGAACGTGTATATTAAATCCACACATTCATAAGCTTTTTTCATGTCGTTTTTCAACGTAAATAGGACAAAAGAACTGAGTTTAAAGTCTGGTAGTAACAGCTTAATCATACATCAAACTGCATTATATGTTACTATTAACTTAACAAGGAACATAAACAAGTCATAAGAACTAGCTGATTTTTCACATACTACAAGTAATTTATTAATAAAAACAGACGGCCCGAAACACTGCTGCCAATTCCAAATCAATAAACGTGTGATGAACGCGATTTTAATGGAGGTTAGGAAATGTCAGAAATGAAAAAGAAAACAATGGGTTTCGTGATTAGTCATAAGGAAAATGAAAAACGGATCGCTTTGTTGCCAGAGCATATGTTAGCGATTCAAAACGCTCAGCAGCTACTATTTGAAGAGGGATATGGTGCGGCACTTGGTATTTCTGATACGGAATATACCGCGCTCGGTTGTAAAATTGGGACTAGAGCCGAGGTGCTACATCAAGATATTATTTGTGAGCCGAAAATTGGTGATTCTGAATTTTTAGGTGATTTAACGAAAGGGCAGACTATTTTTGGTTGGGTTCATGCGGAGCAAAATAAAGCGATTGCGGAGAAATTGATACAGTCAGAAGTGCTGGTTTACGCTTGGGAAAATATGAACTACATGAATCGGCACTGTTTTTGGGTGAATAATATGCTAGCTGGAGAAGCGGCTATCATGCATGCCTATCAACTGCTTGGAGAAATGCCATACAACACGAAAGTTGCGATTTTAGGGAGAGGAAATACTGCTCAAGGTGCTCAGAAGGTGCTACTAGATCTGGGCGCGGATATATGTATTTACAATCGTCATCAGGAAGCGCTGTTTAAGCAAGAAATTGGCAATTATGATGTGATCGTGAATGCTGTTTTATGGGACACGGATCGGACGGATCATGTTTTGAATCGCGCGGATTTGAAGCGTATGAAGAAAACAGCGATGATCGTTGATGTCAGCTGTGATCATGGTGGTGCAATCGAAACTTGTATCCCAACTACATTTGAAAATCCGACTTATTTTGTCGATGGTATTTTGCATTATGCGGTGGATCATACGCCGAGTATATTGTACAGACCAGCCTCGCGATCCATCTCTGCGGTGGTTGCGACGTACATTGATGATCTTATTGAAAGTCGGCCAAATATGACGCTGAAATTGACGACGTGGGATTTTATCCAACCACCTATACCGACCAAATAATCGAAAAGAACCAGAAGCTAACCTCCGCAAAAGGGGGACTTCTGGTTCTTCATTTATTGTTTCGCTATGATATTTCCGTTCGGCTCAATGGTTGCATTGGGTGAAATGGACTGTAAATAGTTCAGTTGCTCTGTTTTGGCGTCACCATCCAACATATGAACTTGGTTCCCAGAAATAATTCCAGGTGCGAAGTTTCCTGTCACTTTTCCATTATCAAAGTTTAATCGATATATTCCAGTTTCGGCAGCGTGCCCCTTCACATAATCAGGGAAAAGAAAGTTGCCGAGGGAATAAGCGATTGGGACTCCTTTATAAACCTCAAAACCTTGCAACCAATGAGGATGGCTTGCGATGATAGCATCGACTAGACCTTCATCTACTAGTTTTTTTGCGTATTCTTTTTGGTATTCTACAGGAGTGTTTGTTTTTTCAACGCCCCAATGGAAATAAACCACCATATAATCGATATCTTTATTTTTCGCGCGCTCTTCTTTGATTTTGCTTGTCACAAGGTTCAAGTCATAACCATTCGTTACGCCGGGTTTATCTTTACCAGCAATCCAGCCAGTATTCGGGAAAAAATGGGAAAAGGACATAAAACCAACCTTATTACCTTTAATATTAGCTACTTTGAGTTCATAGGCCTCTTCTTCGTCTTTACCTGCGCCGACATACGCTATATTATTGGCACGTAAAGCAGCGGTCGTATCCAAAAGTCCATCTTCATAATAATCAAGAATATGGTTATTCGAGATATTCACCATATCTACGCCGGCATTTGTTAAACCCTTTAATGTGCTAGGATCACTCTTTATCCAGAATAACTGATAAGGTACTTTCTTCGTGCGCGTTGTAATAGCAGTCTCTAGGTCTACAAATGTATAATCGCGGATTTTAATTGTTCGCGAACATTGTTAAAAGGATAATCAACCCCATTTTGTGCAATGATAGGTTTTAATCCCCAGTCAAACATAATGTCTCCCGTACTGGCAATTTGAAATTTGTCAGCTTTTATCGGTGTTTCTGTCTTTTTTTCAGGTTCTTTTTTTTGGTGTTGCTTTTGCTGTAGTTTTTGTTTTAATTTTCGGAGAAGCGGTTTCTGTTTTATGTTGCATTAAAATATTGACTGTAAATCCAATGGCGCAGACGACTAGAAGCAGTGATAGGATAAATATTAGCTTTTTTCTTGACATATTTTTTGAACCTCCTAATGTTTTTATTAATATAACACACTAATTGTGAATTTATACGTGTAATACAAAAAATACATAAAAAATACATATTTGTTCAATTAAATTGGCTTTTTTTGCTGTTTTATATAGAAATATTTGTTGCGTATCAACAGATTTAATATATTTTTAATTATTTTCACTAATTTATATAAAAAATAGATATAGTGTTTTTTTGTTACATTATATATTTACGCTAACTTTACTTAAGAGCGTTCACTTGCCAAACAACTCGGAATATAATATACTTACTTTATTCAAAATCAGTACGCCCGATAAGGGGAGTAGCAGTATAGCAATGTCGTCAGTACGGGATAAAACCCCGGCATTGTTAGCAATTTTCGATTGTTTGCGAGACCTTACGTTTATTCGTGAGGTCTTTTTGCGCGGCTAAGCGGCTCTGTGCTCGCGCGGATTGGTTAGAAAAAGCTAATCAAACAGGAGGAAAACAATTGAAGAAATTAATCATTTTCGCTATGTCACTCATGTTGGTCTTTTCACCGATGGGAACCGTGACATACAACACGATCATGCCGGCAAAATATGAACAGGTTAGTGAGGCGCACGCCAAGGGGTATCGTTCGCCAAGCCGCTCGTATCGACCAAATAACAATCAAGTTAATCGAAGCAACAATACGAATAAGGCTACAAACAATCAAGCCACAAAATCGAAAAACTCCAATCGTGGCTTCTGGGGTGGATTGCTGTTTGGTGGAATCGCAGGTTTACTATTCGGCAGCATGCTTGGGAATATGGGCGCGTTCGGTGATATTTTTGCTTTGATTATCAATGTCATCGCGATTATTTTAATCATTCGCCTGCTCATCTATTTCTTCCAAAAATGGCGCAATCGCAATAATCCGAAGCCGCAATCGAATGTATTTGATCACCAGGCTCCGGCAGCAACAGAGACGCCAAATGGTGTTACGATTTTAAATGAAGGCAATATTTCCAATGCTGTCATCCACTTCTTTACACACGAGAAAGGCTTGCAGTTAGAGGATGTGGAAGTGGTGCTGACCTATGATGAAAATAAGGGCTTTGGTGCAGATGTCATGAAGAACGAGCGCTTGGTTCAAGCTTTGGATCATTTCTCGCTTATTCAAGCAATCCGCTACTGGGCCACACGAGAAGGGAATTTCGATCCAAACTGCGGACTGGAACTACGTTTTTCCGAACAAGAAGGTATTACGGCGATAGTAACCGAATAATGAAAATGGCGCTCAGTATTAGAACTGGGCGTCTTTCGGTCTAATTTATGCCAATTTTCACACATCTTATGGTAAATGTAATTTTGAAAATAAAGGCGTGAAGATAGCGCTATCATTAAGTTTTACATATTTTTCATGTGGCGATCCGAATAGGCCTAAGGGATTGATATTGGATATAAAGTATGAAATATGATATAAAGAGTCTAAAAACTTTCATCCAATTATCGCATTTCGTATAATAAAAGTAGGATAGGTTCGCCTATTCAGTGATGGGACAGGGGGGCAATGTTATGTTGTTCGAACGAATGGAAAAATATGATTATGAACAAGTTGTTTTTTGTCACGATAAGGTTTCGGGGTTAAAGGCGATTATCGCAATCCACGATACGACACTTGGGCCAGCGCTTGGTGGTTGCAGGATGTGGCCATATGAGACGGAAGAAGAGGCGCTAGAGGATGTTCTACGCTTAGCTCGTGGGATGACGCATAAAAATGCAGCGGCGGGATTAAATCTTGGCGGTGGGAAAACAGTCATTATTGGTGATCCGAGAAAAGATAAGTCAGAAGCGATGTTTCGGGCATTAGGACGCTATGTTGAGAGTTTAAATGGGCGCTATATTATTGCGGAGGATGTGGGCACCACAGTTTCTGATATGGATATGATTCATGAAGAAACCGACTATGTTACAGGAATTTCAGAAAGTTATGGTTCTTCTGGGAATCCAAGTCCAATGACGGCGCTCGGTGTTTATAGCGCGATGAAACGCACAGCGCTAGAGGTATTTGGTACCGATTCGCTTGATGGAAAGACAATCAGTGTTCAGGGTGTAGGTAATGTGGCCTATGCTTTATGCGAACTATTGCATAATGAAGGTAGTAAACTAGTGGTGACGGATATTAATCCGGAGGCAGTAAATCGTGCGGTAGAAGCATTCGGGGCGAAGGCAGTAGCGCCAGATGAGATTTATGATGTAGAAGCTGATATTTTTGCCCCGTGTGCACTTGGTGGGATTTTGAATGATACAACAATTCCTAGGCTTCGAGTTGCGGCGATTTGTGGTAGCGCTAACAATCAACTGCTCCAAACAGAGCGTCACGGCGAAATGGTGGCAGATCGAGGGATTCTTTATGCGCCGGATTATATTGTGAATGCTGGCGGAGTCATCAACGTTGCGGATGAGCTGAGCAGTTATAACGAAGATCGAGCCCAGCATAAAATAAAAGAGATTTACGGCCAAATTGGTAAGGTATTCGAAATTGCGAAGGCTGAAGGGATGACGCCGGCTCACGCTGCAAATCGGATGGCGGAAAATAGAATTCAGTCGATGCGCCATGTGAAGAGTAGATTTTTGCGGACGGAGAACTCGCTTTTAAGTAGACGTTAGCAGGCTTCTCATTTCGACCTCCTCTAAAAATATGCTATAGTAAAGTTACTACATATTCATTTGGAGGGAAAAGAAATGAACAAACCATTATCGCTGTATTTTGTACGTCATGGACAAACCTATTTAAATAAATATGAAAAAATGCAAGGTTGGGCGGATTCACCGCTAACTCCTGAAGGTGCGGAAGTCGTGAAACAAAGCGGTAGGGGACTTGCAGATATCGAGTTTGTAGCGGCATATTCGAGCGATTTGCACCGAACTATTGCGACGGCAGAATACATTTTAAAGGAAAATAAACATGGATTTGGCTTGACACTTGAACCTCGACCGGAGTTTCGGGAAACCTTTTTCGGTTCGTTTGAAGGGGATGCTAGTGAGATGACGTGGACGAGAGTCGCGAAATCGATGGGCTACGGTTCAAAAGACGAACTTTTCGAAAAGGCAAATGTTCGCGAAACGATGAACGGGACGAAAGTTGCAGATCCTAAACATGAGGCCGAAGATTTTATGACATTTTGGAATCGGGTAGAGGAAGGCTTCTTACATGTTGTGAACGCGCATCGGGAAACTGGTGGGAACATTTTGATCGTAGCGCATGGCAATACGATTCGCAATATTGTGCATGAATTAGAACCATCTGTGAAGGCCAATTTTGTGTTAGATAATGCGAGTGTAACGGTGCTCACATACGAAAATGGCCTGTTCAAGATTGAACGCTTGAATGACACGGCTCATTTTACCGCGGAATAAAAGTAAAAAGAGGCAGTTCCCAAGGTTTCACGGAGAACTGCTTCTTTTTTAGTTTACATATAGAGTGTTAGCGCGATCGAACCGATGACCGCGAGTCCAATGCCGCTGACGATAATGATATGCCACCATTTATACATGACGATAATCGCGATGAACTCACGCAAAAGTGCGTTTGGCAAGTAGTAAAGCGCCGTTTTCGAACTGATTCCTTGGCTTTTTAGACCGGCTTTCCGAGCATACAAGCTGGCTCGGAATAAATGGAAGTTATTTGTCACAAAAATACTGCGCGACTTTGGTTTTAAATCGGCCATAATCGTTTTGGAAAACATCATATTTTGCAAGGTGTTGACAGACAGGTCCTCCATCAAAATATGTTCTTCAGGGATACCTTTTTCGACGAGGTAGTCCTTCATCGCGGAGGCTTCGGAAACCCATTCATTCGGCCCTTGTCCGCCAGAAACGATAATTTGAGGTGCAAAATTTTTCGCGGCTTGTTTATAGTAAAAACGAATCGCGCGATCGAGGCGGCTAGCAAGAAGTGGTGGCACCTTATCTCCAATTAAACCGCTGCCTAAAACAATCACGAAATCTTGCTTCAATCGTGGTCGATTATACTGATACAGATAGGAAGATAACAAAAAACTGATGAGATGAAACGCGAAATGACCGATAATGAATAATAATCCGGTGAAAAAGATGCTCAAGAAAATATTATTCAAAATGGTGATTTGGAAAATGAATAGAATAATAAGACCAAGAATAGCTAAACCGACAAATAAAGTAAGGAGATTTGGAATACGGCGTCCTTCTCGCTTGACCATTAAGCGACCGTTAAGAACTAACCCCACACCGAGACCAACAATAAGAAAGGGAACTAGGAGCACAATTAAAAAGAAGACGCCAATAACAATCAGGGCTAAAATACTGTTTCGCGTGGCAATTAACCCGTAAGCCACCGCCAAAATTGTAAAGAAGATCCCAAGGGTTAGAAAAATCCCATTACTAATCCGTCTTTTGTCGATAATATACAAGACGACGAATAGCAGGATAAAAAAAGCAGCAATATAAGTTAGTAGCATATAAAATCCTCGTTTCTGTTCCATTCTTTAGAACTAGTATACTGCATAATAAACCAAAAGCAAAGAGTGGAATTATCCATGCTAACTAAAACGTGATGGCGAATATATGGACAGTTAACATTTTATATTGAGTTACTTGTTCTAGTATGGTAGATTTAGACTATAACTAAAAGTGGAGGGAAATTTGATAATGAAATTAAAAAGAATATCCTTGTTAGTCTTGATGTTAGTGATGAGCCTTGTTTTAGCAGCGTGTGGGAGTTCACCGCAAGAAACATTCACGAAAAGTGTGGAGAAAACGGCAGAACCAGCAGATCAATCCACAACTACAATCGGCATAAAAGTAGATGAATTACCTGCAACATTGAAAGCGGATCAATCGGCAGCTATGCTAGAAGGCTTATCTGTTAAATTAACGGTATCAGACGATCAGAAGCAACAAAAATCAGCAGCAACGATCGCTGTGAAGACAGCAGGTCTTGTGAGTTTAAATGTAAACTTAGATTTATTAGTAGATTCTAAGGCGGAAAAAGTATACTTCCCGTTGAGCGATTTGTACGATGAGAAAGGGAACTTAACAACGCTACTAGACCAATTAACAAGTGGCATGTTCTCTAAAATCAAAGAAGAAAACCCCGATTTAGTTACTAAATATGTAGATTTATCCACGCTTTCTGAGGAACTGTCTGGCAAAGAAGCAAAGAAATCTGAAACAGATACGAAAGAAGTAGAGAAAGCGACCAAAGATTTGAGCAAAAAAGTAACTAAAACAGTGAGCGATTACTTCAATAGTTTACCAGAAGACCGCTTTAAAGAAGGAGATAATGGCGAAATCACATTGAACCTGACGAAAGCTGATTTTACAACGCTAGCAACGAAAATTTCCGAACTTCTGGATGATAAAGCTATAAAAGCGGATCTCAAAGTTATTGCGGAGTCGCAAGGCGTATCAGGCGAAGCGTTCGACAAGCAATATAAATCGATGGCAAAATCGTTTGATGATGCGATTCAATCCGTCAAAGATGAAACGAATGCAAAAATCGATGTGACCGTGACGATCCAACCCGATAAGAACGATAATATTGAAAGCATGAAGATGGAAGTAAAAATCACAGATTCAAAAGATAAAGACAAACCAGAGACGCTAGGCATGACGATTACGATGAAAACAACAGATTCCGCGAAATTACCTAAGTTTCCATCTTCATCGGACATCATTTCTACAGAAGCCTTGCAAAAGATTATCTCTGAATCAACAGCTAGTTACTACAAATCACTATATGGCGACACAAATACAGATACAACAGAAATTCAATAACTCATAAAAAACTCGGGTCGTGGTACGCTTTACTTAGCGAATCATATCCCGAGTTTTTATGTGACTATTTTTTCTTAAAAGTACTGATGTGCGCCGTCTTACTCAATTTTTCATAGAACAATTGCCGGTCTTTGGCGAAAAAATTAATGCAGATATGGATGAAAAAAACAAAGCTGCTGACGACAGCGAGTCCAATCACGGTGAGAAACAAAACTGGTGCTAGTCGGTCGATAAAAAACGGATTCTGCGGGAGCAAAATGATGCCCAATGTAACGTAGTACAGCAATCCGTTTCGAACGAGAAGTTGTCGGAATCGAATTTTCTCAGAAATGGTGGAAGTCATGCGAATCCGAACGAGCATTTTTCCTAATGTTCGGCCATTGGTGAGCGCAGGCAGAAGCATGAAGTAAAGAAATACGAGCAAAACGAGCCACCAGAGTTGTTCAAAGTTGGCACCACCTCGAATATCTAGTTCTTTGAAAGGAAGAACATGCAAGATGCCCAGTAGCCCGGTGAGCGTGCTGAGAATAAACCAATCGAGTGTAAAGGCAAGTAAGCGACGGACATAACTCACACGTTTCCCATTAACATAGGTCATTTCGTCCATCTTTGTTCGCGATGGAAGTAGACTTGTAAATAGTGGCGCAATCGCAAAACCAACAATACCCCCGAGCGTGTTCAGCATGAGATCATCGACGTCAAAAAGCCTATAAGCATGTGGGTAAATCCCATAAATCCCAGTAAGTTGTGTAATTTCAAAGAATAGCGAGAGTGAAAAGGCGAACAATGTGGTCTTCCAAAATGAGAAGCGGAAGTAATAGCGCAAATAAACACCGAATGGAATGACGAGCAAAATATTAAAAATCGGTTGCAGCACAACGGCTTGCGTCAAGGCAGGCACATAAGTACTCGGATCATCCCAGATAAAGACCGTATGTAAAAGGAAGTCATGCACAAATTTAAATGGAGTCAACTGTACAGGCGAACCAGTCATCTTGGCGACTTCGTCTGGGGCAGGAAGTGGTAGTAAAACGAGAAGTAATGCACACAGCAAGTAGAAAATGAAGGTATACAAAATCACATTACGTAAAAAATTGAAGCCGCCAAATTTATGATATTGGTAAATGGCGAATGGTAATGTGAGAAAAAAGGCGAGGAATGGGAAAGCTAAAAGTGCCATTTCAATTGGGAATAAATAAGAATGCATCGGGGACCTCCTTAGGTTATTTGAACTTACGTTACTAGCCTACAACAAAAAGCAAAAAAAAAACTAGTAGCAAGATGCAAAAAAAACGCATCGTACTCCTAGTTTTGATATTATTTTACCGACATGCCTAATATTTTGGTGATGGCACGCGGAAAATGCCCATCAAACCAGCGAGAATCAATAAGATTCCAGATACGATCCAAATTTGACCGACTACAAAGAACATTAGAATACCAATAAGCACGAGTAAGACACCCCAACCGCGCGGGCTCTTTTTAATGAGAAGTGAGGCGAACAAGGCTAAGGCTGACGCAATAACGGTTACCCAACCAAGTGTCGCGACTTTATCTCCGAATGTACCACTTAAATACGTGAACGTTTGGATATAGTCTGTTAAATCGTTCCCGTATCCAACAATCCAGAATCCAGCTACTAAACCAACGATAGATCCAATCAATCCAAGAATTAATTCGACAGTTCTTGACATATGTTTTTCCCCCTAACTATGGTCTTTTTCGAGTTTGTGATAGCTCGTTTGGAGACCTTCTTATGTCTCGTATACACAATGATTTCCATTTTGACATCCGCAATTCAATTACCAATTGTCAAATAGTCGTAACAAAAGAACGCGACAGCAAAATCGTGAGCGCAAATGATACAGCTGTTAACAATGGGATTGTCTGCGGATGGAGTAGACAATCATCAGCGGCCTCTTCCCAAAAAAGCGGAATGAAGAAGCGATGCAGTAAATATACGTACAAAGTATTTTTACCCCATTTTATAAAGAATAACCGTCTTTTCGGGATTAAGCAGAAAAAACTAGCGATCGTAACAAAATGAAAAGGTGTATATATGACTGCATGATGGATAACTGGAGTAAATGATTGTCAACTTCGTAAAGTCATGCTATTTTGGAAAGAGTAGTGAGGAGGTTGGATTAGATGACATTATATGTAAGCGAAATGGAGTCGCCACTAGGAACGTTGTATCTTGGCGTTTCTCGGCGTGCTGTGAGATATATTGCGTACGATGAAGCTACATTTTTAGAGAATGAAGTGGATATTTGTTTGGAAGAAAATGATGTGATGTGCCAGTTGAAGCAGGAGTTGCAAGCTTTTTTTGATGGGGAGCGGCGTGATTTTTCGGTTCCGATTGAGGTACAGGGTACGGATTTTCAGATGAGCGTGTGGGAGGCTTTGCGGGATATTCCATACGGTGAGCTTGTTTCTTACAAGGATATCGCTGAGCGTGCAGGGAGTCCAAGGGCGGTGCGAGCAGTGGGGCAGGCGAACCGGGCGAACCGCATTCCGATTATTATCCCATGTCACCGGGTGATTCAAGCTGGCGGGAAACTGGGTGGCTATAATGGCAGTGATGTCGATCGCAAAATTTGGTTATTAAACCGTGAAAGCCCTTTTTAAACGTTATCATAAATTTCATGACTCGTTCATAATTTTTTCTTATTTGTTAGGTAAGATAAGGGTAAGTGAAAGGAGCTGGAATTGCATGGAAAATGAGTTTGAAGCACCGAAAAAGAAAGTGAATGGATGGAAATGGAGTACTATTATTGTGAGTATCGTTTCAGTTATTACGATATCATTTATGGGTTTTGCACTTTTTAATCAAAATCAAGCGGGAATGAATGGTCAAGGAAATATGCCAACGAATGGACAGTCGCAAATGGGTGGCTCTGATGAAACATATGGAACGCCGCCAAGTGGTGCTCCTGGACAACAACAAGGAGGAGGTTCGTCCGGTTCATCTGGTGATACAGATGCGGA
>NZ_AODD01000019.1 GCF_000525835.1 Listeria grandensis FSL F6-0971
AGACTGGCATCGAAGCGTCTGAAATAAAAGCAAAGTATAGTGCATTCAAAGAAGTCGTTCGTTCGATCGGCGAAGAGAAGAGCTGGGTAACGAATTTGAGAAGGCCAGTGGCTATTCAGCTTATCGCGTCATGCAACTCGTGAAAAACGCAACGACAAGTAAAATTAAAATGCAACCATAGGAGGAATTTTAAAATGGATATTAGTGAAATTATTGCGGGTAATGTAGGAACAGAAGCAGGGATTCATATTGGGAAAAGTGACGCGCCGGTAAAGGTGATTTCATTCGTGAATGTGCGCTGTCCGTTTTGCCGTGAATGGCATGAAAAATCGCGTGATGTGATTGGCCGTTATATTGACGCTGGTCGTATTGAATTAATTGTGAAGCCATTTGATAAAGAAAAAGAGTCACTACAACGAGGAAATGTCTTCCATCATTATTTGGATTATGCAGCTCCAGAGCAAACACTTGAGATTTTGGATGAGATTTATGCACGCCAAGATCTTTGGGGATCGCTGACGCTTGAGGAAGTTGGCAATTTTGCACAAGATGAAATTGGGCTTTCTGAGCAAGATAACAAGGAACAAGCGCAAAAAATTATTGCAGAGGCAAATGCTGCGAATATCCGCTTAGTGCCGACTGTTATTATCGGTGAACATATTTTCGACGAGCATATTTCACCGGAAGAGTTGGAAAAACTGATCTTAGAAGAAGCAGGAAAAGAATAATAAAAATAAGCGGGGACCTCTATATGGATGGGGTCGCCGCTTATTTTTATTCAGTGAAACTTGTTGTTATTGTGATGCCGTCCAAGGGATCTGCGAAACCGCTTACTATATAGTCGGTTTTGCCTTCTTGCCAGCTAATGATATTGCCATCCGCTCTGTTTGGAGCAGCTTCAAGCTTCATTCCGCCAACTTGATGCGGTGCAGGTAGGGTTTCTTGTTCGAGTTTTGCGACGATTTTTTTAGCTAGGTCAATGGAATCTTGTGGATCGGCGCTTGTCGTGTTGCGAACGCCCATGCTCCAACGTCCTTCTGCCCAGTTAAGGAAGGTCGAGCCAGCGCCAGCGTCGGAATAGCCGGTAATGCCTGAGCCAAGATCGACACCATTCATGCCAGTATTGACATTGTCCATATGACCTGTAGCATCAGCGGCTTCTTGCTCTGTCGCGTAATTCTTACCAGAAACAGTGGCGAGTGGCGTTGCTTTAGCTGTATCCCTCAAGTCGGAGCTATTCACAGAAATCGGTGACTTTGTTTCGTAAAAGATAACGTTGTACTCGTCAGGCGAAGACGTTGTCATGGCGCTGAGGTAATACTTGTTCGAGGATAGTGGAATTGATTTTGGAAGCATCACCACTACATCCGAATCAAGCTTGGATTTTACCGTTGCCAAAACATCTTTTTCGCTCAGCGTACTGACTTGAGAGTTGCTGTTTGTGTCCTTTTTCATCGTATCGTCGGTAGTCTTACCGTAGTTATTATTGCTACTACCATAGGAATTCGATGTACCCGAGCTATCTGAGGAGTAAGAACCGCCACAACTAGCCAGCAGTAGCGCACTAAAAACGACAGGAACTATCAGAAATTTAGTTTTCATTACTTTTCACCTCTTTGCTACAGGTTTTCCCGATTTTGACATAAGAAAACCACTTTTCGGATAAGAAAGTGGTTTCGGGGTTAGAAAAATTTCCGTTTCCAAAAGACGAAGCCGAGTAGACCCGCAATGCCAAAGGAAATACAGATGACTAAAATCCAGGCTAGTGGCGCTTGGGAAAGCGGTAAATCCACGTTCATCCCGTAAAAACTGAACACCATCGTTGGAATGGTTAAAATGATCGTAAAGGATGTCAGGAATTTCATGACGATATTCATGTTGTTTGAAATAATCGACGCATAGGCATCCATCATGCCACTCAAAATATTCGAATGAACTTCTGCCATCTCAATACCTTGGCGATTTTCAATGATAACGTCTTCGAGTAAATCTTGGTCCTCTTCATACATCTTCACGATGTGCTGACGCATCATTTTATCCAGCACGAGCTTGTTTGATTTCAGGGCGGTCAGGAAGTAGACCAGACTTTTCTCAATCCCCATCAAATCGTAGAGCTGTTTATTCCGCATGGATTCGTGCAGTTCTTTCTCGATTTCATCGGTTTGGCGACTCATCCGTTTCAAATGACGGAGAAATTGTGTGGAAATCATATATAATATTTGCAAGGCAAAACGTGTTTTCATGTGTGTAAAAAAGCCTTTTATCCGGTTTTTAATAAAAGATTGAATAATCGATGAATCAATCGTGCAAATCGTGATAAAGTAATCTTTCGTCATAACCATCCCAAGTGGAATCGTTTCAAAAGACGCGTAATGAATATCATCCTCATCTACGATCGGAAAGTCACAAATAATGAGGACAGCTTCCGTATCGTCATCCCGCTCAATCCGCGCACTCTCATCTTTATCCAGTGGATCTTCGAGGAACTCTAGTGGGATCCCGTATTGATCGGCAATCTGGTTGATCTCTTCGGATGACGGTGCCACGATGTTGATCCAGCAATTGCGTTCTGGTTTTTCTAATTCTTCTAATTTACCAGCCTGATTCGATTTGAAAATTTGATGCATGGGCTTTTCCTCCTTTTCTAAGGATTCTAGCGGCGCATGGAGTGCTGTTGCAAGCCATGAATAGAATCCCTGATTATTCTCTGATGCGGATCTGGTTCACTCGGCGCGATACTCGTGTTCATGGTGCTCAACTCCTTTTCTCAAATAATCACAACTTCACCATTATACAGAGATTTGGCGTGTTTGTACATGCCATCTACTAAATTTTTTGCATTTCAAAACTCATATTGTAAAGTGGCAACAACAAATCGATCGTTTCTTCTAGCGCTTTTGTAAACTGTGCATCATTTTTCAAGGTATCATCACCTGGTTTGAAAATACGACCAACCATGAATTCTCCTTTTTTTACATCGCGAAAACGTTCCAGCGCTTTGGTTAAATCCGTATTTTGAACGAGGCTTGTCGGTTTTTCGGTGTGGTCAAGAGAAATTGAGAAATCAGCCGGTAGCTTTTCGAGTTGGTCCAAGTTTTCTAGGAAATTATGCACGACGATCGCGCGATTTTCCGTTTCATATATGAAGGCAAGCCAGATAAAGACATACTCATCCCAAATCCCGACTTGAAAATGCGGATGCTTTTTGTAGCCGCGTTTATTACCTGCAACGGCGAGCCAAGTGCTCTCCGGCGGATTTACGGAACGGCGGGCGTGACGGGCGACATGTAAAAACATCTCGTCTCCTGTTTTTGCACTCAAATATGTGGCTAAACCATCACCGATTTCGCGGAATTTTGGTTGGATTTGTGTCTGGATGGCCGCCATTCGTTTTTCGAGACCGGGCGCTTGCATTGCTTTAAAATCTTTTTTTGTAAAAGTCATTATGATTCCTCACTTTCGTAAAAATAGCCGTCACTTCTATTATAACGTAAAAACTAATCTTGGAGGCTGTATTTAGCTTGGATATTATGATAAGCTAGGAAAAATGAGAAACAAGACGAGGAGTGATGCGAAGATGGTACTTGAGAAAATCGATCAACTAGCGCGAGAATGGTTAGAAGAGGCAGGAAATAGAATTTTTATGGCACTTGAGCAGGTAAATATTGAGGTCGAAGCAAAGGCGGATCGCAATGATTTAGTGACTAATATGGATAGAGCAACCGAGCGGTATTTTGCTGAAAAAATTGCGACACATTTTCCAGAACATCGGTTGCTCGGAGAAGAGGGCTATGGCGAAGAAATCACGAGTCTGGAAGGAGTCGTCTGGGTGCTTGATCCGATTGATGGAACCGTGAATTTTGTTGAACAAAAACGGAATTTTGCGATTTCACTGGGCATTTATCAAGAAGGTATCGGAGAGCTTGGGTACATTTATGATGTCGTTGGCGGTGAATTTTACTTTGCGAAGCGCGGAGAAGGCGCTTTTGTGAACGACGAACCCATTCCGATGCTTGCCAAAGAGAACAAATTGGAAAACGCGCTTGTTATCATTAATACAGCTGCGATGCACAAATTCCCGCAGACACTCGCTGCGATAAAAGCGGCACGTGGACTGCGTTTGTATGGCGCAGCAACGCTTGAGTATATGGCTGTTGCAACAGGTCGCGCAGATGCTTATATCAGCGCTAATTTATCGCCTTGGGACATCGGTGCCGGTAAAATTATCGCTGAAGAAGTTGGCGCGATTGTGACGCGCGTAGATGGTTCGGAAATGGTGATCACAGAAAAAGGCGATTCATTTGTCGCGAGTCCTGGCGTGCACGCGGAGCTCCTTCGAGATTACTTCAGGTGAGCTATGACTAACCGCTCATCTGATTCCACGCTCCAATAAAGTTTCATTTTATGGAATAAAAATCGTGCTAACCGCAAGGAAATGTGCTATAATTGGAAAGTTGATTAAAACTAAACGATCCAGAAACGGGGAAAATAAGCCAATTTTCCTCTTTCTTTTGGCTCTGGTAGCTAAGTCGTATTACCATATATGAAGAGCGCTTGACTTTAGTTAGGCCATTTTTGAGTAGCTGAGCGGGATTTTGCGCCAGCTTCCGGAAGGTAATTTAATATTAGGAGGAAAAATTTTGAAATTAAGAGAAGATATTCGTAACGTCGCCATTATTGCCCACGTTGACCATGGTAAAACTACATTGGTGGACCAACTTTTACGTAAGTCAGGAACATTCAACGATCATGAGCAAGTAGCTGAACGTGCGATGGATAGCAATGCCATTGAAAAAGAACGTGGTATTACCATTTTAGCAAAAAATACTGCCATCAACCATAATGGTGTGCATATCAATATTTTAGATACTCCTGGACATGCCGATTTCGGTGGGGAAGTAGAACGTATTATGAAAATGGTTGACGGTGTTGTCTTAGTCGTTGATGCGTATGAAGGTACAATGCCACAAACGCGTTTCGTACTCAAAAAAGCGCTAGAGCAACATTTAACACCACTTGTTGTTGTTAACAAAATTGACCGCCCATCTGCGCGTCCAGCAGAAGTTGTAGATGAAGTTTTAGAATTATTCATCGAACTTGGAGCGGACGAAGATCAATTGGAATTCCCAGTTGTATATGCTGCGGCAGTTAACGGAACAAGCTCATTAAGCGATAAAATAGAAGACCAAGAAGAAACAATGGATCCGATTTTTGATCTGATCATCAATAATGTACCAGCGCCTGTGGATAACAGCGACGAGCCATTACAATTCCAAGTATCTTTACTTGATTATAATGACTATGTTGGTCGTATCGGTATCGGCCGTATCTTCCGTGGAACAATGGAAGTTGGTCAATCCGTTGCCTTAATGAAATTAGACGGTACCGTGAAGAAATTCCGTGTTACTAAAATGTTCGGTTTCTTAGGACTTAAACGCGTGGAGATTACACAAGCAAAAGCCGGTGATCTAGTTGCCGTTTCCGGAATGGAAGATATCTTCGTTGGGGAGACTGTAACGCCGGATGATCATCAAGAAGCGTTGCCAATTTTACGTATTGACGAGCCTACTTTACAAATGACTTTCGTAACGAACAACAGTCCGTTCGCTGGTCGTGAAGGTAAACACGTAACAAGCCGTAAAATCGAAGAACGTTTACTTTCTGAGTTACAAACAGATGTAAGTTTACGTATTGACCCAACTTCTTCACCAGACGCTTGGGTTGTATCTGGCCGTGGTGAGTTGCATCTATCGATTTTGATCGAAAACATGCGTCGTCAAGGTTACGAATTACAAGTATCGAAACCAGAAGTTATCATCCGCGAAATCGATGGCGTGAAATGTGAGCCAATGGAACGCGTACAAATTGATACTCCGGAAGAATATGTTGGTAGCATTATGGAATCTATCGGTTTACGTAAAGGTGAAATGGCTGATATGGTCAATGACGGTTCAGGTCAAGTTCGCTTGATTTTCCTAGTACCATCACGTGGGCTTATCGGTTACACAACCGAATTCCTATCGATGACTCGTGGTTATGGTATCCTAAATCACACATTCGATTCTTACCAACCAATGCAAAAAGGTCGTGTCGGTGGACGTAGCCGTGGTGTTCTCGTATCGATGGAAACTGGTAAATCAACTACTTACGGAACAATGCAAGTAGAAGATCGCGGTACTATCTTTGTGGAACCAGGTACGGATATTTACGAAGGCATGATCGTCGGAGAAAACAACCGTGACGGTGATATCGCTGTAAATATCGTAAAAGCGAAACAAATGACAAATATTCGTTCTGCGAATAAAGACCAAACCAACGTTATCAAAAAACCTCGTACATTAACGCTCGAAGAATCATTAGAGTTTCTAAATGATGACGAGTATTGTGAAGTAACGCCAGAAAGCATTCGTTTACGTAAGAAAATCTTGAACAAAAACGAACGTGAAAAAGCGGCGAAACGCACAAAAGTATCTGATTGATTATAAATACCGAAACCGTCCAGAAATTGGGACGGTTTTTTAATATCTAGAAAGTTCGGAAGATTATTTTTTTTTGTAACATGATTGTAATATGGTGTTTTTTTTGGTATAGTTAAGGTACGGGATAACGTGAAATGAGGAGGGGATTTACATGAGAAGGATAGCAATGCTAGGTGTGGCGAGTATTATGCTTTTAGGTCTCGCAGCTTGCGGTTCAGGTGCGGATTCGGACAATTCGAAATCAGATGAGGCAACACCGAAAACAGAAGAAAAAGCAGCGAAGAAAGAGGAGGCGTCGACAAAACAAGATGTGGGTTCCGATAGCGACGCAAAAGATCAAACCGATGCAAAACAAGATAAAGAAGAAGTGACAACAAAAGAAGATACGCCGACAACCACAGATAAAGAAGCAACGACGTCAGATACACCAGCTGATAATTCAAAAACGGAAAATAAAGTAGCGACAGAACAGAAAAGAACAGCAACCACATTTTCATTAAGTGCAGACGGCTTTAAACAATCCGCAGTGGCGTCAAAAACTGGCGGAACTGTATCGCTTGTTTACTTGAATACAACGCCGCAGACAGCAGATTTCGGTCCGCTGAAAGTAACGGTGAAGCAATACAAGCTCGAGAGCGTGACAGGCGCCAATAAAAAAATGGATCCATATAGCCCGGAATCCTATTTGGCCAATCAAGATGGTTTTGTGGTGACAGCAGATGTCATTGTTGAAAACACGAGCGCCAGCAGTATTAATTACCTGGCTGAGCGAATTCAAATTAACGGTGGGGGTATTTCAAAAGGCGCTAGTTTAGAGAATTTTGTGCCAACAGCCTATCAGCTTTCCGGCAATACAGCGGCACATAATATTTTCCCAGCAAAATCAAAACGTGAAGGCGCGATCACTTACATGTTGAATAAAGATAACTATTATACACTCGTACATTTAACCAAGCTCATTGTTCCTAATCCAAACGATTTTGCAGAGAAACCACTAGCAACAAAAACACCAAAAGCGATTGATTTAGATTTCCGGATTACCGAATAAAAAAGCTAATAAAAACCCGCTAGTTCTAATGATTAGCGGGTTTTTCAATAAAATTCTTTGTTTTTGGTTTATGAAATTCGAATTTGCCGGAATTAATTCGAGCTACCGTTTTCTCGGCAATACGGTCTTCACATTCAGGGCAAAGATACATCCGAATGGGCTTATTCCGGAGTTGCTTCGTTTTGAATTTCTTATCATCTAGTTCATCAATTGTTTCACATAAAATACATTGTGCTTTCATTTTGTTCACCTCGTGGTTTTATTATAGCATGAACATACCGAAAAACAAGCATGGGAAGTTGTCCAGATGATACTCGTGAGTCTGATTTTTGTAACAGCCATTTTTTTATTAATGGTGAGGTCGGTTGGGTAAAAATTTTTCTTGGTATATCAGGTTACAATGACGTCAAGATGTGCTATACTAAAGAGGATAAAATTTGTCTGAATTATGTTTGCATTAAAAAATAGATTAATCAAGCGCATACAAGTGTTTGTTGAATGGGGGTTCTGTGATGACAAATAAACAAATCGATCACAGAGAAGAGGCTATTACTCTTCTTAAAGAAGATGCGAAAAGAATTTTGCAGTTAATTAAAGTGCAGATGGATAACTTAACTTTACCTCAATGTCCAGCTTACGAAGAAGTTTTGGATACTCAAATGTACGGCTTATCACGTGAAATTAATTTTGCAGTGCGATTAGGACTTATTGATAGAGCGGAAGGAAAAAGTCTACTGAGCACGCTTGAGAAAGAGCTCTCGGTGCTGCACGAGTTATCGACGAGTAAATAATAGATAGAACAACCCCTCTTGACGTATCGAGCTTACGCCAAGAGGGGTGTTTGTTTGTTGAGGGGGCTCTTATGCGGCAATCTCAGAATAAATAGCGAACAGATAAGGACTGGCTAAACCAAGGTGCTTTGGCGGTGAGCAATGTTGTCTATTAGAATTTCCAGTGCAATATAACCTATCCAAACGAACTCTTTTCAGCACTTCTCTGAATAATAAAACTTAAACTCCATATCCTTCTGATGATTCCCAAATCCTTTTCCAAATATTGTGGTTCCACCGATGTTTTTAGCATCTTTTTCAACAGCGATACGGAATGTAAGGAGCTCTGCCGTTATATCTAAATCGTCCAAGGCTAATGCGGATAAAATTTCTCCATCAAAATGAGTTCCGTGCTTGGAAATGCGAATGGTTTTGAAGAGGCCGTACTGACTGTTAGCGTCTTCCCACCAGCTTGGTGTATATTTCCCGCGAATGTCAGAAAAATTACCAGGGCAGGTCCATGTTCCGAGTGTATGGCCGTTTAAGTAGAAAGTGATATCAGAAGGCCAAACGTTGTTGGAGTAAGGAAACTCGGAGGCTATTTCGAAATTGATCTCAAGTAACTCCATTTGTTCTCCTTTTTGCAATGGATTAGGAACCTTATATTCCAAATAGCCTTGTGTGAACCAGATGATTTGTGCATCCATTCGTCTGGCATCCATGAAATACTTCGGCTCATCGACATGGCCGATGAAATCTTTGCTAGAAGCGAGCCCGCACGTTGGTGTGACGTTATAATCTGTATAATGCCCCACTGGTAACTCTAAAGACCTCATTTTAAAATTAGGATAAATCGTTGTTGGGAAAGTGATCTCGATTTTATCCACCACGAGCTTGGAAATTTTCTGGATGCCAGATTTTCCAGGTATTTTTTCGGTGCGAATTAATTTGGCATTCTCTAATTGATTGATGTGTCGCGTAATAATGGCGCTACTCATATGTAAAGCGTGTGCGAGTTCTTTAATGTTCATGGAACTTTGTGAAAGTAGATTCAAAATTTGGATTCTTGTCTCGCTAGCGAGCGCTTCATACACATGAAGAGAATCTTTAGAAATATCTAATTGCATGTAAAAAAATCCTCCTTTAGTTAATGGTTTTATAGATGTAAATAGTCAAAATGGTGTGTTCTGAAAAGTTTGCTAAACTTATTAGTTCATCATAACATAAAATAAATACTAAACGAACTAAAAGAGTTGACATTATTTTTTTAGTGAATTATAGTAAAAATATAAAAGAAGTTTAGTTATTAATTTACTTGATGGTTAACTAAATGTCTTCTTTTTTAAAATTATTTTGTAGGCGTTTACATTAAACTGGTCTGAAGGTGTGGCATGTCGGATACATATTCACAAAGCTTCGGCTATTAGGGGAGGAATTTAAAATGAAGAAGGTAGTAGGTCTTGTTTGTATGTTGTTGTTAGTTGCGGGATTGGCAGCATGTGGAGGTTCTAGCGACGCGAAGGATACGGCTAAGAGTAAGGAGATCATTTTCTGGAATCCATTTACTGGTCCGGATGGCGCCAATATGCAGAAAATGGTGGACGCTTACAATAAAACAAATCCAGAGTTTAAAGTGAAGAACATGTCGTTAAAAGAAGGCGATATGTATACGAAAATCCCAACGGTTGTGAATTCGGGCAAGAACATTCCTGATTTAACGATTGTCCATGCAGAACGAATTAAGCAATATGTCGATAATGATATGTTGATGGCCTATGATGATTATTTAGCAGATTTTCCGGATTTTAAGGCGGAGAATTACGTACCAGAGGCTTGGAATATTGGACAGTTAGAAAATAAACGCTATAGTATTCCGCTGGATATCCATTCTTTTATTATGTATTACAACAAAGATTTAGTGGAAAAGTATGCTCCGACAGCGCTCGACGATAATGTCGTGACATTTGATGAAATAAAAGCGGCCGGGAAACTTGCCAAAAAAGATAAAATTGACGCGGTTTCTGTAAGCTGGGTGAAGCCGACTTTCCTATCACTTTACGCGCAAAATGGTGGTAAATTAACGGAAAATGGCGTAGATCCAACACTTGATAATCAGCAAGCGAAAGACACGTTTAACTTATGGAAAGGCATGTATAAAGATGGTATCACCACAAAAGACGGCGAAGATTACTTCCAAAAATTCATTGCTGGAAAAGTGATTTTTGCACCAGAAGGCATTTGGATGCAAAATACAGCAAAAGATGCCAATTTTGACTGGGGGATTACGAATGCGCCGCAATTAAGCGGGGACAAAGAAAACATGGTGAACTGGTCTAGTTCGCATCAATTCACGATGTTTCATAGCAAAGGGCGCTCGAAAGAAAAAACAAAAGGCGTGCTTGCATTTCTAGATTGGGTGCAAGATAACTCCCTTGAGTGGGCGAAATCAGGCCAAAACCCAGCTTCTCTAAAAATCATCGATGATCCTGCTTACAAAAAGATGCCACAATCTTTCTTATTACTTGATCCAACCGAACAAAAATCATTGAAAATTTTCGATTATAAATATAATGGCTATGTATCGGAGCAATTGGATGCGAATGGGAACGATATTATTTTTGGTAAAACACCTGTGAATAAAGGCTTGGCAGATATGCAACAAGCGGTCGAGGATAAGATTTCCAAGGATAAATCCAACAAATAAAGTAAGGATGGCTTGGGGGATGCATGCGCTTCTCCTGAGTCTTTGGATGGAAGGATGGAGTGGTGAAAATGGAAGCAAACGCTAAAACAATAACGTATAAAACACGAAAATGGCGATTTACACCGTGGTTGTTCGCAGGTCCGCATTTGATTATTTTCTTGATCTTTTTTCTCGTTCCAGTAGTATACGGGATTTATATTTCTTTTACGGACTGGGACTTGGTTGGTACGCCTGATTTTGTAGGTTTTGATAATTATCGCGAAATTTTATTCCAAAAAGATTCTACGTTTTATGAGCAGTTACATAATGGGTTGCGGAATACATTTATTTTTGTTGTGTTGACTGTGCCATTTTGTATTATCGTACCGCTATTATTGGCTAGTGCGCTGAACGCGAAGCCGAAGCTAAACAAGGTTTTTCAATCGCTGTTTTATTTGCCGTCATTATTTGCGATTTCAGCGGTTATCATTATTTGGGGATTGATGTTTAATGTGAGTTTTGGGCCGATTAACCAGTTTTTAGGAACGACGGTGAACTGGGTTGGAACACAGCCTTATGCCTGGATAACGCTTGTGATTGTAACGGTTTGGTGGTGTATCGGGGGCAACATGATCATTTATCAGGCCGCGCTAAACGGGATTTCCAAGGATTTTTATGAGGCAGCAGAAATGGATGGAGCTACCTCGATGCAAAAATTTTTCCGGATCACGTTACCGAGTATTCGGGCGCAGTTGCTGTATACAGTCGTGATGACAACCATCGCGCAATTTAACGTTTACGGGCAACCGCTGATGCTAACAAAAGGTGGACCATCGGGCTCGACGTCGGTACTGTTGATGTATATCCAGCAGAATGCATTTGGAACAGGGCAATCGATTGCGGGTATTGCGTCGGCGATGGCTGTTATTCTAGGATTGTGTATCATGATTGTTTCTGCCATCCAATTTTTCTTTTTACGCAACAAAAACTAACGGACGAGGGGAGGAATTTCTGATGAAAAAAGATTCGCGTGTTATTTCAAAATTAATGGCATTTATCTTCTTGCTCGTCATGGCGATCATTTGGGTCGTTCCGCTCGCTTGGGGATTTGTGACATCGTTCAAATCAGAGGTGGAAGTCGCGACGGCGGGCTTTAAATTCTTGCCGGTACAATGGGTGACGACAAACTACACCGAGTTGCTATTTGATAATGCGGCAACACCACTCATGCGCTGGTTTATGAATTCGATGATTATCGCAGTATCGCAGACGGTGCTCGTACTTGTCGTTGTTTCGCTCGCCGCGTTTGCCTATAGTCGCTTGAAATTCCGTGGACGCAATGCGATGTTTGTATTTCTCATGGCGACGATGATGTTTCCGAGTGTTGTGAATTTGATTCCACTTTACAAAATTATCGACACGTTTGGATGGGTGAATAATTATTTAGCGGCGATTGTGCCGGGTGCTGCAGCTGTTTTTAATATCTTTTTAGTGCGACAATTCATGGTGAATATTCCGATTGAATTTGATGAAGCGGCACGCATGGATGGTGCTGGTGACTTCAAAATTTTCTACAAAGTTATTTTGCCACTTTTGCGACCGGTTTTGATGGTGGTGGCGTTGTTTACCTTTACGGCGGCGTGGAACGATTTCCTCTGGCCTTCGATCGTGTTTAATGATATTGAAATGATGCCGATCACGCCAGGATTACAGTTGCTACAAGGGATGTACCAAGCACAACCGGCACATTTAATGGCAGGAGCACTCGTTGCGATTGTTCCGACGTTCATACTATACTTATTCGCGCAAAAGTACTTCTTACAGTCGATGGCTTTGTCATCCGGTGTAAAAGGTTAAGGGGGACTTTCGATGAGCAGACGATTGGAACGGATTTTTATTTATATCGCGGCAGCTTGGCAGTTGTTGGATGGCTTGCTGACGATTTTTGTATATGGGTTATTTATAAAGCGGCAAGGATTAGATGTTGCCGGGCTTTCGGTGGCACAAATGAGAGCGATGAAGGCCTTGTTTGGGAGTATTTTTAATTTTGTGGTGATCTTTGGGGTGTTGTTGATTTTACTCGGCTTGTTGAATATTTATTTGGCGCGTAAACATTGGAAAAATGGAAGCGTGGGCTGGAAACTGCCGGTTTGGTTCCTAGTATGCGGCGTATTTTCTTACTTTATGATGGATATGCCGAACATTTTCTTGTTTATGAGCGCGGGAATTATTGGCATGGCTAAAAATAAAAGCATGAAAGTGCAGCGAAATGAAATGATTGGGGAGGAATTGGGATGACAAAATTACATCCAAGACCGCAGTTCGTACGGGAAAATTGGGAGTCATTAGATGGGAAATGGCGTTTTGCGTTTGATGATGAGGAAGTTGGATTAGTGGACGGTTGGAGCGTGACGTTGCCTGCGCCGGTAGCCATCGAAGTGCCGTTCACATATGAAACGAAGGCGAGCGGTATTCATGATGAGTCGCATCACGCGGTTGTTTGGTATGAAAAAGAGGTGGAGCTCAAGACTGGGAAAAATGTTTTGTTGCATTTTGAAGGTTCGGATTATATAACGACAGTTTGGGTGAATGGCAAAGTAGTTGGTGAGCACCAGGGCGGCTATACAGCGTTTGTATTCGATATCACAGCTTATATTGCCGATGGGGAAAATCGGATAACAGTTCGTGTTCAAGATAGCGTGGATACGGCGCAACCGCGCGGAAAGCAGCGCTGGCTCAAGGATAATTTTGGCTGTTGGTATGTGCAGACGACCGGTATTTGGAAATCAGTATGGCTTGAATATGTATCGCCCATTCATATCGATTATGTGAAAATGACGCCGGATTTCGATGCTCAGAAAATTGAATTAGAAGTAGAGGCAAATGCTTGGCATGCGGATGTTTCTGCACGCGCAACCATCAAGTTTGACGGGGAAGTCATCGAAGAAGTTAGCGCGCTACTTAAAGATGGTGTCGCCCGTTTATCCGCGTCCGTCCTCGCAAAAGGTGATCCATGGAGCATGAAAGTGTGGAATACACAGACGCCGAATCTGTATGATATTACCTTCACACTAGTGCAAGAAAATACGGTTGTGGATCGCGTAGCATCCTATTTTGGAATGCGGAAAATCGCGATCGAAGGCGACAAGATTTTGCTTAATAACGAAGAATTATACCAGCGTCTCATTCTCGATCAAGGTTATTGGGAAGAAAGCGACCTGACCCCACCATCAGTTAGTGCGCTCGAACTCGATATCGAAAAGATCATCGAAATGGGCTACAATGGCGTCCGCAAACATCAAAAAGTGGAGGATAACCGCTTCTTATATTTGTGTGATAAGAAGGGACTGCTTGTTTGGTCGGAAGTAGGCTCCACATACAGTTTTAGCGATAAGGCGGTGGCGAATTTTACGACCGAATGGCTTGAAATCGTGAAGCAAAACTACAACCACCCGTCGATTATCACCTGGGTACCTTTCAATGAATCGTGGGGAATCGCGGATATACATGAAAATGTGAAGCAACAACAATTTACTGAAGGCATTTATTATTTGACGAAAGCGATGGACCCGATGCGCCCGGTGGTGACGAACGACGGTTGGGATCACACGATTTCGGATATTATTACGCTGCATGATTATGAGGAAACTGGAAAAATTTTTGCAAAGCGCTACGCTGATCGTGAAAAGCTGCTATCGAACGCCTTCCAACATAATCAGTTTCGCTATCCGTTTGCAGATGGGTATCGGGATAACGGGCAACCAGTGATTATTTCAGAATTCGGCGGGATTGCTTTCCAATCGGAATCGGGTTGGGGTTACGGTAATCAAGTGCAGGACGAGGCTACTTTCTTAGAACGTTTTGAAAGCATCACAGGAGCGATTCAGGATTTGGACTATGTCTGCGGTTTTTGCTATACACAAGTGAGCGATGTGCAGCAAGAGGTGAATGGACTACTCACGATTGACCGCCAAGCGAAGGTCGATTTAGCTGCAATACGTGATATCAACGAACGACGTAAAAAATAATACATTTCGTATACGTTTTTTAATAAGGCGCTTTTATTATTTCTTTTCATCCAGATTTCCTTTATAATGGAGAGATATAATAAAGTAGGACCTTGTGTTTTGGTGAGGCTCGAAATGATTGGAAGATGTGTATGTTTAAAAAAATGTTGAAATCCTATGACTATCCTCTTTTAGCGGTATACATCATTGTATGTCTGTTCGGGTTGATCATGGTATATAGTTCCAGTGTGTTTGTCGCGATCAATAAAGGATGGGATCCGGCGACGTTCTACAACAGCCAATTAAAAAATTGGATTATTTCGCTTGTCTTACTGATTTTTTTCGCAGTATTTCCGTACAAGATTTTTCAAAATAATAAAATGTTAATGTTGATTATGTTTGGTTCAGCCGGGATGCTTTTACTTGTTTTGGTGTTTGGTGATTCGGCGAACAATGCGCAAAGTTGGTTGGCGTTTGGTCCGATTCGAATCCAGCCTTCTGAATTTATTAAAGTATCGATGATTGTTTACATGGCGGCGATTTACTCTAAAAAACAGCGCTATATTGATGATTTTAACCGTGGAGTTTTGCCGCCAGTTTTATTTTTAGTCGTGGTCTGCTTCTTGATTTTACTGCAACCGGATATTGGGACGGCCGCGATTATCTTCATGACGGGTTGCGGAATTATTATGGCATCTGGTATGCGACTGAAAACGATTTTAAAATTGGTCGGATTAGGATTGCTGATTTTGGCGGTTTTATGTATTGTTGTCTTTTTACTACCAGAAGATATTCGGTCGAAACTGATTACGACGAAACGGATTGGGCGGATTACGAGCTTTCAAAATCCGTTTACTGATCACGGCGCGAGTGGGTATCAGTTGGTGAACTCATTTTACGCGATTGGTTCTGGAGGTTTCTTTGGGCAGGGGCTAGGTGGAAGTGTGCAGAAGCTCGGGTATTTGCCGGAAGCGCACACCGATTTTATTAGCGCGATTATTGCGGAAGAACTTGGTTTTTTCGGGATTTTGATTACTGTTGGTGGAATTTTCTTCATCGTACTACGCTCTATTACTAACGGCATGCGTTCGAACGATACGTTCGGCTCGTTGCTCTGTTACGGGACCGCGACGCTGATTGGAATTCAGGCGTTTATTAATCTAGGTGGGGCGACAGGGATGATTCCGCTGACTGGGGTCACCTTGCCATTTACGAGTTTTGGCGGGTCTTCGTTGATGTCGATGTCGATTTTGGTCGGGATTGTACTCAACGTATCGATGATGAATAAATTTCAAAAGAATTACGGTGCGGATAAAGATTTAGCAAAACCGAAGCCGAAACAACAGGTGCAGAGGCGAACATAGAGGAAACGAGCCGAGGCAAGATGGCTCGTTTTTCTTATTTTTAGAAGGGATATACTACATTTTCTATGGTTTGTCGTCTATTGGATACCCGGTGTATAACATGCTTTAGATCCGCTATTATATGCGATTTATCCAACAAAAAAGAACATTTTTCATAAAAATCAGCGAAAAGAATTTACATTCGGGGCACTTTAATACTATAATTGACTGATATACCGTTTTTCTCCATGACGGTAATGATGTTAGCAGCTATGTAGATAGAAAAATTAGGTAGTGTAGGTTAGGAGGAAAAAAAATGAACAACATTAAAAAGGTATTAGTTGCCAATCGTGGCGAGATCGCGATTCGCGTACTTCGGGCGTGTACGGAACTAAACATTAAGACAGTGGCGATTTATTCGCAAGAGGACACGGCGGCGTTTCACCGTTATAAGGCGGATGAGGCTTACCTCGTAGGGGAAGGGAAAAAACCGATCGACGCGTATCTGGATATCGATAATATTATCGAGATTGCCAAGATCGCCAATGTTGACGCTATTCACCCGGGTTATGGCTTTTTGTCGGAAAATATTGACTTTGCCAAACGCTGTGAAAAAGAAGGCATCATTTTTGTAGGACCTAAATCGAAACACCTAGATATGTTCGGTGACAAAATTAAAGCAAAAGAACAAGCTTTACTCGCCGATATCCCGGTTATTCCAGGGAGTAATGGACCTGTAGCAAACGCGGAAGAAGTAGCTGCATTCGGAGAAAAACATGGTTATCCGTTAATGGTTAAGGCTTCACTCGGCGGTGGTGGACGTGGGATGCGTGTCGTTCAAGGCCCGGCAGACGTGAAGGACGCATTTGAGCGCGCTGGATCAGAAGCTAAAGCGGCTTTTGGTAATGATGAGGTGTACGTTGAGAAATGTGTCGTTAATCCAAAACATATCGAAGTACAAATTCTGGGCGATTCACACGGCAATATCGTGCATTTATTTGAACGTGATTGCTCCGTGCAACGCCGTCACCAGAAAGTTGTGGAAGTAGCGCCATGTAACGCGATTACATCGGATTTGCGCGAACGTATTTGTGATGCTGCTGTGAAATTGATGAAGAACGTGGATTATTTGAACGCTGGAACGGTCGAGTTTTTAGTTGCTGGCGAAGAGTTTTATTTCATCGAAGTAAATCCGCGTGTTCAAGTGGAGCATACCATTACAGAGATGATTACAGGGATTGATATTGTGCAATCGCAGCTGTTTATCGCTGATGGTTCTTCGATGCATGATCAACTCGTGGGAATTCCGCAACAAGAAGATATCCGGATTAATGGTTCGGCGATTCAGTGCCGGATTACGACGGAAGATCCTTTGAACAACTTTATGCCAGATACTGGTCGTATTAATACATACCGCTCAACGGGTGGTTTTGGGGTGCGTCTTGATGCTGGGAATGGTTTCCAAGGTACGGTCGTGACGCCGTTTTACGATTCCTTACTTGTAAAATTATGTACGTGGGGCATGACATTTGAACAAGCGTGTCGCAAAATGATTCGTAACTTGATTGAGTTCCGGATTCGTGGCGTGAAAACGAATATTCCGTTCTTGCTAAACGTGGTACAACATCCTGATTTCATTAGTGGAAACTATAATACATCGTTTATCGATTCGACGCCCGAATTATTTGATTTCCCGAAAGTGCGTGACCGTGGTACGAAGACGCTTCGCTACATCAGTAACGTGACGGTGAATGGCTTCCCAGGCATTAAACACCGCGAGAAGTTGGTCTATGATGATCTGCGTATTCCAAAGATTCCTTTCGACGCAAAAATCGAACCAGGAACAAAACAAATTTTGGACGCAAAAGGTCCTGCGGGAATTGTGGAATGGGTCAAAGCGCAACAAGAGGTATTGCTAACCGATACGACATTGCGTGATGCGCATCAATCGTTACTTGCGACGCGAGTTCGTTCGAAAGACATTTTCCAAATCGCTGATCCGATGGCGCATTTATTGCCGAACATGTTCTCGTTTGAAATGTGGGGCGGTGCAACGTTTGATACGGCTTACCGGTTCTTGAATGAAGATCCGTGGGTGCGTCTGGAAACGTTGCGTAAACAAATTCCGAACGTGATGTTCCAAATGTTGTTACGCGGCGCGAATGCTGTTGGCTACAAGAACTATCCGGATAATGTGATTCGCGAGTTCGTGAAGCAATCTGCACAAAGCGGTGTCGATGTGTTCCGTATTTTCGATAGCTTGAACTGGTTGAAAGGCATGGAAGTGTCGATTGAAGCCGTTCGTGATGCTGGTAAAGTCGTGGAAGCAGCAATTTGTTACACGGGCGATATCGAGGATGCAACACGTACGAAATATAATGTAGATTACTATAAAGATATGGCGAAAGAGCTTGTCGCGCAAGGTACGGATATCTTGGCGATTAAAGATATGGCCGGACTTTTAAAACCGCAAGCGGCGTACCGTCTTGTGAGCGAACTAAAAGACACTGTCGATGTGCCGATTCACTTGCACACGCATGACACGAGTGGTAACGGGATTTATACGTATGCCGCGGCGGTTAGTGCGGGCGTGGATATCGTCGATGTATCTTCCAGCGCGATGAGTGGCGCGACGTCTCAACCGAGCATGACAGGCCTTTACTACGGTCTTGAAAACGGGAAACGTCAAGCGATTCTTAATGCGCATGATTCGCAAATCATCAATCATTATTGGGAAGATGTTCGTAAATACTACAAAGATTTTGATAATGCGCTGAATTCCCCACAAACGGAGGTTTACACGCACGAAATGCCGGGTGGTCAATATACGAACTTACAACAGCAAGCCAAGGCAGTGGCTTAGGTGATCGTTGGGATGAAGTGAAAGGAACTTACGCGGTCGTGAACGAAATGTTTGGCGATATCGTGAAAGTAACCCCATCCTCGAAAGTGGTTGGTGACATGGCGCTCTTCATGGTGCAAAATGACCTTTCGGAGCAAGATGTGTATGATAAAGGAGAGACGCTCGACTTCCCAGATTCGATCATTGAATTCTTTATGGGCGAGATTGGTCAACCGTATGGTGGATTCCCAGAGAAGCTACAAAAAATCGTCTTGAAAGGTCGTACGCCTTTGACAGAGCGTCCCGGAGCTTTGATGGAGCCAGTTGATTTTGAAGCAGTTCGCGCCGAGCTTGCTGAGAAAATGACGACGGGAGAGCCGACAGATCACGATGTTATGTCTTATATTCTGTATCCGAAAGTGTTCCTTGACTACTTGACGATGATTGAGAAATATGGTGACGTGACGGTACTTGATACGCCGACTTTCTTTAAAGGCATGCGCTTAGGCGAGACGGTTGAAGTAGAGCTTGAAAAAGGTAAAACGCTAATCATCAAGTTAAACTCGATCGGTGAGCCAATTGCAGACGGCACGCGTGTTATTTACTTCGAATTGAATGGTCAGCCACGCGAAATCTCCGTGCAAGACTTTAACGTTCAATCGACTGTTGTGACGCGTCGCAAGATTGATACAACAAATCCAGAACATGTAGGTGCAACAATGACCGGTTCGGTAATCAAGATTGTTGCTGAAAAAGGCCAAGAAGTGAAAAAAGGCGATCCACTCCTAATTACAGAAGCAATGAAGATGGAGACAACGATCCAAGCCCCATTCGACGGCAAAGTCAATGCGATTTTTGTCACAGATGGCGATGTGATCGAGTCAGCGGACCTTCTTATGGAAGTTGGGCGTGTCTAACACATAGAACGGAGGAAGAGTCGGGATATCCAAACGCCCGACTTTTTCCATTTTGAAAAGGGGAACCAAAAATGAATTTTAAAAAAAATAATGGCTGGTCTAAGCTTAGCTTTCCTTCTTGTCTTAGCCGGTTGTGGTGCGCAAACTACGTCTGAGAAAGCGGCGCAAAAACCAGAATACATAGCAACGGACGCGACTGGGGCTAAAATGGAGCTCAGCGTGAAACCGAAAAAAAATTGTTTCGCTTATCCCAAGCAACACCGAAATTCTGTACCGTCTTGGGCTCGGAGATAAAGTTATTGGCGTTACGTCGAGCGATGATTATCCGTCCGCTGTCAAAAAACTACCTGTCGTTGCGACAACAGAGATTAATGTGGAGAAAATCATCAGCATGAAACCCGACCTAGTTCTTGGCCATGCCTCGATGATGAGCTATAACAAAGACGCCTATGATCAAATCAAAAAAGCAAACATTCCAGTATTCGTTGTATCGGATGCACAAACTTTCGACGCGGCCTATAAAACGTTCACGCAAATTGGTGACCTCACAGGAACGAGGAAAGAAGCAGACGAACTGGTCGCGTCGATGCAAGCGGCTAACAAGGTAGAGGAACGCGCGAGGAAAGTGAAAGCGAAAGTCTGGCTAGAAATCAGTCCAGATCTATACACAGCAGGCCAAGATACCTTCATTAACGAAATGTTGACCAATATTCAGGCTAAAAACATCGTCACTGAAAAAGGCTACCCACAATATAGCGAGGAACAAGTCATTAAAGCTGCCCCCGATGTTATTATTACGATCTATCCCAATGCCAAACAAGAAATTGCGAAACGATCGGCTTGGAAAAACATCCCTGCTGTCAAAAATAATCGCATCTACGACATCGATCCATCTATCGTGAGTCGACCAGGACCGCGTTTGATAGAAGGACAAGAAGCACTTTTCAAAGCAATTTATCCGTAAAATTCGAGCAAAAATAAAGATCTTACTTTACAAACGCCTACTTTTGAGGTAATTTAACATAAGGTGGGTTTTTATTTTTTAAGAAGACTCACTAGAAATACGAAGAAACTGACTTACATTTACGGAAGAATCGACTAAACAGCAACGACAGATATGCAACATAGAAATGCGTAAACGACATCATTATGTGACTTTTTCTAGAGCGAAAGGGTGGAGCCTATACGATATAGAGCAAGTGATTTTCGGTTACGGAAAGTAGATAACCGCATTATTATTCCGGAAAGAAGTGTTTTTGTGAAACAAGTATTAGAAGTCCTAAAAGAACAATTTAAGTACGCGCCAATGATTTTTCGAATTGCGCGTTATGAAGATAAAGCCACTTACCAAAGCCATTATTTAGGCCTTGCGTGGCAAATATTAAATCCATTAATTCAAGTTGCGATTTACTACTTTGTATTTGGATTCGCGATGCGCGGTAAATCAGGCGTGGAAGGTGCAAGCTATATCGAATGGATGCTAGCCGGTATCATTCCATGGTTCTTTATCAGCGCGATTATCCTGCAGGGAGCAAATAGCATTTTCAATAAAATACACTTGGTTTCCAAAATGAAGTTCCCGATGAGCGTCATGCCAAGTATCACAATCGTATCCAATCTTACTAGCTATGTCACCATGATGATCATCTTTTTTGCCTTGCTTTTCGTAAAAGGAGCACCCGTTTCGATGTATTGGGCTCAATTTTTCTATTATTTCGTGGCGATGATTGCGTTTCTTTTCAGCGTCACGTTACTAAATGCAACGATCAGCGTACTCGTTCGTGATTATTACGTGATGCTACAGTCCGTCATGCGCGTCCTTTTCTACGTTTCCGGCGTTGTTTGGAATTTAAACACAATGCTTCCAGTTTGGGTTGTAGACCTTTTGAAGCTAAACCCAATCGTTTATATTTTGAACGGTTTTCGAGATAGTTTTGTCGGGCATAAAGGCTTTTGGCAAGAACCGTCCTACACGGTCTACTTCTGGCTGATCACGCTCGTCTGTCTGTACGTAGGATCCGTATTACACATGAAATTCCGCGAACGTTTCGTGGATTATTTATAGGAGGTAAGGACAAATGGCAAAAAATATCAAAGTAGCGTTCAAACATGTGTCCAAAGAATATGACCTCTACCAAAATAAATCCGACAAAATCAAAGGCCTATTCTTGCCTAAAAACAAGCAACGACAATCTTTCTGGGCACTGCGCGACGTCAATTTCAACATTCACGACGGCGAAACAGTTGGGCTAATTGGGATTAACGGTTCTGGAAAATCAACCATTTCGAACATCATGTCCGGCGTTATCCCACCAACCCAAGGCGAGGTTGTCATCAACGGTGAAACCTCGCTAATCGCGATCGCAGTCGGCTTAAAAGGCCCGCTCACCGGTTACGAGAACGTCCGCTTAAAACTGCTTATGCACGGCTTAAAAACGTCCGAAATTGATGCCTTGATGCCAAGTATTATCGATTTTGCAGACATTGGCGACTTCATGAACCAACCGATCAAAAATTACTCTAGCGGGATGCGTTCCCGTCTAGGTTTTGCGATTTCAGTTCACACCGACCCCGATATTCTGGTTATTGACGAAGCACTATCCGTAGGTGACCAAACATTTTACAAGAAATGCGTGGACAAGATTACTGAATTCAAAGAAGCCGGCCGTACGATCGTGTTCGTCAGCCATTCACTCGGACAAATGAAGAGTTTGTGTGATCGGATTATCTGGATGCATTACGGTCAAATCCGCGAAATGGGAGAAGCCCAAGAAGTAGCCGACAAATACGACGAGTTCGTACGCTGGTTCAACGGCCAATCCAAATCCTACAAAAAAGAATACCAGGACGACTTCAAACGCAAACAGAAACGTCCACAGAAGGTGATCTATCCGAATCCAAGCGCTAACAAATACAAACTCAGCTGGTTCGATAAGATCGCGTTGACGGTGCTCATTGCGCTGGCGATATTCTTTGGATATTGCGTTGGAACGGGGCAATCGGTGCTGGGGATGTTCAAGGCGAGCGATGATGGACATCCAGCGGTGACACAAACCGTCAAAAGCACAGAACTAGGAAAGACCAAACAACTTTATTAGTTTGTGAAGAAATAGTATAATGAAAGCAGGCAGCTCATGTCTGCTTTTTATATAGGAAAGGATTGTGAACAAAACGAGATGAGAACAATTGCGATACTAGGCAGTTCTGCTACCAGACATAATTTCAATACCATTTTCAACGCAAACTATAAAAAGAAATTTGAATGCGTACTTATGCAAAATCAAAGCTCGATTATCTCGATGGCTTCTACAAAACGATCAAATCCAGTGATCAAAGAAGATGGGTTCAATAAATATGACGAAGAATCCGTTTCGACCGATTTCACAAAAACTTTTTTTTAACGACCTGGCCGAAGTACAACCAGATACAATCATCATTGACTTATTCGCCGATGCCCATTTTGGCGTTATAGAAGTAGAGCCCGGCGAATACATCACGGATAACCGCTGGAAACTTTGGCGGACCACTTACTATAAGAATGAATTAAAGGATAAAGCCCCGAAACTAACGATTGATACAGATAAAGAGAAGTATCTTGAAGTATTCAAAAAATCTTGGGATACAGTACTGAAAAAGTTAAAAGAAGCAGCGCCAAAGAGCAAAATAGTGCTTCATGAAATTCAGAATGTAAAAGAATATTATAACTTTGATGATAAGAAATATAACCTGATCAATTCAGGGAAAGTCATGAAAATAGATACCGACTTGTATAACCAAACACTTCAAGAAATGCATGCTTATATAGAAGCGAGCGATAGTTCTATTGAAGTTATCAATCTGTTTGCAGGTCGTGAGCTGTATTTAAGCTTTGATGAACATCCATGGGGTCTATTTTATGTACACTACACAATGGATTATTACGTCTCGTTTCTAGACCAACTCATTGCTATTGAGAAAAAAGAAAATTGGATGGACCATATCAAACGCAAGAATTATCGCAGAACAGCAATTAAATAACAATGAAACATCTGAGCCAAGTCTTTTCTCAAGATTTTTTTTGTCATGTTTAAAATAGGGACGGGGACTGGCTACATGGATATTTCGTTTAGGTGACAATTAATAAATATTTTAAATAATTTTACTAAATCAGGGAGGTTGAAGCCAATATTATTTGGCAGGGTGATTGATTTCCTGGTATAAAATATGTAGGTTATAGTACGACTACATTAAAATTTTGAAGGAGGAATTAGTAGTGCTTTTTCCCATATTTGATTGGACTGATACTCTATGGGGAATACTTGGCCCGTTAATTTTTCTGCTCTTGCTAACAGGTGTAATTCAATACGTAAGACAAAACTATAGAAATAAGCATTAATCAATAATGCTGGACCTGCTTATCGTTAGTTCGTATTTGAGAGTAGTATTATATTAATGGGCAGAGGAGTGCTTGCTTTGTCAGGTATAGATTTGTATTTACAAATTGGAATCCCGCTGATTATTGCGTTTAAAGTATTAGTGATCGCTGCTGTAGTATATGGCTTGTTTCCACTAAGAAAAATCGCTAACAAACAGCAACTGGTTAGGAGGTCCATCGATGCAATATCGTAAAATGATAAATATTCATAATTGAACTCGCTGAATTTAAATAGAAATGACCTAGGATCGCTCAGCTTCTAGGTCATTTTTTTGCATCCAATCCCATTTTCCACCACACTTATTCAGGACTTTCCTTTTGCCTGCAAATCTTTTCTGTTATAATGATTAAGTATGTAAAAAAAACAATGAGGATGTAGAAAAATATGAAATTATTAACAATTTCGGTACCTGCTTACAATGAAAGCGAGGTATTGCCACATTTATACGATCGTATTAAGGAAGTGATGGCGACCGTTTCGGATCGTTATGATTACGAGCTTTTGTTCATCAATGATGGTAGTTCGGATAGTTCGGTTCAAATTATGAAAGAGTTGCGTGCCAAGGATTCTCGGGTTTCTTACGTAGATCTTGCTCGTAATTATGGGAAAGAAATCGCGATGGCTGCGGGGTTTGATTACGCAAAGGGTGATGCGATGGTCACAATGGACGCTGATTTACAACATCCGCCAGAGTTAATCCCTGAAATGTTACTGCTATGGGAACAGGGCTATGAGGATATTTACGCGAAAAGGAAAATTCGTGAAGGGGAAACATGGCTGAAAAAGTACACCTCCAAGAAATACTATCAATTGCTACAAAAAATGTCGAAAACGCCAGTGCTTCCAGATGCTGGTGATTTCCGCTTACTTGACCGCCGTTGCATCGACGCGCTTAAAAAGTTACGGGAAACACAACGTTATTCCAAAGGCCTTTACAGTTGGATGGGATTCAAGAAAGTAGAAATTGAATTTGATGCAGCGCCACGCCTTGCCGGAGAAACAAAATGGAATTATGGTTCGTTGTTCAATCTTGCTTTAGAAGGAATGACATCATTCACCACCACGCCACTCAAAATCTCCTCCATCTTAGGATTTGTCGTGTCGATTGCTGCTTTTATTTATATGATATACATATTCATCGCAACGCTTGTAACGGGGAATGCCGTCGAAGGTTTTCCAACGCTGATGATTGTTATTTTATTCTTAGGTGGAATTCAGTTGATTTCAATCGGGATTATCGGGGAATATTTAGGTCGGATTTTTAATGAAGTGAAAGGTCGTCCGCTTTATTTCGTAGAAGAATACAACGATGAGAGAGAGCAGATAAAATGACAAAAATAAAAGATTTAATCGCTAATTTCAGAAAAGAACATGCCAATTTGTACAGCATTATCATGTATATTATCATGGGTGGTTTTACGACTGTTGTAAACATTGTGTCATTCTGGCTATGTAATTCCGTTCTAGGAATTGACTACGTTACTTCGAATACGATTTCTTGGATCGCGTCTGTAATTTTTGCTTATGTAACGAATAAACGCTACGTATTTGAAAGTTACACACCGACCTGGAAAGACCGTGTGCGCGAAGCCTCGTCGTTCTTTGGTTTCCGTTTTTTGACGTATTTGGTCGATTTGGCAGTCATGGTAATACTGATCAGTGGTTTAGGAACGAATGCGCTGATAGCAAAGATTTTGACAAATGTCATTGTGCTCGTGTTGAACTATGTATTTAGTAAATGGATAATATTTAAAATTAGGAATTAAAAAAGGTAGGTTAATTATGATTCGTACAGAGAGAAATTGGAAAGTATTAAGTTTAGTAAGTTTTGTTGCCTTTATGTTTTATCTATATATTGCTTTTAGAACACCTTTGACGCATGATGATTGGACTTGGGGAATTGCAGAGGGGATGAAACGATTCCACAATGGTTTTGCGGATTATAATGGTCGGTATCTTGGAAATGTAGTGGAAATACTTATTACGCGTGTGGATTGGTTTCGTATTTTGATGATGGGAGCATTTGGTGCGATGATGGTTGTTATTCCAGCTGTCATAGCCAAAACAAATTCGATAGGCGTCTATTTACTTAGCTTCCTATTGTTCCTTATTGTGCCTGCGAATATGTTTGCTCAGACTTACGGTTGGGCCGCTGGATTTGCGAATTACAATACGGCAGCAATTTGTATCTTGGTATACTTACTAATCGTGAAGAATGTATTTTACGATAAAGTGCCGAAGTACAATATTTTCTTAACGATTTTTGCTGTGCCACTGGGTGTGTGCTCACAGTTATTTGTAGAACACGCAACGCTCTTTAATATTATTGCAGGGATATTTGTTATCATCTTGGCATTTGTGAAGTTCCGCAAGTTTTTCCTATTCCATATTCTTTACCTTGTGTCAGCGATCGCTGGTGCTGTTTGGATGTTTTCAAATGGAGCTTACGCCAAAATATTTAGCGGGGACGACGCTTATCGTACGGTCGATCGCGATATGGGCTTTTTCGAGAAAATTTATGATATTTTCAAGACGACGATGTATCAGTTCTTAGTGATGAATAATGTCGGATTAAATATCGTTCTGGGTATTATCGGAATTGTTGTATTGGTGAAAGTAGCTCAAAATATTTCAACGGTTCAACTTATTTTCAAAAATCTATTTATCGTTATTTTAACGATTTATCCATTGTATCGCCCGATTGTGGATCAAGTATTTCAAATTGCATCGGCGGATACACAAACATTTGAAGCCTATTTCTCACTAGTCTTTTATCTGGTATTAGTCGCTACGGTGATTATGTTTATCCCAGGAAGTAATTTAAAAACCGAATTATCATTTTACTTATTATCTGTGGTTACGTTGGCAGCACCGCTTTTCTTTGTGACACCAGTCGGTCCGCGTAATTTTATTATTTGTTACATGTTCTTCGTTCTGTTTGCAGTAAGAATTGTGCATTTTATGTATGATGAGAACTACTTGGATCTTCGAGCGGCTTATGTACCGCTATGTTCGCTTGTGCTTGTATTCATGATTGCCTTTATGTACATGTTTACGCAAATCGGGCGTTCCGATGATGCACGTATTGCGAGTGTTAAGGCGCAAGCCGAGTCAGGTGCAAAAGTGGTTACATTGAAGCGTCTGCCATATCAGCAGTATTTATGGATGAGTACACCGATTGTTCCTAGCTATCAAGCAGAGAATTTCGTGATTTATTACAATTTACCTAAAGGCACAACGCTAAAAATAGTTCCAGCAAAAACCACAAAATGACGCAAATGTAATGTTGTTTTCAGCCTCCAGATGTGAAATAATAGAGATGTACGCAAATTATTTCAAGGAGGTAAAGGTCAATCAGAAAAAAAATAGCAATAGTAGCGTTGGGAGTTGTTGCAACGTGCGCGGTTTTCATTATGAAGGAACCGTTAAAAGCAGAAGCTGCCACCACATCTTCGTGGGAGGCCAGTTATTACGGCAATAAGACGCTATCTGGTACCCCAGTCCTGAAACAAACGGAGAAGGAACTTCATCTTGATTGGGGCTATGGCTCACCACATGCACAGCTTCCAGTGGACGGGTTTTCTGCGACATTCCGTAAAAATATTATAGTCACCACTGCTGCAGATTATCGGATTATTGGTCGTGCCGATGATGGTATTCGTGTGTATGTGGATAACAAATTGGTATATGACGATTTTAAGCCAAGTATGGCCAATCTGAATATGACAATCCCGCTCACAGCTGGGACACACGAAATCCGCATCGACTATCTGGAAGCGGGGGGCGCAGCTTATATCACCGCGGATTTGGTTCGCGCGGATGAATGGCACGGTGTTTATTTTCCAAATAACAACATGACGGGAAGTGTGAAACTAACCGAAAAGATTGGGAATAAGTCGTACTTAAATAAAGTATGGGGCTACGGCTCACCGGGTAGTGGTATTGGTGTCGACAATTTTAGTGCCTTCTACTCGAAGCAATATGATATCACTGAAGCTGGTAATTATCGCTTTGTTGGAAAAGTAGATGATGGCATGCGAATTTACGTAGATGGAAAGGCGATTGTGAACAGTTGGGATTCTTTTCAGGATAATCTGAATGTTACTCTACCGCTCACAAAAGGCAAACACCAAGTCACTGTGCAGTACCGCGAGAAGTCTGGAGCGGCTCATTTACAAATGAACCTCGTGAAGGCAGGCGCATGGTATGAACAGTATTTTAATAATACGACTTGGGGACTGAACTCAGTCTACACGGCAGTTGGTTCAGGATCGAATAAACTGACGCATAACTGGGGCACAGGCTCGCCAAATGCAAGCGTAAATAAAGACAATTTTACAGGTATTATGGATAAACAGGTCGAGGTAGCAACGGCTCGCGATTACCGGATCATTGGGAATGTAGATGATGCGGCGGCCATTTATGTAGACGGCAAACTCGTGACGAATTTAACGACACGCGGTGAGTTTAATACAGTGGTTTATTTATCCAAAGGAACACACGATGTTCGGATTAAATTTAAAGAAGCGACGAGCACGGCATACCTCAATTTTAACGTGATTGACGCAAATGTCTGGTACGCAAAATACTATCCAAATGAAACCGTATCTGGCTTCCCTTACGCTTTTGATGAGGTGACGGGGACAACAACGCTTGCGAAAAACTGGGGAACTGGTTCACCGAATAGCGCTGTACCAAACGATCATTTCTCTGCGCGGATACACCGCCAAATCGAAGCAACAGAAGCAGCTCACTATCGTTTCTACGGTGATGCGAAAGACGAAGCGATCATTTACATGGACGGTAAAAACATGGGTACTGTCTCCGGTCAATACAATCAAGTGATCTGGGTTCCAAAAGGAAAACATGCAATCACGGTTGTTTATAAACATAAAACCGGCACAGCATCGATGAACATGAATATCGAAAAACTGGATAAATGGTTTGCTCGCTACTACAAAAACACCAACCTTACGGGTGACTATGTAGCGAAGCTCTACGACAACCAAACCGCGTTTTATCAAAACTGGGCCTACGGTAGTCCTGATCCAGCGATTCCAAATGATAACTTCTCTGCGGTCATTGAGAAGCAGTATTATGCTGCCAAAGCGCAAAACTACAATATTGTAGGGCGCGCCGATGATGGTATGCGTGTGACGATTGATGGCAAGGTTGTTTTTGATAACCGCAATCAAACGTACGTGCGAGAGGAAAACTATGTCATTCCGCTAACACAAGGAATGCATAATGTGAAAGTGGAGTATGTCGAACGTACAGGTGCAGCATCGGTTGATTTTAATATTTTACCGGCAAGTACATGGTTAGCGCGATATTACCCAACAGATAGCTTCTCTGGACGTCCTGTCTATAAAACAATGAGCACTATTAATGATAACTGGGGAGCAGGCAGCCCAGACCCAAGCATTCCAAGTGACCGCTTCACGGCTCGCTATGAAGCAACATTAAACATGGCGAAAGACGGTAACTATGAAATAGCAGGTCGCGCTGATGATCGTATCCGCGTAAAAGTAGATGGTCAAGTCGTTTATGAAGCTTGGATGGCAGGCTTAAACAATTACAAAGAAACGATTCCGCTCACAAAAGGAAATCATAAATTTATCATTGAATATATGGAAGATACAGGTTCAGCAGCACTATCGTTTAACATTAATTACATTACAGGTATCGAAAAGAACTACCGGACACAATCGTATAGCTCTACCCTTGCCGCAGCGCTAGCGAAACAAATGGCTGGCTCTACACCACCGCAAACCAGTGTCAAACCGCCGAACAATTACGTTCGTAGCAATTTTGTCACGTTAAATGCAGGTGGGGCAACAGGTAAAACAACGGCTGCAACGAGTGTTCGTGATGCGGCAAATCCAAATGCGTTCTTAGTTGGACCGCTCGCGAAAGATGTAACGATCACCATTACTGGGACTGTCACAGGAACCGATGGCGCGAAATGGTATAAATTCAACTACACACGTGCTTGGGTGAATGCTTATCAAAAAGATGTGCAATACTATATGAATCCAAACAATTTCGCAAAAGATTCGAAGGAGTATTTGCAATTCCTTGTTCTGTCGAAACCAGCAGGGATCAACACGGCAGAAGTGAATAGTAAAATCCTCGTAAATAAAGGAATCTTAACTGGCCAAGGTGCAAGCTTTGCGACGGCTGCGAAAACATATCAGGTTAACGAAATTTATCTGATGTCACATTCGATACTGGAAACTGGTCACGGTTCTTCACAGCTTGCAAACGGCGTACTAGTAAGCTCTGTTGGTGGACAGCCAGTAACACCAAAACTGGTATATAACATGTATGGTATTGGTGCAGTAGATAGTAATCCTTTAAAAGGTGGTTCCGAGTATGCCTATAAACAGGGTTGGGATACACCAGAAAAAGCAATTATTGGTGGTGCACAGTTCGTAGCACAAAACTACGTAGCGAAAGGGCAAGATACACTCTATAAAATGAGATGGAATCCTGCAAACCCTGGTGTTCATCAATATGCAACGGATATTAAATGGGCGACAAGTCAGACGACAAATATGTATAATATGTATAGCTTGCTCACAAGTTATATTCAAGATTACGAGATCCCAAAATATCAATAACAAAAAAATGCTTGGCGTTTCAGGTTTGACCTGAGGCACCAAGCATTTTTGTTATTTTTTTCTTTTTTCGCGTCGTTTTTATGAATATCCTTGTATAATTCATCAATCAATGCAGAAACTTCATCCTTGATCTCTGGATGTTTCAGCGCGAATTGCATCGTCGTTTTAATGAATCCAAATTTATCACCGACATCGAAGCGCTCGCCTTCAAAGTCATACGCGAAAACACGTTGGATTTCATTGAGACGGTTGATGGCATCCGTTAATTGAATCTCGCCGCCGGCACCGGGTTCTTGGGTTTCTAAGAAATCAAAAATTTGTGGTGTCAACAAGTAGCGACCAAGAATCGCTAAATCAGATGGTGCTTTTGCTGGATCTGGTTTTTCCACAAATCCTTTAACATTATATAGACCCTTACTGTATTCGTTTAGCGGATCAATGATACCATAACGATATGTTTCTTCATGCGGCACGTGTTGTACACCGATGACAGAACTATGCGTTTTTTGGTATTGGTCGATGAGTTGTTTCGCACAAGGTGTTTTGGATTCTACAATATCATCGCCTAGCATAACGATAAATGGCTCGTTACCAACAAACCCTTTCGCTTGTAAAATCGCGTCGCCGAGACCTTTTGGCTTTGATTGGCGGATGAAATGTAAGTTGATGTTTGTCGTTTCTTCGATGAGATGTAGCAATTCTAGTTTATTTTTTTCGCGTAGGTTATTTTCTAATTCAGGAACGGAATCGAAGTGATCTTCAATCGCGCGCTTTCCTTTACCGGTAACAATCAAGATATCTTCAATTCCTGATGCTACAGCTTCCTCGACGATATATTGAATCGTTGGTTTGTCTACAATCGGTAAAATTTCTTTTGGCATCGCCTTCGTTGCTGGTAAAAAACGAGTTCCAAGACCCGCAGCAGGAATGACCGCTTTTCTTACTTTCATAATGGCATTCTCCTTCAAAATATATTCGTCTATATGCATTCATTATACGGTATAAATGCGTGGTGTGACAAGTATTTGCGTGTAATGCAGTTAACAAATTGTTAACGGGTAGCGAAAGGGACTATTTTTGAATGGAGGTACCCTTGACATTTCACGTTAATTGTAATAGATTGAGAATGATAAATAAAAGTTTTAAGGGAGAAATAGAATGCTCTATGAGATCGTAAAACCAGCTGCAATAACAGAACCTAAAGTCTCGGTCGTTATTCCAGTATATAATGTTATTCGCTACATTGATGAAACCATTGAATCTTTACTTAACCAAACACTAAAAGAAGTGGAAATTGTGCTTGTGGACGATGGCTCTTCGGATGGTAGTTTAGAAAGAATTATCGAAATTGCAAATGAACATAACAATATTTGTGTTGTGAAAGAACCGAATGCGGGACCGGGAACGGCGCGTAATAACGGTTTAGCTGTTGCTCGAGGCAAGTATATCAGTTTTGTTGACTCCGATGATGTGTTGCCAGAAAAGGCGCTTGAAATCATGTATCATGCTGCAGAAACAGAACAAGTTGGCGTTGTGACGGGGATTTCTGTAAGTTTCAACAGTAATCGTTCGTGGTTTATTGGCGGACATTTCACGAAAGGCGTTTTCAAGAAGGGCCGTAAAACCCTTGTGAAAAACCCGGAAATGCTTTACACACTTGGACCTTGTAATAAATTGTATCGCGCAGACGTGGTGAAAGATATCAGTTTCCCTACATCTATTAAGGTTGCTGAGGATCATCCGTTTGTTTTAGAGGCTTATTTGAAGTCTGGAGATCTGTATACGGTTGATGAGATTATTTACAACTATCGCGCGCGCGAAGATGAAGCGGACGTTTCGCTGTCACAAATCGTAAAATCAGATCCTTACGTGAGCTTTAAAGATATCATTGAAAGTACGAAATTATCCGACCCGCTATTCTCGAAATACGTGACCAATCCAATCGCTTTGGCGAAAATTCGGACGGATTACTATGACCGGATTGTGTCTACGGATATTTGGCCGGCGTATAAAGGGATCATGATGGAAGGCAATGCTGGGACGCAGGTGAAGATGTTCGATTCTTTTTACGAATTGATCGATTCGATGGATCTTAATCTTTACAACAGTTTAGGCGTATTGCAGCGTTTACTTACTTTTGAAACGATTAATCGTTATACGTTTATTAAAGAAAAAGCGCGACCGAACTATTTGCGTGTGTTGAAGTTGGCATACAGCAAGCTTGACCCAGGTTCGATGAATAAATTGTTATCGTCTGACTATCCGCAAGAAGTGCGTGCGGGGCAAAAAGCGGCAAATCGCAATTCAGTACAACCAATCTACAATCGTCTAGCGGTTCGTAAAGCGGGAACGTTGATTTCATCGGCTTTTCAAAAGATCGTTGTCGGTTCTTGGAAGAAAGTGCAAGACGTATCGCGTAATTTCTACGCACGCCGAATCGCTTTTCCAATTTATAAATTAGGACAAAAACAAGATAAAATCGTATTTTTGACGAATAAGCACGATGTGTTGGCAGACTCGTTTAAAGCGGTTTATGATGAAGTTTTAAGGCAGAAGCCGGATTACGAAGTGGTAGGTTACTTGAAGCAACCGAAACGCTCGCTTCGTGAATTGTTATCGTTGTATAAAGATGTGGCAACGGCGAAATATGTTTTTTTAGATGATTATTACCGTCAAATGTACGGCTTGACGACTGGTAGTGGTACCGAAGTGATTCAGCTTTGGCATGCGGCGGGAGCGTTTAAGAAGTTCGGCTTTAGCTCTATTGGATACGCCGATAGCAATACGGAAAGCTTTGAACGAGGCGCACATAAAAATTATACGAAAGTCGTTGTGTCATCTAGCGAAATCGTGCCATTTTATGCCGATGCCTTCGATGTTCCTGAAAACGGTGTAGTGCCTTTAGGTGTACCAAGAACGGATCGCTTTTTCAATGAAGATTACAAAGCCTTCATCAAAGCGTCATTCTTAGGGAAATACCCGCATTTGAAAGGAAAAAAAATAATCACGTACGCACCGACATTCCGCGGTGGACCCGGTGAGCGTCAAAACTTTGTGATGAATCTAAACATTCGCCGTTTGGCGGAAGAGCTTGGCGATGAATACGCGCTGATTTTGAAAATGCATCCATCGGTGACGCGTGGCGTGGGTGTACCATTTGATTTACAAGAGTTCGCGTTTAATATGAGTCGCGAAGATATCAATGATGTTCTCATCAATACCGATATTTTGATTACCGATTATTCTTCTGTTGTGTTTGACTTCTCAATTATGGAAAAACCGGTATTATTCTATGCGTATGATTTGGAGAATTATCTTGGTGAGCGCAATTTTTATTATGATTACGAGGAGTTCGTTCCAGGCCCGATTGTGCGGACGAATGATGAAATTATTAGTGCCATCGAGACGAATGATTTTGACCTAGATAAAGTCCGTGCTTTCAAAAATCGCTTTTTCGATGACTTGGATGGTAAGGCGGCAGAACGGATTGTTCGTGAATTAATCAAGTAAAGTTCGGCGGGGCGGCAAGCAATCATTTGTCGTCCTGTTGTGGTTGGTGGATGAAGAAGTTTTTAAAGAAAATTTATGTTACAATAAAACTGTAGACAATAAAAAACAGTTAAAGGAGATTAGAGAATGATATACGCTCAAATTTTAGCTGGAGGAAAAGGTACGCGGATGGGAAATGTCAGCATGCCAAAACAATTTCTATCCTTGAATGGCAAACCCATTATCGTACACACTGTGGAGAAATTTATTCTGAATAACCGCTTTGACAAGATTATTATTTCGTCTCCGAAAGAATGGATAAATCACGCGGAAGATAATATTAAGAAATATGTATCCGATGATCGTGTTGTTGTGATTGAAGGCGGTGCGGATCGAAATGAAACAATTATGAATGGCATTCGTTATATCGAGTCGAATTTTGGCCTAACGGATGACGATGTTATTATTACTCATGATGCTGTGCGTCCATTCTTGACACATCGCATCATTGAAGAAAATATTGATGCAGCGCTAGAAACTGGCGCGGTTGATACGGTTATCGAGGCGATTGATACAATTGTAGAGTCGTCAAATCATGACTTTATTACGGACATCCCAGTTCGTGACCACATGTATCAAGGCCAAACACCACAAAGTTTCAATATTAAGAAGCTGTACAGCCATTATCAAGACTTGTCCGCAGATGAGAAACAAATTTTGACGGACGCATGTAAGATTTGCTTGCTCGCAGGAGACCGTGTGAAGCTCGTGAAGGGCGAAATCTTCAATATTAAGATTACAACGCCATATGATCTGAAAGTGGCAAATGCGATCATTCAGGAGCGTATAGCCAATGATTAATCAAGTATACCGACTAGTATCGGAGCGACAATTCGAAGTTGCCAATGTGGATGAGTCTTTGAATGAAGAAGTAGTCGTTATTCGCCCTACCTATTTATCGATTTGTGCGGCTGACCAACGCTATTATACCGGTTCTCGCGGAAAAGAAATGCTCTCGAAAAAATTACCGATGGCGCTTATTCACGAAGGAATCGGTGAAGTCGTATATGATGCAACAAAAGAGTTCAAACCAGGCACAAAAGTAGTTATGATACCAAACACGCCAATGGAAACCGATCCAATCATCGATGAGAATTATTTGCGTTCCAGCAAGTTTCGTTCGAGTGGCTACGACGGTCTCATGCAGGACTACGTGTTCATGCGTCGCGACCGGATTGTTGTTTTACCAGATGATGTTAATCCGAAAGTTGCAGCGTTTTCTGAGTTGATTTCTGTCGCGGTTCACGCGATTTTACGCTTTGATCAAAAAGCAAACGAAAACCGCGCCTCATTCGGTGTTTGGGGCGATGGTAACCTAGGATTCATCACATCCCTAATACTTAAAAATTGGTATCCAGAAAGCAAAGTATACATTTTTGGAAAGACACCATATAAATTAGATTTCTTCTCGTTTGTGGACGGAGCCTTTTCGATTGATGATATTCCGGCTGATTTAGTGATCGACCAAGCGTTCGAATGCGCAGGAGGGCGTGGAAGTCAGTATGCTGTGAGTCAAATTATCGATCTGATCAAACCCGAAGGAACGATTTCTTTGTTAGGCGTTTCCGAGTATCCGATTGAATTCAACTCGCGGATGGTATTAGAAAAAGGGCTGACCGTTTATGGCAGCAGTCGAAGCGGTCGCGTTGATTTTGAGAAGACTGTAGAGTTTCTATCAGAAAATAAGCGAGCAGTAGAATATTTGCAGAATCTAGTTGGCGAAGTGCATAAAGTCAAGTGCATACAAGATGTGATAGAAGCATTCGAAGCTGATTTGCGAAGTCCTTGGGGTAAGAGCGTAATGGAGTGGAAGATATAAAGTGCTGAAGAAGCCCGTTAGACCCGAAAGAAATTGTTAGGGGGCGCAGTGAAAACCCGATTTTGGTTTTTGCGGAGGCACCGAAATTTCCGAGGGTCTGGCTTCTGAAGCTGGATTTGAAGATGGCGAGACATGATGCAGAGCAAGGAACGATTACTCACTCTGTTCCTAAGTTTGTAGATGGGTTCCAATGTTTTGCGTCATAAGAGCCACTGATGGATTACATGCTCACGTTGTTCGCATGCATATTGAGGCTCTAAATCGGCAGGGGATGCCTCTTAAGAGCCTCAACAAAAGGGTTATATCCAGTACCACTAACGATATAACCCTATTTCAATGGGGTGAAAATAAATGAAGTTTGCAATAATAATACCGTTTTACAATGCGGAAAGCCGACTAGAGACTACTGTAGAAAGCGTCATCAAACAATCATACGGGTTTACTGAAAATATCCAAATTCTCCTTGTTAATGATGGAAGTACAGACACTAGTGGCAGTATCGCAGATTTATTAGTCAGAAAATATCCACAAAATATTTATCAAATCCATATTAAAAATGGCGGTCCAGCGCGTGCTAGAAATATCGGCTTGATGCATGTTAGAGATGATATTGATTTCGTTGGCTTTTTGGACGCAGATGATGTATATTCGTTACATATGATACGTGAAATGGCTCAGTTTGCACAGGAGCATCCAGAAATCAATATGATGGTGCCGCCATTTTATTATTTAGACGATTATGGCAGCCGGAAAAAGATCGGAGCACATAAACTGAATACTCGTTTCGAGCAAGGAAGCCGCGTTATTAACATTCAGCACGACTATGAAGCGATCCATTTTTATATTGGCGGTACTTTTTTGCGTTTTGATCGGTTAAAACAGTTGGCGTTTGATGAGTCGCTTCATTTCGGAGAGGATCAGTTGCTGATTACGAAGTTGTTGCTGGATGATGAGGAGTACGGAGTTGTCGCGGATGTTGGTTATTTTTATTATCGGGATTTGAAAGCGAAGCGCTCACTTGTGAGTAAATCGTGGCAGGATAAGTCGCGTTATCAGCCATTTTTAGAAGCGGTGTACCTGTCTTATATTCAGTTATCAAAGGCGAAATTTGGTACGGTTATTCCCTATGTACAGTATTTGATTAGCTACCATGCTAAATTGTATTTTTATAAAGAGAATATCTATTTTCGTGAGGTGCTGACGGACGTGGAGCAGGAAGCTTTTGTGCGCGCATTGCAATCCGTGCTTGGCGAGGTGGAGGAGCGCTATATTTGGGAGTTAGACGCCGCGCAACCCGTGAAGGAAATGATGTTATCGATTCGTAAAAAAGGCTGGCCGATCCAGTTTGAAGCCGCACCACTTGCGGAAATACCAATGATTTCTCTGCATAAAAAGTGGCGACGGAATGGGCATGCCGAATTGATTAGCGACATCGAAGAATCACGTATGGCATTGCCAGAAAAAAGTTTTTTTGCGGTGAAAACCTTGTTTACGACAAAACGGGCGAAGTTGACAAAACGCGAACAAGATTTACGAATATGGGACGTCGTTGTACGACCGGCAGGAACGATTTCTACCGCGAAAATTCGCCTAAGACCATGGGAATTGCGGGGAATATGGTTTTATCAAAATACAGAACGAAAAGTGGAGCTTGAACATTTCCATTTAACAACGGAGTTAAAACAGAAAGTAAAACGGCGACTAAAACTGAAACGAGCGCTGAATCAATAGAGATAAGAGGGTCAACAGATGGCAAAATTAATCCAAACAGTGTACTATTTTTTATTTTGGTTAGTCGGATTTTTACCACGAAAACAGCAATTAGTGATGTTTGAGAGCTTTTCTGGTAAGCAGTATAGTTGTAATCCACGTGCGATTTATGAATATATGAAAGAGCAGGAGCCGGAATATACGTTATTATGGAGTGTGAACCCGCGCTATACGAAGCTTTTCGAGGAACAAGGAGTTCCTTATGTGGCGCGTTTTTCAGTGAAGTGGTTATTGACGATGGGGCGGGCAAAATATTGGATTTCAAATAGCCGATTGCCGCTAGAGTTACCAAAGCCAAATAAGACGGTATACGTGCAGACTTGGCATGGAACGCCGCTGAAGAAGCTTGGCGTCGATATTGACGAAGTGCATATGCCTGGGCAAACAACGGCGCAATATAAGGCAGATTTTGTTCGAGAAGCGGCAAAATGGGATTATCTTATTTCGCCAAATGCATATTCGAGTAAGATTTTCCGCAGTGCGTTCGGATATCAGGGCGCTATGATTGAGTCGGGGTACCCTCGTAATGATGTGCTTTTTAGTCCAGATAAGGAACATTTGATGGCAGAAATTCGCGGAAAAATGGGGATTCCTGATGGTAAACGTGTTGTACTATACGCACCGACGTGGCGGGATAATGATTTCCACAAAGCTGGTGAGTATAAGTTTGACTTGAAGTTTGATGTTGCGGAAATGAAAGCGCGATTTGGCGAGGATATCGTGCTACTTGTGCGGATGCATTATTTGGTCGCCGAACAGTTTGATTTTGCGCAGTATGGCGATTTTATTCGAGACGTGTCGTCTTATGATGATATTCGTGATTTGTATCTTGTCAGCGATGTGCTGATCACGGATTATTCTTCGGTATTTTTTGATTATGCCAACTTGGATCGTCCGATGATTTTCTTCACATACGATTTGGCAGAATATCGCGATACATTACGAGGTTTTTATTTTGATTTTGAAAAAAAATGTGCCAGGTCCGCTCGTCGAAACAAGTGCGCAATTGATGGAGCAAATAGCAATGATATTGGAGCAACCAGCAGAGAGTAACAGCCAATTCTTCCAGCAATTTTGTGAATGGGAGGACGGGCACGCAGCGGAAAAAACTGTGAAAATCGTCTTTGAAAAGTAGGTGTCAGGATGAAAAATATAGCAATCAAGCTTTATATGATGATGATGCATGTGTTAGGTTTTGTATTTGGACGTTTTCCAATCCAACAAAAAGTGGTGATGTTGATCAGTTTTCCGGAAAATCCAGCAGCCATTTTGCGTGAGATGGAGAAATCGCATTTTACCCCGGAAACGATTGTTTTTTACGATCCACGCTTGAATGTGGACGGGATGGCGCGTAATTTTATGCGTTCTTTGCCGAAAACAAACGGAAATTTGATCAAATTAATGTTTCACTTGAGTACGGCTAAAGTGGTTGTGACGGATAATTATTTTGCAGAGTTAGCAGGTGTGAAATGGCGTGAGAACATGGAATGTGTGCAGATTTGGCATGCAGATGGTGCGCTTAAGAAATTTGGTTGGGAAGATAAGACTGCGCAAGAGCGTTCGGAATCCGATAAAAATCGTTTTCAAGCGGTATATAAGACTTTTTCGAAGGTATTGGCTGGTTCCGATGAGATGGGCGAAATTTTCAAACGGTCGTTCTTATTAAAGGATGAGCAGCTATTGAAGCTCGGCGTGCCAAGAACAGATTATTATTTTGATGAACAGGCAATTGAGCGAAATAAGGCTATCGGGCTTGAAAAATACAAGATTCAAGATAAAAAAGTACTTTTATACGCGCCGACGTTCCGTGATGAGGCTTTATCTGAAGCAAAGTTAGACCTTGATATTGCGGCAATGAAAGCTGCGCTAGGAAACGAGTACAAGCTATTATTGAAATTGCATCCGTCGATGATGACTGATTTAGCAAAACAAGCGGATGATTTTTGTGTGTATGTGGAGAAGGAGGCGGAACTGGAAGCGATTTTGCCGATAGTAGATGTGTTAATTACGGACTATTCTTCGATTCCGTTTGAATTTGCCTTTTTCGAAAAACCGATGATTTTCTTTGCCTATGATTTGAAGGCATATGATGCGAGTCGCGGATTGGCTGATGGGTACCTCGACACAATTCCAGGACCGCTTTGCAAGACGACGGCAGAAGTCATTGCGGCAGTCGAAAATCAAGCGATAAATGTGGATGAAATACGCGAATTTAGTGCCCGATGGAATAAATATTCAGACGGCGAATCAAGCAAGCGTTTTGTGGACTTTTTGCAGTCGGAAATGGCGAGAGAATAGGCTAGCGAAATGTATTTATTCTTGCTATACTGGTGACTAGGAAAGTAGGTGTTTTCATGAAAAAAGTGATTACATACGGCACATTCGATTTGTTGCATTGGGGTCATATCAAGTTGCTTGAGCGAGCGAAGGAACTTGGTGATTACCTAGTAGTCGCGATTTCTACAGATGAATTTAATCAGGTGAAGCACAAGGAAGCATACCATAGTTTTGAGCATCGCAAGCTGATTTTAGAGGCAATTCGGTATGTAGATGAAGTGATTCCTGAAAGCGATTGGGAACAAAAAATTCAAGACGTGCAAGATCACGATATCGATATTTTTGTGATGGGCGATGATTGGAAGGGCGAGTTTGACTTTCTGAAAGATTATTGCGAAGTTGTTTATTTACCGCGTACAAACGGTATTTCTACCTCCAAAATTAAAGATGATTTAAGCTGAAATTAGAATAAGCGCTACGAAAAAAGCGAGTCTTGGATTCCTTTTTTCGTGGCTTTTTTGTGCTCCCAAAAATCTTAAAAGTTCATTAAATCACCGCCAAAACCCTTGTTAAAAAGTTGATTCCGCTATATGCTTGCTATAGAACAACGAAATGAGGAAGTAATATGTCTATTAAAATGCGATTTATGCTGTCTTATATTGCGGTTATTATTTTGACGGGAACGTTTTTGATGTCAACCTTATTGCTAGGATTTTACGCGCTGACGGGGGTTTCACCAGGACAACTTTACAAATCAGCGACTCTGCAACGCCCGCTTTCCACAGATGAAGAAAATGCGTTTTTAGAGCTAAAGATGTTAGCTAAAAATATGCCAGATAACCTACTGGAATATCAGAATTTTAAAGGTCTTGAAAAGAGTGATGTTCAAGTGGTAGTTCGAAAAAATGATGCGATTGTATATTCTTCTGCGGATTTATCTAAGAAATCGCTATTGGTACACATGCCTGACTATGAATTGAACAATCTTAATATGCGTGGAACGCTAGATAACCAAGGTGATTTGTTCCGCTATATCAAGTTTGATTACACGTATTCTGATGGGTCGATGGGTAGTGTGATGGTGCTTCAGCCAGAGAACTCCTATACCGAAATCATCCAAAAATGGGGGATATATATTGTAGGTGCCGTCCTGCTATTTGGTTTTTTAGTGATCGGATTGTTGAGTTATTTCGTGGCTAAAAGTGTCGTGCAACCGATTGTACATCTAAAAGAAGGCGCGGAGAAAATTGAGGCAGGAAATCTAGATTTTGAGATGGAAGAAGCGAAGGGAAAAAATGAAATTGCCACTTTGATCTCCACGTTTGAAAAAATGAGAATTCGCCTTAAAAAATCGTTAGAGATGCAAGAACTGTACGAAACCAACCGAAAAGAGCTATTATCGAACATCTCGCATGATCTTAAAACACCGATTACTTCGATTGTCGGCTATATCGAGGGGATTCAAGACGGTGTCGCCAATACACCAGAGAAGCAAGCGAAATATTTAGAGATTGCACATACAAAAGCGAAGGATATGAATGCGTTGATTGATGAATTATTCCTGTTCTCCAAGCTTGATTTGCATAAAGAACCGTTCTGTTTTAGAAGAGTGGATATGAATGCATTACTAGCGCAAATTGCGGAAGAATCGGAGTTAAGCTTTGAAAAGGCGGAATTTGAATTGGTTATCCCTAATGAAAAAATGATAGCAGAAGCTGACCGCGAAAAATTAAAGCGCGTATTTGAGAATTTGATCCAAAATAGTATGAAGTACATGGATAAAGAGCAAGCAAAAATCATGATTCAGCTCGAAAAACAGCAGAATGATGCGATAATAACGATTAGCGATAATGGTAAAGGTATTTCAGAAGTGGGTCTGCTTTCTATTTTTGATCGGTTTTATCGAGAAGAAGTGTCACGAAATTCGAATACAGGTGGTAGTGGACTGGGGCTCTCGATTGCCAAACAGATTGTGGAAGAGCATCGAGGTGAGATCGGAGCGACGAGTGAGCTTGAGATCGGCACGAGTATTTGGATTAGGCTACCACTAAAGTTCAAGGAGGACAAAGAGCAATGAAACGGATTTTATTAATAGAAGATGAACTTGAAATTGCGGAATTAGAGCGCGATTATTTGGAGATTAGTGAAATGGAAGTTACGATGGAGCACAACGGTTTGAAGGGGCTGGAGCGGGCGTTACATGATGCGTTTGATTTGATCATTCTCGATGTTATGTTGCCAGATATGAATGGTTTTGATATTTGCCGCGAAATTCGAGCGAAGAAAGAAGTGCCGATTTTGCTCGTTTCTGCTCGAAAAGAAGATATTGATAAAATTCGTGGACTCGGCCTTGGAGCGGATGATTATATCACGAAACCATTTAGTCCGAGTGAGCTCGTGGCGCGTGTTAAGGCTCATTTAGCACGTTACGAACGACTCGCAAAAAGTACTATCGCGGTGCAAAACGAGATTTTACAGGTGCATGATTTGACGCTGGATTTAGATGGTCGTAAAGCATTTGTAGCAGATCAGGAGATTATTTTCACAACGAAGGAATTCGATTTACTTGTATTTTTAGCGAAGCGGCCGAACCGGGTGTGGAATAAGGAGCAACTTTTCGAGCAGATCTGGGGCATGCAAGCGGCGGGCGATGTGTCAACGGTCGTCGTTCATATCCGTAAAATTCGTGAAAAATTAGAGAACCACGGCGACTTTTCCGAATCCATCGAGACGATTTGGGGCGCGGGATATCGGTTTAATTTATAGATAAATAATGATTGGCCGGTGTGAACGAAAACTTCGTACCGGTTCTTTTTAATGCTGGCTGTGTGTTTTTGCTAAAGATGTGAAGCATACTCCAAACAAAGACTAGAAAATTAAATACAGCTTATAAAGTTAGCTTTTCTGTTCGATTTACGCTATGATGTTTTATAAGAAAACATAGACAGGAGTATGGAGTATGACTTTATTTCCAGATGATAGTAAAACGCTACACACAGATTTATACCAAATTAATATGATGAAGGCGTATTGGGATGATAATATCCATGAGCGCCGCGCTGTTTTTGAAGTATTTTTTCGCGATATGCCGTTTGACACGGGTTTCTGTGTTTTTGCAGGACTTGAGCGGATTATCGATTATATGGAGAACCTGCATTTTACAGATACAGACATTGCGTATTTGCGTGAAGAAACGGCTTTTGAAGAGGAATTCCTAGACTATCTCAAAAATTTACGGTTCACTGGAACGATTCGCTCGGTTGTAGAAGGTGAGTTTGTTTTCAAGACGGAGCCGATTATTCAAGTGGAGGCGAATTTGGCAGAGGCTCAGCTAATCGAAACAGCACTCCTCAATATTGTGAATTTCCAAACGCTGATCGCGACAAAAGCAGCACGAATCAAAAACGTCGTAGAAGGTGAACCGCTTGCTGAATTCGGCACAAGGCGCGCGCAAGAAATGGATGCAGCGCTTTGGGGCACACGTGCCGCTTACATTGGCGGCTGCGATTCTACGAGTAATATTCGTGCTGGCAAAATTTTCGGCATTCCAATTTCGGGCACGATGGCGCATTCGATGGTGCAAGCATATCGTGATGAATACAAGGCTTTCAAACGCTACGCCGAAACACACAAGGATTCTATTTTCCTAGTGGATACGTATGACACACTCAAATCCGGGATTCCAAATGCGATCAAAGTGGCACAAGAAATGGGCGACGCAATCAACTTTATCGGGATTCGTTTGGATAGTGGAGATATGGCATTTCTATCGAAAAAAGCCCGTCAAATGTTGGATGAAGCAGGATTCCCTCATGCGAAAATTTTTGCGTCGAGCGATTTGGATGAGACAACAATTCTACATTTGAAAGCACAAAAAGCAAAAATCGACGCGTGGGGCGTTGGTACGAAACTGATCACAGCATACGACCAACCAGCCTAGGTGCCGTTTACAAACTCGTTGCGATTGCCGATGAGAAGGATGTTTTGCAAGACTCCATCAAACTCTCCAGCAATACCGAAAAAGTCACCACACCTGCGAAAAAGAACGTGTACCGCATTATTACAAACGAAGGTGGACCAAAAGCAGAAGGCGATTACATCTGCTTGGAAAAAGAGTCATTAGAAGGCGTGGAGACCTTAACCATGTTCCATCCAATCCACACCTATATTACAAAAGAAGTGACAAATTTCACCGCGAAAGAATTATTGGTTCCAATTTACGAAAAAGGGGAACTAGTATATCAAAGACCATCTTTAGAACAGACTCGCAAATACAAAGAAGAAAATTTAGCCTTGCTTTGGGATGAATATCAACGAACGGTGCGTCCAGAACAATACCCGGTCGATTTAAGCGTGAAATGTTGGAAAAACAAAATGCAAAATATCGAAAATGTTCGTAAAACAGTGCAAAAACATTCACCGGTCAATTTTGATATTCCATTTTAAGCAAGTGAAGGGGGCAGAAAAATGAGTTTACAAAAGCAAATTATCGCGGAAATGCACGTGTTACCAAAAATCGATGAAACCGCCGAGATTCGCCAAAGTATCGAGTTTTTAAAGGCGTACTTGACGAAGTATCCATTCCTTAAAACATTGGTGTTGGGCATTTCTGGAGGTCAAGATTCGACGCTTGCCGGGAAATTATCACAAATGGCGATTAGCGAGTTACGCGAGGCGACGGGAGATGAGTCTTACCAGTTTATTGCTGTGCGTTTACCGTACGGGACACAATTCGATGAAGCCGATTGCCAAGATGCGCTTCATTTTATTGAGGCTGACCGCGTGGTGACGATTAATATTAAGGAAGCCGTTGATGCTAGCGTCGCCACATTACACGCTGCAGATATCGAGCTTTCCGATTTTGCAAAAGGCAATGAAAAAGCACGCGAGCGGATGAAGGCGCAATATAGCATTGCCGCGATGCATCATGGCGCTGTCGTCGGTACCGATCATTCCGCCGAAGCCGTCACGGGTTTTTACACCAAATATGGCGATGGCGGCACGGATATCAACCCGCTGTTTCGCTTGAACAAACGCCAGGGTAAGGCACTTTTAAAAACACTTGGCTGCCCAGAACACCTCTACTTGAAAAAACCAACCGCAGACCTAGAAGAAAACAAACCAGCACTACCCGATGAAGTCGCGCTTGGTGTCACATACGAGGATATCGATGACTACCTAGAAGGCAAAAAAATCCCAACAGAGACCGCGATTCAAATCGAGAATTGGTATTTAAAAACACAACATAAGCGCCATATGGCAATTACAATCTTTGATGACTTTTGGAAGAAATAGTTGGAGGAGGAGAGGACAATGAAAATCGCATTTGGTTTAATCACAAAATTCAAAGCCCATCCAGGAAATCGCAAAGCGCTCGTCAATATTTTGCTAGAGGTTGCGGTGGGGCTTGAACAATATAACGCATGCATCCAATACGTGGTCAGCGTGAACGAGGACGATCCAGAAACCGTGATTGTGACCGAAGTTTGGACTGATTCAGGGCATCACAAAGCATCGCTTGATAACGAAGAAGTAAAAGCTATCATCGAGCGTGCTAAACCACTTATCGCATCCGTTGAGAAAAGCATCAACATGGATGTCATCGGCGGAAAAGGATTATAAATTTTTAGGGCGTATATCCCGGATATACAGAAATCGAGCGAAAGCATTCGCATTCGCTCGATTTATTTAAGTTGTGTCCAAGGAGGCTTCCAAAATGAAAAAAACCGGCACGATCACAACGATACGACTCCAAGCCTATACAAAAGTAGATGCTATCCTTATTTCCCCCCAAGTTTAAAAATGCCGAAGCAGTTTTACAAGAACTCGAAATTCCGTGTGCCAATATCGACTCTTTATCGTTCGGAAGGATGCGAGGAGACGTTATCTTAAAGCAAACGCTCACATTGATGAAACCCTCGTTTTACGGTTGCAAGAATGCAGGGCAAACGTTACAATAAAGAGAAGGACTTGAAACACGCGCAACATACATAAATAAATTTTAAAGGGGTTTTGTGAAGGAATATGAAAGATTTTACAGAGCAAGAGAAAATTATCGTTCTTGATTTTGGTAGCCAGTACAACCAATTGATTACGCGTCGTATCCGCGAATTCGGCGTATACAGCGAGTTGCACCCACACACGATTACAGTGGAAGAGATGAAAGCACTGAATCCAACAGGAATTATTTTCTCTGGTGGCCCGAATAGTGTCTACGATGAAGGAGCTTTCCGTTGCGACGAAGACCTATTTGAGATGGGTGTTCCAATTCTTGGTATTTGCTACGGTATGCAACTGATGACGAATCATTTCGCTGGAAAAGTAGAGCCCGCCAAAGACCGTGAGTATGGCAAAGCGACGATCAACGTTGAGAAGCCATCGCGTCTTTTCGCAGCGCTACCAACCGATCAAATCGTCTGGATGAGTCACGGAGACCTCGTTGTTGCTGAGCCAGCAGGATTTGAAGTCACCGCTACTAGCGCATCATGCCCGATTGCAGCAATCACAAACGAAGACCGTAAAATGTACGGTGTGCAGTTCCATCCAGAAGTACAGCATTCTGTTCACGGCAACGAGTTGCTGAAGAACTTTGCGCTAAACATCTGTGGTTGCAAAGGCGATTGGACAATGGAGAATTTCATCGATGTGGAAGTAGCTAAAATCCGCGAACAAGTTGGCGACAAAAAAGTATTGCTAGCCCTTTCCGGTGGCGTAGACTCCTCTGTTGTTGGTGTTCTGATTCACAAAGCGATCGGCGACCAATTAACGTGTATCTTCGTTGATCACGGTTTATTGCGTAAAGGCGAAGCAGAGCAAGTGATGGAAACACTATACGGCGATTTCAATATGAACATTATTAAAGTCGATGCCAAAGAACGCTTCATGACGAAGCTTGCTGGCGTTTCCGACCCCGAGCAAAAGCGTAAAACGATCGGTAACGAGTTCATTTACGTGTTCGATGACGAAGCAACGAAGCTTGACGGCGTGGAATTCCTAGCACAAGGAACACTGTATACCGACATAATTGAAAGCGGAACAGCGACAGCACAAACGATCAAGTCCCACCATAACGTTGGCGGTTTGCCAGAAGACATGCAGTTCCAACTAATAGAACCATTAAATACACTATTTAAAGACGAAGTTCGCGCATTAGGACTAGAACTAGGCATGCCAGAAGCAATCGTATGGCGCCAACCGTTCCCAGGTCCAGGCCTAGGAATCCGGGTATTAGGCGAGATTACCGAAGAAAAACTAGAAATCGTCCGCGATTCCGATTATATTTTGCGTGAAGAAATCAAAAACGCAGGCCTTGACCGCGAAATTTGGCAGTACTTCACAGCCTTACCAAACATCCGCAGCGTAGGCGTGATGGGCGATGGTCGTACGTACGATCACACCGTTGTTATCCGCGCGGTAACTTCGATTGATGGCATGACAGCCGACTGGGCACGCATTCCGTGGGAAGTATTGGAGTTGATCTCGACGCGGATCGTGAACGAAGTGGCACATGTGAATCGTGTCGTGTATGATATTACAAGTAAGCCACCAGCGACGGTGGAGTGGGAATAGAGAGAGGTGAGTCGAAAATCCTTTAGTATCAAGGGTTTTCGGCTCTTTTTTATTTGGATTATTCAAATGGAAAATACATTTTATAGGAGGGCTCAAACCCTACTCGATTTTTAAATTTCAAGATCTAGTTTTTCCTAGATGCCACTCTATTCCAAAATGGTGTAATTTCTCAACCATAAATAATTTAGCTACTTATTTTGTGAATACAGTGACTAAGGGATGTTTTATCATAAACTTATTTACAAAAAACTAGGGACATGTTACCATATTGTAGAATGCATTGCATAATTATGGCGAAGAAGGGGTGAAAATATGCTTAGTGTAACTATAATCCTAGTCTGAGTGATTCAGTGAAATACTACTTACAATGAAAAGGGGAAATTTATAATGAGTATATTTGTAATTATTTTTATATTGATTATTTTACTAGCAGTATTTGTTTCAGTATTTTTGTTCTTAAGATTTAACTATAAACAGGGGCAAGGTTTGGCGAAAGAGGCATCTCCTCTTATTATTGCATATGCGGCCATTGTCTTCACTGCGATACCGTTAGTGGTACCTCAAGAAAAGGTTCCTGTTTTCTTCCCTGAATATGAAAATAAAATATCAGAAATTGAAAGGTTAAAAAAGGAAAACAATGAATTGAAATCAACCGTAGCTGGGCAAGTACAAGAACAAAATAATTTAGCCAAAAAGAATGAAGATTTAGCGCAAAAAAAACTACGCTGATGTGAATAAAGTATCTTTGGTTGTCAATGGTTTATTGAAAGAAGATGGGAATACTGCAGTTGCAAATGTCAATGATTCACTATACTATAACGAAGATATACTGAAAAATCTGATTAAGCAAGAATTAAGTTACAATGAAGATACTAAAACGCTCTACATAGGATCTGGAGGTAATCAAAAAATTACGAAACAAACATTAGCGGAACAATATGGTATCCTATACGGAGGTGAGAATTATACTTCTCTTGAGGATGCAGATGAAGATTACCATGTAGGTGGAGAGCTTATAAATGATGGTTTTGTTTTTAAAGGCTATAGCTTTTTAAATAACATGGCACTTTTAAATACAGATAATCAATTTACTAAAATAGAATTTGATATTGGAAAGGTAGATGAATCTACCAGTTCTCTGGAAGACGGCAAGCTGAAAATTGAGTTGAATGGAGAGAAAAAATATCAAGAAAATATTCGTGCTGATATAACTACGCACCACTTTGAATACGATATTACGGATGCAAAAACTTTGAAATTTCTATTAGCAGATAGTGATTCAAGTTTTGGTGTGTACAATGTTATTTTTACGAAATAATTAATATCAGAATAATATTATTACCAGCTTTAGAAGGAGGACGCAAATGGGCATTTTTGATTTCTTGAAAAATAAGGATAATATGAAAATAGAAAAAATTGTAAATAAAAATAAGTTAGATATCTACGTTAATGCTATTCCGTTAAATGTACGACGTTTACTGTATATTTCTGAGCAGAGAAGTATGATAAGAAAAAATCCAATTCAACATAAGGACCTTATCATTTCGATTGAAACAAGTAGTAATTTTGAACCATCTGAAATTATTACCTCTCTTCCAATAATGAACAGCTCTGCTGAACCTTTGGGCTACTATCCATCATATTATGAAATGAGCTCGGAGCAGAGATATCACTACTTACTCTTTCTAACTAATATTCAAAGGAATATAGATATTGGCTATGTATTTGTTTTTTATTATGGATTGGAAAGAAAAATATATTCAGATGACGATTTGTATGAGGCTGTAGAAATGATTGTGAGATTACAAAGGCATCACAAAAATTCTTCTTTCCTAACTTACTCTAATAATGCACTAATTTATGCAGCGATGAAGAAAAAAGATCCTAATATTCTATTGAAAATGAACTTGGATACACTAAGGCCAGAATTATTATTTTTGGTGAAAGGATCCTTTATAGGGAAATTTAACACAGAAGATTTAATTGTATTTGCTAAGGGAGTTGGCTATACTAATGACAGATATATAAAATCTAATAAAGATCTTTTTCAGCGAAATTTAACTGATCAACTGACAAATAAATTTGGTTCAGAGTACTATGTTTTGGATAAATCCCTAACGCTAGATACGAAGGCCAAAATCAGATTAGTACTGGCTAATGTATCGATAAGCAATAGAGAGTTTGAATATCCCAATACTCTTTTGAATTCTAAAATTCAATCTGATATATATTTGCTCCTAAAAGAAGCTCATAATATGACCAAAAAGGAAATTGCTAAAAGTAGAGTTGCAAAAATTAAAACTAGTTCTTCTTTTGAACAAATAAAAAAACAAAGTCCACCAATATTTATTCCAAAAGATGGTTTATCGATAAGAGAACGAATTTTATTGTCCAAGGAGCCTATAAAGGATGGTTTTGAAGAGGAAATGAAAGGTTTTGAATACTATAAGCAAAGAGATTATGAAGCGGCGGAAGAGTGGCTATTGCGCTCGGTAAAAGGCAATTTTGATGCACCTGCTTTGTATGAAAAACTTGGTGTCCTGTATCGGAAGCAAAAACGTTTTAGTGATGAAGTAGAAATTTTGAAAATAGGAATAAAAAATGTTATTTTCAATCCAAGATTAAATGAACGTTTAGCCAAAGCTATTGAATTAAATGAAAAACAAAAATTTAAAAATAAGAACCATAAATAGCTTTATCTCATAATAAAAACCTCCAACAAATTCGCCAGAGGTTTTCACACGTCATCTTCTCAACAATCTGCGCAATATATATGAAAGCACAAACCATAAAACTAAGCTTATCGCGATCGTCGTCACCCAACCGAGTGCATTATGCTCCAGCGGCAAAGGCATATTCATCCCGAAAAATCCGGTAACAATCGTGGGTACAGTTAACAAAATCGATAATACAGTCAAAATTTTAATTGTATCATTCAGATTATTATTCAAAATATTATTATACGTCCCAGAGAGCTGTTGCAAAATTTGCGATGATAATTGCATCATCTCAACTAGCTGCTTCGCCTCAATCACCGCATCGTCAAACTGCTCCTTCTCACTCGCATCGAGCGTCCGATAAACCACATGCGTCTTCACTTGCTCTAGTAAAACAAGATTTTGCTTCGAAGCGGAAACAAAATAAACAATGCCTGTCTCTAAATCAGATAATGAAAGCAAGTTTTGCTTCGTTGTTTTTTCTTTTAACTTGTCATTGATGATTTTTCGATCAATATCCATTTCCTCTACATATGGAAAAAAAGAATCAGTAATTAAAAATAGGCAACTAAACAGGCATTTAAACGTGCTCATCGCATCATTGTTAGCCAAATAATTTTTCAACTTCTCCGTTACGTAATGATTTTTGCTATTCGTCACCGTAATCAATTGCTGCCCTTTTATTAAAAATGTCATCGGAATCGTCTCGTAATGATTGTCAATTTTCCCAGGATTAGGCACATTGAAAAATAAAACAAAGGTATTCGTCGCGGCATCATATTCCAAGTGAGCACGTTCATTTCTATCCAAAGAATAAGCGACCACTTCATCATCAATATCATAATCCTTATAAAACTGCTCTAACTCAACACTACTATCGACATTTATATTAATCCAATCACACGTATTATTATTAAAAGGTATTGTAGTAATCATGAAATCAGCTCCCTCTTTCGCACGTAACCCTCTATTATTATAGCAGTAAATTTAAATAAAGAAAGTCTAAGTCGAAGCTTATTACGGCAAATGTTGCAAGACCCCGCGAACTGCGTTAAAATAACAGGGAAAGTGGAAAATAAGTTCTAGGATTGACATAATGACGAACGAATCCACCAAATTAAAGTGAGGTGTCTCCTGATGGCAAAAAATGAAACGAACCCAAAAGTGGATGAATACTTAGGCAAAGCAAAGAGATGGAAGACGGAATTCGAAACATTAAGAGCAATTGCGCTTGATTGCGGCTTATCTGAGGACATAAAGTGGAAAAATATTTGTTTTATGCATGAAGGCAGAAATATTGTTCTGATCCACGGTTTCAAGGAGTATTGTGCGCTTTTATTTATGAAAGGTGTTTTGCTCAAGGATCCGAGTGGTATTCTAATTCAACAAACAGAGAATGTGCAAGCAGCGCGCCAAATTCGTTTTAAAAAACTTGGAAGAGATCACAGAAATGGAACCGATTATCAAAGCTTATATTCATGAAGCCATCGAAGTAGAGAAATCAGGCGTGGAAGTAGAAATGAAGAAGGAAACGGAATTCACGGTTCCCGAAGAATTACAAAATCGTTTTGAAGAACAACCAGCTTTTAAAGAAGCCTTTGAGAAACTAACGCCAGGGCGTCAACGAGCCTATTTACTATTCTTCTCAGCACCGAAGCAATCGAAAACCCGCGATTCAAGAATTGACAAGTATATGGACCGGATTTTTGATGGTATTGGGTTGAACGACAGATACTAAATGAAGAAAATGGATTTCCTAGCATGCCGAGGGAATCCTTTTTTTGTCGCTCGTTTAGCGGAAGAATAAAATAGAACAAAAACGCCCAACCCAGTCTTGGGAAGGGCGAAGCGTTTGCTTTAAAACCATTGAATTAATAAGACGCCGCCAATCATGGAAAGTACGCCAAGTAGACGATAGCGATTAATTGGATGTGGAATAATCCCGAACCAACCGAAATGATCGATAGTCAGTGCGATAATCATTTGTCCACAGAGTGCTAAAACCACGGTAAGTGCCGATCCGAGGAGTGGTAAAAGCAATATATTCGACGTCACAAAAATAACACCTAATGCGCCGCCGGTAAATATCCACCAAGGAATTCGTCCAACTCCGTGTAATTGGAATGTTAATCTGCGCTCCACAAGAAGCGACAAGATTAGCAATAAAGTCATCCCGACTAAAAAAGAAATCAGCGAGGCAATGATGGGCGAATCTACCGCAATGCGAAGGCGGCTGTTAATCGAGGTTTGAATGGGGGACATCATCCCAGCGACGAGCCCCATACACATAAACGCGATCATCGATTTGGATCTTTTTGCTGTCATTAAAACCCCTCCTTAATATCGTTGCATCAAAATAACACCGAAAAACATCATTGCAATCCCAATTAATCTTGGCAAATTGAGCTCATGCACCGGCACACTAAACCATCCAAAATGATCGATCAAAAGCGCCATCACCATTTGCCCGCAAAGTGTAATGACAACAGTTAAGGCTGATCCAAGTCTTGGCATCAATAAAATATTTGATGTTAGGAAGAATACACCAAGCGCTCCGCCACCAAACCAAATCCACCACGGATTCACCGCAAACATATGCAAATCGAGTGTCCAACCATGTTCAACAGTAAGTGCTAATAGAATCAAAATCAAGCTTCCAATTAAAAAAGACACCCAAGAGGCGATAAAAGGTGATTTTGTGTAACCGCGAAGTCGCGAGTTCACGGCCGTTTGTACCGGAATCGTCATTCCAGCCATCAGACCAGCTAGCATCAAAAGTAGCGTCATTCAAAGAATCCCCCTTTTTCATAGTAGTCTCATTATAGAACAAACGTGCGGATCTGTCGTTTAAAAAGTCTTTTTAGCCAAAATTTCTTTTAACTTCTCCCAATCTGTCATTAAATCGGTCGCTATTTTTCGATTGTAAAAAATAGCGGCAGGGTGAAACGTTGGGAATACATGATATTCTTGCTCAGAAGCTACATATTTAGAATTAGACCCAATCTGTTTAATCTTGCCATGCCAAACACGCCCGTGGGATTCTGAAATGGTCATCTTATTATCGATTAGTCTTTTTAGCGCGCATCCCCCGAGTGCCACGATCAGTTTCGGTTTTACTTGTGAGATTTCGTAGTCTAATAATGGAGCATGTAGCAAAATTTCTTGCGTTTTCGGCATGCGATTCGGACGCTTGACGATTTTCTTCCCGGTTTTATCGATCATCATTTTTCTGCCAAAAGGGCGGCTACGAACAATGCTTGTAATATAGATTTGATCCCGCGTGAGTCCCGCTATTGCCAATGTTTTGTCCAGCTCTTTCCCAGATCGTCCAGTAAATGGAATCCCTGTTCGAATCTCTACCTCACCTGGTGCCTCTCCGATAAGCATAATATCAGGCGTGAAGTCGCCATTCCCAAATACAAAGCCTTCTAAATCGAAATCAGCATTTTTCGCGATAATAGGATCAATTAATTCTCTTGGATAAGTCATGCCAATCACTCCTAAACTTGAACTTTCTTCTATAAAATTATACCATGGGAGAATAAGGAGGACATTATCTATGCATTTTTTAAAGATTTTTTTCAATGTATTAGTGGTTATCGGGCTTATTTTGCTAGTTGGGAGGTTAGTGAGTCTTGCACTACAATTCGCAGGAATCCCATTCACGACATTTTTCATAGATCATTCTGTACCGTCACTTGCGATTCTTTTAGTAGGGGCGTTGGGCAGCTGGATCATCGAAAAACGCAAATAAAAAAAGGGTCTGCTATTATTTTCAGCAGGCCACTTTTGCTAGGCTAATAACCAATCGCTTTCCTAGCGTGAACATCCGTTACGAAGAAGACGCTTGACTCTCCACATATGTCATGGTCTAAGATAAGAGTATAAAAGTAAAGAGGAGGCAACAAGATGTTTAATATTTATCACGTATCTATTGCAACCGAACCAAATCCAGAAAACTGGGTAACAGAAGCTTGTTTCCCGATAAAGGAGTCTACTAATGAAATATGAATGGCGAAAACATGACAAGAAAATATATTTACCAAAAGAAAATCCTGAAATCATCGAACTAGGTCCGGTAAAATACATCACGATTTGTGGCAAAGGAAATCCGAATGCACCTGCTTTTTCGGAGTTAGTAACAGCCCTATACGCTACTGCTTACGCGATTAAAATGCTGCCTAAAAAAGGGATAACACCCGATGGATACTATGATTATACTGCATTTCCACTGGAGGGTTTTTGGAGTTTAGAAAAGGGCAGTCTGGTGCTTGATAAAGAGAAGCTGATTTACAAGCTCATGATTCGGCAACCTGATTTTGTGACACCAGAGTTGTTCGAAATTGCTAAAGAAGCCATCATAAAAAAAGTTTCAGCTGAACATCGTGACAAATTGGAATTAGAGGAAATAACAGAAGGATTAAACTTACAAATGTTGCACCTCGGAAGTTACGATGACGAACCAGCTTCATTTGCCAAAATGGAGGCATTTTGTGAGGCGAATAATTTAGAGCGTTTGAGCAAAGCGCATAAAGAAATCTATTTGACCGACGCCAGCAAAGTAAGCCCAGAAAAATTAAAAACAACATTACGGTTTCGGATTAAATATAAATAATCGACTTTTTGCGCCAAATTGAGACTGGTGCAAAAAGTTTTTTATATAGGGAAACCACTTCTATATAGAAGAAAGACGGATTTTTTATTTTTATCTTTTACATAATAATTGTTTTCTAGCTATTTTTCATACTATAATAGACATAGGGAATGCCATGTATGTTAGTAAGAATTGTGAGAAATGAGGTCAAGATTTGTTATGAGAACACAAGCATTGTCTAAAGAATACAACATTGTTAACGACAAAAAAAAGAATGCAAACCATTAAATTAATGGCCACTGCTCTCATCGTGATAATGTTAATTGTCGGCGCAGTGCTAGCTTTACGCGAATCAGTGCCAATTAATTTTACAGTATGGGGTATTATCCTATTTTGCATTGCACTGTATATTATTTTTACTATCCATGAGCTTATCCACGGACTTCTTTTCTGGATATTCAGTAATGATAAAATCAAGTTGAGCCATCGAAAAGGGTTTTTATATTTCAACTGTCCCAATCAATCTTTTTCAAAATGGCAGTATCAGATTATTACGATTGGCCCATGTGTTCTTTTAACCCTAATTCTAGTCATTTTAGCATTAGAATTTCCGGTAGATCTTGTGGCTATTTATTTGCTGATCACTGCACATTCAGGTTTTTGTATGGCAGATATATACACGATGAAACTAATATCATCTGCACCAAAAAAAGCACAAATAAAAGATACGAGAGAAGGTATCCAGATTGTGTCAGAAAAATAACTAAAATTACGCTTCTCAGTCTTAAGTTGGTTGCTATTGGGGTAGCTTTTCGTATACAATGAGAGGATAGGATAAAAAGGGCATCAAGGTATAGAAAGTAGGTTTTTAAACAGAATGAGACGTCGAAAAAAAGCGCCACTTCTTATTGGAATTTTACTTGCAGTCGTTTTAGTCGGCGGAATGGCTTTTATCGCAGTTGACAAGCTGTTTTTAAAAGATGATGACCCCGTAGAAATAACATATGTCGACCCAAAACAAGAATTTATTGAACTGCTTGCCGGACATGCACAACAAATACAAGATCAAGAAGGAATTTTGACAAGTATCACTCTAGCCCAAGCGATTTTGGAGTCTAACTGGGGGGACAGTGGGCTGGCAACGAAAGGTCGGAATTTATTTGGTATCAAGGGCGAGTACCAGCAAGACTCTGTGACAATGCAAACCCAGGAGTACGAAAATAATCAGTGGGTTACGGTTGATGCAGCATTCCGAAAGTATCCAACTTGGTTCGAATCACTTGACGATCACGCCGCACTTTTTCTGAAAGGAACCTCGTGGGACAAAAATAAATATCGTGAAGTTATCCAAGCTAAAGACTACAAAACAGCTGCGCAGGCTTTGCAAAAATCAGGATATGCAACTGATCCAGAATATGCTACGAAGCTAATTGATCTTATCGAACAACAGGATTTGCAAGCATACGACAAAATTTATGATCCAATTGTGTACACGAAAGCAGTCAATCTAATAGGGGTGCCTATCATTACAAAAGACACTGCAATTTGGTCTAGCCCACAGAGAACAAAAAACGCAAAAAAAATAAATAATTTAGCTAAATATGGAAATGAAAAGCTAGAAATTGTTCAAGAAATGAAGCTTGGAAATAGGATATGGTATCAGCTGAAAGTGGATCAAAAAACACTAGGTTGGGTAAATAAAGATGTGATTCGCATTAAAACGCTCTGAAATTAGAGCGTTTTTTTGATGTGTTCAAGAAAAACACATATGTTCGCATTGGCTTTATAAAGCGGTCTATACAGCCGTTGTAATATTATAAACAGAAATGAAACGTTCCTGTAACCTAAATGAAACACTAATTTTGCTAGAATGAACCCTGTTGATTTGAAAAGATACATGAAAACAAAAATACTATAAAAAATTTCAGAAAGAAGTGTAGAATAAATCGAATGAAAAAATCAGTCAAACGCAACTTAGCTATTCTAGGAACCATTGGAATGATGATGGGCACAGTTGGTATTCCTGTTAGCACATATGCGGCAGAACGAGAAAATAATTCACAAATAAGCTACACAAATTCCCAACAAAATTTCCTTGATAAAATAGTTCCAGATGCCCAGAAACTACAACGCGAGCAGGGGATTTTAACAAGTGTTACTATTGCTCAAGCTATTCTAGAATCAGGATGGGGAAACAGTGGTTTAACGCAGCAAGCCAATAATTTATTTGGAATTAAAGGTAGCTACGAAGGCCAATCTATCACGATGAATACGAAAGAATTTTATAATAATAGCTGGACGACAATTGATGCAGCCTTCCGTGCTTACCCGAGTTATTATGAGTCGCTAGAGGATCACGCGCTACTATTTGTTAACGGACCATCGTGGAGCCCAAACAAATATGCAAGCTTGGTCGGCGAAGAGGATTACCGAGTAGCGGCACAGATTATTGAGGATGGTGGTTATGCAACGGATCCTAATTATGCCGAACAGCTTATTGAAACTGTAGAAACATACGGGCTTGCCAAGTATGACCAAGTTTATGATACAGTCACAGCAAAAACAACTATCTATGCATATGGACAAGCGAAACCAAATACACAAAGCACGGTCTGGAGCTTACCAAATACGCTAAAAGGCGCAACGGAAAAAGCATCCCTGTCTAAGTATAAAGGCAAAAACTTACGGCTGACTAACCGAGCGAAAGTAAGCAATGGTTCGACTTGGTATGAAGCCACTTTAAACGGCGTTCATATTGGTTGGATCAATGCTACAGACTTAAATCTTGTGTACACAACTTCGATGGAACAAGAAGTAAATTTAATCCGAGGTGTTGAAAAAGCCGATGGAAAAATTTATGCGTTTCCGATAGTCGATGCAAGTACTGCTCGAGGAACACTTGTAGCTTTAGAGGAAGTGCATGTAGATAGACAAGCTGTAATTAACAACCAAATTTGGTATCGCATTAATGATGGCGATAAACGGCTAGGCTGGGTTGAGTCTCCAGTACTAAAATAAAAAAATCTCGTATCCGATAAAAAGGGTACGAGATTTTTTTAGTGTTTTAAAGGATTTTAAGAAAATACGTCGAATATAAATACTATAGCTTTAAATAGTAATTGTGAGTTCAACAGGGCAATGATCAGAGCCTGAATCTCAGCATGTATGGAAGCACTCTCTATATGAGTAGCGATTCTGTTAGAAACGATGAAATAGTCAATGCGCCAACCAGTATTTCTAGCACGAGCGTTCATCCGATAGGACCACCAAGAATAGGCACCTTCTGTGTCTGGATGCAAATATCTAAAGGAATCGGTGAAACCATTGGCAAGCAAATCAGTGAACTTCCCACGCTCTTCATCTGAGAATCCAGCATTTTTGCGGTTTGTCTTGGGGTTTTTTTAAATCGATTTTCTTTGTGTGCTACATTTAGATCACCACAAACAATTACAGGTTTTACGCTATCCAATTTTTTTAAATGAGCCAAGAAAGCATCTTCCCAGTCCATTCGGTAGTCTAATCGTTTCAACTCATTTTGCGAATTTGGTGTGTACACAGTAATCATATAGAATTTCGGAAATTCGAGTGTGATGACACGGCCCTCTTGATCATGTTCTTCTATGTCTAAACCATAGTATACGTTAAGCGGCTCGATTTTAGAGAAAATAGCTGTACCAGAGTAGCCTTTTTTCACAGCGTAATTCCAGTAATCATGATATCCTGATAAGTCTAGATCAATCTGTCCCTCTTGTAATTTTGTTTCTTGAAGACAGAATAAATCTGCGTCTACTGTTTGGAAATAATCCATAAATCCTTTTTTCTCCGCAGCTCTAAGGCCATTCACATTCCAAGAAATTAATTTCAATTTTATCACTCCTCCAATTACTAATATTATACCTTATATTAATTATTCGGTATAATATGAGGCAGGAGGTGGATGATGAAATATATAATTTTTCTGCGAGCAATCAATGTGGGCGGGAATCGTAGAATCAAGATGGCTGACTTAAGAGAAGCATTGACAAGCGAGGGATATCGGAACGTTTCAACGTATATCCAGACTGGAAATATTATTGCTGAGCACGAAGAAGAGAGTTACGAAGCCATTCAAAGGAACATCGAACATATTATTAAAGTGCATCTTAAATTTGATGTACCAACAGTTGCTTTTCAGTTAGAAGAATATGAACGAGGGGTCAGAGCTAAAGCCTTTCAAGGTGACCGTTTGATGCTCCATTTCTTAGATAGGATACCGAGTGAGGATGCAGTTCTTCGGCTTATAGAGCTAAGCCAAGGTGATAAAGATGAATTTAAAATAATAGATAGGTTTCTATATGTTTCACTGACAGAAGGAGTATCAGATAGTTTGTTTTCAAATAAATTCGTCGAAAAGACACTGCAAGTAAAGGCAACAGCGAGAAATTGGAATACCGTAATGAAAATGAATGAAAAAAGTAAGCAATAAGCGTATACTGATACTGAGATACATTTTAAATAGGGGGGGTCATTGGCGTGAAAAATGAAATAATCGAACGTTTTATCAGATATGTAAAAGTCGATACACAGTCAAATGAAGCGAGTGAAACGGTGCCAACAACACCAGGCAAATGGAGTTAGCCAAAATACTAGTAGAAGAACTAAAGCAAATTGGTATGGAGGAGGTGACTGTTGATAGTAATGGCTATGTTATGGCCACGCTTTCTAGTAATACTACAAAGGATATACCGACAATTGGATTTTTAGCGCATATCGACACTGCGACAGACATGACAGGTAAGAATGTTTCTCCACAAATTCATGAAAATTTTGATGGCAATGCTATTACGCTAAATGCAGAGTTAGATGTTGTGCTTTCACCAGAAGCATTTCCGGAGCTACCTACATATAAAGGGCAGACGATTATTACGACGGACGGGACTACGCTTCTTGGGGCTGATGACAAAGCAGGTATAGCAGAAATAATGGTAGCAATGAACCATTTGATTCATCATCCTGAAATAAAGCACGGTCGAATTCGAGTAGCATTTACACCTGATGAGGAAATTGGGCGTGGTCCGCATCACTTTGATGTGGATACTTTTGGTGCTGAGTTTGCCTATACAATGGATGGGGGACCTCTAGGTGAATTGGAATATGAGAGCTTTAATGCCGCCGCAGCGAGACTTATATTTAAAGGAAATAGTGTACATCCTGGGACAGCCAAGAATAAAATGGTTAATGCAAATAAAATGGCAATGGAGTTTCATGCGCACTTACCTGAATCTGAAGTCCCGGAACATACCGAGGGCTATGAAGGATTCTACCATTTGATTTCTTTAAATGGGGATGTCGAGCTAGCTAAGTCTTATTATATAATCCGTGATTTCGATCATGACTCATTTATTAAAAGAAAAGAAAAGTTTATTGCCATAGCCAATCAATTAAAAGCTGAATATGGAGAAGATAAGATAATTTTAGAAATGAATGATCAGTACTACAATATGAAAGAAAAAATTGAACCGGTCAAAGAAATAGTTGATATGGCACATAAAGCAATGAAAAATTTAGATGTTGAACCTGATATTCGCCCGATAAGAGGTGGAACAGATGGTTCTCAGTTATCTTTTAAAGGTATGCCAACACCCAATATTTTTACAGGTGGAGAGAACTATCATGGGAAATTTGAATACATCTCCGTTGAGAGTATGATTAAGGCGACAGAAGTCATTATAGAAATAGCTCGCTTGTTTGAGGACGAAGCTTAAAGTTGCGCAGTATATTATTATAAAACAAGGGCTCAATGGATTAGAGAGAGATTCGTAGCATATCTCTAATCCACAGAGCCCATGTCTAACTCATTTAGGAGATACGGAGACTTGTCCATTCTCCAAAGAAATCACTGCTACATCATGCTTGTAAAAAGACGATAAATTATCCACTGTGAGCATTTCAGTAGTTTTCCCTGCGTCGTAGGTTTTACCATCTCGAAGTAACAGTGTATATTCGAAACATGGTAATATCTCTTCGGTATGGTGTGTTACGTAAAGAATTGTTGGTGCATGTGGTAGTGTTGAGATTTTGGATATTTTTTCTAATAGGCGTTTTTTTGCGAAAATATCTAAACCGGTGCAAGGTTCATCGAGTATGAGTAACTTAGGTTCTGCTATAAGAGCTCGAGCAATAAGTACAATTTGCCTCTCTCCTTGCGATAGAACAGCATATGGTTTACCTATAAGTTCTTTACCACCACAGTCTGCTAATAGTGATCGGGCCAATGCCATTTCTTCTATAGTAGTTTTTTGATATAAGCCAATACTAGCAAATTTGCCACTCAGTACAATGGATTCAGCAGAATCATACTCCTTTAACTGTTGTTGTAATGACGAGCTTACCCAGCCAATAGATTTACGGAGGTTGGGTAAGGAAGTTTCGCCAAAACGTCGCCCTAAAACTGTGAGAGAGCCAGAGGTAGGCCATAGATAACCGTTTAATAATTTTAATAACGTAGTCTTTCCTGATCCATTTAGTCCAAGAACTGCCCAATTTTCTTTATGATGTACTTCCCAATCGATAGCATGCAATAAAAATTTTTCATCACGCTTTAAATATACTTGATCGAATTTAAACAAACTGACTCCTCCTAAAATGTGTTATCTTTTTATCTATTTTACATAAGTATTAGAAAATTTGGAAATATAAAGTGAGGTAGTAATAAGATGAATAATCTAGTTTTGGAGAAAGCGAAAGAATTTATTAAACAAGAGTTTGCAAATGAAGTGACAGGCCATGACTGGTATCATATTGATAGGGTGTATAAAATGGCAACGCAGCTTCAGAGTAAAGAAGGTGGTAATTTAAAGATCATTCAATTAGCGGCTCTTTTTCATGATTTTACAGATAAAAAGCTAAAAGAATATCCAGAAGAAGCAGAGCGGCAAATGATAGCATGGCTTAGAGAAAATAATTTAAGCGAAATGGAAATAGAAATGATTTCGAATGTAATAAAAAATATCTCATATAGCAACGAATCGAGTCATTCTCATGATCTTAGCTTAGAAACAAAAATTGTACAAGATGCAGATCGCTTGGACGCAATTGGAGCAATAGGAATTGCTAGATGCTTTACGTATGGTGGGTCTGAAGGAAGACAAATCTATAATCCAGAAAATAAAGAGGCGACGAGTGTCCAACATTTTTTTGATAAGCTTTTAAATATAAAGGGCATAATTCAAACAGGTTCGGCGAAAGAAGTGGCAGACACGAGGCATTGTATCTTGATATCTTTCTTAAAAGAGCTTGAAAATGAATGCAATATACAATTTTAATGAATTAAAACAAAACAGTTGCATTTTATGAATATATATTATATACTTAAAAAGTTCTCGATTTGAGAGCTTCGAAATATTAATAAAAAATAAGTTGTTGACACGCTGATGAGTTATATGATAAGATATGA
>NZ_AODD01000020.1 GCF_000525835.1 Listeria grandensis FSL F6-0971
GAAACCATCTTTCAAACAGGCGTCATGCGACGCTTGTTATTATTCGGTATTAGCCCCGGTTTCCCGGAGTTATCCCCAACTTACAGGCAGGTTGCCCACGTGTTACTCACCCGTCCGCCACTAACGTCCGAAAGAGCAAGCTCTTTCTTCGGTTCGTTCGACTTGCATGTATTAGGCACGCCGCCAGCGTTCGTCCTGAGCCAGGATCAAACTCTCTTTCAAATAAAAGATGAATCTGAATACTTATTCAACACCGTGAATAAGATCCTTGCGTCAAATTGACTTCGCTAGCAAATAATTTTACTAGTATTACTTGTGGAAATAGCTCTCTATTTCCGTCCTGTGATTCTTACCCGAAAACATTGCTGTCTTCTTGGTTTTATCTTTGTTTCTGTTCAGTTTTCAAAGGTCAATCTCTCATGCTGCATTTTGCATTATGCGCATCAGCAACGTTTATAAATATACCAACTATTTATCCATTCGTCAATACTTTTTTGCATATTTTTCATTATAAATAGTGATTTATTTTTTCAGCCAGTGTTAAAAAGCGTTTTCCTTGCCTTGTACCTTCATCGTAAATGCCTGATAGATAGCCATTTTCATTTTGAATTGGTTGCTCAATAGGGAATTTTTCAAGTAACTCAACTTTCAGCTCATTCGCTACTTTTTCTCCACCACCTCGACCAAATAAATACACTTCTCGACCATTTGCATCTTGATAATAAGATAAGTTCTCAATTACACCTAAAATGTGGTGTTCGTTTTTCTTTGCCATAATCCCAGCTCTCGCCGCTACAGTTGCTGCTGCTTGATGTGGTGTTGTAACAATCAATTCATTACATGTGGGCAATAATGTGTGTATGTCTAAAGCCACGTCGCCTGTTCCTGGTGGAAGGTCTATGATTAAATAATCTGGAGAATTCCAATCCACATCTTCTAAGAACATCTTAATCATTTTTCCAAGCATTGGTCCACGCCATATAACTGGTTCACCCTCGTCCACAAATGACTCCATCGAGACCAACTGCACTCCATATGTTGTAATAGGTATAATTCGGTCATTCTTTGTTTGAGGACTCTCAGATGTTCCTAACAATGCTGGTAAGCTAAAACCATAGATATCTGCATCCAGTAGTCCTACCTTCTTACCTAAGCGCTTCAATGACACAGCTAGATTTGCCGCTACTGTAGACTTTCCTACTCCACCCTTTCCACTCGCCACAGCAATGAACTGTGTTTTGCTTTCTGGAGACAGGATATTATTTCGTGCTTCCAATAATTTAGCTACTGTTTGCGTTGGTAGGTAGCTTAGTTCTATTTGGATTTCTTCACAGCCAAATTGCCCTAGTAGTTCCTGTATATTGGCAGTAAATACATCTGTTTGTTGCTCTGGATCAGCTAGTGCAATCTGAATATCCACACTATTATTAGTAACATCCACTCCAATTATTCCATCTGTTTCAAGCAACGTCGCCTCCAAAACTGGATCAGACACGCGATGTAGTAGTTTGGTAATCTGCTGTTCGTTTAACATAAAAATAGAACCCCCTGTATATCCCGCGCCCTCTTTTTAAGCGCTTTCTTAATTATAACATGAGGCCGGTAGATTTCGCGAAACATTTGCCCAATTAAAATAATGAAGCTGTCAAAATCCCGAATAATTTACGCTCTTTTTGTGGTTTCTAGTAAAATTTCAGCTAGCGTTTTTGTTAGGAATGGGGGGGAAAATAGGCTTACTTCTTGGTGAATTTTATATTCACATACATCTAAAACTATCGGATATCCTTCGTTCATTAAGTCTTCAACTAACATTTCAATATGCTCTTCATAGGTATGCTCTTTATTAGAAAAATGTAAATATACTTTTGGTAACATTCCTTGCGTATCCTTTAGTTGCCTTGTTAGCAATTCATTTAGAATATCAATTTGCCTCTGATCCGTGCTACCCATAATGCTTTTTAAAACTGGTGCTTTTTCGGGGATATCGCTTAAATAATTTCCTAATTTATACTGTGGTGCACCACTAATAATGTAATCCGCACCCTTTTTCATCCCGAAATATAAGCTAGCAAAACCACCTTTACTTGTGCCTACAAAAATCATTTTTTCTGACTGTAGCTTAGTTTTGAACGTATCAATAATATTCTCGACTGCTTCCATAATTTTGAAATCGCCATTTTCGGCTAAATAATAGGCACCTCGTTTATCAAATCCGAAATTATCCAATATAAAAAGCTTATTGGCGCGGATATCTTTTAGCGTTCTTAAATAATTATAGGTCGCCTTCATTCCGGTTCGAGGAAATGCGCTAAAAATGATGATGAGTGGTACATCTTTTTGCGTACTTTTTTCTAAAATATAATTTAATTTCTGCCCATTTGGCGCCTTGTATGTGCGGCTCCTCCATTTGAAATATATTTTTACAATTAGTTTCTTCATTATTGTCCTCCAATTATTTTGTTAGTTCTCGTATTTTATGCAGCATACTTCGATAATAACCGCTCTCGTAATGGGATACGGAATGACCAAATGGATAGCTCGTGTCGCCGATATAACCGCTATTTCTCATATCTAAAACTTTTGCTTTCGGAAAAACTTGCATAAACAGCGTATTTAATTCATTCCAAAATTGATTGTATTCATCAAGCGTCTCTGGTGTGTTATATGGGACCTTCTTTTTTTGCGCATCATAGTAAAAACTTGTTAGTTCGCATACATTCAATATGATCTGTTCTTCACGGATATAGCAAAGCAGTTGTTTTCGATATTGATGTAAGGAAGTAAGCCAAACGCTCTTGAAATGCTGTTTATTTTGATGATCCACCATCTTGACGAAGCGAATATCATTCAGAATTCTGCTCTGCTCAAGTATAGGTGAAATCGTGATCGCCTGTTTTTCTGAAATAAATCCGATATTTTTCAATGCATCCGAATAGAGGTCAATTAATAGATAGTCTGGATTCGTTTCTGCTATTCTTTCAAAAAACCTTTTCTCAAAATCTTCGCGGACAAATCGTTTCTTTTCCTTCGGTATATCCTCGTATTCGCTAATATCCATTGTCACTACATCGGTCATGGTAGCTATAATAGACGAATGAAATTGTGTCATAACACATGCAAAATGAGACTTATATGTCGGATTAAAATATGGAGCCGAACTTAAAAAATTACGACTAAAACAACTGCCAAACACGGCTATTTTTTTCACTTGTGTCACTTTATCAATTCCACCTCTCCATTTTTCTCCCGCTGTAGTAAATTGATAATCGCCAAGCCCACTCCGAGCGCAATCCAAATGACGCGCATTTCGAAAATACTACTGCTCCCAACAGAAATTCCAATAAACCCTACTAGGATTACCATTGGCATAGCCGCCTTTAAAGACCGGTTTTTCAAATAACCTTGTACCGCCCAATAAACAAAATATAGGAAGAATATAAGAACAGGAATAAAGCCTAGCAAACCGATATCCGATATGATTGTCAACCAAAAGTTGTGCGCCGCCATTGTTTGTGAGCCTGACAAATCAATATTAGCAGTTCCATATAGAGCATCGAAAACATAGCGAGGCGTCATTCCAAGCCCAACACCTAGGAAATGATGATCTTGACATAGCTGGATAACAAATTTATAAATGAACATCCGGTCTTGCGTCGACTCCCCTTTTCCCGTGAATGATTCCACTAGTTGAGAGGTCTCCCCTGAACTCGCAAAACTTGAGTACATCACTTTACAAAACAACGCAGTAATTCCTCCAAATACAGCGATCAGGAAATATTGAATTCGCAACACCTTGAAAAGAACAAGAAAAACAATACATGCCCACCCTAAAAAGCCCGTTCTAGAATGTGATTCGATGACTAGGAAAGTGACAGCTACGAGCATGATGAACCAAATAAGTTGATAGCTTTTTTTCTTGGATGTCAGGAGATGTAGCGATGCTAGCCCAAAATAAATAACGAGATATGAGGCGTAGTCATTCGTGTTGACTAACCATCCAGTAGGTCTCGAATCCGCGTAATTCAGCAAGCTTCCCGCTGAGAAGCGCAGATGTTTCCCAGATAAAGCTTCATATAAACCAATGCCTATTGAAATAATGTAATTCCAAGTCACCCACATAAGTACTTGGCGCAATTTTGTCCAGGAGGTAATGTAATAAGCACATATAAAAATTAAGTAACTGATTTCAAATTGAAAGTATAGCGCACTTAAACTCAGCATAACGTCTGCTGACCAAATCATTGCTATAGCTGCATACAAAAACCAACAAATCAAACAAAGAAGTGGTATCTTAAGAAACTTGATCGCAGTGAAATCTTTTTTTGAGCAAATAAATCCAACGATATGGACAGCCAGCAAAATTCTGAACAAAAATAAACTAGGTATTTGAGGGAAAGATGCATATGCTCCCCAAAACCCTGACATCAATACCGCTAAAAACAGACCGTACATCCATTTATTTGCAGACACCTTGTTAATGTATATTATCCCAACAGTGATGATAGGCACAATGAGTAATATCGGATAAAATGGGCTTAGAATACTTAAAATAATTATTAAAAATATTATTATCCTTGGCGCACTGACTAATTTAGATGATATATTTCTCATGTTTTCTATCATATACACTACTTCCTAAATTTATTAATAATAATTATATGACGCTAATTGTTTATTATTGTAGCGCTTGTTGTTTAGTACCGCTCCTAGAATATTAGCATCCACTTGTTCTAGTAGCTCTTTGGATTTCAATACATCTTGTTCCGTTGTTGCTAAGCTATTAATCAACAAAATGGCACCATCACTTTCCGCCGCCACCACTCTTGCGTCTGTAAACAAATTAACAGGAGGACAATCTAATAAAATCAGGTCAAACTCTTCTTTCAGATCCTCTAACAATTGTTTAAACTCCTCGGAGCGAAGTAACTCTAGTGGGTTCGGTGGCAAAGTTCCTATCGGTAAAAAAGACAAGTATTTATTCTCTAGTGGAATAATAGCTTCTTCAAAAGTCACCATGTCTACTAAAATATTCGACAAACCTGGCATTAATTTTGTTTTAAATTGTTTTGTGATTTTTGGATTATAGAAATCCACGTCAATCAATAATGTTTTTTGTTTATATAATGCAGATGTATTCGCATAATTTGTAATGAAAAAAGATTTTCCTTCTCCTTTATTTGCAGATGTAACTGCGATGGTTTGAATACGCCCACCTCTTTTTTCCATGAATTGAATATTCGTCTGAATAGAACTAAATTTTTCGTATGCTACTGAATTTTTCTGCATAGTCATTTCATTGCCAGTCGTAATAATCGTTTCTGCTACTCTTCGTTTAGTAAACATTTAGCCAGTCCTTTCGCTTAGAGCTCTGTGCTCTTAAATTTAGGTATATCTCCGAGAAATGGTAAGCCCATGCTTTCTAATTGCTCTTTATTTTGAATCGTTGTATCTAGAGCGCATAATATGAATAATAAGCTACAACTTAACATCAAACCAACCATTACAGCTAATATATACGTAGAGTTATTGCTTGGTGCACTTGGCTCAGACGCTTTTTCTAGAACAGTCACTGTGGTTCCTTTGAAAATCTGCGGAATTTCTTTACTCACCACACCGACCATAGCAGACGAGACTTTTATGACTTGATCTTTATCCAGATTTGTATAGTTTATCGTCATAACTAGCGAATTCTCATTGGATACTATTTTCGTATCGCTGGCTAGCGTGCTGGAAGAATCCGTTGTCTTTACTTTGTCTTTCACCAAATCCATGATTTTTCCACTTTGTAAAACGGAGGTGAATGTGTTGATTAATTGAATATTGTTCCGAACACCGTCCGATGTTTGTGTTTTGGTGCCCGTCTGCTCAATATTGAAAAGAACTTGAAAGGAAGATGTATACTGTGGCTTCGCAATATAATTGTTATACGTATATACACTGGCTACCGATAAACAAATAATCAAGAGCATCCAAATAAAGCTTTTCTTAAATGTTTTCCATAAATTACTTACCGTGAGATTCTTAATTTTCATTGTGGGTTCTCCTTGTCATTAGTAAGATGGGCTACTAATCTTCGCTCGAATAAATTGATGATAGTTTCTCTCCTTCACGTTCCCAATTATAAAATCGATTAAAAGCCTCCTTACCGTTTTCTCCAAGTTGTTTATTTTTTTCCGGGTTAGCCATATAAAAATCAATGATATCGTATAATGCGTCATAGTCCTCTGGATCACTTGTCTTTCCGCAATCATGCTCCGTTAACATCTTCGTGAAATCCGGAAAATCTGATGCGACAATTGGTAACCCTGCCGCCATATATTCAAAAAGCTTCGTGGAATGCGAATTAAGATTGTTCGGTGTCGGGTGTAGTAAACATAAACCTACGTGAGCAGCTTGATAATGCCCCCAAATGTCTTTGTACTGCATTCTGCCATGTAGTTCGATATTGTCGCTCAAATGGTTTTCTACGATAAATTGCCGAACCCTCTCTTCATCTGTAAAATAGGCCCTATGAGTTTTAATTGAAACGTTTGAATCCCCCTATCTTTTAACGATTTGGCTAACTGCAACATGTTAAACAACCCACGCTGCTCTGTTAACACACCTACATAAATCATCGTAAAGACATTATCCTTCATAATAAGTTCATTCAAATTTGGGAAGATCGGATAATTTAATACGTCTACTTTATTCAGGGTGAGTTCTTCGTAATTATCCTTATACGACAGCTCTGCAAAAATAACGGTGTCGCAATATTTCATCCATTTTTTCTCGAAATATGCTACCACTTGGGAGAGTATCGGTCGAATAATTCGAGGTAGCCATTGCTTCGTCCTAATAGCAGCAGGAAGGTGCTCATGCATATCATACGTGATTTTTATTTCATCTTTTAATTTCTTTTTCAAAGCTCTTGCAGTAAGCAACAACTCTGGGTCATGAAAGTGGAAATAGGTCGCATCCGACTGAATCATCTCTTTATACAAGAAGCGCCAATGTATAAATCTCTTGTAACGTTTTTGCGGTTTCAAATAATGCATCGTTAAATTCGGTATATTTATTTTTTCGCCAGGGTGGTCTAGTGCGTAAAAGTCCACTTGGAAGCCTTGATTTGCTAGCGTTTGTGCTTCTTTAAAATAAATTCTTGTGTCACTCCACACATGTACGGAGCTAGCCATCATTATTTTTTTGGGGTTTCTATTGTTCAAAAAAACCTAATCCTCCTAAAGTATACAAATGTAGAGCGTGCACACTGTTATTATTTTTTCATACATCGTAGTGCTAGTTGGTCGTTCAAACGGTCAATATTAAATTCAGCATCAATTTTCTCTCTTGCTTGTAATGAGACTGGTAGCCATTGTTCCGGATTATCTCTAATTTCTAAGACTTTTTGGATAGTCTCTTTGACAACGCCCTCAGGTACAAGCCAGCCATTTTTATCGTTTGTGATTAATTCTGGGATGCCACTATGTTCTGTTGAAATAATCAATTTACCTCGACCCATCGCTTCCATTAGAACAACTGGAATACCTTCTTTATCTCCATTTGCTGCAGTTTTACTCAGCTGCATCATAATATCAGCTTTCTCGATCGCTTTGTTTATTTCTACTTGCGATTGCCAACCGAGTAAAGTTACTTCATTCGACAGGTTAGCTTGTTTGATTTGGCTCTCCAATTGTTGACGCAGTTCACCCTCTCCAATAATTTCTAGAGATACGTCTACACCACTTGCCTTCAACGCTTCCATCACCTCGATCGTAACATCCATACCTTTTTTCTCCGTTAGTCGACCAATTGAGAGGAATTTCATGGTGGATTCCATTGGAGCTGGTGATATAAGACTAAATTCAGCTAAGTTAATCCCCATATGATGCACTTTTATATTGGAAACATCTGCACCCATTTTGATGAGTTTACTTGAAAAAAGTTGGCTGACTGGAAGCAGCGTAATATCAGAGGCAAACAGCGAATCATAGACCGCTATACCTTGTCGTTTCGTAAATGAAGTTAAATCATGCCCGTGAAAAAATACCATTGTTTGTTCTGGTAATAAACCTTGGTCTTTTAGAAATGAAGCAATGCTACCATTCGGACCATAATGGCAAATCACAGCATCCCCAACCTCTCTTTCTAAAAAGTAAGGCAAGGCATAAAGGAATCGGAATGTGAAAATCATCTTACCGTATTTCTTATAATTGAAAGCGCTGAAAGTTGTTTTTGGTGATGTAAAAACGGATGTCAAGAACAAACCTATTCCACCAAACAATCGCTTCCATCGGCTACTTGGAAAGTTTAAAAATCTTGTTTTATCAAGCAAGTTGTACTCTGCAATCGCAGCATGATTTTCTTTATTCTCGACTTTGTTCCAAGCTAGTATTTCTACTTCAATACCTCGATCGATAAAGCCTGTTATTTGATTTAATATGAATGTCTCAGATAGTTTTGGAAATGAGGATATGAAAAACAATACTTTCAAGCTATATAACATCCTTTATAAATTATTTTTGTTGTTATTCAAAAAGTAGTAGATATATTTTCTTTGCGTTAACAGCACGCATAGCCCATAAACGATTACGCCAATACCGATATAAATCAGCAAATCTATCAACATATTATTAATGTGAATCAGCTTCATCGCTCCCCAAATGCTAGCGCACATGATAAGTGAATTCATAATGATAATCATGTGTTGCCTCACCATACTTCTTAATGTCAAGCCAATTGTTTTTCGTAAATCGCGGTAGCCCAGAGCGACAGAAATAATTGCCGCAAGTAAAGGGGACAACATAATAGCGTACACACCGATCGTAAAGGAACCGATAACTAAGAAGATAATTTGGATAACAATCACAATCAATGAATTTTTAACGGGGGTTTTCGTATCACCCATGCTATAGAATGCTTTAAACAAAAACTCTCGAACCACAACAAATGGTAACGCTAGACTTAGAAAAATTAGAAACTGCCAAACAATTATTGTAGATTCATGTGTGAAGTTGCCTCGCTCAAACAGCAATTTAATCACAATACCACTAAGCATGATCATGCCACTTATCATCGGGATAACAAGTATATTGGAGCCATTGATGAAATAAATTAGCTTTTCTTTCGCCTCTGCGATATTTTTATTGAAACTTCTTGTCAATGTCGGATAAAGCATCGAGATCAAGTTAATAATGATCAGTGTTTGCATAATGCTAATTATTTGATTGGCATACACCATTGTCGAGATATACCCTTCTCCAAAAAAGCGAGCTAATATATTCGGCAATATAACTGTTACCTGATAAATAACAGAACTGAGTGTCACCGGTAATGTTAGTTTCATAAGGTTTCGAAATTCCGGATGTTTCCATTTAAACTTGGCTTGATATTTGTACTGTTCATTTCGGTTACTAAAAATTAGGAGGGTGCATTCCACAACATAGGAAAGTCCGATACATATCGCCGCTTCGATAATGCTTATATCCGGTGTGAAAATTATATAAATATAACTCAATAGCGCCGAAACTAAAGCGGCTAATTTCACGACGACGAATTTACCATCCATTTGCAAAAACGCTGTCTGTATAGCAGAAATTAATCGGGTGTACTGCGCAATTCCTAGAATAAAGGTCAGTAAGAATGTCAAAGTCTGAAAGCTAAATCCGTCGCCTTGACCAAAACCGTAGAAGTAAATACTGCCACCCAGAAAATAAAGAAGCAATACAACATACGTAATCCCTAAAACCGCCGTGATATACGAATTCAGTACATTTCTATGCTCATGATTGTTCTTCATCTTCGCTAAAAAAGGGATAAGTACTGTGGCAACAGATGGTCCCATAATGTTTATCAGACAAACCATTGCCGTATTAGCAAAATTAAAAGCATCCATTTCATTACTTATGCCAAAATGGGTTGCCAGTGCAGTGGTTCTTAATAGAGAAATAACCTGCACTACCATCGTTAAAATAATGATAACGGAAAATGTTTGATAAAATTTAATGCGTTTCAATAATCTCTACTGGGGCACTTTTCTTCATTTCCCATTCGCCTTCTTTCATTATCTGACTGCTGTTCGTTCCCTCGTATAACGCATAACTTTCGCTGGGGAACCATATGCGATGCAATTGGATGGTATATTCTTAAGAACCAAAGATCCAGCTCCAATTGTGGTCCCCTCACCTATCGTGACACCTTGTACAACTGTAGTTCCAGCTCCAACAAATGCTCCTCTTTCTACCGTAACAGCGCCACATAACGTGGTGTTCGGCGATATCGAAACAAAATCTTCCAGACTGTTTTTATGTTCAATAATACTAGCTGAATTAATGATGACGTGATTTCTGATCTGTGCAGCACTATGAATGGTGGCGTGGGGTAATACCGCTACTCCAGCGCCTAGTATCACATTATTATCAACAAAGGCAGTTGGATGAATAATCGTAGCATACTGGCATGCGATTAAGCCTAACCGTTTTGAAATATCTTGACGTATTTCACCATTGCCAATCGCAATAAAGTAATAAACTTGCTCAAGATGTTCTAATTCTTTTATAAATGAAAGGGGCGCACAAAAAAATGTCATGTTCTAAATTCATCTTGTTATACTTATCGTCACAAAAGCCAATCACTTGGTACTCTCCGTGATGTATAGCGGCCTGACTTATGACCTGTCCAAGTCCACCTGCACCAATGATTACTAACTTCTTTTTACTACCTAGTGTTATTCCCAGTAAATCTTTCTGAATTAATAAATCCATCCTGTTTCACACCCTCATGTATCAAGACTTTATATACCGTTAAAAACAGTATTTTTATATCCAACTTAAGCGATTGGTTTTCGACATACTGAATATCTAATCTGAATTTCTCATTCCATGTAATTGAATTTCTACCATTTACTTGCGCTAAGCCACTGATTCCTGGTTTCACGTCCAAGCGCTTTCGTTGTGCTTTGGAATAAAGCGGAATATATTCCACAGTCAATGGACGTGGCCCAATCAAACTCATATTGCCCTTTAAAACATTTAATAGTTGTGGCAATTCATCTAAGCTAAGTCCACGGATAATGTTGCCAAACTTAGTAATGCGCTCGTTATCTGGTAATAGGCAATTATCTTCATCATAGATTTCTTGCATCGTTTTAAATTTATAGATGACAAATGGTTTACCATGAATACCCGCTCGAATGGATGCATAAATTGGATTCCCTCGGAAATATAGCGCCAGTATGAGATAAAGGAAACACATCGGCAAAAGTAATAAAACAAGGAGTACTAAAGACAAACTGAAATCAATACACCGTTTCGTAATTTTTGTTCTTCTCATACGTTCCGTCTCCTATAGCATAATATTCTATTCCTGCATCCAACATTTTTTCTTTATCAAAACATAGACGACCATCAAAAATAACTGTTTGCTTCATACGCGCTGCACATTCATTCAGATCCATTTGTGTGATTTCTTTCCATTCTGTAACTACAAATGCACCATCTGTTTGTGCAACTGCTTCCTCAGCTGTATTACAGAAAATAACGCGATCTCCTAAAACTCGTTGTGCATTTTCCATGGCTACTGGGTCGTATGTCTTCACTTTTGCCCCTTCGTCCAATAGCATTTCGATGATAGAAAGCGCAGCAGCTTCTCGAATATCATCCGTATTCGGTTTAAAAGCGAGACCCAACACAGCGAACGTTAAATTCTTCAAATCTCCATAATAAGCCTTGGCTCGGTTCACTAACTTCTGATGCTGCATTGTATTAACCCAGATGACCGATTTCAATAAATGAAAATCATAATCCACATCCCCTGCGATTTGAAGCAAAGCTGCTGTATCTTTCGGGAAACATGAGCCTCCGTAACCAATACCAGCTTGTAAAAATGCGCTGCCAATTCGTTTATCCATCCCCATACCCGCACTAACTTCACGAATATCAGCACCCGTTTTTTCACAAATGTTAGCAATTTCATTAATAAAACTGATCTTTGTTGCTAAAAAAGCATTGGATGCATACTTGATCATTTCTGCACTTTCTAAAGCCGTTGTGTATATTGGTATGTTAAAGTTTCCATTTACTTCTTCCATCGTGCGAAGCGCCACTTTATTATCGGCTCCTAGCACAATACGATCTCCATAAAACACATCACGGATCGCAACACCTTCCTTAAGAACTCGGGGTTGGATACAATACTTACTTTATGAGGCGTCTGCTCTTGAATAAATGTTTGTAGATATCGGTTTGTTCCGACTGGGACCGTACTTTTAACAACAATAATCATTTCTTTTGTCATTGTCTTAGCTACATCGGTTGCAGCCGCTTTTATATACTCCAGATTGGCAGAACCGTCTTCTTTTTGCGGCGTTCCCACAGCTAAATAAATGATGTCGCATTCATGCATAGCTTGTTGTAAATCCGTTTTAAATGATAGTCTGCCATTATTTATATTCTGTTCCATTAGTTCTTCGATACCCGGTTCATAGATTGGTGAAATCGATTTTTGAAGTTGTTCGATTTTGTAAGCATCAATATCTACGCAACAAACTTGATGCCCTATTTCCGCTAAAGCAACACCAGTAACTAACCCAACATAACCCGTTCCAATAACTACTATATTCAATTTAAATTGCTCCTCTCAAGCGATCTTAATAAAATCATTTCTACTTTATCTGCTAACTTTTCAGCGCTGTAATGTTCCTCGGCAATATTTCTGATTTTGGATTGCTGTGCTCTTAATTCTGTTCGCTGATTCTGTAATTCTATCAATTTCTCTGCTAATTCTTCAGGTTCTGCCGGATCAACATAGTAGCCAATATCATATTTCTGCACGATGTCTTTTGTCCAACCGTCAGAATTCACAATGATTGGTCTTCCTGCTGCTAACGAATCAAAAAACTTATTAGGTGAATTAGTTGCTAAAATCGGTAGTGGTTTGAAACACGTCATAGTAATATCAGCTAAACTTGTATAAATCGGGACGTCTTTCCTTGAAACATGACCACTAAAAATGACATTTGTAAGGCGGTGCTTCGCGCAGAATTTTTCTAATCTAGGCTTGCTTTTTCCATCGCCGCCAATAATGATCTTAATTTCGTCTTGTTTCCTATCTTGTAATATTTTAGCGGCTTCAACGATATAATCGAGACCGTTCGCTTCTCCCATCGCACCTAAATGCAACATAATGAATGCATCTTTCAAGCTAAATCTTTCCGCTAATGTCCTTTTTTCCATTTTGTAGTCCTTCTTTAGATCAAACAAGGCTAAGTCTGAGAGGTTAGGAATCATCGTTATTTTTTCTGCTTGAATGCCTGTAGCCACGATACCCTCAGTCATGCCTGGCGATAGGCTGATAATATGTTCTGCCCTTTTGTACACCCTTTTTTCAAGATGTTGCAACATTTTAATCACAAACGGGGACTTAATGGCCTTCATCTGTTTCGGTGCCTCTGGCCAAAGGTCTCTTACTTCAAAAACAAACGGAATCTTTAATTTTCTCTGTAATCTTAATGTCGGTATCGCAATGGTTAGGGGTGTAGATGTCGAAAACATAATATCCATACCCTTTAGTTCTTTACCAATTTTGTAAGCATGGTGCATGTAAGATAGAAATGACTTACTTCTTTGGACTAGCCCCATATAGTTGGAATAATCATTCTTGACCGCAATAACCTCGATACCATCCACATGATAATACTTCATATTTTTGACTTCTTTATAGGGTGTATCCCCAGTTAAAAAAGTATCTGTTGTCAGCATAGTAACTTCATGTCCGTGCTCGATTAACTTCTTTGCAAACTCATAGGATCTAGTAGATGTATAAGAGTTACGCGTTGCAAAATATTGATGGAGATATAAAATTTTCAACGATTAGACACCTCTCACTTCTTCATTTCAGCAATAATATTCCAAGCAGCTTTTTCATCGCTATCCAAAGGTTGATACATCAGTTTGTACGTATCAAAACCCTTCGGAATCTCATAGTAGCCATCGCCTTCGGAGGTTTGACCAGGTTTAATCGTATCTGCAAAATTAATCCCGCTACCCATATAATAGTAATTCTCACCAATGTTGATAATGAAGTCATTCGCAGCTACAGTGAAATCTGTTGTTGACTTGTTTTTGATTTTGTAGTGAATCTTTATAAGTTTGTTGCCCTTCTTATTCTCTTCCGGTGAAACTTCATTGCTCACAGAAACGGGTGTAATGATTAGCTGTTTCGTTTCTTTTGCTTTATTAATATCTCCTTGCGTCTGCTCTTGTTTCTTTGTTTCACTCACCTTGCTCGTTTCTACTTTCTTCGCGGAAGTATCTCCACAGCCAACTAGTAACGTTGAGGAAACGAAAAGTGTCGTTGCCATTATTATTAATTTAGATGCTTTACTCATGTTTTAGTTGTTCCTTTTCCTTTCTTAGATCAATATATTTGTTATTCGTTCATCGTGTAGTCAAGTAAAATAAATTGTTTTGCCTTAATAGAACAAAAACCTTCTTCTTCAAGATGTTTACATATTTGTGACATGGAGTTTGTGCTGAGATTAGCGTAGTTAGCAAGATCTTTTCGAGTAAAATATCCTGGTATTTTTGTATTTTTGCCATCTTTATAGCCATATTTATCTGCAAAATCTCTTAATATCTTTTTTAATCTTAACTTTCCTACTTGCCTCATCAATATATATTTATGGGCAATCAAAATATTATGATTATGATTATTTAAATATAGGAAAAGCCACCCTTCTTGCATGCGAAGTAGATTTTCCATCACATCTTGTTTCGGAAATATATATACCGTAGCACTACTTATTGTCCTAACACTATCTTTATTCTGCCTTAATGAGAAGATATCATCCATCCCAATGATATCGCCTTGGCTTGAAAATGATATAATTTGCTCTTTGTATTCATACGCAACTACACCCGATTCTAAGAAATAGATATTATCGTTTGGTGTGAATTCACTACAAAGCATTGTATCCTTCGGTAGCACTGTTTTGGTGTATGGAACTCGATAGGTCGGATCATCTTTCAGAAGGTCTAATAAATATTTTGAACCAAATTTATCCTCGATTGTATCTCTGTTGTACAACTCAATAAATAGTGTGCTCATTTTAGTACGACTTCCTTCCAACTTGCACTACACTATCATTTAAATTACCTTCGTAATAACGATTGGTTTCAATGATATAATGCCTTGTTTCTTGAACTTGCTCAAAATTAAATTGACATATTCTCTGCTAGAATTACTTAATTTCGCTAGGATCTCTTGGGTAATACAATTGGGCAAAATTCCCGTATTACTCGATGTTATGCACCAAGCGATGACCTCAAATACTCTTTGTTCTGCTGGAAGCAACATCCAGTATGATTTGATTTGATACAGTTGCTTAAACATTTCTTGTTGCGACTTAATATGATATTTCTCTGATGATCTGGACATGTTTTCAAGTTGTCTATTTAGAAACGTTTTATTCACAAGCATAATCTTGCTCTCTGATAGTGCAATTAATTTTTTTTCTGCATTCTCGTCAATGGATAACCAATCCAGATCACATGATTGATTCTTAAATAGCAGAAAGGCGTTCAGCATGCTCTTTTCTTTCGCAGGCACAGCTATTCTTTCTTCAAAATAAACAATACCTTCTAAATTGAACAAACACATGTCTGATTTACTTGAGAAATCCCATATGCAATCTCCCTTCTTAACATTGACTACGTGCATACTACTTGAATACTTATTATTCTCGTGATATTGCATCAAAATTTGTTGCAAGTCAATATCTTTTGTTATTGTAGTCATTAATGTTCACCCCGCTTGATTTTTTTCTTATGGATCAGCGCCATATGTGTATAGTATCATTGAAGTGTGCTGAAAAAAATACAATACTTCTGGTTTACGAGCCTTAATATTGTACATTTTGTTACGTTATTTCAAAAAAAGCATATTTCTTCTATTGTCACTACATCACTTCTCCGATTTTCTTGCTTTTACTTTTGGCATCTTTTGCGTATTAGTTGGCTTCGAGTGTATTGTACAAAATTTTGTGCTATCCCATCTCTACAGCTACACCGCTCATTGATTTATTATTTTGCTTGTTTTAGTATATCCTTCCTTTGTTAATTATTTTCCCCGCTAAATATACATCTAGAAGCATATTGATTTATTAAATATGCTTCTAGATGTATACGAAAATATCTATATTGTTACATTTCACTATTTTTCAAGCCATTCATGAACATTTTGTTAACAACTAAATTAATACTTTTTTTCATCAAATGATCTTTCAAATATATATATTTAGGGTATTTATTCATATAGAAGAATATATTAAGGAGGCGTTCCCCTTGTATTTAAAAGAAACCATTGATAATTTTGCAACTCTATCTAATATCATAAAAATATTAAAAAAAAGACGCTCAATTTAACCATCACTGTATAGAAGAACGTATTTCCCAAGGAACTGAACTGTTTTTTGATAAGCGGCGTGATTACTTTTATCTCGTTCAAAGCGGGTACGTACAGTATAGGTATGAAGGGGGGGCTGGGCAGAATTTTCATTTCCTTGTTCGTCCTGGCAATTTCCCTTTCCTTCCAATATACCAAGAAGACATCCCTCATAATTCCAGAATTGAGGCGCTGACCGATGTGATCTGGTGGCGTATTGATTTCGCATTTCTAAAAAAAATGTTGCAACTTGAAGATCCTAGAAATTATATTTTAATGAGCTTTATGGCTCGTACCCGACGAGAATTGTATGCCATAGCTGTACAGGATCGGCTAAGCTCAAAGAAACGCATTTATTTTAGTCTCATTTCCCTCATCGATTTGGGCTTTCGGAAAGATTCTAATACTGTAGAACTTCCGAGTTTCCTAACGTATGATCGTTTGGCCGAATTATCCAACACATCGAAAGGTTATACCTCTAAAGCATTACTAGAACTACGCGAGAAAGAAATTTTAATCTCTAATAAGAAACCCTGGGTTATTACTGATGTGAAAAAATTAAAAAATTTGCTAGATGCAGATAGCCTTCCTAACTTGTTTTAAAACGCGAAGAAAGGGTATTTTAACAATCATTAATAGATTTAAGGGTATTTGTTTGCTTTATTGAGAAAAGCATGGTATATTTAACTAGACTTATTTTTGTTGGTGAAGAAATGATTAGTGAATAACTTTCCACTTCGTACCGCTAAGCAGGAATAGTAATATTATGTGCCAGTGTGCACGAGGAGGAATTTTGATATGGAAACAGGTACAGTAAAATGGTTTAACGGCGAAAAAGGTTTTGGTTTTATCGAACGCGAAAACGGTGACGATGTATTCGTACATTTCAGCGCTATCCAAGGCGAAGGCTTCAAATCTTTAGACGAAGGCCAAAAAGTTACTTTTGACGTAGAAGAAGGTCAACGTGGACCTCAAGCTGCTAACGTTGAAAAAGCGTAATTTTAGCTGATAAAAGAAACTCACTTTTGTGGGTTTCTTTTTTTTGTCTACATAAATAAAAAAGACATTTCGAAAAAAATCGAAAATGCCCTTTTTATTATTTATTTTTAAATAATCCTGACTTAGTATACCCCTTACCGCTTACTAGATCATATTCTATTAGCTTATAGTCCGCTAGGTATTCTTTGGCTTTTGTGGATAATTGGTCTTCAATAATCGTTTTGTTCTTGCCATTAATGAGGACGTTTTTCTCCAATCCTTGGACTTCCTTACTCATTTCTGTAAGTAAAGCATAGTATGGAGAGACCTTGCTATCCGTTAGTTCTAGCATTTTGGGCGCGAAATAGATGGGGCTAATCGTACCGTAGTCTTCTTTTGGTAAGTCGAAGTTAGCATACATGAAGAGCGGTGTCTCGTGCATCGTTCGTTCTGTGTTTTGATTGACGATTTCTTCTGGGAAAACGCTCGGCAGGTGATCTCCCCAGAAAACGACCATTGTTTTTTCTTTCATGTTATCCAACTCAGCTACAAAGTCTTTTAAAGCGTCATCGGAATATTTGATACCTTGAAGATATGTTTCGACAGTCTCTTTATTGTTTTCTGGTACGCCTTCTACACCGATTGTGTTAATATATTTATCCCAATATGTCATATGATTTTGCATTGTGACAAGATGAATGAATGTCGATGATTTGTTCGCTTTTAGCTGATCTAGTGTTTCTTGGTATGCTGACGCATCTGAGATATATTCGCTGTCGTCAAGGGATTCTGTATGCTTCATTTCATCTCGACTGATAAATTTGTTAAATTCTAGTGCATTATATACGTCTGTTCGCCGATAAAAAGATGGTTTGAACGGATGGATAGCGATTGTTTCATAGTCGCTTTGTTTTAATGAGCTGACCAGAGATGGGAAGTTTTCTTTTTGATATAGAAACATTTGATATGGTGAGGTAATCTGTGGGTTAATGTTATACATCGATAAACCAGTCAAAGCTTCAAATTCAATATTGGCTGTTCCACCGCCGTAACCTTGGGACAAACTGTATCCTGATGGGTATTTTCCCATGATTTTGCGTGTTTCAGGAATAGGGTCTGAGGATGTTGTGACACCATTCAGCCTTGTTGGGTCACTGAAGCTTTCACTCATAACATAGACAATATTCACACCGTCCATTGGTTTGTTCTTACGTGTGGTATTGATTTCATCCGCTAGTTTCTGATATTTTTTAGTGATTGCTTTCATTTTTGATTCGCTGTAACCTGTTGGTGCCTCCATGATATTGGCCGTCGCGCTGTAAATGAGTCCTCCTACAAAACCGTATTGCTGATAGCTTTCTTTCGGGTCTACGTCTTTCCACTGTGCATCGATGTTGTACGCCTTTCTCAGCCAGTTGTCGGTATTTTGGAAGTTCGTGAGCGAGAATAAGAGTGCACCGCTAAAAACAAGTCCTACAGCACGAATAATGAGTGTTTTACGATCCCAATATTTGAAATCACGCCCGTAGTACTTAGCGGAAATTTTACGTGAATAGCGGTCAAGTATCCATGCAATCGCAACAATAACAGCGATACCGATAAATAGTAGAATAACAAGCCACGTCGACAGCATCGAGAGCATAAATCGCCATTGTGTGATCATTTCGAATTCTTGCGGATATAGAGGTTCTCCTCGTTCTAGAAATTTCTGATTATTCGCGAAGGCAACGATGAGAGATGTACCAACCAAGATCGTCGTACTAGCCCATAAATTACCGATAAGCGAGATTAAAAATAAGTAGACGAGCATTAAGACTAAAATTCCGAGTAGGAACGGAATGGGGTATGTCTGAATCATTTGTAGTGTATCTGATAAATTAAAACCGCTGAGCGATGCATCCAGTAAAATATGTAACACGACAGATAATACAAGCCCAAATAAAACGGCTCTGAGCGACCTAACTAGATATGGGTGCTTGAGTTGTTTCCTCTTTTCTGGTGCAGTCATAATAAAAATCTCCTCTGTAGCCTGTTTTTCCCTTTTTGTCTTCCCTTGGTATTATACTATAGTGAAAAATAGAGTACAAACACCACGAGCAAGAGCAGTGAGACATGCCTCACTGCTCTTCCTCTATATCAAAAAGCGATATTTCTTATTGATGGCACTTGGGATACCACCATTATTGGGGTAATACCGCCTAATGATCCCCTTTTATTTGCTTGCTGTAATCACCGAATCCTCCATGGCTTTTAGCAAACGTGTTACCCTTTTTTTCCTTAAAAATGCGAAAATGGTACCTACCAACATATTATTCATTTTCTGCATCCACTTCTCAGCTTCAATTTCTTCTTTATATGTGACTTCACAGACATGATCACTAATTTCGGTGACCGTATAGGTTGTCCGGTGAAGGTTTACGCGACTCGTTGTTTCGAATTGGTACACATTAGGAAATTGAAACTCGGTAATCTTCGTCTCAACAGCAGCACCATTTGACATTGTTCGACGATACTTGAACCCCTTTAGCTTTTGCATCGGTAGATTTTTGCCGGTTGCTTGTTTGACGTCGTAGATTACGGATTTCGCAATCGTATGAAAACACTCTTTTTGTGAGATGTATAATTTCTTGGAAACGTTCATAATACCATCTCCCTTTAGGATTTCTTATCTTTTTTCTTCTTAAGGAACACCATGAGAGCTCCTAGAATAACTACTAAAATTCCTGTAAGCATCATTGGCAAATTAGTCGAATTTCCGCCTGCTGATGGACTGAACACGATAATAATTAAGCCAATACTCATTATAAATAGTCCGTTTGCAGCACTCTTCATAATTACTCCACAGTAACCTGGAAGTAAAGAACGGCGCCAATATCCGTTGCCTTCATAACATCCTTCGCGATTCTAACCGCAGCTTCTTCATCCTCAGCAGTCGTTTCGAAATATAACTTAATTCCTTTTTCGTCCACCTTTTTAAAAGTGACACCATTTTCATTATATTTCTCCAACGTTTCAACAAAAAAATCTCGTTTCATAGGACTACTAATTACGATCATTTTCATTACCTCCTTCTACGTATTACCTCTATTATACTTTTTCGGTGTGTGGAGTGTAAAGAATCAACTAAACACGATTTCACATAATGGTCTGACATCGCCAACTCGGACGACATCAGACTAAAAATTTCAGGTGTCACATCCCGGTCTTGACCTCCCGCCAAAACCAGTTCGTGTCACCAAATCTCCGCGGAACATTAAGATTTCATTTCTTCTTCAGGCACGCCTACCTTATTCGCTGTAATAACGAACGGTACCCAGATTAGGAAAGCGATCACCATATTTATGAGCGATATGACTGGCGCCATCCAATCTCCTCCAGTTGCAAGGAATGAATTTATCAGCGGTGGCATTACCCATACCACGGCAATTTTAACTGGTGCAACGAGTCCCCAAACTGTCGCAAAGTAAGCGACTGTTACCATGACCATTGGTGCAATGATAAATGGAATCAGGTAGATAGAGTTTAATACAATTGGTAAACCGAACATGATCGGTTCGTTGATATTAAATATACCAGGCCCGAGTGATAGTTTGGCCACGGTTCTCGAGTCCGCTCGTTTAGAGAACATGAGTAGGGCGATGATAAGCACAAGTGTACCACCTGAACCACCTATCCATACGTAAGCATCGAAAGAACCACGAACCCATTGGTACGGAAGATCAGATCCTGCAACACCTTTTGCTGCTTCGTTAATGTTGTTAAGTTGTGCTGTACCCCAAAGTGATTCTAGAACTGGAGCCAATACGTTTGGTCCGTGAATACCGAAGAACCATAGTAGTTGAACTAGGAATGTTACGAGTAACACTGCGCCATAACCTTGTGACAAGGCAAGTAGCGGTTCTTGGATTGTTTTAGAAATCCATGTGATAACGTCAAGACCTGTAATTTTAACGAATGACCAGTCGATGATCGCGCAGACATAAAGAGCTACTAATGCAGGAATGATCGCTGCGAATGCTTTACTTACTGCTGGCGGTACGGAATCTGGCATTTTGATAGTGATATTGGCACGCATTAATTTTGCATAAATAATAGTAGAAATAAAACCGAATAACATGGCAGTAAACAAACCAGTACCGTTCACTTGGTTTAGATCAAGGAACCCCCAAACTGGTTGAATCATCGAAACGTCTGCTTTTGGATTAGCAGCTAGGATCGCATTTTTGATTGGATCGACTGCTACTGTTTGTGACAAGTTCATAACGAATGCTGCAAGTGAAACAAGTGCACCGGCTAGGCGGTCAACTTCATACACTTTCGATAAGTTATAACCTAATGAGACCGCGAATACTAAGGAAACGATGGCAAGTGTTGCTGCCCAAACATATCCATTGACACCGATAAGTGGTTGCATGGCTTCGACAAATCCTGTCCAACCCCATGACGTTGGGAAATCCCTGAAAAATGCATTTAAAAGAACTGCGATTGAGCCGGCCATTGTGATAGGCATTGTTGAAATGAATGCATCACGTAACGCGACTAAATGTTTTTGCGAGCCGATTTTAGCTGCAACTGGCACGAAATACTTTTCTAAAAAATTAGTTAGTCCGTTCATAATTATCCTCCCTATTTTGAAACGATTTGTGGTTACTCAGCATTCTGTAAGTTAAACGCTTTGAATGGATACCCTTTTTGTTAGCGTTTACTGCATTGTGTCTGTTTCTTCTTGTTTAGAATGCGTTCAACCTCCATTCGACCTGTGAATTGCTAGGGATGTCCTCCTCTCCTATTCGTATTAAGGTTTTATGGATTCATTTAATTATATTGCAAAAAGCGTGCCAAGTTTTTTTACAAGACCTCAAGATCTGAAAGCGCTTCATACGGCAGGGTTTATTTGTGAAAATGAAGCGTTTACACACATTGAACATATCCGTGTAATCAAAAAAAGCCTGTACACACTTGGTATGTATAGACTTTTAATTTCTATAGGTGTAACTAGTTGGTAATTTTATTTCACAATTCCATTTAAAAGACGAAATTATTTTACAAGGAAATGCGCGCCTTGAAAATGAAGATTTGGCGCGCATTCTTTATTTTAAGCGTTCACTTTTGTGAAGAATTGTGGTAGGTGTTCTTTGTGTGCTTCTAGTAGTTCATCGAGTACCGTTTGAGCGATATCCCCACTTGGAACTAATGGGTTTAATGTGAATGCTTGGAGGGCTGTATCGTAGTCTCCTGTTACGGCTGCTTCGATTGTTAGTTCTTCCATTGCTTTCATCACTTGGAGTAGACCGCGTTGTGCTGGCGGGAACTTACCAAAATTGACTGGTTCTGCACCGTGCGCGCGGATAACACTTGTGATTTCAATAGCGCTATCGTAAGGGACATCGTCAATTGCTCCGTTGTTACGTGTGGATACGACCATCATTGTGCCTTTATTATTGTAGATCGAATTGATGATTTCGCAAGCTGCGTCACTATAATGCGCGCCACCACGTTTAGATAGTTCTTCTGGTTTGTGATCAAGATTTGGATCTTTGTAAAGCTCGAATAGGCTTTCTTCTAAGCGTTTTACGACTTGGCCACGGCTTCCTTCTGTTTTGAAAGCTTCCAGCTCTTCTTCTAGCATGTTGTCTGTCATGTAGTAATAGCGGTGGTATGGACATGGTAGCATTTTCAAATTGCGAACTTGTTCGTATAAGAAGCGCATATTTTGGATGTTTTCGACGATTTTCTCTGGGTTTGCATCTGGTGCGTAAAGGCCTTCGATAACTTGTTCGGTTAATTCAGTGCCGTCTTTGTCAAAAATGCGATGCCAGTGCAAGTGATTGATACCGGCGAATTTGAAAAATAGGTCTTCTTCTGGTTTTTTAAGGACATCAGATGCGCTTTTAATGGCACCAATCGGTACATTACATAGACCGATGACTTTATCCCATTTTCCATAGCGAAGAACAGCTTCGGTGACCATACCAGCTGGATTTGTAAAGTTGATCAGCCATGCGTCTGGACATAATTCTTTCATGTCTTCTACAATACCTAATATAACAGGAATCGTACGGAAGGCTTTAAGCATTCCACCTGCTCCATTTGTTTCTTGACCGATGATTCCATGGCTTAATGGAATGCTTTCATCTTTGATACGTGCTTCCAGTAAGCCCACACGGAATTGTGTTGTGACGAAATCGGCATCTTTTAAAGCTTCGCGGCGATCGAGAGTCAAATGTACTTCGCAATCAATCCCAGCTGCTTTTACCATACGTTTTGCCATCGTGCCAACGATTTCTAGTTTTTCACGGCCAGCCTCAATATCAACAAGCCATAATTCTCTGATCGGTAGTTCATCGAAGCGCTTAATAAATCCTTCTACTAGCTCTGGAGTGTAACTCGATCCTCCACCAATGGTAACAATTTTTACGCCTTTACTCATTTTTACATACCTCCAAAAAATTTTATAAAGCGGTTGCTTGTTCTGCTCTTCTTTATTGTAGTTTATGTAATGCATTACAGGTCAAGGATTAATTCCAAACTTTTTTATTGGGGATAAAATTTTCGGATTGCGGTATACTATAGATGGAAGAAGCTTGAGGAGTTGGATAAAATGGCGAATATTCAAGATATCGCAAAATTGGCTGGGGTTTCAGCAGCGACTGTTTCGCGGGTCGTGAGTGGTCGTGGCTATGTGAGTGACGAGACGCGCGCACGCGTACAGGAGATTGTCGACCAGCTCGATTATGCACCGAATCGGAACGCGGTTTCTCTATTAAAAGGAAAAACGATGATGATCGGAATTGTGGCGTTGACGTTTGATAATTCGATGGGTGTTTTTTTACGTAGTTTTTCGATGGCGGCGCAGCGTCAGGGGTATAATGTAACGGTGTTTGTGACGAATGGCGATAAGGCGCGGGAACAAGAAGCACTGGAGATGTTGCGCCATAAACAGCTTGATGCGCTTGTTTTTGTGTTGCGGGCGAGCCCTTGGGCGGACATTGAGAAATACGCTAAATATGGACCGATCGTGACGTGGGAACGGGTACAGTTACAAAGTGTTGCTTCGGTTTTTATGGATCAGTATGATGGCTATATGCTCGGCTTGGAACATCTATACACGCGCGGATACCGGCGGATTGCAAATATTTATGGTCGGATGTCTGGGAAAAATACGCGTGGTCGGATGCGGGCTTTTGCCGATTTTTGTGAGAAGTATGGGCTTGATCCAAATGAGATGGAGCATTTCTATAATAAAGGGCGGATTACGCATGGGGAAGAGATTGCACATTGGTGGCTGGCGCAGGATGTGAAGGCGGATGCGATTCTTTGCCCGACGGATTACTTGGCGTCGGGATTCATCGCGGAAGCCCGGCGGATTGGGATTCGGGTTCCTGAGGATGTCGCGATCGTTGGCTTTGATGATACGAATAATGTGGCGCGATTGTTTGATATGACGACGATTCATTATCCGATTGATTTGCAGGCTGAGAATGCGTTTCGGATTATTTTGAACCAGCTAGACGAGAAAGAGGAGCCACTACTAGAACTGGAATTTACATTGGTGGAACGAAAAACGACATGAGTCCTTAGTGACTGCATGCCGTTTTTTGATGTGATTACAAGCTAATAATTGTGAAAGTAAGTGCGATGATCGCTGGGATACCTTGTGCAAAAAAGATCCGTTTGGAAACTGTTGCCGCGCCATAAAGCGCTGCGATTACGATACAGCTTAGGAAAAACAAAGTGATTTGAAGACCGATAGTTGGATCAGGATAAAGCACGCTCCATACGAGACCGGCCGCTAGAAAACCGTTGTAAAGACCTTGATTTGCCGCAAGTTCTTTCCCGCTTTCCGCCTTCTCTTTTGTCATATTAAAGGTTTTTAGAGTCCGAGGTTTTGTAAAGGCAAACATTTCAAAATACATGATATAAAAATGCAGTACTGCGACAATTAAAATAAATATCGTTGTTAAAATAGCCATTATTTCTTCTCTCCTTTCAGGTTTTGTAGTTGTTCCAGTAATTGCTCGAGTGTTTCCATGAGGATACGCGTGTCTTCTGGTGATTTTATTGCAAGCTGTTCTGCTGTGGCTTGATAGAACGGCAAAATCATGATGCTTTTTTGAGCGACTAGGTCTCCTTGTTTCGTCAAGGTAAGCATTGTTTCCCGACGATCCGTTTTGGATACTTCCCGGTGAACATACCCCTTTCCGACGAGCAAATCAACTTGTGTGCTAGCCGTACTTTTAGACAAAGAAAGCTGCTCAGTAACCTGCTTGAGCGTCCCGCCTGCATGAAAGCGAATAGTATTCACAATCGCCAACTGCAAAAAGGTCAAGCCAAGCTCAGATTCATACTTCCGAGTAATCTGCACCAACGTATTGTGGATGCCAACAACTGCTTTAATAACATCGCCCGCCTGCTGAAAATCCGACATTTACTCACTCCTTGTCTATTTAGTCCTTATCCGAATAGTTCTATTATGAACTATATTAAAACATAATGCAATCTTCATGCCCCTAATTCTTAGAATGGCCACTCCAAATGAAAGTATTACTAAAATAGAGCAAAGCGAGGAATGTTTAATGCCAGGCCTTGGATCACACGCAGATGTGTATTGTTCCTCACTTCGCTCGTCATTTAGTTTTTGAAGGAGTGAATTGGAGCGGGTATCCTTCCACCTCTTGCGATAAATTCTGCGGATGATTTTTTATTCACTTTCATAACTGGTGCGGTCCCTAAAAGTCCACCAAATGCGACCATATCGCCGACTTTTGTTCCTACTGCGGGAATGATGCGCACGGCCGTTGTTTTATTGTTAATAACTCCAATTGCGGCTTCGTCTGCAATCATTGCGGCAATTGTAGAGGCAGGTGTATCACCAGGTATAGCAATCATGTCGAGCCCGACGGAACATATCGCTGTCATTGCTTCCAGTTTTTCTAGATTTAAAGAGCCATCATTTACTGCCTCGATCATGCCAATGTCTTCGGAAACAGGAATAAATGCGCCACTTAATCCACCAACGTGACCGCATGCCATGACGCCACCTTTTTTGACAGCATCATTGAGGAGCGCGAGTGCCGCGGTTGTGCCATGTGTCCCAACCATTTCTAGACCCATTTCTTCTAGTATATGCGCAACGGAATCACCGACTGCTGGGGTTGGAGCCAGCGATAGATCGACGATGCCGAATGGGACGCCAAGCCGATCGGATGCCACTTGGCCTACTAGTTCACCCATTCGTGTAATTTTAAAAGCGGTTTGTTTTACCATCTCAGCTACTTTATCAAAGCTTGCTCCTTTTACTTTTTCGATGGCGCGTTTGACGACACCTGGTCCACTGACACCGACATTAATCACACAATCTGCTTCACCAACTCCATGAAAAGCGCCGGCCATGAAGGGATTATCCTCTACTGCATTGGCGAAAACTACTAATTTTGCACAGCCTAAACCTTGTGTATCTGCTGTTAGTTCCGCGGTTTTTTTGATAACTTCCCCCATATCGCGAACAGCGTCCATATTGATACCTGTGCGTGTGGAACCAATATTAACGGAGGAACATACACGTTCGGTTTGTGCTAACGCTTCGGGAATGGATTGGATCAAGATGGCATCACCTTTTGTATATCCTTTTTCGACAAGTGCGGAAAAACCACCAATGAAATTGACACCAACTTTTCTTGCGGCGTCGTCTAATGTTTTGGCAAATGCAACATAATCTTTATCATCGGAGGCACCAGCAATTATCGCGATTGGTGTCACAGAAATGCGCTTATTGATAATCGGAATGCCATATTCTGATTCGATATCTTCCCCGGTCTGAACTAATTTCTCGGCATATGTAGTAATTTTTTGATATATCTTAGCGCGCGCTTTCTCACCGTCACTGTCGATACAATCAAGCAACGAGATTCCCATTGTGATTGTTCGAATATCTAGTTTTTCTTCTTCAATCATACGAATTGTTTCGAGTATTTGCTTCGTCTCCATACGGACAGTCCCCTCCTTTTATAATTTATGCATTGAATTAAAAATTTCTTCACGCTGGATATTAATCTTTACATTTAGTGCTTCACCTTTTTTGGCTAGCCGACTCTTTATTTCGTCAAAAGCTTTCGTAGTCGTGCTTATATCAAGCATCATCATCATGGTAAAATAGCCGTCCATTATCGTTTGTGATACGTCCAAAATATTGATTTCAAGCTCGCTAAGCTCCTGACTCACTCCCGCAATAATGCCGACATTGTCTTTTCCTATTACTGTTAAAATTGCTTTCAAACTACTTCAGCTCCTTTTGTTGATAGTTTCTATTATACGTCTAATCCGCCAATATTTCACTAATTATTTAGAAAAAAATAAATCCATAGAAAAATCTGCTTATTTATTCAAAAAACGCTTCCTCACCTAAAATAAACTGGGTAAGGAAGCGCCTTTTTATTAAACTAAGCTAAGTGCTGGTTGGAAAGCTTCGAAGTGAATATCATCCTGATCGTGACCAAGCTCCCGCAACATGACTTCCACTGCCTGCATAAACGGAACTGGACCGCATAAATAAATCGCTGCTCCACTCGTTACAAGTTGTTCTAAATCCGATTTTGTGATATTTTTTCCTGCGAACTGGTGGTAAGATTCGCCTAGTTTGGATTGGAAATTTTGCGAAAATACGGCATATTCTTCAGACCGCACACAGTGAATAAGCGTCAAATGGTCATGATTCTGGAAGCTGCTTACCATTGAGGCAATCGGTGTAATCCCTATTCCGCCTGCAATGAAGACATGGCTCGTTGCATCAGCATCCAGTTCAAAATCTCCTGCCGGAAGTGTTGCTAAAAGAGTATCACCGATTGATAGTTATTGTAAATATGATTGGAAACTACACCCGCAGGTTCCTTTTCATTTTCTCGCTTGATCGCAACTTGATACGTTTTTCCATCAAATGCTTTTGTCAAGCTATACTGCCGATTATGGAATAGTTCGCCCAACTTCACACGCAAGGATATGTATTGTCCCGGTGCAAAGTCTAGTAACTCACCGCCATCGTTGCGGGTTAAATCTAACGTGAACACATTCGGTGCTACGTCCTGTTTCGCCGCGATTTTAAACGTAATGAAGTCACGATTGCGCACGTCGCCTAACGCATCGTACATTTCTTGCTCCACCTCGATAAAGATGTCAGCAATGATGCCATAAGCGGCGCCCCACGCATCTAAAATTTCAGGCGTTGCAGCATCACCTAAATATTCTGCGATTCCTTTCAGCAAATATTCACCAACAATTGGATAATGTTCCGCTTTAATCGTCAAACTGCGGTGCTTATGGGCAATTGTTTTTACTTGTGGTAAAAGAATCTCTAACTGTTCAATATTTTCAGCGGCTAGGTACACCGTATTAGCTAAAGCAAGGGGTTGTGTCCCTATTTCTTGATTGGTCATGTTGAAATAATTGAGTAACTCCGGGTGTGCCGCAAACATCTTCTTATAAAAAATGGCTGTAATTTCTTTGCCATGTTCCTTTAAAATCGGCGCTGTTGACTTAACGATTTGTTTCTGTTCCTCGGTTATCTTCGTCATGTTTCATTCCTCCTAAAAAATAGTATACAATAATTATACTACCACATTCGAACAGCTATAACGCTCAGGGTTTTCCCTATTTTTCTTCACGATCCAGCTGAGTACGAATTTCACGAGCGATACATTCCACAGTATAAATGGCGGGAAGTTGGGAAGTAATATCAGCTTCTTGATACATTTCTTTATTTATATAGTAGGAAATATTAGCATCTGATAATTTTGCCATGGTCGATTTCGCGCTATTTGTGATCGTAATAATTTTGCATTTTTGCATTTTTAGTTGGTGAATATACTTGATTATATCTTCATTCTCGCCTGAAACCGAGATAGCGATCATGCAAATTTTATCGGATAATTTGCTGGATAGATGGTAAAAAGGATGATTTAGTGGGTCTTCGATGTGAAGCGCCAACGTGAATAACGAGGAAAAATAAAGGGCACCATACTCCGCGATAATACCCGATGAGCCGATTCCAACAAATAATACGAGCTCCGCATCGCGTAAAATTTTCGCTGACGCCTCAATATTCGCCTTAAACTCAGGTTGCGCCGTCCGTTTCAAAAAATCAATATAGGTTGTTTCATCCGACATGTCCACATTAATCTTCGTCCGTTCTTGCGCATACATTTGTAGCTTTACTCGAAACTCAGAAAAACCGCTACAGCTAAATTTGCGGCAAAATCGCAAAATCGTAGTTGTACTAACGTGTGTCGCATCCGCTAAATCACGAATTCTCATATATGTTACCGTATCCAAATTCGTCGCGATGTAATTGTAAATAGCCATTTCTGTATCATTCAATTCAATCGTCTTATCTAAAAACAGCATTTGCATGCCTCCGATCATATTTATAGCGCTATTTTATCACGATTCACCACCATGTGACAAATCGTTACACAAAAGGAACAAATTCCAATTTCAAAAATGCTTAACAAATACCCCCGAATTAATAGCTATTTTTTCATTTTAAGCCTATACTATTGGGAGAAGAAAGCGTTATACAAAACATAATCAAATCTTAAATATATTGGAGGAAAAATCGATGTCTAAAGGTATCAAAATCGCTACAATCGGCGGTGGATCAAGCTACACTCCTGAATTAATTGAAGGTTTCATCAAACGTCAAAAGGAACTCCCAGTACGTGAACTTTGGCTTGTTGATGTACCAGCTGGTAAGGAAAAACTCGAAATCGTTGGTAATTTAGCAAAACGGATGGTTGAAAAAGCTGGCGTGGATATGGAAATTCATTTAACGATGGATCGCGAAGAAGCGTTAAAAGGTGCTGATTTCGTAACGACACAATTGCGTGTTGGCCAATTGGATGCGCGTGTGAAGGATGAACGTATTCCGAACTCTCATGGTGTTGTTGGGCAAGAAACGAATGGCCTGGTGGGATGTTTAAAGCTTTCCGTACCGTTCCTGTCATTCTTGACATTTGTAAAGATATGGAACGCTTATGTCCGAATGCATGGCTGATCAACTTTGCGAATCCTGCGGGAATGGTAACAGAAGCCGTTCTTCGTTATAGTAATATCAATAAAGTAGTCGGCTTATGTAATGGCCCAATCGGCATTGAGAAGAACATCGCGGACATTTTAGGTGTAGATCACACAGATATCTACGTTGAATTTGTTGGCTTAAATCATATGGTTTTTGCAAAAACTGTTTATAAAGATGGCGAAGATGTAACCGCTGAAGTTGTTACTAAAATGACAGAAGGCGAATCTGGCTCCACTTTGAAAAACATTAACGCGACTGGCTGGGATGCAACATTCCTGCGTACATTGAATATGATTCCAATCGATTACTTGCGCTACTACTGGCAAACACGTACGCAGCTAGAAGATCAACAAGCAGCGTATGAAAAACATGGTACACGTGCAGAAGTCGTGAAACGTGTCGAAGCAGAACTTTTCGAGTTGTATAAAGATGTCGATTTAGCGGAGAAGCCAAAACAATTAGAACAGCGCGGTGGTGCTTACTATAGTGAAGCGGCTTGTAACTTGATCAACTCGATTTACAACGACAAACGGGATATTCAAATTGTGAATACGCGTAACAATGGTGCGATTTTGGATATCGATCCTGCATCCGCGATTGAAACGAACTGCGTGATTACCCGTCAAGGCCCGATTCCTTTGGCAAGCGGACATCTTCCTGTTGCGATCAATGGTATTATCCAACAAATCAAGACAGTAGAACGCTTAACAGTAGATGCTGCGGTTACCGGTGATTATGATAAAGCATTGCTTGCTATGACCGTAAATCCTCTGGTTCCAAGCGATACAGACGCTCGTATCTTGCTCGATGAGTTGCTCGAAGCTCACAAAGAACATTTACCACTATTCTTTAAAAATAAATAAAATAGCTGGACGGCAAAATTGTATTTTTCAAAGTTTGCCGTCTTTATTTATGTCGAAAAGTACACAAAAATATTTGAAAAAGGTTAGATTTTTAACAATATAACTCTGACATTTAATGTATACTTATGATTATAAGATAATTTAGGAGTGAACACACATGTACAAAAAATTAACCACAACTGCCCTCGTTACATCCGCTATTATGCTTGTCCTTCCTGCAAGCCTTGCCCACCACACGGCAAAAGCCAAAACACTTCCACTAAAAAACAAACTTGCGATTTCTGGCAGTGATCGTATTAAAGGTGTTTCTTTGCATGCCCATCGCTATTTTATTAAAAAGAATACGATTTTCGATCCAATGATGCCACCGATTTCGTTAACCGCTTATGACGACGACAATCATGTTGATTTGACAAATTCCATCTTTGTTACAGAAAATGATGTCGATACAAGCAAAGTTGGTAGCTATCACGTGACATATCGTGCGATTGCTGCTGATGGTCGTTGGAAAGAACGCCGCGTTGAAGTGAACGTCGTTTCAAGCCCGATTATCGAAGCTCAAAATGCAACGGTTCCCCGTGGAACATACTTTGATTATTTGAAAGACGTCTCAGCTTTTGATGAATTAGCTGGTGATATTCGAATTTTCTTGCATGTAAAAGCCAGTGATTTAAATACAGATGTAGCAGGAAAATATTTCGTCACGTATGTAGCTTCGAACTTTTATGGCTTAACGACGGAAAAAACAATTACTGTAACGGTAAAATAGCAAAGAGTTTGAGCATTCGTCCAGATGTATTTAGACGTCGCTCAAACTCTTTTTTATTATACTTTTCCGATCGGGGCGTTACCTAATTTATAATCTGGTTTCTTCGGTTGTTTTTTTTTTGATGAAAATCGATTTTAGGGCACTGAATAGGAAACTAATGATATAAGATAGGATGAAAATGATGATACTCATAACGGGAATCGCCCACGATAAGTGATCTTCAATCGGAATCATATCTGCAAATATTTCTGTCACATAGCGCAACACAATTAGATGCACAAAATAAATGAAGAAGATGTGCGGTGTGATAGCGCGTGAAATTTTTTGCAAGCCATGATTTTTAATTTGAATGCTGGTAAACATCATGAACAGGGCAATCGCTGCGATGACTACAAATATAGATAGGTAATCATAGAAATATAGCGGTTTAAAGCCGATCTCCATGCGATTCTCTAGCGCCCAGTCCGTAAAGAAATAGATAGCTGCAGTACTCAGTGCGAATATCGCGAACCAGACAAATTTTTTCAAGCGAGACAGTATCGTTTTCGGTAAGCTGTAGCCGAGGATAAAATAACCCAAGTAAAGCACACAACTGAACAGGTTTGCGACAATCATATCGGTCCCTCTAAAACGCAAAAACAGCTTCCAGTAAGCCGACCGCTAGGAAAAATAGACCTAAACTAAAGAATGCCACTTCACCGATTTTTTTTCTAATAAAAACGAGCAGCGGAGCAAGGAGTTGCAGTCCGATGAACATCGGCATAAACCATAAATGGCGTCCTAAATTATTGAAAAATAAATTATCGAATGAGCCCCATAATCCGCCGTGCACAACAAACTGGACGAAACCATCCCAACCACCTTGATCGAGAAACTCGAACATTTCGTAAAGTACCATCCAAACAATTGTCGGGATAATGAGACCTAATGTAAGTTTTTTAAAATACATTGCTAAATTTTTGCTCTTGCGCAAAGTAAAGTAACCACTTAGTAAAATAAACAATGGAACTGCTGTGCGTGATATCGAATCATAGAAGTTCGCGATCGCAAAATTCGTGTTCATTTGGGTGGCATTCCCTAAAAGATGCGTAGCAGATACATGAATAACAATAACCATCAAAATCGATAAACATCATCTGAGCAAATCTAGATTATCTTTCTCTCCTATTCGGT
>NZ_AODD01000021.1 GCF_000525835.1 Listeria grandensis FSL F6-0971
TATTTTATTCCGTATGCAGCCAAAGTTGGAGGGCAGCGCCACTTAGTCGCTATCCGTGATGGTTTCATCTCAACTATGCCATTAATGATCTTGGGGTCATTAGGGACATTGATCAACAACTTACCAATCCAAGCTTACCAAGACTTTATGAATAATTTATTCGGGGAAGCACTTTGGAAATCTTTTGGGGGAAATATTTGGAACGGTACTTTCGCGATTCTAGCACTTTTAACTGCTTTTACCGTAGCGTACAATTTAGCGAAATCGTATGATAAAGATGCTTTATCAAGCGGTGTTGTATCTGTTTCTTCTTTCTTTGCCATTGGTGGTTTGACTGGGCTTAGCTCATCAGGACTATTTTTAGCCTTACTTGTTGCACTTATTTCAACAGAATTATTCACACGTTTAAGTGGAAATCAAAAGCTTATCATCAAAATGCCAGACGGTGTTCCGCCGGCAGTATCTAGATCGTTCGCAGCACTTTTCCCAGCGATGATCACAGTGAGTATTTTCGCGATGTTTACAACGATCCTTTTCGGACTTGGTGTAAAAGATATCGTTGGCGAGTTCTACAAACTAATTCAAGAACCATTCATGGGTCTTGCTAATACTTTACCAGCAGCATTGTTACTTGCTTTCATTTCTTCATTCCTATGGTTCTTCGGACTTCACGGTGCGAATATTATCGAGCCATTCATGCAAACGATCAACGTGGATGCAATCGCTAAAAACGTTGAAGCATTAAAATTAGGACTAGACGCTCCTTATATCGTTAACAAACCTTTCTTTGACTCTTTCGTCAACTTAGGCGGAACTGGTGCAACAATCGCGATTATTATTTCGGTATTCCTATTCGGCCGCCGACATAAACAATACGTGACTGTATCAGGACTAGCCTCAGCTCCTGGACTATTCAACATCAACGAACCATTAATGTTTGGTCTACCGATTGTGTTAAATCCAATCCTATTCGTACCTTACATTTTGGCTCCACTAGTGCTCGTTACAATCGCTTATTTTGCAACATCACTAGGCTTGGTTCCAGCAGCAACAATCGTAACACCATGGACTACACCGCCGATCATTGGTGGGGTATTAGCAACACAAAGTTGGACAGGTGGGGTACTAGCCGCGGTCAATATCGCCGTCGCCGTACTAATTTATGCACCATTCATTAAAGTAGCAGAAATCCAAGAAATCCGTCGCGAAAAAGCAGCAGCGGCCGGAGAAGAAACAAAAGACAACTTTTAATATAAAGTGCAGACAACGCCCGTTAGCTTCGACAGAAATTGTTAGAGGTCGCAGAAAAAGCCTTTCTTTGGCTTTTGCGGAGGCCACGAAATTTCCGAGAAGCTGGCGTTAGGAAGCTAGACACGATGAAATGCTGACAACGCCCGTTAGCTTCGACAGAAATTGTTAGAGGGCGCAGAAAAAGCCTTCCTTTGGCTTTTGCGGAGGCCACGAAATTTCCGAGAAGCTGGCGTTAGGAAGCTAGACACCGAACAAGACACTTCGATAAATGCATGAAGAAAGTAACATTTCTTAGAAGATCAATAATAATACTCGAGGATGTGGAACTAAATGGAAGAGTTAGAACTAACAATTATGAATCTAATCATGTTTGGGGGCAACGCGAAAAGTGATGCAATGCTAGCGATCGACGCAGCCAAAAAAGGTGACTTTGCTTTAGCGGATGAACAAATCCAAAAAGCAGAACAATCTTTACTTGAAGCGCATCATTCGCAAACAAAACTAATTCAAGGCGAAGCTCGTGGTGAGAAAACAGAAGTATCATTACTTCTAGTTCATGCACAAGATCACTTGATGAACGCTATTACGTTTAAAGATTTAGCGATCGAAATTGTAGAATTATACCGCGTTAAATAAGTACCAAAACAGGGGTGAGGAATTTTCCTCGCCCCTGTTTTAAATACATTTAGAGAGGAAGTTTACTTACTATGAGAAAATTAGGTATTTCAGTATTTCCACAACACGCACCACTGGAGGATTCTTTAAGCTACATCGAGACAGCCGCCAAATATGGTTTTAGCCGTATTTTCACGTGTTTGATCTCCGCTAATGACGAGGCTGAATTTGCGAAACTAGAAACGATTTGCCAAACAGCGAACAAATTAGGTTATGAAGTTATTGCCGACGTTGATCCTGGAGTTTTCGCTTCACTTAATTTGACATATCAAGACTTAGGTCGTTTTAAAGAGTTGGGCTTGTCCGGTCTGCGTTTAGATTTAGGATTTTCTGGTTCTGAAGAGGCCGCAATGTCTTTTGATGATAATGATTTGCAAATTGAACTAAACATCTCGAACGGAACGAAATATGTGGATAATATCCTTTCTTATCAGGCGAACGTGTCTAATATCATCGGGTGCCATAACTTCTATCCACGTCGTTATACAGCGCTTTCTCGCGCACATTTCCTTCGTACAAGCGCGCAATTTAAAAAATATAATTTGCGTACAGCGGCTTTCGTTTCTTCCAATATTGGTAAATTCGGCCCATGGTTTGTAGTAGATGGTGGCCTTCCAACACTCGAAGAACATCGCGGTATGCCAATCACTGTGCAAGCGAAAGACCTTTGGAATACAGGGCTGATCGACGACGTTATCATTGGTAATATGTATGCGTCAGAAGAAGAATTAAAAGCATTGGGTGAACTAAATCGTAACGAATTAGAGCTTGCTGTGACATTCCTTGATGGCGCAACAGCTGTGGAAAAAGAAATCGTAACGACACAAAAACACTTCAATCGCGGTGACGCATCCGAATATGTTTTACGTTCCACAATGACACGTGTCAACTTCAAACAACATGATTTTCCAGCACATGATACAGACACAATCGAACTTGGCGATGTGACAATCGACAACAACGGTTACGAGCGTTATAAAGGCGAAATGCAAGTAGCACTACGCGAAATGGAGAACTCAGGAAACACGAATATCGTTGGCCGAGTGATTCCAGAAGAGCGCTACTTACTAAAAACCATCCAACCATGGCAACATTTCCGTTTAAAAGAAGATAAATAAATACCAATAAATACAAGTCAGGCGCTGTAAAAGTGTTTTGGCTTGTATTTTTTTTATACCAGGTGTGTTTTTCTTCTCGTTTGCAGTGGCTTTCCTCAGCCTGTATAATCGAACGTGAGGAAATACATAAGGGGTGTGAAGAATGAAGAAAATTTGGGGTATTTTTATACTCGATTGGCGTAGACTTTTTAAAGCGCCAATTGCTTTGATGCTAGTGCTCGCGCTAGTCATTTTGCCATCTCTATACGCGTGGTTCAACATCGAAGCGCTTTGGGATCCATATTCTAACACATCAGGCATTAAAGTGGCGGTCGTCATTCAAGATAAGGGCGCCGAAATTACAGTACCCGGCAAAAAACCACAAAAAATCAATGTCGGTACGCAACTGAAAGATCAGCTAAAGAAAAATGATTCGCTTGGCTGGACGTTCACAAACGAGGGTGATGCAAAAGAAGGTGTGAAAAAAGGCGATTACTATGCTGCTATTTTTATTCCTGCTGATTTTTCTAAAGATATTGTCTCGGTTGTCGGTGGGGACCCAACGAAGCCAACGATTAATTACACTGTCAATGAGAAGATCAACGCGATTGCACCGAAAATTACCGATAAAGGCGCGTCCACAATTGTTGATCAAATCAGCTCGGAGTTTGTTGATAAGGTCAGTAGTTCGGTGCTTTCTGAGCTGAACCAAGCTGGGATTGATCTTGAAAAGGAACTTCCAACTTTGCGCCATATGAAAGATAAAGTTTTCCAAGTGAAACAGAGCATGCCACAGATTAAAGAAATGGGCAAGCAAGCTGTTATTTTGGAAGGGAAATTACCAGATCTGCGTGAAAAGGCGAACCAAGTAAGCGAACTAAACAAGAATATGCCACAAATTAACGCGGCGGCAGGTGACTTGCTCCGAATCGAATCGCAATTGCCACAACTCGATAAACTAGGAGAAGACATCTTAGTACTCCAACAAAAAATCCCTGAAATAGAGCAAATCGCCGCAGATGTGAAAACGGTCGATGAAAACTTTGGAACGATCCAAAAAACGGTGGGTGATGCATTGGCAGAATCGACAAAGGCGCTCGGCATTATTGCAGAGGCTGAAAAAGCACTATCAACTGTGAAAGAAATTGCGGATGACGGCTCGAAATATGCTGATAAAGTCGCAGATTTCACTAAACAGGTAGACCAGTCTTTTCAAACGGTGGCACCAGCTATCAAGCAAAACCTGATTTTGTTACAACAAGTCACGAACAATGTCTATGAACTGACCGAACAGCTCAAAAACGGGAGTATTGACCCAGATAAAGTTGAGGATGTCATTGATCAAATAAACCATCAGCTGACAAGCGCAAATAGCATGCTGACCAAACAAATTGAATTGCTGACATCCTTAAATGAAACACTTCCAAATAAGCCGCTAACAGGCTTTATCGGCGATCTGAAAGCAATGCAACAAGATTTGAGAGCGCAACAACAAACGCTTACGCAAATAAAACAAATCATCGAAGAGGGCAAAGAACCAAGCCAAGCGCTACTCGACAAGTTAAACGCTGAATCAAAAAAAGTGCGTGATGATTTAACGGCAGTGATTGACGCATACGACTCGAAGATTGTGCCGGCAATTAACGCCGCGCTGAAAGAAATAAGGTCAGATCTTGCTAAAAGCAATACTCTACTGAGCGGCGCTAAAAATAAGCTTCCAGATATTACAGCAATTCTTCAAAACGCGAATCAAACACTCACAACGAGCCAAAGATACCTTCGAGAATTCCAAAAAAGGCTACCAGAGTTGCGACAAACGTTAACAGATGCGACTGCGTTTATCAATACGAAGTTAGACACAGTCATCGCTGGTATCAACACTGCTGCGGACTTTTATAAATCTGATTATCCAGATGTCAAAGCGAAAATTCATAAAGCTGGCGATTTTATACGTGAAGATTTGCCGACCTTAGAATCAGAAATAGCCAACGCAGCTCAACTGATCCAGAAAAAATTTCCTGAATTTGAAAAAGCAGTCAAAACCGCGGCAAACCTGTCGAGAGAGGAACTGCCACAATTCGAGGAAGCAATCAATAAAGCGGCATCAAAGATTACGGAATTCGATCAAAACTATGATATGAAGCAAATCATTGCCTTTCTTAGAAATGATGTTGCCAAAGATAGTGACTTTATCGCCCATCCTATCCAGCTAAAAGAGACGAAGGACTATCCGATCCCAAACTACGGATCTGCGAGTTCTCCGTTTTACACGGCGCTATGTTTGTGGGTAGGAGCCTTGCTACTCATTTCGCTACTACGAGTAGACGTTGAGGTGCCACGAGGTATCTTTAATCACCATCACGTTTATTTTGGTAGGCTGCTGACCTTTTTATCGATTGGCTTAGCTCAGGCGCTTATTGTCACACTCGGGAATATTTTCTTACTCGGCGTATCGATTGCAAGTCCCATCTACCATGTCCTTTTCAGCATGTTTATCAGCGTTATTTTCATGATTATCGTTTACACACTTGTATCTTTATTCAACAACGTCGGAAAAGGCATTGCGATCATCCTGCTCGTTCTACAAATTTCAGGAGCTGGTGGGAATTTCCCAATTCAAGTATCGCCACCGTTTTTCCAAGCAATCTACCCATTCTTACCGTTCACATACGCAGTTGGGCTGATTCGCGAAAGCGTCGGCGGCATCTATTGGCCAAATGCTATCCATGATATTACCCTGCTCACCGTTTTCGGCATTATTTTCATCCTTCTAGGACTACTGCTCAAAAAGCCATTAGACAAAATCATCCCAGGACTATCAGCTAAAGCCAAAAAAAGCAAATTAATTCATTAATATACGCATAAAAAAGGATCTGGCATCAAAACCAGATCCTTTTCGGCGTTAAAAATTATGAAAGTAATAGTAAAGAAATCTTTTTGTAACATTGCAGTAAGAAATGACAATTTAGGCTTTATTTTTGACATAAAAAAAGCTATAATGAAATAGTACATAAGAAGAGGGTCGTTATTCATTGTACTTTCGTATCAAATATAGTAAGATTGTTATCAATTATAGATGTTTCGGATGATACAAGTCTCTATTTTTAAAGAATGTCCTGAGAGGGAATCGAACCCACGACCTACAGCTTAGGAGGCTGTCGCTCTATCCTACTGAGCTATCAGGACATGATTTATATCAGCTTTATCATTTTAACATAAAACAGAGGCGGGGAGCAATCTGTTTGCAAAAATCAAAAGAGAGGAAGGAATGGATTGAAGAAATTTATAACAGTATTGGCAGGAATATTATTTCTAATTGGTTTAACAGCATGTGGTAAAGAAGGCATAGACAAAGTTCTCAGCGATAATTCATTAACTGTTATCCAGAACGTCAAGACAGATTTAAAAGACTATAATTTAGCTTACGTGAAGGATAATGAGGACACAACAGGGGTGCTTGAGTACTATAAAGATACAAATGGAAAAGATGTTTCGAATATACAGTTGGACTCCGCGCTAAAAAAGAAAGATAATAAGGTCAAAATTAACCTAATGAATGGCTTAAATGGCTTGATTGCAATGGTCGAGATTAATGATAAAACACTCGCAAGCGAAGTCACGGATCTTATTTTGGAGGACAATAATAAAGAAGCAGACGAGGCTATCAGCGTCTCTTTATCCAATAAAAGTAAAACGGAGAATGGCAAAACAGTAGCCATTGTTGAAATACCATCGCTTGACCCGACAATTGCCAAAGGGCTGAAAAGCATCCAGCTACAGAGTAAAGACGGCAAATCGATTTATAAAAATGGCTTACTATCTGAAAAAATAAAAGCCCAAGCGAGCTCTGAACGCGCGAAAGCAAACAACTTTTTCCCAGCAGTGAATAAATATATTGCCGATAAGAAATGGAAAGTAGTGAGTAGCGCAACACAGAAAAAAGGTGGTTACTCCGCTATTTTACGCGATGAGCAAGGTAAATATCGCCTAGCTGAATTCACCTATCCTGATAATAAATTGGCAGTTAAAGAAACAGATAAGAACACCAATCCGCAACAAGATAATGAGGTGCTACTGCTTCAACTCCAAGGAGATAAGAACCAATATATTGGTATTGTCGCAGAGGTTGAAACAATTATCAGAAGTGGGGCATCGGTTGTTCTGAAATCTACAGATGGGAAGGAATACAAGCAATCCTTGCACACAGGGTATAACGATAAGAATGCGCTTATTCAACTCACGAAGAAAACCGATATGAAGATGGAGGACATTGCTTCTGTCACGATTCAAGATGAGAAGGGGCAACTCCTCTATAGCATGGAATTAAAATAAGCACAAAAAAACTAGGAATCTGCGGAAACCTAGTTTTTTTGTGCTTTCAATTTATTTTTTTGGATAGCTTATCAATGTACTCAAGGGATAGCCCTGTTCCAATTGCGACGGATTCTAGCGGACTCGGTGCCATATGTACAGGCACGTCGATTTGTTTGACGAGCCATTCTTGGAAACCGTGTAAGAGGGAACCACCACCAGTTAAAACGATACCTCGATCTACGATATCGCCACTTAGTTCCGCAGGGCATTGCTCGAGTGTCATTCGTATAGCTTCTAAAATCCGATTTAATGTTTCGTCTAATGCTTTTTGGATTTCAGTGGATGTGATGGTGAGTGTTTTTGGTAGGCCGGTCAAAAGGTCACGACCACGCACGTCCATCGTTTGTTCTGTATGTGGAATTGGCGCATAGCCAAGCTCCATTTTAATACGTTCGGCAGTTGCTTCACCGACGAGAAGATTGTAATTTTTACGAATATGTTGAATGATTTCTTCATCGATGTGATCGCCACCAGTTCTGACAGATGTGCTGGATACGATGCCTCCGTAAGAGATGATGGCGATTTCACTGGTCCCGCCGCCGATATCGACAATTACATTTGCAATTGGTTCATCGACAGGCAAATCCGCGCCGATAGCTGCTGCGACAGGTTCTTCAATTAGGGAAACAGATTTTGCACCCATCATTTTTACCGCATCTATAATGGCGCGGCGTTCCACGGAAGTTGCTCCTGTAGGTGCGCATACGACAACGTCAGGTCTTTTAACCGAATTTCCAACAGCGGTAGTGATACGACGCATAATTTCGCGCAATAGACCAGCTGTGACATCAAAATCAGCAATGACACCATCTTTAAGCGGTCGAACCGCAATAATATTCGTAGGTGTTTTCCCGATCATTTCTTTTGCTTCGTGGCCAATGGCAAGCACGGACTTGGTGTCAACATCCATGGCGACTACAGAAGGTTCGCTCAAAATGATTCCATTAGATTTGCTATACACAAGGATGTTCGCAGTACCTAAATCGATACCAATAGTAGTATTTCCAAACATTTTTTTACCCTCCATATTTCCTTTTTCATGCTTTTTATCGGCATAGTTTCTAGTATAAAGTAGTTTTGGATATAAGCGAAGTGTATAAAGATAATGATATAAAAAGGTAATATAGGAATCGCGTGGGAATAGGATTCAGCCATAAATTCGTAAATAACGTGTAATGAACTTAATACAACTCCAGAATTTTACTCAAGAGAAAAATGGTAAGTTCAGGCGTGGCGTTGTAAGCTCAAGGTCACCAGAAATCGCGCGTTGGCTATACAAATGAATTTTTCCAGTGCCAATGGCTATTGACTCAAAGGGGTTCGGATCCATAATTACTGGAAAGTCGACTTGATTTGTGAGCCATTCCTTGAAGCCGTTTAATAAAGAACCGCCACCTGTCAAAATAATACCTTGATCCATAATATCGCCACTGAGTTCGGCAGGGGATTGTTCCACCATCGCATGGATAGTTTTCACGATTTTTGCTAAAAACTCTGTAAATAATGGCTGAATTTCAATGGAAGATATTTCTATGATTTCGGGTAGGCCAGTTAATAGAGAACGACCGCGTACTTCCATGTTTTTGAGCACATGTGGCACTGGTGCAAAGCCGAGTTGGATCTTAATTTTTTCAGCGGTGAGGTTGCCAATCAACAGATTATGTGATTCGCGTAAATATTGAATAATTTCAGCATCGAGTGAGTTACCAGCAGAGCGGACAGACATATTGGCGAGCACACCACGATAAGAAACGATCGAGATTTCTGTTGCTCCAGCTCCGATGTTTACGATCATATTGGAGACCGGTTCATTGATGGGCAAGCCCGCACCAATCGCAGCAGCAACGGGAGCTTCCACAATCGTCACAATTTTTATTCCAGTTGCGAGGATAGCGTCGCGGATAATATTGCGTTCCACGATTGTAGCGCCTGCGGGAACATTCACGCTCGCCGCCGTTTTACGAATAGGTACATTTGTTATTTTTGTAACATAGTTCAGAATGCTTTCTAGCAATCTCACTGTATTATCAAAGTCAGCGATGACACCGTCTTTTAATGGTTTGATAGCAGTTAAAGTTGTAGGTGTTTTTCCGTACATTTGTTTTGCCTCGGTACCAACTGTATAGACTTCATTTGTTTTTGCGTCTAACACAACAACGGCGGGTTCATTAAACATGATTCCTCGCAATTCATTGTAAACAACAATGTTCGCTGTCCCTAGATCGATTCCAATCGAAGAATGACTAAACATAAGCACACACCTTACTTTCCTTTCAAATTTTAAAAACAGATTCTTATTGTCATAATTGCCTTAAAATGATAAATATAAACATAAAATCAAAAAAAAGTTATGCGTCAGAGGCATAACTTTTTTTGATTTATTGTGCGCGATCTTGCTTTTCGTATAGACTATACATGTAAAAATAAATAAAACCACTGATAACAGCGAGTACGGCAATTGTTGCAAATGTTGCAAAATAGCCAACGAGTGTGGATAGTGTAATCGCAAGTGGAGCAATGACTTTTCCGAATGTATAACGAAGACCAGCTGCAGAGAAATACATCGCACGCTTATCATCTGGCGCAATTTTAGCAACAAAATTTTGTTGGATTCCCACAGTCATTAATTCTGCAAAACTGAACAAAATAATGGCTAAAATGGCGCCCCACGGTCCAGTAGCGATACCAAATAAGATAATCGCGATTCCGTATAAGAAAGAGGAATTCATGAAAACCAGTTTTTCGCGGTAGCGACTCATCATTCGAGTGAAGAATACGGTCAATAAGGCAACGCAGAAGCCGTTGATGGAAACAATTAAGCCGAAAAGTTGTTCTCCTGTAAGTTGTAGCGAGAAAATGGACGCATTTCCGATCACTTCTGTAATATATAACGGGAACAAAAGATCCAGTTGCATGAAGGATTGGGAAATAATAACACCTGCAATAATATACAAGAAAAAGACTTTATCGGTAAAAATAAGTTTATAATTGCGCAGTTGCTCCATGAGGACAGTACTGACTTTCTTCTCGCGCTGTGCTTTGCGTAACTCAGGATTAAGAGCCATAGGCGCCGTTTCATGCCCGAATTTTGTCAATAGAATTAGAAGCAAGAGGTCGGCTAGAACGATCGCGATTAAGGTTTGCGATGTATAATTATTGAATACAAGCGCTCCGATAATTGGTCCAATTACGACGGCAATATTGATCATCATATAAAAGATCGAATAGACGTGACTACGATGTTCTGGTTTCACCACGTCCGCAATCATTGCCTGACTTGCCGGTTGGTAAAAGGACATGAAAATACTTGCGACCATAAATCCGAAAAACGCCACATAAGGAGAATAAAACATAGTCGTTGCAGCAATCGCAAAAATCAGAAAGCCAGCGCCTTCTCCGATTACCGAAATACTCATCATTCGTTTACGCCCATACGTATCAGCGAAGTACCCACCAAGCAGAGCCGTTATAACAGACAAAGCTTGCGACAATATAAGCAACAGACTCGTGGTTTGCCTGCCAATTGAATCTGAGAAATAAATTGTTAAAAAAGGAAATACCGCCCAAAATGAAATATCGAGCAAAGCCTCCCCGAATAATCGCACCTTGAGGTTGATATCCCACGTTTTAAATTTCATAGGAAAAACACCTTCTTTAAAAGAGCTATAGATTTAAGAAATGCCCATGAAACAACGATTCCATGGGCACGGCTATTGTATAATTAGTAAAGTTGAAGCGGGAATTAGAATGCCCAGTCGCCGTTGCGGAAAACGGGAACTTTTTCACCAGTTGTTGTGATTCCGTCGATGTTCATTTTGTTGGAACCGATCATGAAATCAACGTGTGTCATGCTGGAATTGACGCCAGCTTTTTCTAATTCTTCGCGGCTCATACTTTCGCCACCTTTGATGTTAAACGCATAGGCGCTACCGATCGCTAAATGATTCGATGCATTTTCGTCAAACAGGGTGTTGTAAAATAAAATTCCTGATTGAGAAATAGGGGACGGATCAGGTACTAATGCTACTTCGCCAAGGTAATGTGAACCTTCATCGGTTGCCACTAAATCTTTTAGAATGGCCTCGCCCTGCTCTGCAACGACATCGACAATACGCCCATCTTGGAATGTGATTTTGAAGTTATCGATGATATTTCCAGCATAGCTCAGCGGTTTTGTACTAGATACATAGCCGTTTACGCTATTTTTTTTCAGCGCATGAGAAAACTTCTTCTGTCGGCATATTCGCCATGAATTCTTTGCCTTGTTTGTTATAGCTCCCCGCGCCAACCCAGACGTGGTCTTGCGGAAGGCCGATCGTTAAATCAGTTCCAGGTGCTGTATAATGCAAGGCTTTATATTGTTGCTTATTTAAATAATCCGCTTTGCTATTCAGTGTGTCATCATGGTTTTTCCATGTTTGAATTGGATCTACGGTATTAATACGAGTCGTTTCGAATATCGTTTCCCAAAGTGCAGGAACTTGATCGGCATGCGGTAGGTCAGGGAATACTTTAGCAGCCCAACCTTCTGAAGCGGCACCAACGACCGTCCAGCTGATCGCGTTGGACTGAATCATTTGACGGAATTCTTCCAGTGCTTGACCCATTGCTTTTTGATTTGCCGCGATTTTCTTGCTGTCTACACCTTTAAGTAAATCTGGATTTTCAGAAACAATCGAGATAAACACTGCGTTTTCATGAGCTAATTCGATACGTTCAGCAGCACGATGAAGCGCGGCTTTCTCAAAAATTTCAACCGGTGAATGTTGATAGCGAAGTAATGTGACTTCCTCATCTGCCCAGTTAATAATAACATCACTAGCACCGACCTCATAAGCCTTTTTCGTGATTAATCGGCTTAGTGGCGCGCTTTCAATCGAACTGTTTACGACTACTTTTTGGTTGGGTTGAACGTTTACCCCAACTTTGACGATCAATTCTGCATACTTTTCTAATTTCTTATTAAATGTTGTCATATGTAGCACCCCTCTTCTATTCAATAAAAGCATTGTATCTTAAAAAAAACGCGTAAAGCAACTGTTTGCAATGACTAAAAGGAAAGCCTATCCAAACCTATTTTGTTGAGGATCTATAAGAAGCATCTTTGCTGATTTAGAGCCTCCATATGCACAGGAGCGAAGCGAGTATGTAATCCCAGTTCTGTATCTCGTTTGGGCACAATTAGATCCAGCTTCGGAAGCCAGCACCTCGAAACTTTCACGCCCTCCGCAAAAACCAAGATCGGGTTTTCACTGCGGCCGCTCCAAGTTTTTTCGGGGCTAACGGGCTTCCTCAGCTTTTCGCTATTCAAATTCAATCTCCGACAAAGCTTCATCCATGGATTCTAAAATACTATACTTCACAAAATAATCTAGCCAAGCTTGGTGTAAATCAGGGGCATCGCGTTTAATAGAGGGCTTGATTTTGTCATACATCGTTTTCATAATATCTTGCCACATCGCATTCACCGCACGATCGAGTTTGGTTTCTTTCCAACGTTTCGCGGGCGGGCGCTTCTTATTTTTCTCATTTTGAAATTCCATTGCTTTTTGGTAAAAGCTATCCTTGGTCGTCAAGTTTTCAGACATATATACAGAAAATTCATTGAAAGTCATCGTAACACTCCTTAAAATAGTCAATCAATTAACAGTAACATATCCAAAAGAGGGCGTCTACTCCACTCCATGATGTAAAATAAGTTTATCTAATACTTTGGTAGATTTTATAGCGTGAAAAAGGATTTTTAAGGATAATTGTTTAGATTTATGAATTTAGAAAAAAGACAACGAAAGCATTGCAGGAGAAGAGAGCCGCGTTTCAATCAATGGCATCTAAAAAGCCATTTTGAAAATATTTTAGCAATCAAAAAAATACGTAACAGCCATCGCAACTGTTACGCATTTTGGGAGATTTCGTAAGGATTTTACTTGCCAAGCAGTGCATCAGCAAATGTTTTTGCATAAGCTTCTGCGCGAACAACGTCTTCTTCGTCAGGATCTAGATCGACTTTCAAGCCCTCAACTGGAACCGTCGCGCCTTGCTCTTTCAAGCGTTTCTCAACAAGGTCAACCGTGAGGCAAAACTCGTCGTAGAAAGTATCACCAGAGCCGAAAGAAGCACATACTTTACCAGAAAAATCAACGTCGGACATATCTTCATAAAAATCCACGAATTCATCAGGAAGCTCACCATCATCATACGTGTAGCCACCGATAAGCGCGCCGTCATACGCTAATAATTTCTCAGGCTCCACCGAGATACATTCCTCGATTTCCACTTCAATATCGTATTTCTCTAATTCTTCGCCTAGGATATCTGCAATTTCTTCTGTGTTACCAGTCATGCTGGCATATACGATCATTACTTTTGCCATTATTTACATCACCATTTCTTTCTATGAGTTCTAAGTTAATACGCTAAAAAAAAGCACACTTGCGAACGCGGAATATGCTTGTTTCATCAATCACTAATACTTCCATTATAAAGAATTTCAGGAAAACTGCAAGAAATTCCGTCAAATTTAGCAAAAACGTCATATTCATACTTTCAAAATGAGGCGAATAAAGCTATAATGGTAGAAGTGAGAATTTCTGGCGGATCAGGGATAAGGTATATCCGTGCAGAAGTAGAGAAGGGATGGAAAAAATGATTACATTGAAGTCAAGACGCGAAATCGATGAAATGAAACGCGCAGGAGAAATCCTTGTGGCGACACATAAAGAAATTAAAAAGTTGATTAAACCAGGTATTACGAGCTGGGATCTAGAAGTCTTCACGGAAGAATTTTTACGAAAACAAGGGGCAACTCCAGAGCAAAAAGGCTTTGAAGGTTATGAATTTGCTACGTGTGCAAGTATCAATGATGAGATTTGCCACGGCTTTCCGCGTAAAAAAATCTTAAACGAAGGCGATATTATTACGGTGGATATGGTAGTGAATTTTCATGGCGCCCTTGCTGACTCTGCTTGGACGTATGGCGTTGGGCAAGTATCACCAGAAGCGGAGCGTTTAATGGAAGTGACGCACAAATCTTTGTACTTAGGCATTGAACAAGCCCAAGTTGGGAACCGTATCGGTGACATTGGTCACGCTATCCAAACTTACGTAGAAGCGGAGAAGCTAGCGGTTGTTCGCGAATTTATCGGTCACGGAGTTGGGCCAACGCTTCATGAAAAACCAGAAGTACCACATTTCGGTGCAGCGGGTAAAGGACCACGTTTGAAAGAGGGGATGGTCATCACGATCGAGCCAATGGTAAACACGGGCGGTTGGAAAGCGAAGATGGATGACAACGGTTGGACGGCACGCACGGCTGACGGCTCACTATCCGCACAATATGAGCACACGATTGCAATCACGAAAGATGGCCCAGAAATTTTAACATATCAAGGTGAAAACGACTAAATAGGACTTAGGTGTGTTGCTCTGAAACGCGACACACCTAAATTTTATTAAGGGGAGAAGAAGAACGATGGGGGAAAAAAGAGCAATTCGTAGGACGACAGTGCCGCATACAGTGGATTCGGTTTGTCAGGAGCTACATAATTTGGGCATTACAGCAGGAGATACGGTGATTCTTCACTCCGCGCTCGGCCAAACAGGTTGGGTTTGTGGTGGTGGAATTGCGATTATTAAAGCCTTTCAACAAGCGTTAACAAAAGAGGGGAATTTGGTCATGGCGACGCAGAGTAGCAATGTTTCTGATCCAGCGAAATGGCGAAATCCGGCGGTTCCAAAAGAATGGTGGCCGACGATTTATGAAGAAATGCCAGCGTATGATCCAGACGAAACGCCAACCTTTTTTATGGGTGTTATTCCAGAAACATTTCGGAAAATGCCGGGCGTATTGAGGAGTTCTCATCCAAAGTATTCTTTTTGTGCGTGGGGCAAAAGTGCGGCGTTCATCACGGAAAAGCATGCGCTTAATTTTGGCTTCGGGGAGCAATCTCCGCTAGGAAGGCTCTATGAACTTGGCGCCAAGATAGTGTTAATGGGGGTTGACCATAATAAAAATACGTCATTACATCTTGCGGAACATCGTGCGAAAACGTTACGAATTCAAGAGGAGAAGTCACCAGTATTCGTAAATGGTGTGAAAATTTGGCGGGAATACGACGAGTTGGCGCACAATAGTGAGGCATTCATTGAAATCGGACGTCAATATGAAAAGGAAATAGCACACCAACCGACAACGCTTGCTGGTGCGCCTACAAAAATATTTGATATGTGTAGTCTGATTGATTATGCGACGGAGTTTATTTCCGGATAGTGCTTAATTCCTCCGCAAAAAGCTGCATTTCACGCATACTAATATTGTTTTTGCGATGAATCAAAGTATAGATTTCAAGCAGCAAATCATAATGAATCGCGTCTAAAGTTAGATTTTCGAAGACAGAAGCGTTGACCATCTTTAATTTTGCTGTGATTTCATTTAACATATACGCAACATTTTCTTGCGTTGGATTTTCTAAGTTCATGTGAAGCCTCCTTTTCAACTTGCAAAAATTGTAGCATAAACTTTGGAGTGACGCCACAATTAGCATTTATTTTTAGAAAGAAAGGAGATGCCGATGTTTAAAAAAATACAAGAGAACCGCCTCGTTCGTTTTGGAATGGCGGTAGGGAAGCGTTTCACAAAAAATGATGTGTCTGGGAGCGCGTCACAATTAGCGTACTATATGCTCTTTTCGATTTTTCCTATTTTATTGATTGTGGCCTCATTACTCCCATATTTCAACATTAATCAGGATCAGTTGTTTACGACAATTAAGCAGTTTGTGCCAGAAGAAATTTATGATTTTATTAATAATAACTTAGACCAATTGCTCAACAACAACTCAGGTGGTGCGCTGTCACTCGGGATTTTAGGGACGTTATGGTCTGCTTCTAATGGCATGAACGCGACAACGAAAGCCTTAAATAAAGCTTATGGCGTGAAGGATCGGCGCAATTATTTTGTGAAGCGTCTGTTGTCTGTTGTCTTTACGATGGGCATGCTTGCGGTTGTGGTTGTAACGCTGCTACTTGTTGTTTTTGGACAGCAAATCGGGATGTTTATCTTTAATCATCTCAATGTGTCACAGGATACGTTGGATATTTGGAATAACTTCCGCTGGATCGTGACGCTGGCAGTGATTTTCATCGTATTCTCCTTTATCTTTTGGATTGCGCCGAACCGCAGGAGTACACTGTTCAGCATTTTACCAGGGGCTGTTTTTGCGACAATTGGTTGGGCTGCAGCGTCGATCGGATTCGCTTATTACGTAAACAATTTTGCCAACTATTCCGCAACATACGGCAGTATCGGCGTCATTATTATTTTGATGTTGTGGTTTTATATAACAGGAACGATTTTGATGATCGGTGGCGAAATCAACGCCACACTTAGTATCGTACGACAGAAAAAGCTGGTTGGGGAAATAAATTAGATTCCAACCATAAGGAGAGAATTATTTTGAGCGAAAATCCAGTAACAGAAGGTCAACAATTCCCGCTAACGATAAAACGGATCGGTATTAACGGCGAAGGAATCGGCTATTTCAAGCGTTCCGTCGTATTCGTTACCGGCGCTTTAACGGGAGAAGAAGTTGTGGTCGAGGCTACTAAAGTAAATCCGCGTTATACAGAGGCAAAAATCCGCAAAATTCGTAAAAAATCACCACATCGTGTGACACCACCATGCCCAGTCTACGACGCGTGTGGCGGCTGTCAATTACAGCATTTATCCTATCCAGAACAACTTAAAATGAAAAAGGATCTAATCGTGCAATCCATTGAAAAACATACGCGCTTTCACCTAGAGCAAATCGCGATCCGTGATACAATCGGAATGGGGAATCCCTGGGGCTATCGTAATAAGAGCCAATTTCAAGTCCGTGAAATAGATGATGTTGTGGAAGCCGGGCTGTTCGGTGCAGAAAGTCACGAACTTGTTCCTATCGAAAATTGCATCGTACAACATCCGGATACAGTCAAAGTTACCAATTTCGTTCGCGATTTATTAGAAGAACTCGAAATTCCGATCTACGAAGAACAACGCAATAGCGGAATTGTTCGTACCATCGTGGTTCGTACGGGTATCAAAACCGGCGAAATTCAACTTGTACTCGTAACGAATAGCAAGAAGTTGCCGAGAAAACGTGAGTTGTTGGAGCGTATCCAAGCTGCGTTCCCAGAAGTAGTATCGATCATGCAAAATGTGAATCAAGCAAAAACATCGTTAATTTTCGGTGAAGAGACGCTGTTCCTAGCTGGTAAAGAGAAAATCACCGAAAAATTAGGCGAAATCGAATTCGACTTATCAGCACGCGCCTTTTTTCAATTGAATCCGTCACAAACGGAGAAACTATACCGTGAAGTAGCACGTGCTATTCGCTTGACTGGAAACGAGAAAATCGTTGACGCTTATTGTGGTGTAGGAACCATTGGACTTTCTTTAGCCGCTCGAGCTAAGGAAGTTCGTGGCATGGATACAATTGCAGAATCAATTGATGATGCCAATGCCAATGCCGCGCGTGCCGGTGTGACCAATGTGACTTTTGAAACAGGCAAAGCAGAAGAAATTTTCCCGAAATGGATTAAGGCCGGCTTTAAACCAGATGCGATTGTTGTCGATCCACCGCGTGTCGGTTGTGAAGACCAGTTGTTGCAATCGATCTTGCAAACAAATGCCAAGCAGATCGTTTATGTATCGTGCAATCCATCGACCCTTGCCCGCGACATTCAAGTTTTGTCGAAGAAATATAATGTGAAGTATATCCAACCGCTTGACATGTTCCCGCATACAGCACACGTTGAGAGTATCACTGTTTTAACGCTAAAAAAATAAATGAGCAGGGGCGAAAGACCGATGACAGTAACCTTACAGAAATTCATAAAAGAAGCATCACAAACGGAGGCTCTCAGAAATTACACGCTAGAGAATGACACGTTCTGCGCGCATCCATTAACTTTTTTAGATCGAGAAGGCTACCACTGTGTCCTTGTTTGCGATAACGAGGAGGTCGTTGGATTTTTCGTTTTGGATAATGGGCCTGATTTGGCGACCTACGTAGCGGAACCACATGCTTTACTTTTGCGAGGCTATTCGATTGATTCAACTATGCAAGGTCAAGGATACGGGACGCGTTCTCTCGCTGAACTAAAGGCTTACGTAAATGCTCATTTTACCATGATCGATCAGGTTGTTTTAGCTGTGAATAAACGCAATATCCCTGCACAAAAGCTGTATTTAAAAAGCGGTTTTCGAGAAACGGCAAGAACCGTCTTAGGCCCGCGCGGCGAACAATTCGTCTATGAAATGAAAATGTGACAAACAACAATGAAAAAAGGAAGAGCGTGCGTATGGTCCTCGTTTTTCCTTTTTTAATTACCTTGCAATAATGTAAGGTGTAAAAGGCGTCACAGTGCTTTTCATTGTGCACGTTATTTGTTAAACTAAGGAAGACTATTAGTCGATAAGAAAGTGTGGCAGATAAATGAAAAATGACAAAATTCGGTTTCTTGTTCTTCTGATTCCGGTTTTATATATGGGGTACGGTATATTTTTGGCGCTCGATTTTGGTAGCAAAGCAGAGTTCATAAACGTCCTTGTTAACGGTGTGATCCTCGGCGCCATCTCGATCTTCCTCATACAAAAAGCATGGCTAAGAAGTTGGGCAGACATTATTTGGTTAGCAGCTTTTATTTTATATTTATTTATTTTGCATCATTTGGTTACATATATAGCGGTTGGGGATATTATCAAAAGCACCTATACCGGCAGTTTTCATATCCAGCAGGAAATGGTGAATCTTGTGCCGTTTACGACGATTGAAAACACGCTACAACAGACGCTACCGACGATGCCGACGATCATTCAATTAATCGGAAATTTCCTATTACTCGCGCCATTAACCTTTTTTCTGCTCTATTTTCGAATTATTCAACGGGGGTGGACAGCGCTTTTGGTAGCATTGCTCGTTTCGACAGGCATCGAATTGGTCCAGTTTCTTCAAACAACGATCATTACTGGCTTTAGTGGGATCACATTACCTGAGAACCGTTCGACCGACATTGACGACATTATCTTAAACACGCTAAGTGGTTTACTCGGCATTCTTGTTGCTGTTTGTTTACCAAGCGTTCGCAAACGAAAAAAATAACAGCAGCGCAATAGTCAAAATTGGAAATAGTGAAGGAGATTGGTATGATGAAAGAAAGATTTGCAAAACTCGTAGCATGGTTCCAACAAAACAGTCTGAAAGCCAAGATAATCTTTATCGTTTTCGTGCTGGCGTTCGTCGTATACGAAGTGATCAGCATCGGGACAACCACCGATTTTGGCGCCTTAAAAGATAACTTAACATCACAGAGCCCAGAAAATATCTTAATTATGATTGTAGTCGGACTCATTGCCGTGACACCGATGCTCATCTATGATTTTGTCATCGTCAAACTCTTACCAGGTAAATTCCCAACCAGTCACATTATCACATCTGGTTGGATTACCAACACATTTACCAATATCGGCGGATTTGGCGGTGTGCTAGGAGCTTCCTTACGTGCCAATTTTTATGGCAAAAACGCAGACCATAAACAAATTCTTCTAGCGATCTCAAAAATTGCCTTATTCCTCGTATCCGGTTTATCTATCTATTGCTTAATCGGCCTAGTTACACTATTTATTCCCGGTTTTGCGGATCATTTCCGCAATTATTGGCCGTGGTTACTAGGTGGGGGATTATATTTCCCAATCTTATTTTTCATTACGAAGTGGAAAAGTAAAACCTTATTTGAAGATTTACCGCTAAAACGTGAGTTACTACTCGTATTAGCATCCTTATTAGAGTGGGCGTTCGCATTTGGTTGCTTCATCATTATTGGCGTTTTAATGAACGAGCCAGTCGACGTTGCCAAAGTATTTCCGCTATTTGTTATTGCGTCCGTCATCGGGATTGCATCGATGGTACCAGGTGGGGTAGGAACGTTTGATGTTGTTATGATCCTCGGCCTCGAGCAGCTTGGCGTCCCAACAGATCTAAGTGTGGCTTGGTTGCTATTTTACCGGATTTTCTATTACATTATCCCATTTGCCGCAGGGCTACTATTCTTCGTTCAAAAAGCAGGGAAGAAGTTCAACGACTATTTAGAAGGCCTGCCGCTTCTGTTCTTGCAAAAACTCGCGCACCGTTTTCTCGTTCTATTCGTTTATTTCGCAGGGCTGATGCTCATTATCTCCGCTGCGATTCCCAACGCGATTTATCATTTACCATTGCTGTATAAACTCGCGCCATTTAGCCTTTTCTTCGTGTCACAAATCACGATGATCGCTTTTGGATTTCTACTATTAGGGCTGGCTCGCGGGATCGAAAGCAAAGTCACCAAAGCGTACGTAACGACGATTGTTGTGCTAGGTTGCGCGATTTTCAACACGCTTGCCCAAGGTTTTTCGATTAAAGCAGCGATTTTCCTAGGTATTGTCTTATTCTGTGTCTATCTTGCCCGGCACGAATTTTATCGCGAAAGGCTGGTATACACGTGGAGTAAAATTATTTTCGATAGCTCGTTATTCCTCGTATGTTTGGTCGGGTATGTCCTAATCGGTATTTACAATTCACCAAAAGTACCACATCACAAGAAAATTCCCGACTTTCTCCTTATTCCATCCGAACATGTTTGGATTACTGGGTTTATAGGCGTGGCCATTGCGGTTTTGAGTCTCATCGTGATTTTCTACTATTTCTCGATGACCAACGTGACGATTGGCGAACCGTTTGACGCAAGACGTTTACGCGCTCATTTGGCGAAATATAAGGGCAACGAAGTAACCCATACCATTTTTATGCGTGACAAATTGCTTTTCTGGTCTAAAGACGATAAAGTACTGTTTCCATTCCGAATTAAGGCGGATAAAATGGTCATCATGGGTGAGCCGATTGGGGATAAAGAGTATTTAGAAGAGGCATTGGAAGAACTGATGATTTACGCCGATCGCTTCGGTTACCGTCCAGTCTTTTATGAAGTAGATGTCGACATGCTAGCATTCCTCCACGACCATGGCTTTGACTTCATGAAAATCGGTGAAGAAGGCTTTGTATCTTTACCAGAGTTCACACTAACCGGTAAAAAACGAAAAGGCGAACGCGCACTGATGAACAAATTTGAGCGTGAAGGCTATATATTTGAAGTCATCGAACCAGACTTTGATGAAGCAACCATCCAGCGGCTACGCGAAATTTCTGATGATTGGTTGGACGGCCGCACTGAAAAAGGTTTCTCATTAGGCTACTTTGATGTTTACTATTTGTCACAAGCACCCGTCGCAATTGCCCGAGATGAGAGCGGTGAAATCATTGCCTTCGCTTCCATGATGCCGTGTTATAACGATGAAATGACATCCATCGACTTAATGCGCTATGGCAAAGATGCGCCAAGCGGAATCATGGATTTCCTATTTATTAATCTCTTCCAAAAAGGGCAGGAAGAAGGTTTCCAAATTTTCAACGCCGGGATGGCGCCACTTTCAAACGTTGGAGCTTCCCAGTTTGCCTTTTTAGGAGAACGTTTAGCTGGCCTCGTTTACCGCTACAGTCAAGGTTTCTACGGCTTCCAGGGCTTACGCAATTATAAATCTAAATACGTCACTACTTGGGTTCAAAAATTCGTTGCCTTCCGCAAAAGAAGCTCAATCGCCTTTACGATGCTACAGCTAATGGCGCTTGTTGGCAAAAAACGACCACTATCCAGAACACAAATTGTAGAGGATATTCCAGAAGAACCAGAACCGGTTTTAGAAGAAATAAAATAAAAAATAAGCGCTTAGGATCTGAATTAAGACAGGTCCCAAGCGCTTATTTTATGAGTCACGTATTAAATCTGCCAGTGCATCCTCGATTTTAGGGAATACAAACGCAAAGTTTTGATTGAGTAACTTTTGCGGGTAGGCACGTTGACCTTCTAAAAGCAGGATCGCGCGTTCTCCCATTGCTAATCGGATGATCGTCGTTGGTGTCGCTACTTTTGCAGGTCGATTCATTGCCTGGCCGAGTAACTCGGCGAACTTTTTTTGCTGTACGGGGTGCGGAGCTGTTACGTTCACTGCACCCTCGATATTTTCGTGATCCATAACGAACAACATCACGGCGATCACATCGTCAATATGAATCCATGAGTACCACTGATTCCCATCGCCAAGCGGCCCACCAATCAAAAAAGCAAACTGTTTCGTAAGCAGTGGCAAGGACCCGCCGTCTTTCCCAAGAATTAAACCGAAGCGCGTAAACACCGTCCGAATTCCGGCTGGTCGTGCTGCCTTTTCCCATGAAATAACCGTTTCTGCGAGAAAATTATCAGCCGCAACATGTTCTTCTGTATCCAAGAAAAAAGTGGTCTGAGATGTAGGATAAACCCCAATGGCGCTCGCGTTAATCAAAAGGCGTGGCTTCGGATGCAGATTATGAATGATTTTCACAAACTCTGTGGTCGCATCGACACGACTATCTAAAATTAATTGCTTACGTTGAGCAGTCCACCGTTTATCCGCAATACCAGCACCCGCAAGATTCACACATATATCAATGGCAACCCCATCCAAATTAGGCATAGAGCCATCTAACCATTTTAAGTAATGCACACCAGCCGTATCTTCCTTGTCTTGACGCGTTAAACAATAAATAGTGTGGCCCTTACCCAAAAGCGCCGCTATAAGGTGACTGCCTACAAAACCAGTACCACCTGTCATTAAAATATTCATTTTTGTATCACTCCTGACGTATTAGATTTATATTACTTTTCCCTTTTAGATAGCTTTAAAACGGTTTTTTGCGTATGATAAGAGTAGAGAAGAGGAGGCGATAATGATGAAAATAACATCCATTTCGCAACAACAAAAAAATAAAGAACGATATAATATCTTTGTTGCCGGTAAATATTTATTCAGCGTAGACGAGGTCGTGCTAACGAAATACCAGCTGTTTAAAGATCGGGAATTAAACGAGTCCGAGCTTGCCGAAATACAAGAAGAAGACGCAATACGTCGTGGATTGAATAAAGCCATCCAATATTTAGCTCACCGCGTACGCTCCGAAAAAGAAATTCGCACGCATCTCGCGAAAGCAGAGATGGAGCCAGACGAAATCAGCCTTGTCATCCAACGCTTAGCCGAAATGAAATATATCAATGATCTCGAATTTGCGCATCTATACGTCCGCACGCAGGTTAACACGACTTCTAAAGGCCCCCGCCAAATCGAGAGGGAACTCGTAACGAAAGGTATCACCCGCGAGTATATTGAAGAGGCGCTGGTCGATTTTAAAGAGGATACGCAACTAGAAAATGCCGTGAAGCTAGCTACCAAAATTGTCAACCGTAGCCGCAAATCTGCCAAGCGCCAATTGCAACAAAAACTAATAACGGAGCTCATCCAAAAAGGCTATACAACAGATATTGCGAAAGAAGCAAGCAGTATTGCGCTCGAAGATTTCTCAGAGGAACAGGAACAAGATGTTTTAGGCGAACAACTAGGCAAACTATTGCAACGGAATCGCCGACTAGGTCCAGCCAAATGTCGTCAAAAAACGATCACATCCCTATTGCAAAAAGGGTTTTCCTATGATACTATTCAAGATTATATGCGTGAACATGAATTAGATTTCGAAGAGGAGCAAGACTAATGCAAACTTATTTTGAGAAATTAAAACAAGAATTACTAGAAATAAACCCTAATTTAACGGAAGACGAGGCGTTATGGTGGGTCGAGATGTTATGGACTGATTTTGAAGCAACGTATGCAAAAGCAGGCTATCCGTACCGCGGCGTTGAATATGCAAACGACTATGTATCCAAACAGATTAAGCAACACGGGGCCTCACTTCACTTAGTTGAAAGAAAAGAGAGGTAACGCAGGGATATTAAAAGGCCTTCTCAGACAAAAAACGAGAAGGCCTTTTAAATTAATTGGTTGCTGGATGTAGCTTCTTGTGTAGTTTTTCGTCGCTGAAAATCCAACCGGTGTATGAAGAAACGATTTCTAAGTCGTCGTCGAGTTTCACAACAGCGACAAATGGATAGTGTCCGTTACTCCGATATCTTAAATCGGTATAGGTGACGTAAGTGCCATCCATTTTTTCTTCAATACGCCAATTATACACTTTGGAAAAGGATACAAATGCCGTCAAGTTCTTATCTTTCATCGCTGCATGGATAATATCGTTATCAGGAACCGGCAAGCGATCGAACTTCTCATAAATCGAGATCGTACGTTTAAAAGCTCGGCCGACATAATAATGATCTTTTGTAGTTACTGCGACGCGCCATTGGAAAAAGCGAATCGTAGAAGCCACAATGATTTCCTCTGCATCAGGAATAAGATTTTTGACCGCGTGGGTAATAACTTTCTGCGTAATAAATCTTGCTACATAATAAAGTGCCAAGATCGCGTACAGCGTGAAGAATGTAGGTAAGGCAGGAGCCCCGAGTAACCAAATGATGATGGCCACAACGTGAGAACCAAAAATAAAGATATCAAACGTGTTGATAAAGCCAAAAGCGACCCACGTATCTTTAAATGGCCTCAATGCCTGCGTTCCATACGCATTGAAAATGTCGACAAATATATGCAGCCCAACCGCGACGAAGGTCCATAGCAAGAGATGCCAGAACGGTGCAGCTGGAAAGATTAAATAAAGAATAACAGAAAGGAGTAACGGCCAAATCGCAAGACCTGGTAGGGAATGCGTGATTCCCCGGTGATTACGAATATAATCCGCATTATTTTTAAGTTTAAGAACAGTATCAATGTCCGGTATTTGTGATCCAATAATAGTGGCTGTCATGATACCAATGGCAGCGGAACTCCCCACAATAGTAGGGTCGATCGCTGTAGCTACAGCGCCGAGTGCAATTCCCATAACAACATGTGTGCCAGTGTCCAAGAGACTTCCTCCTTAAATAAAACCAAGCGTACAGTTTTATTTTCGATTTGTGGAAAAACTTCTGTGCAAAGGCAATTGGCTGTCCAATCACCGCTCGATTCTGTATAATGGTAACGTTGCTTAAAATCGAGAATGAGAAGTTTTTTTCATATCTATATTATACTACAGAATACCCGAAAACAGGCATTAGAAAACCATGAGAATATAAACATAAAACGAGGAGTAAACATATAATGGAGTGGGAAAATGAAAAGATTACTGCTTTCAGATCAGCGCTGATTGATTGGTATGAAGCGAATAAAAGAGTATTGCCTTGGCGTGAAAATACAGATCCATATCGTATTTGGGTATCTGAAATCATGTTACAACAAACAAAAGTAGACACAGTTATGCCATATTTTGAGCGTTTCATGACCTGGTTCCCAACGATGCAGGACTTTGCAGATGCGCCAGAGGAACGTATTTTAAAGGCATGGGAAGGCTTAGGTTACTATTCGAGGGTTCGCAATTTGCAGGCCGCGATGAAGGTAGTTGTGGCTGAACATAACGGTGTCGTACCTAGTGATCTGGAAGGGATTCTTGCTTTAAAAGGCGTGGGTCCTTACACGGCGGGCGCAGTTCTAAGTATCGCTTATGAAAGAGCAGAACCAGCTGTCGATGGCAACGTGATGCGCGTTATTTCGCGTGTTTTGGAAATCGATGACGACATTATGAAGCAGAAGACACGGAAAAAATTCGAAGCCGCATTGTATGACCTCATTGATCCCGAAAAACCTGGCGAATTTAATCAAGGTTTAATGGAAATCGGCGCGCTTGTCTGTACACCGAAAAAACCGATGTGTCTAGTTTGCCCGCTGCAAGAATTTTGCGAGGCGCACCAAGTTGGAAAAGAAGAAGAATACCCAGTCAAAATCAAAAAAAACAAAAGTGAAGAAAGTGTTCCTAACAAGTGCGATCGTGCAAACAGGGAGCGATCAATTTGTGATAGAACAGCGGTCGGATACAGGTTTACTTGCGAATCTATGGCAATTTCCGACGGTCGATCAGTTAGAAAACCGGGAAGCGATGAAGCTTGCCTTTTTGCAACAATATGGTTTGGAACTCGAACTAGGCGCAGAGCCAGTAACGCACGTCAAACATATTTTTTCACATCTGGTTTGGGAAGTAGAGGTTTTCGTAGCGCAAGCGATTACCGCACAACCATCCGAGCTAAAATTAAAAACGGTCACAAAAGCTGAGATGGAGCAGTTGGCATTTCCAGTTCCATATCAAAAAATGTGGCAAGCATTCCAAAAGGGGGAAACAGTACAATGAATAAAGTAGCGTTAGTAACAGGAAGTAGTCGAGGGATTGGACGAGAAATCGCATTAGAACTCGCCAAACAAGGATATGATATTGCGATTAATTTTGCTAGAAGTAGAAATAAAGCAGAAGAGGTGGCGAAGGAAGTCGAAGCGTTGGGGCAAAAGGCAGTGCTCGTACGCGCGAATGTCGGCGATGTTGCGAAGTTGAAGACGATGTTTGAAGAAATTGATGAAGCATTTGGCCGACTAGATGTGCTGGTGAATAATGCTGCGAGTGGTGTTTTGCGCCCGATTATGGAATTAAACGAGTCCCATTGGGATTGGACGATGGATATCAATGCAAAGGCGCTACTTTTTGCAAGTCAAGAAGCGGCGAAACGGATGCAAAAAACAGGCGGTGGCAAAATCGTTAGTTTGAGTTCAGTTGGAGCCATTCGCTATTTGGAGAATTATACGACAGTGGGGGTTTCTAAAGCAGCAGTTGAATCACTGACGCGTTATTTAGCGGTAGAATTAGCACCACTAGGAATTTCTGTGAACGCTGTTTCGGGCGGGTTGATTGAGACGGAAGCATTGGATCATTTTCCAAATCGGGAGGAGCTGTTGGCGGATGCGATTGCTAAAACTCCGGCTGGGCGTATGGTTGAAGCGCAAGATTTAGTAAAGGCTGTTTCGTTTTTGGTTAGTGATCAGGCGGATATGATCCGTGGGCAGACGATTATTGTAGATGGTGGGCGGACGTTGTTGGTTTAAAGATATAGAGAGGTAGGGAATAGTGTTGTGGTAGGTCAAAGTGTAGCAATCATGCACGCGGGAATGCTCCATTTTTGGCATATCATCGCTTTCAGATCTAGCTTCAAGAGCCAGCCTCTCGGAAATTTCGTGGCCTCCGCAAAAACCAAGAGAAGGTTTTCACTGCACCCCCTAACAATTTCTGTCGAGGCTAAACGGTCTCTTTCAGCTTTTCGTGTCTTTTCAGTTTTTTTGCAACGGATTGCATGGTATAATGGAAAAGGATGTTAGATCGATAGTACATGAAGAAAGTAGGATATTGGATGTACTTACCTAAAGAGAAAGAAATAATTCAAATCAAAAGCTACAAAACACGACGGCTCACTTCATCGTACTTGGAAAAAAACGGTTGTATTGAAATCAACGGAAAATGTTATTATCGGTGGGAATGATCACACTTTGGTAGTAGAATCAGATGGGCGTAAGTGGGTAACTCGCGAGCCGGCCATTTGCTATTTTCATAGTGAATACTGGTTTAACGTGATTTCAATGATTAGAGAAGACGGGATATACCACTATTGTAACTTAGGTACGCCTTTTGCATCAGATGAAGAAGCGGTCAAGTACATTGACTATGATCTGGATATTAAAGTATTTCCAGATGGGCGCTTCCACTTGCTAGATGAGGGCGAATACGAGCAGCATAGACGACAAATGAAGTACCCAGACTCGATCGACCGTATACTGCGTCATAATGTAGATGTCCTTTCACACTGGATACTGGAACAAAAAAGGTCCATTTTCCAAAGATTACATCGACATTTGGTATGAAAAGTATAAAGAATACCGCTAAATTTGTAGCAAAAAACACGCAAAACAAGCTCCCGTTCTAGGATCTTGTTTTGCGTGTTTTGCCGTTTAATAAATGGTTTGGACGTGAGCTTCTAACGATTGACGTATCTTTTGGCGACTAGGTTCATCTTTTCGATAGCCAAATGCAAGCATGGCAGAAACACCAAATGTGTCAGTATCCAGCAAGTTTTCAGCGATTAAGAGCTGCTCGATGGCTTGTTTATCAAAACCCTCAATCGGACAAGAATCGATGCCAATGGCGGCAACACTTGTCATCATGTTTGCCATCGCTAAGTAAGCTTGCCGACTAGCCCATTCAAAAACAAGTCGGTCGTTCGCAAGTAAATCAAAATCGTTTTCCAAAACATTGCGGAAATGATTCGTGTATCCTTGCAAACATCAGCAGGCATTTGTGCCACATTTTTAAGATGATTTTGAATATAGTCTGATTCAGGTAATAGACCGTTTTTCGTGCGAGACAACACGATCACAAATTTATCCGCTGTGCGCGCAATGTGCGACTGGGGTCTTGCAAATGAAGGGGACATCATCACGAACAGAACGATTTTAACCCAAACGAAAGAACCGAGCCAGCCTTAGAAGCCACTCGGTTTTTTTGCTTGCTCATCACGATTCATGAACATCAATATCGATTTTATTTTCTTCATTATGACGAAGCTTAAAGCTATGCATTAATTTTTCCAAATAATCCACGGTTTCCTGATAAGCAAAGATACAAGCAATAATCCGCATCAAATGGTACTGATCAATGCCAACATCCTCATCAACCTTATCAAATTCCTCCATCTCATTCAAAAATAATTTCATCAAATCTTTCGGATCCTGTGAAAAATGCTTCTCCGCATAATTCAAATCGACAGAGACCTTATCAATATACGTGAGTAAGAGCTGCTCATGTGTATCCGTCAAATAATCGATCTGCCTTCGAATGAGCTCCTGTTTGTCAGGAGGTAATTGAAGAAAATCATTTTCATACCGGTGTAGTATTTTCAATAGCTCGTAACCTTTCTGCGAACAAAGAATCATTTGCCGATAGACGGCGATTTTTCGAGATTTCGAGATCTTTGTTCGTCGCAAAAACGTTCGCTCTTCACGGTACAATTCGTAGTAGCTACTCATTTGTGTAATCTGCTTTTGCATCCATTTCATGTCTTTTTTTTAGCAATGGGAAATCTGCCGCGTGTCGCAAGTTAAGTTTAATCCAGCGCATAATCTCATCATTTGTACTATAAATGAACTGGAATAAAGTCACCTCATATTTGGGTGGCAGGAAGATCAAGTTCACGATAAAAGCAGCGACAAGACCGAGCATAATCGTTCCGAATCGCGTGAGAGCAACCATCAAGAAGTCACTGTTCGGCGAATCCATCACGATGACAAGTGTCACAAGTGCTAGTCCAATCGTGTTTTCCAGTTTAAATTGAATCAACATTGCCACACAAAGAATGGATGCAATCCCAATGAGAATGAAATCATTGCCAATATAAAGTCCGAATCCGATTGCAATTGCCGCTCCAATCACATTCCCTTGCGCTCGTTGCAAAATCTCTAAATACGACCGGTAAATCGATGGTTGCACTGCAAAAATTGCGGAAATCCCTGCTAAAGAAGGAGATGGAGAATGACAAAGCTGCGCAATAAAAAGTGCTAAACTAATCGCAATACCTGTTTTTAGAATCCTAGCCCCGAATTTCATCGCTGGTTATTCCTTTCTTTCATGTAATTGAGTACAAAAAATCCTAACTCGTTTCTCCTATTATAACCGTAAAACCAGGTTTGCAAACAAATCATCGTGCCATTTTTTCAAAAACACGTGATACAGCAACGAGTGTAGTATCAATATCTGCCTGTGTGTGTGCGGTTGTAATAAACCAAGCTTCGTATTTCGAAGGAGCCAGCATAATCCCTTCTTCTAGCATAAGTTTAAAGAACTGGCCAAACTGTTCGCCGTCTGTTGATTGCGCATCAGCATACGTCACAATTTCTTGATCAGTGAAGTAAACTGTTAGGGCACCTTTAATCTGATTGACCGTAATGGTGATACCATACTGCGTTGCTGCTTCTGAAATTCCCCTTTTAAGCGCTGTACCGAATTTTTCAAAGCGATCGTATATACCGTCTTTTTGTAAGACTTCTAAACAAGCGATCCCAGCCTGAATGGAAGCAGGATTTCCGGCCATCGTTCCAGCTTGATACGCCGGACCAAGCGGTGCCACTTTTTCCATAATATCAATGCGACCACCGTAAGCCCCGATTGGCAAACCGCCACCAATAATTTTGCCGAGTGCCGTCAGATCAGGCGTTACGTTTAGCAGATTTTGTGCACCTCCATACATAAAACGAAATGCTGTGATGACCTCATCGTAAATAACCAGCGCCCCAGCCTCGTGTGTCAGTTCATTCACGGTCTCCAGGAAGCCATCCACAGGCCCAACAATACCAAAATTCCCAATAATAGGTTCCACTAAAACGGCCGCAACTTGATCTCCCCAAACGCGCAACGCTTCTTTAAAACTCGCGATATCGTTGAAAGGAACAGTGATCACTTCCTCCGCAGTAGCTTTCGTAACCCCAGCAGAATCAGGTGTACCAAGTGTTGAAGGACCCGACCCAGCTTCCACTAACACCAAATCAAAATGACCATGATAAGAGCCAGCAAATTTTATAATTTTATCACGTCCAGTGAAAGCTCGCGCCACACGAATCGTTGTCATCACAGCCTCTGTACCGGAATTCGTAAAACGCACTTTCTCTAAAGAGGGGATAGCTTCTTTCAACATTTTCGCAAAAGTAACCTCATGCCTTGTTGGCGTTCCATATAAAATCCCGGTTTCCGCCGCATGCGTAATTGCCTTCGTAATGTGAGGATGAGCGTGCCCTGTAATAATTGGTCCATAAGCCGCCAAATAATCAATGTACTTATTACCGTCAACATCCCAGAAATAAGCGCCGCTCGCGCGTTCCATCGTTACAGGGACACCACCACCAACACCTTTGTAAGAACGCGAGGGGCTGTTAACGCCACCAACAATATGTGAGAGTGCCTCCGTATGTAACTTTTCCGATTCTGAATGGTTCATTTTTTGATACATCTCCTTCATTAAACTATCTTCCCTTCCATTTTAGTAGAAATAGCCACGAACTGCAATGAATAGAAGCAAGTTCTTTGTTTCCTAAACAAAAAGAAGCTAAAATGAAGGGGACGACACGCGAAGAAAGTGAAGTGATTTTTTTGGAAATTTTATTTACGATGCCAATTCCAGATGATTTAAAAAAACAGCAACAGGAGGCATTTCCCAATCACAACTATTATTACACAGAAGACTTAGAAACTTATCCCCAAATAGTGAGCATAGACTGTCTTGTTACGTATGGCTCTGACGTAACAGATGCTATTATTGAAGAGGCACGAGCACTGCGCTGGCTTATGGTTTTCTCAGCAGGGATTGAAGAACTTCCTCATGAAAAGCTACAGGAACAAGAAATTCTTGTCACGAATGTTCGAGGAATTCACGCTATCCCGATGGCGGAATTTACAATAGCCTACATGCTTTCCCACGTGAAACGCTTAGCCAATTTTTCCGTCAAACAATCAAAGCACAACTGGGAGCGAGATAAGGAAATAAGCGAGCTGGCAGAAAAAATAATCCTTATCGCAGGTACAGGGGCGATAGGAAGTCAGATTGCTCGCTTTGCCAAGGCTTTTCAAATGCAAACGATCGGTGTGAACACCACAGGTAATTCTGTGGAACTTTTTGATCGCGTTGTTTCTATAGAAGAAATGCATACAGCGCTACCCGATGCTGAATTTGTCGTATCCATTTTACCTGAGACACCCCAAACAAAGGGAATTTACAAGTTCAAGCATTTCGAAACAATGAAAAAAAGCGCAGTATTCATTAACATAGGACGAGGCAGCGCCATTTCAGAAGAAGTTTTGCTAGAGGTAGCAACAAAGCAGCCAATTGCACATCTATATCTAGACGTAACACCGCAAGAGCCATTGCCAAGCGATCACGTATTATGGACTTTTCCCAATATCACGATTACTCCACACGTTTCCGCGCACTCACCAAAATATCTCTACAGAAGCTTCGAGATTTGGCTTGAAAATGTAGGAAGGTTCCAAAAAGAAGAATCATTATTAAATACGATTAACCTGAATCGAGGCTACTAAACCCTGTTTAAAAAAAAGAATACGCGCCTAATGTTGACAGACCAAGCGATTGTTCGGTAGAATAGGGTTATATGTACAATCTAAATTAAGCGAGAAAGGAGTGCATGACGGTGTCTAATTCTCATTCTCATTTACGAGAAGCAATAGATGTCTTGAAAAAAACTGGAGTCAGAATAACTCCTCAACGTCATGCTATACTTGAATTCTTAATTAATGCTGATACCCATCCTACCGCCGACGAGATTTACAGAGCGCTTGAAGGGAACTTCCCCAATATGAGTGTAGCTACAGTTTACAATAATCTACGCGTATTCCGAGAAGCAGGACTAATTAAAGAATTACCATATGGCGATTCATCCAGCCGATTTGATTTTTCGACATCCGAGCATTATCATGCCATATGCAATGAATGTGGAAAGATAGTAGATTTTCATTATCCCGGTTTAGACGAAGTAGAACATTTTGCCGCAAGTGTAACAGGCTATGAAGTAAATAAACATCGACTAGAAGTTTATGGAACTTGTCCAGAATGCCAAGCAAAGAATAACACTCAAAATATATAAAACATCCAGCAAAACCATCATATCAGCCGATCTGGTGGTTTTCTTTTTTAGTGGATGCATAAAAGTGTAAAAATTTATGCAAAAAAATTTATAAAAAGAAAAATGGCTTCACGGCAATGTTTAACGCATACATTTTTGCGGAATTAGACTACCGTATGAAAAAAAACTCAAATAATATGGATAACTTGGTTGACATTGCTTGGATAAATTGATATATTAGTTCTCGGCGCTACTAATTCAACGTTTTTACACAGAAAAATATCACAAAAAAAATTATTTAAAATTGTTGACAGATAAGTGCTCGAATGGTATGATTTAAAAGTCGCAAAAAACAAAACAACTTGAGTGATAGCAACGCGGAAATGACCTTTGAAAACTGAACAGAAACAAAGATAAAACCAAGAAGACAGCAATGTTTTCGGGTAAGAATCACAGGACGGAAATAGAGAGCTATTTCCACAAGTAATACTAGTAAAATTATTTGCTAGCGAAGTCAATTTGACGCAAGGATCTTATTTCACGGTGTTGAATAAGTATT
>NZ_AODD01000022.1 GCF_000525835.1 Listeria grandensis FSL F6-0971
TACCGTGAATAAGATCCTTGCGTCAAATTGACTTCGCTAGCAAATAATTTTACTAGTATTACTTGTGGAAATAGCTCTCTATTTCCGTCCTGTGATTCTTACCCGAAAACATTGCTGTCTTCTTGGTTTTATCTTTGTTTCTGTTCAGTTTTCAAAGAGCAATCTCTCGTTCGCTTTCATCTAGCAGCGACCTTCTTATAGTATCACTAGGGCTAATCTTTGTCAACACTTTTCATCTTCTTTTTGAATAAAAGTTTAAATGTTAATTTCGGATCACATTTACTATAAAGTGCTTGATAATCCTTTACTATTAGCGGTTTTTTTGATCTCATATAAGAGGCACGATAATTAGAATACCATGTATATTACACAAACGCAATAGTATTTTGCAAATTTATTTATAAATATTTATTTACTTGCATATTCTTTAGGTTGTATGGATAATAACGCCCTGCTCTAAAAAGCGAGCCTTTAATGAAGAATCTAATTCATTTCCTGTTATTATGCTCGTGATATCACCAAAATCGGCGTATTTATACAACGAGATTCTTCCAAACTTAGTGTGGTCTGTTACTAGGAATACTTCTGTTGCAGAGTGTAACATTTGGACTTTTGCTGGTACTAGGTACTCATCGTAATGCATGAGGCCTTTTTCTAGATCGATTGCTGGTGTCGTGACAAATGCTTTATGGACGTGAAGATTGCGCAGTGTTTCTTCTGTGATCATACCGTTTAACATATAAGTTGCGGGATATAGAACGCCACCCGTGATAATGACTTTGATAGAGGAGTGCCGCAAAATTGCCGCTACATTGATGTCATTCGTAATTACGGTCAATTTGGTGCGATCCTTGATAGCTCTTGCGATGTGCCCTGTCGTTGTGCCTGAATCAAGTATGATCGTGTCTCCTTCTTCGATAAGTGATGAAGCATAGGAGGCAACGCGTTGTTTCTCTTCATACTGTACTTCTTCTCTTTTTTGAAAGTCAGGTTCAGAGATAATCTTTTCTTCGATCATGACACCGCCGTGTGTTCGTTTTAGTTTTTGCTCGTTTTCTAGCGTATTTAGGTCTCTACGAATGGTGACTTCATGAACTTGAAAGTGGCGAGCCAATTCGCTTACACTTACAATTCTTTTGTTTTTCACGTAATTTAAGATCGCTTGTTTGCGCTCAATGGAAAGCATCTTTTTCTCCCTTCTCGCTGTAAAATTTGCTAAACCTCTATTTCCAAAATAAAAAATCTGCGTGGCACTTCCGGATTATTGGAGGTTTCACGCAGATCTGTCGTATTATTTCAAACGTTTTTCGAGTTCTGCCTTCATTTCTTCATAGCCAGGTTTACCTAACAAGGCAAACATGTTGGCTTTATAAGCTTCTACACCAGGTTGGTCAAATGGATTAACCCCATTTAAGTAACCACTTACGCCAACTGCGATTTCAAAGAAGTATACTAGATAGCCGAATGAATAGGCATCAAGTGTCGGCACTTCTACAACGAAATTCGGGACATCGCCGTCTGTATGTGCTAATAAGGTCCCTTGGAAAGCTTTATCATTTACGTAGTCTACCGTTTCGCCAGCAAGGTAGTTCAGACCATCCAGATCGTTATCTTCTTTATTGATTGTGATTTCATGACGGGCTTTGCTCACTTTAACTACCGTTTCAAAAATGTTACGGCGCCCTTCTTGAATGTATTGACCAAGTGAGTGTAAATCCGTGGAGAAGTTAGCGCTGGACGGGTAGATTCCTTTTTGGTCTTTCCCTTCGCTTTCGCCAAACAATTGTTTCCACCACTCGTTGAAATATTGTAGACCTGGCTCATAGTTGATAAGTAATTCTGTGACTTTGCCTTTACGATATAGTACATTGCGGGCTGCTGCGTATTGATAGGCAATGTTTTTAGATAGCTCAGGACTACTGAAGTCAGCACGTGCTGCGTCAGCACCTTTCATCATTGCTTCAATATCTACGTCACTTGCTGCGATTGGTAGTAAGCCGACTGCAGTTAAGACAGAGAAACGACCACCGACATCATCCGGTACAACAAATGTTTCGTATCCTTCTGAGTTCGATAACTCTTTTAAGGCACCTTTGGCTTTGTCCGTTGTTGCATAAATACGCGACTTCGCTTCTTCTTTGCCATATTTCTTCTCTAAAAGTTCTTTGAAAACACGGAATGCGATCGCTGGTTCCGTTGTTGTTCCTGATTTTGAGATAACGTTAACAGAGAAATCTTTGCCATCAATCACGTCAATGAGGTCATGCAAATAGCTAGAACTGATGCTGTTTCCTGCAAAAAAGACTTGCGGCGCTTGGCGTTTTTCTTTGTCTAATACGTTGTAGAATGCATGGTTTAGCGTCTCAATCGCCGCACGGGCACCAAGATATGATCCGCCAATACCGATGACAATCAGAACTTCAGAATCTGCTTTGATTTTGGCTGCCGCTTTTTGAATGCGAGTAAATTCTTCTTTATCGTAATCACGAGGTAAGTTGATCCATCCTAAATATTCGTTACCTGCGCCAGTGCCATTATGTAGTGCCTCATGCGCCGCTGTGACAGCTGGTTGTAAATAGTCGATTTCGTGTTGCTCGAAAAATTTCAATGCGTTTGAATAATCAAATTGAATATGTGTCATCATTTTCCCTCCAAATTATTAGTGCATATTTATAGTACCTACTTTATATCAACTGTCCTCATTTAGCAAGAATAGTGCCGTCTTAGTTCTCTTGTGGCAATATATACGGAACTCCGCTTTCTAACACAAGTTTATTTAGCGCGACGTCTTGTTCTTGTAGCAGGTCATCTGCTTGTGGAATCGAGGTCCACCGCGCATGAAAAACGCTGTCATCTTTTTCAACGGTTAAAAAATCACCAGTCGCTGTTGCTTTGTAGACAAATAGGCAAACATGCTCCCATGCAGTTCTGCGTTCCTTCACGTAAAGCAAACTGTCAATTTGGCAATCGACATCGGTTTGTTGTTTTACTTTTGAAATCAGTGCTTGTTCTAGTGTTTGATCCGTTTCTACTCTGCCACCTGGGAACGCCCATTTTAAATCGCGATTTTTCACGAGTAGAATATCATCCTTTTTTTCATTATAAATAAACCCCTTTACTAACAAAACCCTTTTCATGAACAAACCTCCCTTAAGATCTTATATTTAAAATTATCTAAAAATTCAAACCCGCAGAACAATCATTAACTATGTTGTCTAAAATGTTTGTTAATTAAAATTAGAAAGCCTTATGATTAGGAAACTCCCAGTGAAGCGAAGTCTCCATAGGCTCTCATGATTATTACTTATCTGCTTTGTCTACCCATTCCTGTAGCTTGTCACGCAATGTGTTGAAGCCTTCGTCTGGACCTGATGACATTTGTTGTGGTGCGCGCTTTGGTTCTTGTTTTGTTTTAGCTGGCGCTTCTTCTGTTGCGCGGATAGATAGGCCGATTTTATTTGTTTCACTATTGATTTCTAAAATTTTGACTTTTACCTCTTGACCTACTTCTAGAAATTCATGTACATCCTTTACAAATCCGTGATGGATTTCTGAAATGTGTACCAATCCTTGTGTCTTGTCATCCAATGCAACAAATGCGCCGTAGCCTTGAATGCCAGCCACCTTCCCTGTAATAATATCGCCAACTTTAAATTCACTCATCACATACCCTACTTTCTCACTTTCAATAATTACAAATTATATCACTACGCCTTTAAATACACAATTATTAGATTTGATTCGTTCATCGTTTCGCATGAGATTATGATACAATGGGACTGAAATGTGTATTTTCAAGGAGGATTTTGTGATGAGTCATTTTGATGAAGTAATCCCGCGTATTGGGACAAACAGCGAGAAATGGGACGATGTAAAAAATTTATTTGGAACGGAAAATGTGATTCCGATGTGGGTTGCGGACATGGATTTCAGCCCGCCTTATGCTGTTCATCAAGCTTTTCAAAAGTTGCTGGATCATGGGATTTTAGGCTATTCGATGACGCCTCCTGGACTAAAGCCTAGTATTATAAATTGGTTGGCTACGCGGCATCATTATCAGGTCGATGAATCGGATATTTTTCTAAATGCTGCGGTTGTTCCTTCTATATCTATGGCGATCCGTTCCTTGACGCAAAAGGGGGATGCGGTTTTGATGCATTCGCCTGTGTATCACCCGTTTTTCTTGGTGACTGCGCAAACAGAGCGAGTTGTTACTTTGACGCCACTCGTTTATGAAGATGGTATGTATCAAGTGGACTGGGCGGATTTTGAGGAAAAGATTCAACATGTGGAGTTGTTTATTCTTTGTAATCCGCATAATCCTGGTTGTCGTAGTTGGACCCCTGTGGAGCTTGCAAAAATGGTGGCGCTTTGTGAGCGTTATGGTGTGCCGATTATTTCGGATGAGATTCATTCGGACTTGACGATGCCTGATGTGACGCATACGCCGCTTGCTATCGCTGCTCCTGATTATGAGGCACAAATCGTTACATTGATGGCACCAACAAAGACTTTCAACTTGGCTGGAATGAAGGCCTCTTTCTTTATTACGACAAATCCTGAATTCCAGAAAAAATTTGATTATGAGGCGAAATATACGTCGCGCCCAGAGCTTAACTCTTTTGGAGCAGTTGGAATGGAGGCGGCTTACCGAGATGGCGCTTCATGGGTGGACGAATTGCGCGATTATATTTTCGCGAACTATCAATATACAAAGGCCGAGATCGAGACGCATTGTCCGCTAGTCGGCGTAACAAAGCTTGAGGCTACATATTTAATGTGGTTGGATTGCCGAGCATTAGACCTAGATGACAAAACACTCTATCAAAATTTAATTGATGCCGGTGTCGGTGTTCAAATGGGTTCTGATTTTGGTGTCGCAGGTTCCGGTTTTGTTCGTTTAAATATTGCTTGTCCGAAAGAAACACTGCAAAAAGGTGTTGCTTGCTTGATAAACGGCTTGCAGAAATGATGATGGTCGGTTTTTCACGATTTATTTGTTATACTTAGTATAGAAATTTAAAAGACAAGGAGTTGGGGAATATATGTTTTTAGGACTTCGTGAATTGCTTTATTCGAAGTTACGTTATTTTTTAGTAACGGGGATTATGATTTTGATTGTCTTATTATCCTTATTTTTATCGGGGCTCGCGAATGGTTTGGCGTATGATAATGCTTCTTCGATCGCAAACAAGGATGTGCCGTATTATGTTTTAGCTAAAGATGCGCAAGGTAAAGTGGAACGTTCGCTTTTCCCTGAATCAGATTTAGCTGGGATTAAAGATGGTAAAAATGTGAAAGATGCTGCGGTTCTTGGTCAATCGATGCAGACGCTAAAACGCGCGGATGATGGTAAGAAATTCAGTATGGCAGTCTTCGCGATTACGCCAGGTAGTTTTTTGGAGCCAAAAGTGACGTCTGGTTCACAGATGAGCGTGACAAAACCGGATGGCGTTATTTTAGACGCCTCGCTAAAAGGTGATTTAAAAGTCGGCGATGTGCTAGAAGACGATATTTTAAATAAACAAATGACGGTGATTGGTTTTGCGAAAGATCAGAAATATAGCCATGCTCCAGTTGTTTATATGAATATGGCGGTTTGGCAGTCCATAAATCCAAGCCTTTACCACCAAAAAATCCCGCAAACGAGTACTGTCGCTATCCTTGCTAAGGACGCGGATAAAGATGTTTCTATCGGCAATAAAGATTTGACGGTCATTTCGCATAAAGACTTCCTAGATCAGATACCTGGTTATTCCGCGGAGCAAATGACGCTAAACATGATGATCTTCTTCTTGATCGTGATCGGTGGCTTCATTTTGACAGCTTTCTTCTATATTATGACATTACAGAAAACAGGCCAATTCGGTATTTTGAAGGCGCTTGGAACGAAAACGAGTTACCTTGTGATGAGTGTTGTCTCGCAGGTCATATTGATTTCGGTTATCAGTATCGGGATTAGTATCGCTGCGACGGCTGGCCTTTCAACCATCATGCCTGACGCGATGCCGTTTCGCTTAACTGGCTGGACGATGACGCTTTACAGTCTCCTATTTTTCGCCGTAGCAGTTATCGGTTCGCTTTTATCACTCATCAAAATTGCTAAAGTAGACGCGCTGGACGCGATTCGGGGAGGCGATCAATAATGACAGCTCTTTTAAAATTTGAAAATGTAACAAAAACGTATCCATCCGGGCCAACGACGATTCACGCATTGCGCGAAACCAACTTCGAAGCTAATGCTGGGGAATTGATTGCAATTGTTGGACCTTCTGGCTCTGGTAAAAGTACCTTTTTATCGTTAGCCGGGGCGCTACTCACGCCAACATCTGGAAAAATTGCCATCAACGGTAAAGTCATTAGTGATCTTTCAAAAAAAGCGCAGACGGAATTACGTCTATCGGAAGTCGGATTCATTTTCCAGGCAGCGCATCTTGTTCCCTATTTGAAAGCACAGCAACAACTTGAGTTTATCGGCAAATTAGCTGGGCAAGAAAAACAGGATGTAGCAAAGAAAAGTGAAGCCTTGCTTACACAGCTTGGACTCGGTGATCGCTTGCATTTTTATCCGAAAGATTTATCTGGTGGGGAAAAACAACGGGTGGCGATTGCGCGCTCGCTGATTAATGAACCAGCTGTGATTTTAGCGGATGAGCCTACAGCGAGTCTTGATTCTACTCGTGGTCGTGAAGTGGTGGAGTTGCTTCGGGCTGAAGTGAAGGATCAACAACGTGCGGTCATTATGGTAACACACGATGAGCGGATGCTTGATATGTGCCATCACGTTTATCGGATGCTTGATGGTATTTTAACAAAAGATATATAGATCGCAACAAAGCGATACGCCTCACTACCAAATGAGATGTATCGCTTTTTTGTTTATGAAGTAATCTGACTGAATTCGTCCATCTTTATTTTAAAAGCGCAAAAAAAAGCTGGAATCAAGATTGGCGAATGCCTTTCTCAACTCCAGCTTCGATTCATTTATTATTCGCCCATCAATTTTAGAGCGTGATCAAGCACTTTCTCACCGTTCATTGTACCGTAAGCTGTCATGTCGATAACATCCACTGGAACACCTTTTGGTTCAGCCAATTTATCAACCGTTGATTTTTGGTAACGAACTTGAGGGCCAAGCAATACAACGTCCGCTGTATCAATAAGTCCATTGATTTCAGAGATAGAATACGCAGCAATTGTCGCTTCTAATCCCTTTGCTTCTGCTGCTTTTTGCATTTTTGTTACTAATAAACTTGTAGACATTCCTGCCGCACATACTAATACGATATTTTTCATCAAAAATCTTTCCTTTCGATTTTAGGGTGGCTTACTTTTGCTATACGTATATTATACCACTATACAGCGTTTACACAAGATTGAACTCTGCACGCGCGCCGAGAAACGCTCATTTGCGTCGTTAAAAGCTCTGTTCCGATGCTCTCGTACACAAATACGCTCCGCTTCGGTACTCGCTTTTGCCTAGGAACTAAGCATTTCTCGGCACGCGTGGGTTTGGTTGAACAAGTCTGGGTGCTTTTTATAGGATGGTGATTTTGTCGATGGTTACGTCGTGGACTGGTTTATCTTGGGCACCTACGCTTACGGACTGTATTTCGTCTACTACGCCCATGCCTTCTACTACCTGGCCGAATACTGTGTGGCGTCCGTCTAAATGAGGGGTTCCGCCTGCTTTGTACGCTTCGATTACTTCATCTGGGAATCCTGCGCCTTCCATTTGTTTTGCCATCTGTGGGTGCAAATTCTTATTTGTAACGATGAAAAATTGGCTACCATTTGTTCCTGGGCCTGCGTTTGCCATGGATAGGGCTCCGCGCATATTGAATGCGTTTGGTGAGAATTCGTCTTCGAATGGTTCTCCCCAAATGCTTTCGCCGCCGTAGCCTGCACCTTCTGGATCGCCACCTTGAATCATGAAATCAGCAATAACACGGTGGAAAATGATACCTTCATAGTAGCCGTTTTCTGCGTGTGTTAGGAAGTTTTCTACTGCTTTGGGTGCGATTTCTGGGAATAGCTTGATTTTGATTGTCCCACGGTTTGTTTCCATCGCGATTAATTTTTCGTTCGCTGCTACTTCTTTTGTTAATTGTGGATAGTATGTCATTTTTTAAATCTCCTTTTTTACTTTTAGTTGACTGCTCTTATTTAAACCAGATTATGAGTAGGTTCACAAATACAGCGAGTACATATATACATAATAAACTAGCCGCGCCCCAAATAACAATTTTTTTGACCATGGTGCCTCCTCTTTCTTAGAGCGTTTATTTTTATTTCTACACTTCTTTATTCTATAATGTAATTAGCTTTTTGGAAACTAATAAGGAATAGAGATGGTTTTTATGTCAGTAAAAAAACGGAATTTATACATTTTAATGGTAGCAAATTTGTTGATTTCGGCCAGTACGACGATGATTATGCCTTTCTTGTCGCTGTACATTGAAACATTTGGAGATTATAGTGAGGCCTATGTGCAACGCTGGGCTGGGTATATTTTTGGGGTGACTTTTTTTAGTTGCTTTTATTTTTTCACCGATCTGGGGACGAATTGGAGATAAGTACGGCTTTAAGAAAATTTTGATGTTTACGGCTTTTGGGATGAGTCTTAGTATTTTCCTCATGGGTTATGCTCATTCTGTTACATACATGATGATTTTGCGGATTTTCATGGGGATTGTGACTGGATTTATTGGGATTTCGAATGCCTTTATTGCGCGACAAACGGATCGAAATGAGGCTGGAAAAGTGCTTGGGACATTGCAGCTCGGTGGTGTGACGGGGATGCTATTTGGTCCGCTACTCGGTGGGGCTCTGGCCGACTTTTTCGGATTTTCCAGTACGTTTATTATTACGGGGATCGCGATCTTTATTGCCGCACTGCTTGTCACGTTTGGCTTAAAAGAAGTTCGGCCAGATTTAGCAGATGCAAAAAAAGTAACTTATTCACGCCGAGAAGTCTTGAAGCATATCTTCCAATTGCGGGTTTTGACGATGGTCATGATTATTTCATTGCTCATTCAGGTGGCAAATTTTAGTGTGCAACCGCTTCTAGCACTTTATGTTGGGGAGTTGACGCATACAGATAATGTGGCATTACTTTCAGGACTTGCTTTTTCTGCGGCTGGCTTCGGGAACTTGGTGATGACGCGAAAATGGGGTCAGCTCGGCGATAAGTATGGCTATGAGAAAATTTTGAACATCTTGCTCATTTTAGCGGCCTTATTTGTTTTGCCACAAGCTTTTGTGCCCAACTTATGGTTGTTTATCCTATTCCGCTTTTTATTCGGGATTGCAATCGGCGGAATGGTTCCTTGTGCAACGGCGTATATTCGATTGGCTGCACCTGGTCAGATGCAAGGCGAGATGCTTGGATATAACCAAAGTGCACGCTTTCTCGGGAACGTCATCGGTCCAATTCTCGGCGGTACGATGGCAGGTTTTATAGGGATGAGTAATGTGTTTGTTTTTACGAGCTTCATGTTTGTCGTCGCGTTTGTATTGCTGTGGTTTAGTTTGAAGTCTGACCGAAAACGTCATGTGAATGTGGATTAATTTATTCTTTTTTTACAGATCAGTAATCTTTTTTTTATTATTTTATTTTTCAGCTTTCTTCATATTTATAGAATTCGAAAAATATCATCTGTTTCACACGCTAATCAAGTTTCTCCCCTTTTTTTCATGCAAATAAGTATGCTATAATAAAAATTGTGGCAAACAACGCGTGTTCCATGTCTTCATTTACAAATCTAGACATCTCCACGAACACAGAATCACACCCTATTTTTAATCTTCGGGTTTTCATGTTTAAGCTTTACATAAGCTTTTATCCATAATCGTGATGTTTCGTCATATTTAAAATTATATCTTCATCAAGGAGGGAGAACGTTTGTCATTTCTACACCTCGCCATTTTCTTGCCATTTCTCATGGCTATGTTAATTCCCATTTTTTATAGGTGGACCAAACAACTGCATACTGGATGGATCGTATTGCCGATTCCTGTCATTTTATTTATATATTTTTTGACGTTTATTCCGCAGACGATGGATGGGGTCGTTACACAAACGATGCCTTGGATTCCATCACTTGGTATTAATTTTACCGTCGTTGTTGATGGACTTAGCTTATTATTTGCTTTGCTGATTACAGGGATTGGGTCGCTCGTCACGTTTTACTCTATTTTCTACTTAGGTAAAAAGAAGGAGCGTTTAAACAATTTTTATGCATTTTTGTTTATTTTTATGACTGCGATGCTCGGCGTTGTGCTGAGTGATAATTTAGTTGTATTGTATTTATTCTGGGAGATGACTTCGATTAGCTCATTCCTATTGATTGGATACTGGTATCATCGGGAAAGATCGCGTTATGGCGCGCGAAAGTCGTTACTTATTACTGTATTCGGGGGCTTGATGCTACTCGGTGGCATTCTATTATTGCACGTGATTACTGGCTCGTTCTCGTTACGGGAAATTATTTCGGAGGCGGCGCTTGTTCAGAATAGTTCGCTCTTTATTCCGGCCATGATCTTTATTCTGCTCGGAGCGTTTACAAAATCGGCGCAAGTACCATTTCACATTTGGTTGCCGGATGCAATGGAAGCTCCGACGCCGGTCAGTGCGTATTTGCATTCTGCGACGATGGTCAAGGCTGGTATTTATTTAGTCGCTCGGTTTACGCCTCTTTTTGCGGTGTCGGGGGCTTGGTTTTGGACGATCTCGCTTGTTGGGATTGTGACGCTATTCTGGGGTTCGATTACAGCAACGAAAAAACAAGATTTGAAAGCAATTTTAGCGTATTCGACAATTAGTCAACTTGGGTTAATTATGACGCTACTCGGAGTTGGGGCGGCTGCACTTCATTTCGATTCTTGGAGTGATGAAATTTATATTGGTGCGCTTGTGGCTGCTGTGTTCCATCTGTTTAACCACGCCACGTTTAAAGGTAGTTTGTTCATGATGGTCGGTATTGTCGATCATGAGACAGGGACGCGTGATATTAAGCGTCTTGGTGGTTTGATGCGAATTATGCCGATTACAGCTACGATTGCCTTTATTGGAACGTTTGCAATGGCTGGTTTGCCACCGTTTAATGGCTTTTTGAGTAAGGAAATGTTTTTCCAAAGCATGGTCGATGTGACGTCGCTTAATCTGTTCCAGGCCGAAACGTGGGGAGTTATACTTCCTGTCATCGCATGGATTGGGAGCATCTTCACCTTTGTTTATAGCATGATTATTTTCTTCAAAACCTTTGGTGGTAAATTCAAACCGCATTTGTTACCTAAGAAACCACATGAAGCTCCTATTGGATTATTACTACCACCGATGATTCTAGCGGTACTCGTTGTGATTACAGGGATTTTCCCGAATCTCATCGCAAAACCGCTACTAGAGCCTGCGGTAAAATCGATTATGCCATCACTTTATGGAACGGATTATTCGATTCACATTAGTTTCTGGCATGGTTTGACGATGGCGCTATGGATGACATTTGGTGTAATTATTCTTGGTATCTTACTTTATAAAACAGCAACTTGGTGGAAACCGTTTATCACAGAGAAAGTTCCGGCGTTTTTCCGCTGGGGCAAGGCGTATGACAATAGTCTGTACTACATGGAACAAGGCTCATATCGCTTTACATTATGGGTGATGACGGGGTGGCTACGAACGTATTTGAACTATATGTTGACGGCTTTCATTATTTTGATGTTAGGTACAATATTTATGACAGATGCGCTAAATTTCGATATTTCGACGATTTCGCGTGTGACGATGATGGACTATGTTTTAGTGTTTGTCGTGATGGTAACGCTAGTTGGTATTGTATTTTCAAAATCACGTATTACCTCGATTATTTTGCTTGGGGCGATGGGCTACACCATTAGTATCTTCTTCATCGTGGCCAGAGCGCCTGACCTTGCTTTGACTCAACTCGTGATTGAAACGATTTCTGTTGTTCTATATCTGTTAGTCTTCTATCACTTGCCACAGTTTAGTAATATTGAGGAAAAGCCGAAATGGCTCTCTGTCAAGACGTTTATTAGTGTCGGTGTCGGTTTAGTCGTCTTCTTGATTTCACTTTCAGCCTATGACACGACATTTTACGACTCGATTTCGCAGTACTACATTGACAACACGTATACAAAAGCGGCTGGGAAAAATATCGTCAACGTGATTCTCGTCGATTTCCGTGGCTTTGATACGTTGTTTGAAACGGCCGTGCTTGCGATTGCATCTATTGGTATTTTTGGAATGATAAAATTACGGTTAGCTAGGAGGGAAAAAAATGAAAACAAATGACGTGTTGTTGCGTAATGTCACTAAAGTTGTTGTCTTTATTATTTTCCTGTTCTCGCTGCATCTGTTTCTAGCTGGGCATTATAATCCTGGCGGTGGGTTTGTCGCTGGCCTCATTTCGGCAGGCGCAGTCACGCTGACACTGATTGCTTACGATACGCAAACCGTGAAAAGTATGTTAAACATTAATACAATCATGATGACTGGTGTTGGTTTATTATTTGCGGTTGGCACCGGCATGATTGGTATTATTTCTGGTGATCCATTTTTGACGCATAAATTTGGTCATGTGGATTTGCCGATTATTGGAGACACTTCGCTTCACACGGCGACGATTTTTGACCTAGGTGTTTACTTGGTCGTTGTTGGTGTGACGCTGACGATAATTCAGTCGATTGGGGAGAGTGACTAAATGGAACTATTGATGTCAATATTAATTGGACTCATGTTTATGGCCGCCACCTACCTCATTCTTTCAAAAAGTTTGTTGCGTATTATTCTTGGGACGGCGATCTTAAGTCATGGTGTCAACTTGCTCATCTTGACGATGGGCGGCCTGAAAAAAGGGAAAGCCCCTCTGCTGGATACACCAGGCTCCCAGCTTACAATGATCCTTTGCCTCAAGCCCTGATTCTAACGGCGATTGTTATCAGTTTTGGTGTGACGGCGTTCTTCCTCGTTCTTGCTTATCGGGCCTATCAAGAGCTCGATAGCGAAAGCGTTTCTAAGACAAGGGGGCATGAAGCTGATGATGAGTAATCTTGTTTTAATGCCAATCCTAATTCCGTTTTTTGGAGCGATTTTCTTGATGCTCTTACCACGAAAAGTGATGGTGCAACGGACGATCGCCCTGATTACAAGCGTCGTACTTATTTTGGCTAATATTTACCTCGTTTATTACGTCTATCAAAATGGCATTGTGGCTGTGACGCTTGGTAATTGGCCCGCACCGTTCGGTATTTCGATTGTCGGTGATATGCTAGCTATCTTGCTAGTGACAACGACGAGTTTGATTCTGTTCAGCACACTTCTTTATTCGTTCTATTCTATCGGAAAACCACGCGAACGCTTTTTATATTATCCATCGGTGCTATTCATGATTGTAGGTGTCAACGGTTCCTTTTTGACCGGCGATATTTTTAACTTGTTTGTATTCTTTGAAGTGATGTTGATGGCCTCTTACGTCTTGCTCGTTTTAGGTGGGACAAAGGTTCAGCTGAAGGCAACCGTGAAATATTTGTTGATCAACGTGATTGGCTCGGCATTTCTTGTTATGGCAATCGCTCTGCTCTACTCGATGATCGGTACGCTTAATATGGCGGATATTTCGCAAAAGATCGCCAACATTCATGGCGGAAATACCGGAATGATAACAGTTGTTGCTGTGCTGTTCTTGTTTGTATTCGGGCTAAAAGCAGGGATTTTTCCACTTTACTTCTGGTTACCAGGTTCCTATTTTGCACCACCAATTCCTGTACTTGCATTGTTTGGTGGACTGCTTACAAAAGTCGGCGTCTATGCAATTATTCGTGTCTACACGCTGTTCTTCTATAACGAAACTAGCTTTGCGCTTCCACTCCTGTCCACACTTGCTATAATCACAATTGTGCTCGGCGTGATTGGAGCGATTAGTTATTACGATATGAAAACAATCATGATTTATAATATTTTGATCGCGGTCGGTGTGATTTTATTTAGCGTCTCACTCATGACCCGCGAAGCCATGACTGGTGCCATCTTCTATCTCATTCATGACATGCTGATTAAAGGAACGCTTTTCCTTGTCATCGGGGTTATTATCGCCATCACAGGCTTTTCGAGTATCAAAAGATTCAGTGGCTTGATGAGCGTGAAACCATCGCTTGGCTGGACGTTCTTTATTGGCGCGCTCGGTTTAGCTGGTATTCCGCCACTCAGCGGTTTTATCGGCAAACTACTAATTGTCGAAGGCGCGTTTGCTGTACAGCATTACGTTGGTGGCATCATCGTGTTACTTTCTAGCCTATTCGTTCTCCTTTCGATGATTAAGATTTTCTCCAAAGGGTTCTGGGGCGAGAAAAAAGGCACGTTTACATTAGATATTCCATACCGAAAAATGATGGTACCCGTCTTGATTTTACTCGCGATTTCCGTCGCTTATGGTATCTTTTCAGAAGGTATGTACCCGCTTATTGACAAAGCGGTTGATCCATTAGTTGACCCATCGATTTATATTCAAGCGGTACTGGGGGAGTGATGCAAAAATGGCGTTTCAATTAATTATCAATATTATCCTTGCCTGTTTGTGGATGTTCCTGCAGTCAGCGTTTACGATAGGGACTTTTATCCTCGGTTTTATTATCGGGATTTTCCTCCTCTTCTTCATGCGTCGCTTCCTTGGATCTCGCTTTTATATTTGGCGGATTTTGGCGCTTGTGAAATTGATTTTTAACTTTTTCAAGGATTTAATTATATCGACCGTGATGGTAGCACGCATTGTTTTGAAAAAAGATATGAAAATCAGACCGGGGATTTTCCGTTATGAAACAACACTGGAAACCGATTGGGAGGTTACTATGTTGGCGATCTTGATCACGCTAACACCAGGGACGCTATCCATCGATATCTCTGATGATTACAAAGCGATTTATGTGCATTCCCTTCATGTTCCTAATATCGAAGAAGAAATCGCGACCATTCGTAAATCCTATGAAGGCGCGATTATGGAGGTGTTCCATTGATTATTATAACGGCTGTGCTCTCCATTGCTCTGTTTATGTATTCTATTTCAATTTTCCTATATCTATATCGTATCTTAAAAGGACCGACAACATCCGATAAAGTTGTGGCGCTAGATTCGATTGGAATGAACTTAGTAGCCATTGTAGCACTTCTCTCGATGTTACTTGATACAAGTGCGTATTTAGACGTTATTCTCTTGATCGCCCTCTTAGCCTTCATTGGAACCGTCTCATTCGCTAAATTTATAGAGAAAGGTAAGGTGATTGAACGTGAACGTGATAATTGAGATTATTATTTCGATCATGATTTTAATCGGTGCCTCGCTCAGTATTTTAGCTGCGATCGGCGTCATTCGCCTTCCCGATGTCTACACGCGAACACATGCAGCAGGCATTAGCAATACGTTTGGCGTGAGTCTACTTCTTTTTGCAACCGTTGGGTATTTTTTTCATACCGGTGAAGGTTTCAATGCACGTGTGCTTCTAGCGATCCTATTTATCTATTTAACAACTCCGATTGCCTCTCACTTGATCAACCGTGCGGCTTACGATACTGGTGTGCCACTGGCGATCCGTATTCGCGACCAACTCCGTTCCGTGAAAAAAGACGATATCAAAAAACGGAAAAATGTTATTATCAAGCAAGAACAACTGGAACGTGCCCGTCAAGAACGTGAAGAACTTGAAGAACAACTTGATTGGGAATTACGCGATGAGAAAATTGAGGAACGTGAAGAATTAGAGGACATCGCTCGGGAGAAAGAAGAAACGTTGATCGAGCTCGAATCCGATGATTCCGAACAAGAGATTATCGAACTTGATGAAAAAGAAAAGGATAAAAAAGAATAGCTAAGACGCCATGTCCCAAGAAAAATCATTGCGGACATGGCGTTTTTTATCAACGTTTTAATTTAACTGCTAAGGTACACCGGCTAATGCAAAGAAGTCTATCCTCCGCTTCTTCGCTGCGGACCTCCACTTGCCAGACGTGCGTTGTTCGACCGATATGAATCGGTGTCGCTGTAGCAAGCACATAGCCATCTTGTACCGATGAAATGTGATTGGCGTTTATCTCTAACCCAAATACTATTTCCTCCGCACTCACATGCCTTGTCGCGGCTATACTAGCTGTTTGTTCCGCAAGAGCCACAGATGCCCCGCCATGCAAAAAACCGAATGGCTGCCGCGTCTTCTCATTCACCGGCATTCTCACAGTGGCGAAATCTTCCGTTAGTTCTACCAATTCCATTTCCAAATAGTCGCCTAAACTCATCTTTTCTCGCTCCCTCTCCACGCATGCTCGTTATTTTTCTATTATATCGGAAACACCGACTTATTTCTAATGAATCCTCTGACAAAAAAGGTTTCCCCTCCCTACTCTTGTGGTACAATACTAATATATAACTGTTTACTAGGGAAGAGGAGATCGCCATGTTAATCAATGTACCTTTAATCGCTTCGCTTATTGCTATTTTTTTCGCGCAATTTGTCAAAGTTCCGATTCATTTGCTCGTTTATCGCAAGCTACAATGGGGCTTAATGTTTTCAACGGGAGGTATGCCTAGCTCGCATTCCGCAGCAGTAACGGCGCTGATGACGACACTTGCTATCACTTATGGAATCGATTCTCCTTACTTTGCAATCGCTGTTGTATTTGGAATCATTGTCATGTTTGACGCAACGGGGGTTAGACGCCAAGCGGGAGAACAAGCTGTGGCGCTCAACCGACTCGCTCGCGATTTTCATGAATTTGTACAGCATGCCAAAGGACTAACGGAACCCGGTCAAGAAGAAAAGCAGAAACATCTAAAAGAAATGCTTGGCCATAAACCAATGGAAGTTTTCTTTGGTGCTTTGACAGGGATCGCCATTGGCTTTCTTGTAGATTACTTATTTGGAATGTTATAGGATGTGAAAGACGGTCTGGTTTTTAGGATCGTCTTTTTATTGCGCTCGTTTTGATCGTTACTTTGGAGGGTAGTTATATGACATGATAGCAATTTATTATGGGAGTTGAGACATATGCTAAAAGGGAAACTTGGCTGGCTCGCGATTACTATTCTTTTTTTAGTGAGCTTATTCGGCACGATAAAGGCGGAAGCAACGTCTAATTTTGACGCTAATAATTGGCAAATATCGTGGTTGATCAAAAATGCAGATTTTGAAACGGTGGATATCGAGGACTATGGAAGATCTGCTGGTGCAACCAATGTTTGGTATGTGAATCAAAAAGGGGTTGAGGCTTGGGGAACTTCTAACCCTTCTGAAAATATTGAAGTATGGCAAAATGGGAACAGCGAGGGGATTCCTGCTTATTCCGGTACAAATTTTGTGGAGCTAAACTCGGATGGGCCAGGGGCTGTGTACCAAGATATTAAAACGATTCCAGGCACTACGCTTACTTGGAGTTTTGCCCATCGTGGTCGTGGTGGCATTGATACCGCGGAACTATTGATAGGGGCTCCTGGGAATTTGACGCCTATTTTTTCTGCAACGGATGGTGAATCTTGGGGAAATTATTCTGGATCTTATGTTGTGCCTGCAGGTCAAACACACACTCGGCTTACTTTTGCGCCGATTTCCACGTCTAGTGGTAATTTGACGATTGGTAACTTCTTAGATGATATCAATTTATATATTGATATTGCTTTGGCGATTACGTTTGGCACGATGAGAACGGAAATGGTGTACAAGATAATGGCGAGCCGGCTGCACCTGGTGTAGAAGTTCAGTTATATGATAAGCTGGATGCATTGGTTGGAATCCAAACGACGGATAATCTTGGCGGTTATTTGTTCACGGGACTCCTTCCTGGTGATTACCGGGTCGTTTTCGTAAATCCTGATCCCAGTCATTATACTTTTACGAAGCAAGGAATCGGTAATAAGGATACGAACTCCGATCCTAACAAAGACGGCGTTGCAAAAGTCAACATACCGACGATTCGATCACATGTGCTAGCTGTTGATGCCGGATTAACAACGCTCGGATCTGCGATTATTCAAAAAACAGATGGTACAAAAAACTTGGCTGGTGCTCATTTTGATGTGATAGATAGCGACGGACTAACCGTGACGAATGTGACGACAGATGCAAACGGGATCGCCGTCGTTAACGGGTTAATTCCGGATCAATATGTTGTGAAAGAGACGGTGGCTCCGACAGGCTATCAATTACAACCCTCAGCAACTCCACTCACGATCGTGTATGATCAGGCGACACCTGTAGAGATCAGCGTCGTCAATCATTTGATAACAGGAGCTCTAACGGTACACAAGATAGGGGATCAGGGTCAGTCACTAGCAAACGCTACATTCAATGTCACAACTAAAACAGGCAAAGAAATTGGTCAATTAACAACAAACAGCAATGGCTTAGCGACACTATCCAATCTTGTTCCTGGTGATTATTTGCTGACAGAATTAGCGGCACCAAAGGGCTACCAACTTAATAAAAATGCGCTTCCGTTTACAATTCCATTTAACCCGACTGTAGCCGTAAACCTAACCGTGAAAAATACACCCATCCCAGACAGGCCAACAACGAATACTACTCCCAAGCCAAATACAACAAATTCATCTGCTATAGAGGAGCACGTTACACCCATTGATAAACTCCCACAAACTGGTGAGTCATCCAATATGCCACCCTTAGTTATCGGTATATTCCTACTAGCAAGTGGCTATTACCTCCTTTCACGTAAATAAAAAAATAGAGCCAAGAGATAACGCATGATGCGCTTTCCTTTTGGCTCTAATTTTTGTGCGTGCTTATTTATAGAACTTAAATTTACCTTTATTCATCATAACGCCAGTGCCACCAATTTGGTATAATGCACGGTCATCGATGACTTTTTTCATAACAGATGCTGGATAGCCTTTTAAGCTTCTGCCCATGACAACACCGATAGCATCGTTGTCCCCGATAGAACATACCGTACCTTTTTCGTGGTATACGAATGGGGCTAATTCTGTCGTATATCCTTTTACCAATTTGGCAAGATTCACCGCAGCGATATCTGCTTGTTGCATTGCAATTTGCGCTGTTGGTGGGTACGGACGATCATTCTCAGGGTTAATCATTAACGAGCAATCCCCAATGATCAAAATTTCTTCGTTGCCTGGAACTGTCAAATCGTCGTTTACTTTCACACGACCACGACCGGCTTCAAATCCAGATGCTTCGATAACGCTATTTCCGCGGACACCGGCAGCCCAGATAACAGTCGCTGCTTTGATTTCCACATCTTCTGTTTCACTTTTCGCATATTTAATACCGTCTGCTGTAGCTTCCTTCACTGGCGTTCCAACATTGAATTCTACACCACGGTCTTCTAAAACGCCTACGCCATAGTCTACTAGTTTTGCATCGAATTGCGGCAACACTTTTGGTGAAGCTTCCATGCAAACTATGCGGACTTTTTCACGTGGTACGTCATATTTCTTCACAAGTTCTGGAATGCGGTTCGTTAGTTCCCCTAAGAACTCAATCCCCGTGAATCCAGCGCCACCAACAACGATTGTTAATAACTCATCGCGTTGTTCGGTTTTCCATTTAGCAAAACTACCTTCGATTTGAGCACGAATTTTCTTAACAGAATCAATGCTTGTAATCGTGTACGCGTATTCTTTCAAACCGCTGATACCAAAAGTTTCTGCTTCTGATCCAAGTGCAATCAGCAAGAAGTCGTACGAAATATCCCCTTTGTTCGTCAATGTTACTGTTTTGTCATCTTTGTTGATTTTCTCCACAGTATCTTGAATGAAAGTTGTTTTTGCCCTGTTGACTACTTTCGCAATAGGATACATTAGTTTTTCTGCGTCTAACGTTCCTGCGGCAGCTTCATGTAACCATGTTGTTTCATGATGATAGTCATTTTTGTTCACCAATACTAATTCCGCTTCAACATTCAATTGTTGCAACTTACGCAACGTTTTCAAGCCGCCATACCCAGCTCCCAGAATGACGATTTTTGGCTTACTCATCTGTATCACATCCACTTTCCCATTGTATTTTTCTCACAAAAAACTGCATCAGGTCAAAGCCTAATGACAATTATGTAGATTGCGCTTAAACATCTACGTCTCAGGAGGAAGGCAAAAAGCCCTCACCCTATATCTTAGCTCTTTCAATCCTTTTTTTCAAGAGAAGAAGCTCACAATGTAATAAAATTCTGAAAAGCTATTGCCATACTGTTTCTGATGTTTTTATGGTAGAATGGTTTTGTTATGAAAATTCGAGAGAACATTTATTTATAGGAGGTTTTTTTGTGGACGATCAAACAAAAATTTATGATATAACGATTATCGGTGGTGGCCCTGCTGGTCTATTCGCGGCTTTTTATGCGGGTATGCGAAAAGCAAACGTGAAAATTATCGAGAGCTTGCCTCAACTAGGTGGACAGCTTTCCACACTTTACCCCGAAAAATATATTTACGATATTCCAGGTTTTCCAAAAGTCCGTGCCCAGGAGTTAGTCAATAACTTGGTCGCTCAGATGAAGCCTTTTGAACCAACGATTTGCTTGGAGGAAGCTGTCGCAAGTGTTGAAAAACAGGCAGATGGCACGTTTGAAATTAGCACGAATCAAGATACGCATTACAGTAAAGCGATTATCATTACAGCTGGAAATGGTGCTTTCCAACCACGCCGTCTGGAACTGGATGACGCGTTACAATATGAAGGCAAGAATCTTCATTATTTCATTAATGATCTGAGCCGCTTTTCAGGGCGCCGCGTAGCCGTTTGTGGTGGTGGCGATTCCGCGGTAGACTGGGCATTGATGCTTGAGCCAATTGCGAAAGAAGTTTCTATTATCCATCGTCGCAATGCCTTTCGCGCTCATGAACACAGCGTCGAGAAGCTAGAACAGTCATCCATTATGATTAAAACACCATTTATTCCGACCGATATTATTGGTGATTCCGAGAAACTGACACAGATAGTTTTAGAAGAAGTAAAAGGCGATCGCAAAGAAGTACTCGAAATTGATGATTTCATCGTGAACTACGGCTTTGTATCCTCCTTAGGACCCATTAAAGAATGGGGACTTGATATCGAGCGTAATTCCATCGTCGTCAACTCCAAAATGGAGACGAACATTCCCGGCATTTATTCCGCAGGCGATGTGTGCACATATGACGGCAAAGTAAAACTGATTGCAACAGGGTTCGGCGAAGCACCCACGGCAGTAAACAACGCGATGAACTACATCGATCCAAAATCCAGAGTACAACCAATGCACTCCAGCTCAATGTTTGACTAAAGTGCTGAAAGAGCCCGTTAGCTCCGAAAAAATTTGTTAGGGGGCGCAGTGAAAACCCGCTTTTGGTTTTTATGGAGGCCACGAAAATTTCGAGGAGCTGGCTCTTGAAGCCGGATTTGATTGAAAAGCTGAGACAGCCTGAAATAGGAAGGCAGCTGAACAACGCGAGACTGACAACCATGTGTTACTACTAATCAAAAAAATCTAATCCTGGAAAGGAAGTTTTTATATGAACATATTGATAATAGGAGCCAACGGGCAAATCGGGAAACAAACCGTTGCAATACTGGCAAAAAACGCAAATTTCAAAGTCGTAGCTATGATTCGCAAAGAAGAACAAAGAGCGGCGCTTGAACAACTTGGCGCAAAAGTAATCATTGCCGATTTAGAAGATGACTTTAGTTCAGCCTATAGTGGCATCGATACTGTTATTTTCTCTGCCGGATCTGGTGGGAATACCGGTCCCGAAAAAACCATTGCCATCGATCAAGATGCAGCAATTAGAGCGGTCCAGTACGCTGAACAGTACGGCATTTCCCATTTTATCATGGTTAGTTCTGTCTGGGCCGATCAACCAAAAAATGGCCCTGAATCACTTGAGTACTATCTAATCGCCAAAGGAAATGCTGATAAGGCGCTCCAACAAAGCCAGCTGAATTACACAATCGTGCGTCCTGTATTACTCACAAACGAGCCGGCGACTGCACATATCAGTGAATACACAACAGGTCGCACGACTATTACTCGAGCCGATGTTGCCCATTTCCTCAGCACCCTTATCGATAATACCAAGACATATAAACAAACCTATACCTTTCAAAACGGTGATACACCAATCGATAACTTCATTAAATAAAAAATGAGGCTAGTTCCGAAGAGTGGTCATACTCTTTGGAACTAGCCTCATTTTCCATTAAAAAGGATTGTCCTCTAAAAATTGATAAATATTAGCAACCAATTCTGCAGGCGTCTCCCCACGCACTACCTCTCCGTCCACCAATGCGAACATGGAAGATGCGCATAAATCGCAATACGTCAGGCAATCATATTCAATCACATCAAGGTTCGCGTCCGCATCCAATGAATCAAATGCCTCCTGCGCGCCTGAGGCTAAATTATTCACACAAAATTCTACAATCGGATTCATGATTCCCTCCAATCCAATTTACGCTGGTTGATAGCCACGTTCTGTCATCATGGCATAAATATCCTTCAAACGCGGATTCCCCTCAGCGATGACCTCTCCGTCAATCACAATAACGGGATACATATAATCCTCTTCCACGATCATGGTGGCTATTCGCTTCATGTCAGCTTCCTCTTGTGGCGCAAAAATATCGACATATTCCACTTGAAAAGACTGATCTGGAAATTTACGACCAATCGCTGCCCTGAGCCACTCCTCCGTCTCCTTAGAAGATGGAGAGCCAACACAGCTCGCACAAATATTCGATGACCCATAAACAAAAATTCTCGCTTCTTTTTCCATCTTTGCTCACCTCTCCTTTATTCTACAAAAAATAGGCTTTAAAAGCGAGTAAACCGGTTTCTTAATAGAATTATGAAACTATTTTGATATGTATTTGTTGACACTCTATTCTGTCTATATTATACTTATCTAAGTTACTTTAATGCGTTTAAGTAATGCATTGAGAAACTTTGACTTTGGTTGTTACCGTGCCTAATCCACACGGTCAACATAATAGTAACACTCCCTTTTTTTAGTCAGATTTACCCATCTGGCTATATAACTTGCCCCATTCCTTCTTGAGCCTTAGGAATGGGGCCTTGTTTTGTCTTATTCCCCCTTTCGCTGTAGATTCCTTTACTGATGGAACACTATCACTTTCTTTTTTTGCCTATGCTGTTATAATAGTGAGTATAAGTGAGAATGATTCACAGTTAGGAAGGAGTCGAATGCCATGAATAGCGAGATGTATGCGGAAGTGGATACTGCTCTTAAGAAATTCAGACCTTTTTTAGTGCGGGATGGCGGCGACTATGAGCTTGTCGAAGTAACCCCGATGGTATTGTAAAAATTCGTTTGTTAGGGGCTTGCGAAACGTGCCCAAGTTCAGATATGACATTAAAAATGGGAATTGAACTAACATTAGCAGAAAAAGTGATGGGCTTCAAAGAGGTTGTACAAGTTTTTTAAGAGATAAAACCTGAGAAGGATAGTTTGGCGCGAAAGTAGGAGGAGACGGAATGGTTGAAAAACAAAGTGAACTAGAAAGAAAAGCACGGGAATGGCTGATTGAACGCGGTGTGACGATTGATGATATCGCGGATTTAGTATTATTCTTACAAAGACAGTACCATTCCGAGTTAGGTATTGATATTTGTCGCGATAACGTCGAGCGTGTTTTGCGCAAACGGGAAGTACAAAATGCCATTTTAACAGGTATTCAATTGGACGTCCTGGCTGAAGAAGGTAAGCTTGTGCAACCACTCCAAAATATTATCGGTGCCGATGAAGGTCTTTACGGCGTCGATGAAATCCTAGCACTTTCGATCGTCAATGTGTATGGCTCGATTGGCTTTACGAACTACGGCTATATTGACAAAGTGAAGCCAGGAATTTTAGCTAAATTGAATGAACACGATGGCAAACAAGTGCATACATTTTTAGACGATATCGTTGGAGCTATTGCAGCCGCAGCAGCTAGCCGATTAGCACATAGTTATCATGATGATATTTTAAAATAATATCAAGAAGCACCGCTCCCTTTTTAGAGTTGCGATGCTTCTTTTTTTATGACTTCGACAAGACGGATCGAATTTTTATTCATGTTTTGAATATAAAAGCACCAGCCTGCTTCTTCTATATAATCACCGGTTTCAATATCGAATTGCTGATACAGAAGCCATCCAGAAAGCGTATGAACCCCTGGGCTAGAGAGCTCCACGCCTAGCGCTTCTTCCACCGAAACAAGAGGCTCATTCCCTTCCATGACAAAATGATTCTCCGCAACTTTACGTATACCTCGCGGCGTTGTAGCTTCCTCCATGTCACCAACAATAATCTCCATCACATCTTCCAATGTTACAAGCCCTGAGGTTCCGCCATACTCATCCGTTAAAACAACAAACGTCTGCCCCTCCTGTTGCATTTTGAAAAGTAATTCCTGCAAGTTCATCCCTTCAAAAACCTGCATAATTGGCGTCATAAAGTTTTCGATGGATTGGTCTAAAATAGTTAGATCTCGTCCGAGTCCGGCCATCACAGCGCTCACCTGTAGCATCCCCACAATGTGATCCTTATCTCGTTCCGCTGTTACTGGAAAAATATGATACGTCTCTTTCGCTGTTAGCGCCAGCAAATCCTGCACCGTCTCCGTTCTGCTGATCGTTATCATCTTCATACGCGGAATCATGACCTCTTGCGCCGGTACATCATCTAATTTAAAAATATTCTGCATGTATCGAAACTCTTGTGGATTAAGCAATCCTTGCCGATAACTATCTTCTAAAATCACTTTTAGCTCGGTTGGCGTCATCCGATCCATATCCGTATCTGGCTTCACGCCAAACAAGCGCGTAATAAAATTGGCGGAATGATTGAGCAACCAATTCAACGGAAAAGTTATGTAATACCACCAAATAAGCGGTCGTGCAATGAGTAAAGCTACTTTTTCCGTGCTATGAATCGTAAATGTTTTCGGTGCTAACTCACCCAAGACCACATTCAAAAAGGTAATCAGAATAAAGGAGACAAAAATCGCGATCGGTCCTTCGATAGATGCGGGTACTGGCAACATATCAAACAGGGGCTGTAACCAACTGCGCATCGTCGCCTCACCGACCCACCCCATGGCAAGAGCTGCTAATGTATTTCCTAATTGGCAAGCTGCAAGGTAGTCATTCATGTTCCTAGTCACTTGCACCACATATTTCGCGCGCGAATGACCACTTTCAACAAGTTGCAACACAGTTGGCCGGCGAATCGCCACAATAGCAAATTCACTTGCCACAAAAAACGCGGTCATGACGATTAAAAACATAACAAATATATCGTTAAAAACTGCCATATCCTAACACCCTTTCAGACAAGAAAAGACGGTTACCTTATTCCAGTCTCCGCCTCACGTTTCTTTATAATTCCCACTCTGCCAAATTCATAACGCGATGAATCGGTTGTATTTCTTTTGTCGCCAGTTGCTCTGGTGAAGTAAAGCCTGTGTGCACAATCAGCGTATCGATGCCAAACCTAATTCCCGCCAAAATATCAGTCTCATAGTTATCGCCAACCATGATGACCCGTGATTTCTCCACACCGAGTTTTGCAATGGCCTGTTCCATAATAATCGCTTCTGGTTTGCCGATAAACGTTGGTTTCACGCCCGTCGCAAAAGCCACAACAGAAGTAATCGAGCCGTTTCCAGGTAACAAACCACGTTCGGTCGGTATCGCCGCGTCACCATTCGTTGAAATGAACATAGCTCCCGCACGAACTGCCATCGTAGCCGTCGCCAACTTCTCATAATTAATTTCACGGTCAATTCCCATCACGACAAAATCAGGATTCTCAGATGTTAGCGTAAAACCAGCTTTCTCGATTTCATGCCTTACACCCTCTTCGCCGATTAGATACACCGTTTTTCCACGTCCCTCTTGCTTCAACATGAATTCGGCTGTAGCTTGCGATGTCGTAAATACCTGATTCGTCGTTGCGGGAATATCAAATTTACGTAATGTCGCCGCCACCTGTTCCGGCGTTTTCGATGAGTTATTTGTCACATACAAATACGGAATATGGGCCTGGTCTAGCTTCTCAATAAATCCCTGTGCCTCAGGAATTGGCTCATTACCAAGATACATCGTCCCGTCCAAATCAATTAAATACCCATCATATTTCACTGTTTCTAACCTCTTTCCTAAAAACGCTTATTTCACAACTTTTTTAATAACAAAATACTTACATCCAAAATTGCAATACTCATACAAGTATTCTTTTAGCGTACTAATTTTCGTATCGTAAGTTGCTTTGCGATTATCATCATCAAAGAATCCTTTCAGACGTAGCTGGTCATAGCCCCAGTCGCCAACAATATAATCATAGCGAGCTAAAATATCGCTATAGCGCTCTGTCAAAGCCTCTTCATCAAAAGCATCGCGGTTATCCTCTATAATCTCATACGTTTGATTCTGAATCGTAATCATTCCTTGGTCAGCCTCCCTCACCGTATTTTTCTTTCAATTTCCAAGTCATCACATCGCGCAATAACTCTGGTGTATATACTTCCTTATGCTTCACTCGCTTAATAATCGGGAAAAATGGCGCGTATACAAACGTATCATGTGTCGCGATCCGATATATTTTCTCCGGATTAATCGCTGCCCCGTCCCACAAAGCTGTATCTGTATCCGCATCAAATGTCATCCGCTCTGTCAAAATAGCCCCGAAAAGCTCACCACGAAATCCAAATCCACGCAACGGTATATCTCGTAATTCTGCTTCTTTTTCAGCAATTTCTCGAATTAATACATCTAGTTCAATCCCCGTCATCGATAAAGCGATAAAATTCAGTGGATGCGGCAATAACTGATGGATATCATATGCCGTCACAATACCTTTTGGTAAATCTGTCATATAAATTCCAGCGTTCGTCAAAAATGTATCTGCCTTCGTCCACTCACAAGCCGCTTCATGAAACAGATCCGAAATTTCCGAACGTTTAAACCAATTATGCTCTAATTGATGCGGAAGTGCAACCACTTTTTGACGCAGTTCATCCTTTCCTCTAGTAAGGAAGGCGTCCACTTGTTCTGCTTCATCTGATGGCGCCGGTAAATCATTTGTTATATGAACTCGCGCTTGTTTCGCCGCAATTTTGCTAGTTGTCTCATCAAAGGTTATCGTAACTTCGCCAATATACTCGCCCCACCGTCCAGCAGCAGCTAGGAGCGTTCCATTCACTATTTTGCCATTCTCTAGTAAATGATGTGTATGAGCTCCCAGAATCACATCGATTTCAGGTACTTCCATCGCGATTTTCTCATCCAATGGCAAACCTAGATGACTAAGCAAGATAATAACATCTGCCTCGATGCGTGCTACCTCACGTTTAATCGCTTGGATTGGCTCCTCAATTCCCCATCCTAACGCCTCATAATACTCTGTAAAGCACGCCGTTGCCCCAATAACCGCTATTTTCTCACCATTTTTTGTGATAGATACAGAAGGTTTCGCAAAATTCGCTAACGTCGTTTTCGCTTGGTCTTCATAGACATTACAACAAACAACTGGAAATGCCGCATGATCATACAAGTGCTCTAACTCCGCGTGTCCAAGCGCCGCACCTTCATTATTACCAATCGTCACCGCATCATAGGGCAATTGATTTAACAGATCTACATTCCCTTGCCCCATCGACCCTTCCGTAAAAGGATGCACCCGATCAATAAAATCACCAATATCAAAAAATAAATCATCCGTAGCAGCTAAGCGTTTCTCTCTTAAAAAAGCGAAGATTCGCGGCCATTTCTCCAAATGACTATGAATATCATTCGTATGCCAAATCGTCCATTGTTTCATGATCTCATCTCCCTCTTTCATCTCCTTCTATTGTAGCTTATATGGTTCATTTTGACACGTATCAAAACTGAGGTTTGTGCATTGTTTACCTTTTCAATCTGTTTAAAATGGCGTATGATAAGGAGTATACAAAACAAGGGAGGGAAATTTCTTGGATATTTATCAAATCTTAGCGCTTCTGCTCATCGCTATTTTTGCGGGTATATTGGGCTCAGTGCTAGGTTTAGGTGGTGGTATCATCGTGACTCCGGCGCTCACACTGCTTTTTGGCATCGATATTAAGTACGCCATTGGGGCAAGTATCATCTCCGTTATCGCCACGAGTAGCGGCTCAGCAATTGCCTACATAAAAGACCGCATCACGAATCTGCGCGTCGGCATGTTTCTAGAAATCGCGACAACACTAGGCGCAATAACCGGTGCCTTCGTTGGAGGCCTACTATCCGCGACCGCGCTTTACATGATCTTCGGCCTATTATTACTCTATTCCGCCATCACCATGATCAAAAAAGTTGGTTCCGAATTCCCACCAAACGTAAAACCCGATCCAATCGCTACAAAATTACGCCTCCACGATTCCTATTATGATAAAGCACTCCGTAAAGAAGTCCATTATCAAGTCGCTAATGTGCCAGCCGGTTTTGGTGTGATGTATGGCGCAGGTATCGCGAGTGGACTTCTTGGTATCGGCAGTGGCGCCTTCAAAGTAATGGCTCTTGACGTCTTTATGAAAATGCCATTAAAAGTATCCAGCGCTACAAGTAACCTCATGATGGGCGTCACAGCCGCAGCAAGTGCTACCGTTTACTTGTTCCGAGGTGACATCGATCCAATGATTGCAGGTCCAGTCGCAATTGGTGTACTAATAGGAGCTACAATAGGGACCCGAATTATGCAACGTCTGAAAAGTAAAGTTATCCGTCTCGTATTTATACCCGTTCTGATTTACGTCGCTTTACAGATGATTCTAGAAGGATTGGGGTGGATCTAAATGACTGATAAATCTACAACTGATGAAGAAATGCACCGCGTCGAGCTCGTTGTCAGTTCCTTACTACGAATCGGAGTCATGCTTAGCGCTGGTATCATCTTACTCGGCTTAATTCTATTAATATTTACTGGTACAAGTGGCTATCCTGGCACGATCTACCCAACGTCGCTCACCGCTATATTCGATGGGATTTCCCACATGAAACCCTATGCTATCATTATGTTTGGGCTGTTTTGCTTGATATTAACACCGGTGCTTCGCGTAGTCGTTTCGTTCGTCACCTTCTTGAAGGAGAAAGACTATTTGTATGTTGGCATCACAGCCATTGTTCTCATTATACTAACCATTAGTTTCTTGATCGGTACGACAGGATAATTAAAAATAGTAGGTCTGCTCATCCATCAAAATCGGGAGCAAACCTACTATTCATCATAGGTATAGTTCATTTCTTCTTCACGAATTAATATGTCGTATCTTTGTGCTTGTGTCAGAATACGGTGTAGCACAACCTTTGCTTCCTCTAGAAATACTTCATAAAAAATAAGATATGCTGTGCCCATCCGGACCTTTCGGTATTCTCGCTGATACTTAGGATCATCTAAAACAACACCCATCAACGGGAAAATAGCTAACCTCATCTCTACCTTCGCAAGGCGCCGATAGAATTTCTCTTTCTGGCTTCTACTACAATATTGATAGTCTAGGTAATGCATAATTTCTGCTACATCTTCTGAAAACGCCTCAGACCATTCTATGGTCATGGTATTCCCCATAAGACTAATTTAACTCGTTATTAAAGTCAAATTGGGCCCAGCCGGTTGCCGACGACATCGTAGCGCCTTGTTGAACATCAGCTTGTGACTCACGCAACTTCTGCAATATATCCGCCTCACTCACAACGGTAATTCTATCTAGTGTTGGAGGAATTGTGTGTGGTGTTTTCTTTCTAGTCATATTTATCTCTCCTTTAATCGTTTCTTCTATATTAACACATTCAGAATCATTTGTAAAATACTATTAAAAAATGAGTGAAAAACGTTTTTCATTTGTGTTTCTATCAATTTAACAGCTCATTTTAGCGTAAATAATTATGAATAAGGGGAGAAAATATACTATATTCCACCATAATCCTAAATATCAAATAGATTCATTTGCATCGGAGCCAAGCTTCATACGAAATATCTAATGCTTTTTGAAGTTGTTTTGCGTTATCCGCTGCATCTCCACCAGAGTTATTATTAAAGATCACAATAACTTCCTTCGACTGCTGCTGTAGATAACGAATATTCTCCGCCCAATAATTGATTTCCTCTTCACTGTAACGGTACAATGTCCTCACTTCACGCCATTCTGGACTATTCGCTTTCATCCAACCAGCACTATTTCTACCATGTAGACGAATCAAAGTCATCGCCTCATTCGTTGCTTTTAAAACGATTGGTACGCTTCCATTGCCAACTTGTGGCTCATCAACAACCGTATGAATAAATGCTAATTCTTTCAATAACGCCAATGTTTTTACCGTTGTCGACTCTGTATACCATGTTTTGTTTCGGAACTCAATTGCTAGTGGCAAATCACCCATTTTTTCACGGATGGCTCGCAAATAAGTAACATTTTCTTTCGTGCACCCAAAATAGGGCGGAAATTGAAAAAGAATCGCCTTTAGTCTCCCCGACTCGCTCATAGGCGCAATCGCATCCATAAAACGTCTATACATCTCTGTTTCAGAATCATAATATTGTTGCCATTCCTTATGTTTCGTCATCGCTTGAAACGCTTTTACAACAAACGTAAACTCCTCTGGTGTCCGCTCTACCCATTTTTCCGTTGTGAGCGGTGATGGAATCGCATAAAAACTCGTGTCCACCTCCACCATCGGAAAATTCCCAGCATAATCTTCTAACTTATGCTTGCTTGTACTCGAATACAATGTATCATGATCACTCCAACCTGTTAAACCAATTGTTATCATCGCAGACACGACCCCTTTCTATCTCTTAGATTTCATTGCGTGTGTTATTGTAATCTCTTCTTTTCCTGCTAAATTTCGGTATTCAGGACTGTCCACAGCGACCAGTTTGACATACCCGTCTTCATTAAAATGTAGTCCCCAACCATATCTTTTTCCGAGCGGAGAGGTTCGCATACAGGCCTGATTTTTCGCAAAAAAGGCATTTCGTTCCTCTGCTCGATTGGCTTCACTAATACCTTTATGCCGCATATGTGTTTCAAAAAGAACTTGTTCTTGCGTATATTCATAATCATGCCCATTTAAAAGCTCAAATTGAATTTCACCGATCGTTTTTGTCACTCGCTTTGTTTGCGGGATCTCGCCGTGGTCTGCCGAGCTGTCCTCCGCTATTAAAATAAATGTATTATAGTAGTTTAAATTCATCTTTACACCTACTTTTCATTTGTTGGGAATCACTTGGGGATTTCGTGAATCAGCCGCCTATCTCAAGCGGAAAAGCTTTTATATCACTATTATAACCCTTTCCCCGAAGTGAAGCACTTTACACGAATTATTTAAAATATATGTATGCAAAAAACATGAGAGCATTCAGCAAGCCCTCATGTTTTCATTTAGATATATTGTGCTGTCAGTGATGCTTTATTTTCTTTTAGCTCCATCGGTGTCCCCTCGAAAAGAATCTGACCACCTTTACTACCGCCTTCTGGACCAAGATCAATAATCCAATCGGCGTTGCGAATAATGTCAAGATTATGTTCTATGACAATTACCGTATTTCCTTTATCCACCAATCGATTCATAATTTCAATAATATGTGTAATATCGGACATGTGAAGCCCTGTTGTCGGTTCATCCATAATGTAAATACTACCCTTTTTGTGTAGTTCATTCGCCAGTTTCAGGCGTTGACATTCCCCGCCAGATAGCGTATTTAGTGCCTGCCCAAGCGTAATATATCCCAATCCAACATCTTCCATCGCTTGTAATTTTTTCGTGATCTTCTTGCTATCAAAAAATGCTAGCGCCTCCACAACACTCATTCTAAACAATCACTGATCGATTTATTTTCTATCTTATACTGCAAAACTTCTTCTTGGAATCGCTTGCCGCCACACGCTTCACAAGGCGTCCTGATCGCTTCCATAAACGCAAGGTCCATCGAAATGACGCCGAGTCCTTTGCAATCTGGACAAGCCCCTTTCGAATTATAGCTAAACATCGAAGGACTTACCCCATTTGCTTCCCCAAACAGTTTGCGTATCGTATCCATTATTCCAGAATAAGTTGCGGGATTAGAGCGGACATTGGCATGCGCCGCAGACTGGTCAATCACAATCGCATCGGCGTTCTCTTTTAAAAACACTTGATGAATCAATGTACTTTTTCCAGACCCAGCTACGCCTGTCACTACCGTCAAAACTCCTTTTGGAATAGAAACTCGGACGTCTTGCAGATTATGAAGGGAACTGCGAACTTCCGGCAGCATTCCACTGGCTTCTCGTATCTTCGCTTTGATTTCAATTTTATTTTTCAGGTGATTGCCTGTGAGTGTATCGGATTTCAAAAGTCCATCAAAATCACCTTCAAACATGATCTCCCCGCCTTGTTTCCCAGCACCCGGGCCGACATCGATAATATGATCAGCGATTTGGATCACATCAGGATCATGCTCCACGACAATGACGGTATTTCCTTTATCTCGCAACTTTTGAAGCAGCTCATTCAGCCGGTGAACATCACGAGGATGCAAGCCCACACTAGGTTCATCAAAAATATACAACAAATCCGTCAAACTACTATTGAGATGGCGCACCATTTTGATTCGCTGCGATTCACCGCCTGAGAGCGTCGTCGTCTCGCGATCAAGACTCACATAATCAAGCCCGATATCAACCAGATGCTGCAACCGTTCCATGATGCTCGCTGTCATCGGAAGCGCTATAGGATCCTGAATCTCACGCAAAATCGGTATCAGCGCATCCACTTGCAACGCTGTATAGTCTGCTATCGTATGTCCATTGATTTTACAAGATAACGTACGCTTCGAAAGCCTAGTCCCATCACAGCCTGGACAATGCACTTCCGATGTATACTGCATCACTCTCTTTTTTGTAGACTCACTCATTTCGCCATCTTTATTAATATACAACCGATCGAATTTCTCCACCAAGCCCTCATAGCTCGCGTTCATATCCCCCGTCGGCATCTCTATTTTAAATTTAATATCCTTACCGTACAACAACTTATCCCATTCCTCTTCCGAATAGTCCATAAGCTTCTTATCATTATCAAAAAATCCCGAAAACGCATACAAGTTCCAATACCACGATCCCACCGAAAAAGTTGGAAAAAGAATCGCGCCATCATTCAGAGACTTCGTTTTGTCGAGCATTTTTTCAAGATTTAATGTGATTTTGCGTCCAACACCATGGCATTCAGGACACATTCCCACTGGGTCATTAAAAGAAAATAAATTCGAACCACCAATTTGAGGCTCCCCAACGCGCGAAAAAAGCAGACGGATAATCGGATTAATATCCGTAATCGTTCCTAAAGTAGAACGCGAATTTCCGCCTAATCGTTTCTGATCAATGATGACCGATGTCGATAAGTTCTCAATTTTGTCTGCATCCGGCTGTCGATATTTTGGCAGAAAATTGCGAATGTAATTGCTATACGTCTCATTCAACTGTCGCTGTGATTCCGTCGCAATCGTACCAAATACAATCGATGACTTGCCAGATCCCGATACCCCAGTAAAAATCGTAATTTTCCGTTTTGGGACTTGGATGGAGACATTTTTCAAGTTATTTTCACGTGCACCTATTAATTCGATGTATTCTTGTGTCATGAAACCCCTCCTCATTAGATACGTTCAGACCGATCTCAAAAAATCAGCCGAATTTCGATTATACCGATCCACCATCAAAAAGTCAAACAAAAAAACACCTATAGAAAAGTACCTCCATTTTGTGAAGTGCCTTTTCTATAGGTATCCCGTTTCTTACAATACAGCCTCTTGTTCTAACCACATCAGGTCATCCAAGAAATAAACTAAATCCTCACCTAAAATATCCTTCTCACAGTCCGTGGTAATATCGTGCCCCGAACCAGCGTAGAAACATAGTTGTTTATCATCCGAGTGAATATTTTTAAAAATATAGTTGGCGTCATCTGCCGAAATCTCTTCATCTTGACAGCCTTGACCAATCATCGTTGGTACCGCGATACGCTCGATATCGCTTGCCACTGCCTTGTAGAACGCAGAACGTGCATCTGTCATCGTTTTTATTTCAGGCGCATAATTAGCAAGCATCACTTGTGCTTCCTCTTCTGCAATGCCTTCCTTCTTCATACTCTTTAATAAATACTTCTCCACAGGAATATATCGCATTTTGCGATTCACATTCGCGCATAGCGGAGCGATTGCCTTCGGATCAAATGTTTCCGCCATTTTCAAAGCAAAAACACCACCCATTGCAGCGCCGACGATTGCTATTTCGTGATATCCTTGGTCCAATAAATGCTTGTAACCAGCTTTCGCGTCTTCGTACCACATATCTGGTGTGGTCTTCAGGAAGATTGCTGGCTCCTCGCCATGACCGCGATAATTTGGTGCATACACTGTATAACCATTATCCGCTAGATATTCACCTAATTCTCTAACATCCTCTGTCGTTCCCGCAAACCCATGCAGTAATAGAACAGCCCGATTGCCTGCTTTTAAAAGAAAGCTACGATCCGTACTCATGATTAATTGCACTCCTCCATCTTCCTTAACTTGCCCTCATTGTACGCCATATTTGCGCAAAATGCCAACTTTTGATTTGATGCCTGAAAACCATTGCTATCAAAGGTTTCATCACCGTTCACAATCTCCGTTTTCTGAGTAAGTATTTTATACAATAGACATATGATAACGCCAAACCGAAGATGTGTCAATCTTAATTTCACATAATCAATCGAAAAACAACATTTCCCTACTTTATCCCTACATTTGCGTCACATCTTCGTCAAAAAATGCGGCAATAATAGTATGCAATTCCCGCGGTTTCTGGCGAATCAAAAAATGCGTGCCATTATGAATAACGGTCATTTCCCCACGCTGAACTAAATCCACCATTTTCCTAGTATCGGCTTTTGAAATGACATCATATTCACCAATAATCGCCAGCATTGGAGCTGAAATTCTAGCCAAATCCGCCTCTTTAATATGTGGATGAAAAATCATCAATCCTATCTGCGCCTTCACACGCCTAAAAAAGAAACTGAGCGGTGCCAGAAGAAACGAAAACAAATAAGCGCCAAAAGAAAAAATATTAGCCCACCATCTAATCTGGCTCGCGTCATAATTCGTCCCAATCACAACCATCTGCTTTTGCCTTTTCGGCTGATACATCGCCATTTCAAGCGCAATAATTCCGCCATCACTATATCCAATAACACGATACATATTAATTTTCAAAAAATCTAATAAACATAAAATATCCAGTGCCATGACTTGAAAATCAAGCGGGCAAAAACCAAGTTCAGACTTCCCATGACCACGCGAGTCCACCGCGATCACTTGATAATTTTTTCGAAAGAAGTCAATTTGTCGCTTCAATGCACCATGACTTTGCCCATTTCCGTGCAACAAAACAAGCGGTTCACCACTGCCATACACACGATAAGATAGTTCTACTCCATTCACATATGCTTTCATCGCTATCACCAGACCTTTTCGTAAGGTCATTATAGCAGAAAATAACGATATTGGCTTTTATATTACACTGGGGGATGAGAATAATATAAAAGGTGCTTTCATAAGCAAGAAACACACTTCTCATTCCTAAATTATTCTTATTTTTATGGAGTGAAGTAAGCCTCAAAAAAACTCATTAGTATAGCTTCTATCATTTTATTTACGATATTTTTAGCACAGATAACTGGATATATATTTTATTCTTACTAGTAGTGGTTTTTTGTGCTTCATTTTACAATTAAATCTATTAATGTCCTTTTTAAGGAATGCAGTAAAACCAGAAAAATTCATTATCTGGAGTCACTACAATTAACCTAGCATAGTATATTAGATCTTTTTCCTTTATTACGGGAAATGCTTTAGCTGAGTAGACTACAGATTTATCTGGTATCGTTGGGCTTTGAAAATCTGATATCATTGGCGCATATTTCCAAATCCCTTGAATAGTTCCAATTTGTTCGTCAATATCTTGCTTCGTTGGTTTTTCAAGGGTTTCCAAATCTTTTCCACCTATAGTTAGATAGAATTGATCGTGAAGTCTAAATTCAGAATTATTGGGTGAAAAATTATTTTTATTTATAACTAAAAATACAATTAGACCTAGGAGCATCACTGATGCTATGATGATGAGGATTTTTTTTCAAGTGTCACGCCTCCTATTCAGGGATATTTAATATAAATTTCAGAATTTCTCGTACTCTTATATGTTTTATATTCAGTACGATATAGAACCCCGCTGCCACTATAATATTTAAGAGTATAGTTATTTTGATACACATCTCCCTTTACAGCAGGTCTACTGTACCTTTTAACATCAGCTTTAAGAAAACCCCCACTACCAGATGAACTCGCTCCAGCCACAGTAAAAGAGAGTGGACCGAATCCTAATGTTAAACTAGCGCTACCTGATCTTTTTTTCGTAGCTGAGAAAAAATATCCATCATACTTTTTTTTCTCAGGGAAGTCTGGATGATAGTTTAGAAATACCAGACTCTTTTATTTTTTTTGATGAGGTATTTGTACTTGTCGTCCAACCACTTGTGCTTTTTAATAAAGGACGATCCATTATTATTTCTGCCACAGGTAACCTTACCTCAACGCCAAGAGGCAAATTCTCCATTATTTCATAGGCCTCTTCGCTAAATTCATCCTTTTTATCTACATTGTATCCTTCATTTATTTCAGTTACAAGCTTACCATCCATATTCTCTTGAACTATCTTATCATTATCATCTTTATAGACATTTGATTCTATTCCTTCTGCATTTGCCATCATAGGTTGAAATAGTGTTGCGCCAATTATCCCTATCGAAATCGCTGATATAAATTTTTTGAAACTCATTTTCGATCTCCTCTTTCCTATGTTATATTATACCCACTATTTATGTTACAATAAACACATAAAAAATGCAAGCGCTATCAAAATGGTATCTGTAGTATATCTTCATTAATTTTTAGTACAGGTAGTTGGATATTAGTCTTTTTACTAGTAAACACTCTATTTAAAAATACTGACAGATCTGCTCATATAAAAAATCATAAATAATATAGTTAGTTCATCAAAATTCCCTCCCTGACGTTTATTTACACATATCGCTTAACAAACACAGGAAAGCCCCCAGAAAAAATTCCGGGGGCTTTCCTAAGTTCACAAGCGATTATTTTTTCAAGTTATAGAAAGTATCTTCGCCATGATATTGTGCTAGATTACCTAGGTTGTCTTCAATACGTAGCAATTGGTTGTATTTAGCAACACGGTCTGTACGAGTTGGAGCACCTGTTTTAATTTGTCCAGCGTTTGTTGCAACAGCGATGTCAGCGATTGTGCTGTCTTCTGTTTCACCAGAACGATGGGAAATAACTGCTGTGTAACCAGCGCGTTTAGCCATTTCGATAGCATCTAATGTTTCAGTCAATGTACCGATTTGGTTCACTTTGATAAGGATTGAGTTAGCGATGCCATTGTCAATTCCTTCTTTTAGTTTCTTCGTGTTTGTAACGAACAAGTCATCACCAACTAATTGTACGCGATCGCCAAGGCGTTCAGTCAATAGTTTGTGACCTTTCCAGTCGTTTTCGTCTAAACCATCTTCAATAGAGATGATTGGGTATTTGTTAACTAACTCTTCGTACCAAGCAACCATTTCTTCAGAAGTACGCGTTACGCCTTCACCTTTAAGTTCGTAGTTACCAGTTTCGCGGTTATAGAACTCAGAAGATGCTGCATCCATAGCCAATTTAACTTGCTCGCCTGGTGTGTAACCAGCTTTTTTGATTGCTTCGATGATTGTTTCTAACGCTTCTTCATTGGATTTAAGGTCAGGAGCGAATCCACCTTCATCACCAACACCAGTGTTAAGGCCTTTGCCTTTAAGAACTGTTTTCAGGTTGTGTAAGATTTCAGTACCCATACGTAATGCTTCAGAGAAAGTTTTAGCTCCAACTGGCATAACCATGAATTCTTGAATGTCAACGTTATTGTCAGCATGTTCGCCACCATTAACGATGTTCATCATTGGAACTGGTAATACTTTAGCGTTCACTCCGCCAATGTATTCGTATAACTCAAGGCCTAATTCTTCTGCTGCTGCACGAGCTGCTGCTAAAGAAACACCTAGAATTGCGTTAGCGCCTAATTTACCTTTGTTTTCAGTACCGTCAAGCTCGATCATCGCTTGGTCTAAACCGATTTGGTCTGTTACGTCAAAACCGATAATTTTGTCTGCAATAATGTCATTTACGTTCTCAACTGCTTTCAAAACACCTTTACCCATGTAACGGCTTGAATCGTTGTCGCGTAATTCTACTGCTTCATATTCACCAGTAGATGCGCCACTTGGAACTAATGCGCGACCGAATGCGCCAGTTTCTGTGTAAACTTCTACCTCGATAGTTGGGTTACCACGGGAATCAAGAACTTCGCGTGCGTATACTTCAGTAATAATAGACATAATTTATACTCTCCTCTAAAAATGAATTTTGTAAGGAAGTGACCGAATTACCGGTTGCTTACCTTCTTATTTTAGCCTTGTTTCGTCAAAAACGCAAAGCAAGACCTGTTTATTTTTGAATTAAACTTTCGCCAGTCATTTCTGCTGGTTTTTTCACGCCTAAAAGATCAAGCATCGTTGGGGCTACGTCGGCTAAACGACCGCCTTCACGCAGTGTTACGCCAAGCTTGGTTACGATTACTGGAACCGGAACTGTCGTATGCGCTGTATGTGGCTTGCCTTCTGGTGTTGTCATCGTTTCAGAATTACCATGATCGGCGAAAATAATCGCAGAACCGCCTTTTTCCAAAATAGCTTCGACAACGCGTCCAAGGTTCTCATCCACTGCTTCAATCGCTTTAATCGTTGGTTCAACCATCCCTGAGTGACCTACCATATCAGGATTCGCAAAGTTTAAGATAATCGCATCGTGTTTATCGTTTTTGATATCTTCTACTAACGCATCCGTTACTTCATAGGCGCTCATTTCAGGTTTCAAATCGTACGTTTCCACTTTCGGTGAATCGATTAGAATCCGGCTTTCACCAGGAAACTCTTCGTTACGTCCACCGTTCATGAAGAAAGTAACGTGAGGATATTTCTCTGTTTCAGCAATACGCAACTGCGATAAGCCTTCATTAGATAAAACTTCCCCGATCACATTCGTCATTGGCATCGGAGCAAAAGCAACCTCCGCCACAATGCTAGGATTGTAAAGTGTCATTGTTACGAATTTGATATTTTTCGGATGTTTGTCGCCACGATCAAAATGTTCCCATTCTGTATCTGTGAACGCATTCGAAAGTTGAATCGCACGGTCAGGACGGAAGTTGAAGAAAATAACAGCGTCGTTATCTTTCACCGTTGCGACTGGTTTACCATCTTTCGCTACAACAGCAGGAACGACGAACTCGTCATTTTTGCCGTCCGCGTAAGAAGCTTCGACCAATTTCACAGGATCTTCAAATTGCGCGCCTTCGCCTTTAACAATTGTGTTATAGGCTTTTTCGACACGTTCCCAGCGCTTATCACGATCCATCGCGTAGAAACGCCCAGAAACTGTTGCAATCGCGCCATAGTTAAGATCGGCAATGGCTTTTTGTAACGTTTCTAAATAGCCTACTGCAGATTGTGGTGCCACGTCGCGTCCATCAAGGAAAGCATGGATATAGACGTTTTTCACGCCTTCTTTTTTCGCTGTTTCAAGCAAGGCTACTAAATGGTTGATGTGGCTATGCACGCCACCATCTGATAGCAAGCCGAACAAGTGAAGATCAGAATTGTTCGTTTTGGTGTGTGTGAAAGCATTATTTAACGCTTCATTTTTCGCGAATTCTTCTTCTTCAATAGCTTTGTCAATACGCGTCAAACTTTGGTAAACAATACGTCCAGCGCCGATATTTGTATGGCCAACTTCTGAGTTACCCATTTGACCTTCTGGAAGACCGACATCAAGGCCGGCTGCTTTCAGTTGTCCATGCGGATACGTTTCCCAGTAGCGGTCAAAGTTAGGTTTATTAGCTAAGGCAACAGCATTCCCAACTGTTTCGTTACGTAAACCGAAACCATCAAGAATGATGATAGCTACAGGTGATTTAGTCATCTATTTCACTGCCTCCAATAAAGCAAGGAATGACGCTGGCTCAAGACTCGCGCCACCAACCAAAGCTCCATCAATGTCAGACTCGGCCATATATTCAGCAATATTTTCAGGTTTTACACTACCGCCGTATTGAATACGAACAGCGTCTGCCGCTTCTTTAGAAACAGCTTCTGCAACAGTTTGACGAACAACAGCACACGTGTCGTTAGCGTCTTTACTTGTAGAAGATTTACCAGTTCCGATTGCCCAGATTGGCTCATAAGCAATAACGGATTTAGCAACTTGTGCTTCCGTCAAGCCTTTAAGCGCTGCACGGATTTGTCCACTAACCCATTCGTTCGTTTGGCCAGCTTCGCGTTGTTCCAATGTTTCACCACAGCAGATGATTGGAGTCATGCCATGTTTGAAGATTGCATGTGCCTTTTTGTTGATATCTTCGTCTGTTTCGTGGAAATACTCACGACGCTCAGAATGTCCGATAACAACGTAAGAAACGCCTAAATCAGCGACTGCAAACGGGCTGATTTCGCCTGTGAAAGCACCTTCGTCTTCGAAATAAGTATTTTGCGCTGCGATTCTAAGATCCGTTCCCTCCGTTAGGCCAACTAATTCTTTTAAAAATAGAGCTGGTGCTGCAATTACGGAATCCACAACATCTTTACTTGGAACTTTATGCTTCACGTCCTCAGCAAATTGTCCAGCTTTCGCCGCCGTTTTGTTCATTTTCCAGTTTCCTGCAATGATAGGTTTACGCATACTAAAACTTCCTTTCTCTTCAGCGCGCCGACAAACGCTCATCTTTGTCGTTAAACCTTCCGTTCCGATATTTCGGTACTCAGACAATGCCATAAAATCTAAGCATTTGTCGACCGCTGAGGTTCGCAGATACTATCGTGACCTGCGAAATACGAGAGGTTAACAGTTTCAATCCTTATTTATCGCTAATTGATTCAACGCCTGGTAATTTTTTGCCTTCTAGGTATTCTAGAGAAGCACCGCCACCAGTTGAAATGTGTGTGAATTTGTCAGCGTAACCTAGGTCCATCGCTGCAGCTGCACTATCGCCGCCACCGATGATTGTCGTTGCACCTTCAAGGTTCGCGATTGCTTCACAAACGCCGATTGTTCCTTTAGCAAAGTTGCTCATTTCGAATACGCCCATAGGACCGTTCCAAACAACTGTTTTCGCGCCTTGTAATTCTTTTGTGAAAAGCTCCACTGTCGCAGGACCGATATCCAAACCTTCTTCGTCAGCTGGGATATGGTTCGAGTCAACTGTGTGGAATGGTGCGTCATTGCTGAATTCGTGAGAAACAACATTATCGATTGGAAGTACTAATTTGTCGCCTGCTTTTTCAAGTAAGCTCTTCGCAAGATCGATTTTATCTTTCTCTAAAAGGGAAATACCGACTTCTTTACCTTGTGCTTTGAAGAATGTGTATGCCATTCCGCCACCGATAAGTAATTTGTCTGCTTTTTCGATTAAGTTCTCAATAACGCCGATTTTGTCGGAAACTTTCGCGCCACCAAGGATGGCAACAAGTGGACGTGATGGGTTATCCACAACGCCACCGATGAATTTGATTTCTTTTTCCATTAGGAAGCCTGCTGCAGAGTCCAAGTTAGAAGCGATTCCAACGTTAGAAGCATGCGCGCGATGGGCTGTTCCGAATGCGTCGTTCACAAAAACATCACCTAGAGAAGCCCAATACTTGCCTAGCTCTGGATCATTTTTGCTTTCTTTTTTACCGTCGACATCTTCAAAACGCGTATTTTCGAAAAGAATAACGTCTCCATCTTTCATCTCGTTAATCGCACCTTCAAGTTCTGGTCCACGAGTTACAGGCACAAATTTTACTTCTTTGCCTAATAATTCGCTCAAACGTTCAGCAACTGGGCGAAGTGATTTGTCCGCTTTGTCTTCTTCTGCCTTCACTTTACCTAAGTGAGAGAAAAGAATTGCTTTCCCGTTTTGTTCAAGGATATATTGAATCGTTGGAAGTGCCGCTACGATACGATTATCATTGGTAATTTTACCGTCTTTCATTGGAACGTTAAAATCAACACGTACTAGAACTTTTTTGTCGTTTAAGTCTAAATCAGTCACAACTTTTTTAGCCATAATAAAATTCCTCCATTATTCAACTTTCAAATAAAAAGCGGAAACAAAAGACCTGTTCCCGCTTATTTGTTTATTATTTAGTTCTAAGCAATCTTATTTAGCAATTTTAGCGAAATATTCAAGTGTACGAACTAATTGTGCAGTGTAAGACATTTCGTTGTCATACCAAGCAACAGTTTTCACTAATTGTTTGCCGCCAACTGAAAGGACTTTCGTTTGCGTTTCGTCAAATAATGAGCCGAAAGTGATTCCTGCGATATCAGAAGAAACGATTGGGTCGTTAGTGTAACCGAATGTATCTGCATCACTTGCAGCTTCCATTGCAGCGTTCACTTCTTCCACAGTAACTTCTTTTTTAAGAACTGTTACAAGCTCAGTTAATGAACCTGTTGCAACTGGAACACGTTGAGCAGCACCGTCTAATTTACCAACAAGTGATGGTAATACAAGACCGATTGCTTTAGCAGCACCAGTCGTGTTAGGAGTGATGTTTTCTGCTGCAGCACGTGCACGACGGAAGTCTCCACCTGGGTGAGGACCATCAAGTGTCATTTGATCGCCTGTATAAGCATGGATCGTAGTCATAAGACCTTGTTCGATACCAAATTGTTTTTCTAATACGTTAGCCATTGGAGCAAGACAGTTAGTAGTACATGAAGCACCAGAGATAACTGTTTCCGTTCCATCTAAAGTATCATGGTTCACGTTGTATACGATTGTTTTCATGTCGCCTGATGCAGGAGCTGAGATTACAACTTTTTTTAGCACCAGCTTTGATGTGTAGTTCTGCTTTTTCTTTTGCAGTGAAGAAACCAGTACACTCAAGAACGATATCAACACCTAGTTCGCCCCATGGTAATTCCTCAGGGTTACGGTTAGCTAAAACTTTCACTTCTTTGCCGTTCACGTTGAAATAACCATCATGTACTTCAACATCGCCATCGAAACGACCTTGAGTAGTATCATATTTCAACAGGTGAGCTAACATTTTAGCGTCTGTTAAGTCATTGATTGCAACAACTTCAATACCTTCCACATTTTGAATACGACGGAATGCTAGACGTCCGATACGTCCAAAACCATTAATACCAACTTTAACTGTCATAAGTCAATTTCCTCCTTGAAAATAATGAAATTTTTTATTTCAAAAGGGTGTTTTCCCCTCTTAAAAGCATCGTTGCGGCTCCTTCATCTGTTACTAAAATCGTATTGGACGGAGCGGTTTTCATATACGACTTGATTGCTTTGGCCTTCGAAGTGCCTCCTGCTAGCGCAATGATATTCGGTATGCGAGGTAGGTCTTCAAATTGTAAACCAAATGTTGGAACTTTGTACACGACTTCGCCTTGTTCGTTGAAGTAATAACCAAATGCTTCTCCTACGGCTTGTCTATCTGTAATCTTTTGCATAGCTTCGGCGTCCGTGTGTCTGCGTTTAGCCATTGTAATTGCATCTCCAATACCGTGCAAAATGGCATTGGCTGATTGTACGAGTCGCAATCCTTCTTGAATGGCCGGCTCTTTCAGGAGCGATTGATACGCTTCTTCGCCAAGCTGTTCCGGTACGTAAAACATACGGTGTTTGCCGTTCGTCTTCGTTGCCATCCTGTCGCAAATCGTGTTGGCTTGGTTGTTCAGTTCTTCCCCGAGTCCGCCACGTCCTGGGACAAATAGTAGTTCGCGTCCATTTGCAAAGTCAGGTGTCATCATTTCAGCTAGCGTCGCCATTGTAGAACCACCCATGACCGCGATAATATTTTTTTGCTCTGTGAGCGATAAATCCAGTTGTTCGAGTGCCACACGTCCCATTTCTTCCAAGACCCATGGTGTTACATCACTGTCGCCTTGAACAACGAAACAAGCTTTGATCTTTAATTTCTCGCGCAGTCGATCTTCCATTGTATGTATTCCCGTTAACTGATTCATAACGGATTCTAATTCGCGAAATACGACCAGACCATCCTTCGTCACTGTCATCCCAGCAGGAGCAATGCCAATCAACCCTTGTGCTTTCAAAAATTCTACCTCACCGCGTAGCACCCGTTCACTCATGCCCAACATCTGAGCAAGTGTCCGTCTACCAACAGGTTCCGCAAAATAAATCGAACGCAAGATTTGATAACGCTTCTGCATTACTAAAAGCATGTCGGGTAATAATTTCTTTTGAATGTTAATGATATCTGACATTTCAAAGTCTCCTAACCGTCTTGGACTCTTCTTGACCCGCTTAGTCATAAGATGTCCCGATAAAACTAAAAAAACAAGAGATCCAAGTTCTGCTAGTAAACTATTGTGACTATCATCTAATATGAAACACTGTTTTAAAGCTGTATTTCGAATCCAGTCATCTTAATCGTTTCTAAACGTAACCCATCTCTTTCGTAAATCGCTTGCCGTAACGCAAGTAGTTATTTCATTACCCTACGACAACCATTCTACCAGTGATTGGGTCAAAATTCAAGCATAAAGCCTAAATTAAAGTAAAATTCACGATCTATTAACACTGTGTTCCTACCATGAAAAAGGAGCACGTTGTACATATTCCACATAATGAATATGTTAAAACATGAACAAGTCAAACTGAAATAATTTGCGTGTGGTCAAGCAAGTCAGAAGACCACCATGATAGTCATGCTGTAGATCCGGCTTTCAATAATTCAAACATGTATGTTGGGACTGTAACTCATTTCATTCGAACAGTCCCAACATTACAGTTTATGCCAAGGATCTAGACAAACCTTTTTCGCTTGGAGGAGGATGGAATATTCAGCTCACCACGATATTTCGCGATAGCTCGCCTTGAAACTTGAATGCTTTGCTCATCTAGCATTTCTACAATTCTCTGATCGGAAAGTGGTTTCAACTTATCTTCAACTCGCACAAATTGCTGAATCAAATTCTTGATACTCTGACTCGACACATCGCCTGCATCCGATTCTTCGCTTGCTTTTTTGGTGAGACTCGACGAGAAGAAGTACTTTAATTCGTAGACGCCATGTACGGTTTCCATATACTTGCCGTTGACAGCTCGACTCACCGTAGACTCATGGACTTCAATCTCCTCGGCGATTTCTTTTAGCGTCAGCGGTTCTAAATGCGTACCTTCGTGCAAGAAAAATTCGCGTTGATGCCTCACAATCGCTTCCCCAACCCGACCAATCGTACTCTCACGCTGCTCCAAACCCTTCTTCAACCAATCGAATTCGCCAGCCTTCTCCTTCAAAAATGCCGCCACATCTTTTTCTTGCGTCGCCTGCATCATTTCGAAATAGCTTTCTTGAAATTTCATCCGTGGTAAAAATTGCTTCGCGACGGATACATGTAACTCCCCACCAACCTGTTTCAAAACCAAATCCGGTACCACATACTGTACCCGATCCGACTCAAACTCCGCTCCCGGCTTAGGATTCAACGTAATAATAAAATCGGAAACCAACTGAATTGTCGCCATCTCCATGCCTAAGCCATCCGCTATTTTTTTCCAACGTTTATTCGCGAAGTCTTCAAAATAATCATGAATAACAGCATAGGCCTGATCCGGCGCATCTGGATGTCGTTTAATTTGTAACAAAATACATTCTCTTGCATCACGCGCACCAACACCAGCCGGCTCAAAATTTTGCAATGTTTCTAAGCTTTCCAAAACATCAGCAAGAGAGATGAGCAGCGCGGCGGCAACAACTTCTGGATCTGTCTGCAGGTAACCATTCTTATCCAAACTATCAATCAAGAATAATAACGCCATTTTTTGCTGGCTTGTCATATCTAAAAACTGCATCTGCTCTTTTAACGCATCTGAGAGCGTCATCGTTGTGTCAGCGATCTGCTCTAGCCAATCCGTATTATCCACTCCAACCAAGTTATTTTTTTTGCGCGTCGTTATTGCATAATCAGGAGCCATATCTCTGCCTGGAATCACTTCGATTAAAGGATTCTCAAGCGCCTTATCTTCTAAGAAAGCCGTCAAATCTTCCATATTAAACTGCAACATCGCGATCGATTGCGATAACTGTTGCGTCATCATTAACTTCATCGATTGTTTCTGTTGCTGCTTTTGGACATAATTAGACTCGAGTCTCATGAGATAACTCCTCCTCTTTCCATACTCGTCTCTTCTATTATAACACGGTAAAACGCGCGCGATAAGCCCCAATTAAAAGCACCTCCCAATTGTGCTGGGAAGTGCAAAAGTCTTATTTCGGTAAATGCCGTATAAAATTATCATAGCAAAAACCTTTAATTTCCTGCTCGGTAAAATGCTTTCTAAGCGCTGCGATAAACGCCGGATATTTCGAACAATCCTCCAAGCCTTCGATATGATAAGGAATACCATCAAAATCCGAACCAAAACCGATATTATTTACACCGCCAAGCTCACAAATATGCTTCATATGCGCGATCAAGTCGTCCATATATACCGTATCCGCCGTATCCTTAACAAAAAGCGGATAGAAAACAAGATGAATCATCGCATCTCGTTCAAGTAGCGCCTTGATTTGCTCATCAGATAAATTACGATGATGGCCACAAACTGCTTTAGCATTAGAATGGCTAGCAATCGGATAATCCGCTAGTTCCATCACATCCCAAAAAGCTTTTTCGCTCAGATGTGATACATCGGTGAACACTTTTCGGTCATTCAGTTTTGCGACGATTGCTTTACCAAAATCCGTCAAGCCTGCGCCCCGCGTTTCTTCAATGCCATCCGCGGCTAGGTTCGCATTATTCCAAGTTAGCCCGACAGAAAGCACACCATAATCAAGCATTTGATCCAGTTTTCGCAAATCTGTACCAATTGGTTCCACGCTTTCTAACGTTAAGAAAGCCGCGATCTTCTCTTCTGGAACACGCGCAACATCCGACCACTGTCTCAGCGGCTTGATGACACCATTCCGATGCAAAACATGCTGCTTATAAATGTTGACCTGTTCAATCGCTTTTTTCCACTTTTGTTCCACAGGAGTCGCAGGATCGAGAAAGATTGCGAAAGCCTGCATTTTGACACCACCAGCAATCATTTTCTCAAAATTCACATCAAGCTGCTCCGAATCTTGAAACGTTACTTTCCCAGCTCCAGCCTGTAACTTATAAAGCGCGTCACAATGCATATCCACGATGTTCATCAATACACCCACCCCCATTTAATATCTCTATTATATACTTTTTGGAGTGGGAAACAAGCGTTATTCTCATAACCCAGAAAACGCCACTAAATTCAAGCGCGCCGAGAAATGATTAGATGCTAGGAAAAAGCGAGTACTGGAGCGGAATGTACGACTTGTACATGAGCACCGGAACGGAAGTTTTAACGACGCAGATGATCGTTTCTCGGCGCGCTTGCTGGCCAGAACGCCCATTTTCCGAATAGCATTGTAATCGCTGGGACTAGGAAAGGACGGACAATAAACGTATCTAGCAAAACGCCAATCGCGGTGATTAAGCCAAATTGGACGAGCAATTGAATTGGTAACGTGGTTAAAACAGCGAATGTTCCTGCTAAAATGAGACCTGCCGATGTGATAACACCACCTGTTTGTCCTACACCTTCCGTTATAGCCTCACGTAGTGGCAACTCTCGACTCTTTTTCCAGATGCTTGAAATCATGAAAATATTGTAATCCTCACCGAGCGCAACGATAAAGACAAACGCATAAATCGGGATGAGCCCAGCGATCGCGTCGACACCCATAACATAATGGATAATAAGCCAGCCAAGTCCAAGCGCACTGAAAAAGGAGAGCAGAACGGTTGCCACGAGGTACACCATTGCCGTTATCGAACGCAAGTACGCGAGTAGCAATAACGCAATCAAGCCAATAACAAGTGGGATAATCAACGCCTCATCTTGTTTAGTCACTGCTCGTGAATCGTATTGTGTCGCCGTTTGACCCGCAATCCAGACATTTTTTTGGGAAATCCCCGCGTCACTTAGCGTGGCTTCCGCCGTGTTGCGGATATCTGGGATCACGTCCATCGCTTCGTTACTGTAAGGATTATCAGAAAGCTCAATCGTATACATCCTATAATCCGGGTTCTTCGTACTAGGAACCTCCACAGAAACATTTGCTATCCCATCCAGTTTTTGCAAATTAGCCCGAAGATCCGTTTTTTCACCATTCGTATTGACAATCAAGTCCACCGGCGCCAACTGACCAGCACCGAAATGATCGCTAATCAGCGTAAAGCCTTCACGTGATGGCATATCTTTTGGGAATGTCGAAAGCGTATCATACGTATATTTCACCTGCGTCGCAAAAAACGCACACCCACCCAAAATCAAAATCGTAATCACAAACGTTTTAATCGGATGATGCGCTGCAATTTCGCCAACACGATGCCAAAAACGATTTTCACGGTGTAGCTTGGCTTTTTTGCCTTTTTTCGTAGCATGCGCTTTTGCCATTTCCTCTGTACGTGGCACGAATGGCCAGAATGAAACCCGTCCGAATATGCCAAGTAAAGCTGGTACTAACGTCAACGAAGAAATCATCATAATCAAAATCGACAAGCTAAATGGCACTGCAAAATTGTGAATCGAGCCATATTTTGCGACCAATAGAATAAGTAGCGCCGCCATGACTGTGAAACCGCTGAGCGCAATCGCTCCCGCCGTGTTACTAAAAGCTTTTTTGAATGCCGTATAGCGATTCTCATCATGATGAAGCTGACTGCGGAATCTGGCTATCAAGAACAAACAGTAGTCCGTCCCAGCCCCAAACAACAGCACCGTCATGATCGACAACCCTTGCGAACCATACGTAATCACGCCCTCTTTCCCGAGCAACGCAATGATCGGCGTTACCGCCAAATACGCAAAGCCAACCGCAATGAGCGGAATAAACGCCAAGATTGGCGATCGATAAATCACAAGTAAGAATACCAAAACAAGTAATACCGTCCCAATTAGAAGCGAAACATCCGCATCACTAAACAGCTCCGTCGCATCTACACTAATCCCCGCCGGTCCTGTCGTGCGCGCCGTCAATGCATCCTTGCTAGCCACTTTCTGATCGAACGGTTTATCTACAAAAATCCCATTCGCTGTTTTTTCTAACTCCTCAAAACTCGTTTTCAGTTCATCCGAAGTCGCCTCCGAATCCATCAAAACCGTCTGAATAAACGTCGTGCCGTCCTTTGAAACCTGTTGCTTTACAACTGGAAGCGGCATTTTATCATAAGGAACCACCGTTTTCTGATGCTCCACTGGATTTTGCTGTAATTCCTTCGAAAACGCCTGAATCTGCGCTAAATCCTTATTGGTCAGGCCCGTACTCCGATACCATGTAATCAATGCCGGCGTACCTTCCCCAGTTGGAAACTGCTCATCCATCATTTTTTGCGCAACAACAGAAGCTCCGATGCCGCTAAATCAGGCGCCGCATCATCTTTATAGTCCGCCGTTTTAGGCAAGAACACTTGCAATGCAACCACAATCAAGACCCAAACAGCAAGCGTAATCCACCTGCCACGCTTACCCCCAACCGCATTTGCAATTTTACTAAAAATACTATGACTCATCTCAACTTCCCCCTTATTTCATTTATCAGTCGATCAATTTTTTCGTTTATCAAATGATAAATATTTATTTATAAAAAAAGAGACATTCCGATTATACCTCTTTTTCACAAATTCCAAACATCATAAAATCAATTAATTCATCGATCCGATCAGACATCGAACCTTGCCGAAACTGGCTATCACTAGCAAAAATCGGACTAATCGTTGACAAGCAATAGCTCGCCGCTGCCTCACTCGTCACTCCTGTTCGGAGCATTCCGTCATCAGATATTCTTTCAAAAAGCCGCTTGAACGGATCCAAATAAGTCGACTGCCACAACTGGAACATCAAAAACTGATTTTCCTTCTTCAACTCATTCAAAATATCATGAATCATCATCAAAACATTCGTCGGATGATTCTCAATCAGCATCATTAACATAGCCTTTAATTGCTTTTGCGGCGAATGATTGGCCTGCTCAATCGGAATCATATCCGTATGAATCTCAACCGTTAGCTGCCGAACAACCTCGACATAAAGCGATTCCTTATCCTTAAAATGATGGTAAAGCGCGGGTTGCGTCATCTGGCACAGCGCCGCAATATCACGAGTAGAAACCGACCTATAGCCCTTCTCCATAAACAGATCACGAGCCGTCGTTAAAATTTTATTACGCGTAAAAATCAATTCCTCCGCACGTGTCCGCTTCTTCATCGTATTTCGCCTCCATCACTCACTAATCATCATTTTATCATGACTTGGCGCATCCGTAAACCTCCATTCATAGCTTCTCCCGCAACGCCAAAACAGACTGCTCCTTGCGCTTCGCCTCAAACATAATGTCCACATCCCGCCCATCGAGTAATCCCATTAACCGCTGAAAATCCTCCAGATGAATCAAATCATGATGCGACCGGTCTGTAGCACCCGTTTTTCCAGAACTAATATGCATTTTTGGCGTCGTTTCCCACGTTTTAAAAACATCCGTCACTATTTGCGCCACATCTGCGTCTGGCTCATGATTACAAATATGATGATGAATATCAAAACAAACCGTTGCCCCCGTTGCCTTCGCAATCCCCAAAACATCTGTCGCCGTATACGTCTTATCATCATTTTCAAGCCGTAAAAGCCGCTTAATATCATTCGGTAAGCCGTTATATGCACGAATAAAGCGCTCACTTGCCGTTTTCTTATCCCCGTAAGCCCCACCAATATGCAAAATCATGTCTGTGCCACCGACCAAATCCAACAACTGCTGGTGATACGAAAGGTCCGCAATTGCCTTCTCCACAACATCCACACGCGGCGAATTAATAATCGTATACTGCCCAGGATGCATCGATAACCGCATCCCGTGAAGCTCCCGCAATCGACTAATCTCAGCCGTCAAAGCCATAATATCCGCATCCCGCTGCCAATCCCACGTCATAACCGGATGCGATGCAAAAGGAATCAAATCACTCGACATCCGGAAAAAATAAATCTCATGCGCAATATTCCACTTCAAAACCCGAATAACCTCCGCCAAATTATGTACCGCAATCTCCTTCACCTTTTCCAGCCCCTGCTCCTCGACCGTCCGCAACCGACACGTCCGAAACTTCGAAGGCATCGACATATTAATACACGCATAACCCAATTTCATCATTCCACCCCATTCGCACCCCATCATAATAAAAAGCAACCATTCTACCAGATAAAGTGGTTTTGATGGTTACTCTTTCTTCTATCTGATTACAGTCTTGATTAATTTAACATAAGAATCAATGCAATCCACTATTTATTATTCTTTTTAGGATTTACAAACCATAAAACTATTAAAAAGATAAGAGTTAGTATAGCCATAACATACGCTGATATATTACAGTATACTGACAATAAGAAAATAATAACAGCAAACACTGTTAAAAATATTTTTTTAAGCATTATTGATATTCAGACCCCCAAACTAAACTAGCTGGAACAGGAGATGGCGTTGAGTTAAAGACAATACCGCCTGGACAAGCGCTTAAAACTACTCCTAAAGTAGAAACAACTTTTCCAATTAGAGGTCCAGGAATCCAGATTCCTCCAATTGCTGCTCCATTGCCAACCTTATGGACAGTTGCTTTTTTCACCCATACTCTTAGCCCCCACCAGTAACCTTTAACCGCATTTTTACCTTCAATATATTTCGCTCTCTTTAAAAGCTGAGGTCCATTGGCAGATTTTTCAGTAATGGTGACACCTTGGCTATCAATAGTAACATCAACATTTTCAGTGCTAATCATTTCTTCAGTTAAAAGGTTAGCATCATTGATTTTAGCGTGTAATAAATTAAATTCTGTTGAACTCAACTCTCGCTTTGCATCATCTTTAATCGAGAATGCACCTGTTTTTACATTCAAAACTACATATTGATCAAATTTCAAAACTTGGCCCTCCGTCAAAACCTGCTCTTTATTAGTTTCTCCAACCATCTCGGTTTCCTCTGCTGACGCTGCAATTGTTGGGCTTATACTTGCCATCCCCATAGCCACTACAAGTGTTGCTGACATTAATTTAAGCTCTCTTTTTTCATTATCCTCACTCCTAGTTTGTATTTACAATATTAGATACTTCGTAAAAAGGCCAAATATCATTTCCATACAAAAAAGTCGTTATTCTGTATATAAAACTTGTCATACCAACAAGTTAACGCAGTTTAACGACTTCTTTTGTTTACTCAATTATGTCCTCGACAGGAATCGAACCTGTATTTTAAGCTTCGGAGGCTTACGTGCTATCCGTTGCACCACGAGGACGAATTATTAATGCACTCACAATCAATAATTATAGCGGAAAACTCTCAATTACACAAGCTTTATCTTACATCAAAATTTCATTCAAGCCTTTCGTTTGACCTAGTTTGACCATTCGTGTAATATAGAAGCATCAAGTAAGAAATAAAAGGCAAGAAAGACATGCTTTTTAAATGAAATATACCTAAACAGGAGGGTTTTTATTATGAATTTAATTCCAACAGTAATCGAGCAAACTAGCCGTGGGGAACGCGCTTATGACATCTATTCCCGCTTACTAAAAGATCGGATTATTATGTTAGGTAGCGCCATTGACGATAATGTGGCAAACTCGATTGTTTCGCAGTTGTTGTTCCTAGACGCACAAGATCCTGAGAAAGATATTTTCCTTTATATCAACTCACCAGGTGGTAGTATCTCTGCTGGGATGGCGATTTATGACACAATGAATTTCGTAAAAGCGGACGTTCAAACAATCGCGATGGGTATGGCTGCATCGATGGGATCGTTCCTACTTACAGCTGGTGCGGACGGCAAACGTTTTGCACTTCCAAATGCTGAAATCATGATTCACCAACCACTAGGTGGCGCACAAGGTCAAGCGACAGAAATCGAGATCGCAGCTCGCCACATTCTAAAAATCAAAGAACGCATGAACACCATTATGGCTGAACGCACAGGCCAACCAATCGAAGTTATCTCACGCGACACAGACCGTGACAACTTCATGACAGCAAGCGAAGCAAAAGAATACGGCCTTATCGATGATATCGTAGTCAATAAAGCTGGTCTAAAATAAGCAGAAACTCCCGAAGTACCTCTTATCACAGAGATCTTTCGGGAGTTTTTCTTGCTATTTACGACCATCGATAAAGTCACGAAAATCCCTGCTAGCCCTCGAAGACAACAAACATATCTCCCCATTTATCATCGTAATTTCGCCAGTCACATAATTGACCGATTCGATTTTGTCCGTGTTGACAATAAATGCTCGATGTGTCTTATAAAAGCGCTCATCAAAGCTATCTTCCAAGTTCTTGATTCGTCCGTAAAATTCGATTTGCCGATCTTTCCCATGCAAAATAAGCCTCCGCGCCTTGCCTGAAATTCCTAAAAACAGAATATCATCATACGGTTCATGAATCACTTTTTCATCCGATTTTGTCGTAAAGAACTTGCCAACATCTTTGCGTTCCCTGCTCACCCGTTCCTCTACACTTTTCATACAATCAAAAATCCGATTGCGCACTTTGTCGAAATCGTCCTTAATAATATAATCCATTGCTTCGACTTTATATGTAAAAGTTAAGTAACTAAGTTCTGCATGTGTGGTAATAAAAACGATAAACCCTCTTGGATCATATTCCCTGATTTTCTGCGCCAACTCCAAACCATCAAGCCGCGCATGTTTCAAGTCTACATCCAGAAAGTAAAGCCCCATACCCTCGCCGCTAAGTTGCACGTAGGATAATAGTTCTTCAGGATCACCTGTGGATAAAGCAAGTTCCATATCAAAATTCTCAATCATAATATAATTTTCGACATGCTTAATAATCTCATCTCTTTGATTATCTTCATCCTCACAGATAAAAACCTCAATCATCTCCTCACCCTCCAGTTAGCCTATTTCCAGTTCCTGCACAAAACCATGTTGCGTTACCTTCGTGTCTAGGGATACATTCGGATATTTCTTTAACGTCTTTTTCAAAGTGGATAGCCCGATTCCGCGATTTTCACCCTTGGTTGAGAAACCTTCCTCGAAAAACTGATGAACAGGCGGCGAATCCTCCGGTAAACTATTAGCAAAAATGAGTACAATCGCTTCTTTTTTCTGAATAATTGCAACACGAATCGACGGATCATCAGTACCAATAACAGCCTCGATCGCATTATCCAACAAAATCCCAGTAACACGACACAAGTCAATGCTGTCCATATTGATATTATCGATCACCTTATAAACTTCCACTTGCGCATCCACGCCCATTTCCTGAGCACGAATCATCTTAGTTGCAAACAAGCCTTTCAGTTCAATGACTTCCAGATTCCGAAGTGTCGAAAGTTTGGAAATATTAACCTCCATATCCGAGTTCATCGGAATAACCTTCGTCCGGAAATAAACGCTGAGCCCATCCATATCTTCATTCGAAATAAAACCATTGATACCAGACAAGATGTTCACGTAATCGTGACGGAAAACCCGCATGTCTTTTTGAAGCGCTTCGAGTGCACCGACATATTCGCGGAGTTGCTTCATTTGGAGGGCTTGCGCTTCGACTTTCGCTGATTTGACTGCATTTTTCACTACATATGAAAGTATTATAATCATAATAATAGTATATGTTAAAAATACTATTGCATTGGTTCTTAAAGTTTCTCCTGAAAATCCTGACATGCTTCCTTGCCAAATGTAAACATAAAATAGACACAGCGTTACTGAGCTAATAATAATAATCAGCATCAAATATTTCCCTTGAACAATAACATCATTTCGCAATCTACCTATAATCCTATCGATAGATTTGAAAAGAATGCAAATATAGAGTAACATTAAAACTTGTTCAATAAAAGAATCTTCCATAACAGGAAAGTTTGTAATCATAGATAGCAAAAGCATTGTTATATAAGAAAGTGCGTATGCAACTACAGTACACAAAACAGCACCCACCACACTAATGAGAGATAATTTGATACTTTTCGACTTAGAATACAGTACAAAAAACAATACAATTATGATGTACAAAACCGATAGGTAGCTTACATAAAAGAGTAAAGGTATTGCTGTCATCATTAGAAGAAGTGCAGTTATCAATGATAGCTTTAAAGAAAATTTTACCCTACTAATAATTTGAACACCTAGTAAAAAATAAATTATCTGCATTGCACAACTGAATATTGTAGCCATATTTCCTCCCTCTGCCTTATAAAATAAAGTAATTTTAATTAAATTATAGAGGATAATTCAGCATTTTACAAATTTCAAACGTATTTCTCCAATTTATTTTTTCCTTGCTAATAAGCTAGTTGGGAGTTTAGGTTCATATACAAAGCCAACACAGCATTTATTCACTGACTTACGTGCCAAATTAACTGCAGCTTCTTCAATTACATCACGAAAATTCATTCTATTTTTATTGTTCTTTTCGTTATACATTTTCATAGTTATTATATCTCCTCATTAAAAGTTTGTAGGACAGTGGATGAATCATTATTGTTTGGAGCAAACAACCAAACAATATTAGTACCTTGTAGGTTTGCATCGGAACAATAAATACTATAGCTATAATAAAAAAAGTGTTAATTATAGATTTTCGTCTCAAAGCGTGTCTTTTTTGAGCGTTAAAAAGCGGCATATTTTCAGTATCCGAAGGTGAAAATATCGCAATATTCAGTAAAATTAAGGCGCTTATAATCACAATCATCCACCCAGACAATTGCACACCCCTCACAAAATACGGTAACACCACAAACATCACAACACTCGTTATTGTGCACCCCAAACTAGTCTTCGCATGCAAACCAAACGAATGCCTACGAACAATCAAGTAAGAAAGATGTACAACCAACGTCTGCCAAATCATCCCTAACAAGGCGGCGGCAAGGTATACGGTAATTCCCTTCGTCACGTTCACTAAAAATATTTCTACACCATACTTTACAATCGCAAATCTGTCTTCATCGACTTCCCTATCACGGAAAATCGTTCTGGTAATCTTTGCTGCCATATTGGGGACGGTCAAACTAAACATGCCAATTCGCCTCCCTATTCATCGAGTGCTAATTCCCAGACAGAGACCAGCGAAATTTCACTGGCCCTATCCGAATTAACGAACTCTTCAATTTCTACCCTATCATTCGGTATTTCATTCTCATTCAATATTTTCTCTATGTTTCGTGTTACCATTCCGTCCTGGGAGAGAAGATTGCTCTTCCCTCTCAGCAGCGGCTTACTATACAGCGCCTCATCCCGATAAACAATCATGTACAGCTTGTCGCGATTAAGTCCTACTAAAAACCGGTTATCACTGATTCCAACGTGCCTCGTGATGCTATCCAAAAAATAGATGTATCCACGATATGTAATCAACATTTTATATTTTGGCTGATGGCTTGATACTGGAAACTGGTCCAAAAAGTAGTCTTTTCTATTTATATATTCACATCCAAGCTTTGAAAATACTGCTAACATGAGACAATCCCACTTCGAATCCTCACTATTACGGTCTACTAAATTAATTTTAGCCAAAACGGGGCTAAAAAATTGCAAATCACGCACGATTTCCTTTTGGAAAAATAAGCATGGTTGTGTGCTAGCCATTTTTGCTTGAACAAACGGTTTCATCATGTCATGATCTACTCCTTTCAGCGTCGAATAATGGGACTCAATCTGCTCATCTCGGTAAGCCTTATTTCCATAAACTTATTATACGACAAGAATTCATCATTTTTTCTATTTGGTCGTGAACGTCGCGATTTCGTTCGTAAACGCAAAAAAGAGGTCTTTTTTAAGTAATTAATATAACTTTTAATTGATTTACCCCCCAAAAAAGGATGAAAAAGAGCTGCAAAACTTCTGTTTCATCCCTTTTTTTTTATTTTTTTTAAACCTTTTATTTTTCTTGTGGACACCATGCATTTTTCTCCATTAACCATGTGAATGACATTTTTATTCGTATCAACTTCTAAGATGTGATCTTGATTCACCAAGAATGCGCGATGTGTTCGGTAAAATCGATCGTCTAGCTCGGATTCCATTTCTCTTAATTTTCCATAAAACTCAATTTGGCGGTTTCTACTGTGTAATATTACTTTATGTGCACGCGGAGAAGTTTCAATGAACAGGACATTTTCTAGCGGCTCGTGGATAATTCGATCATCTATTTTTATCGTTAAGTATTTACCTTTCTTTCCGTGGTTATCAATTCGTTTGCTAACACTTTCCATACATTCGATGACACGTTTCCGAATATTATCGTAGTCGTCTTTGATGATGTAATCCATAGCTTCGATTTTGTAGGTGAATGTTAGATAACTCATTTCCGAATGGGAAGTAATAAATACAATAAACCCTCGCGGATCGGTTTTTCTAATTTCCTTTGCTAGTTCAAAACCGTTAATTGTTTGTGTTTTTAAGGCGACATCAAGGAAATACAGACCTGACTCTTTCTTTTTGTTGATGGCATCCAATAATTTAGATGGTTTTTCTGTTGCGAGTAGAACGCGCATATCTCGATGTTCGATGGTGATGTAGTCTTCGATATACGCCACAATTTTATTTCGCTGCATTTCGTCGTCTTCGCATATGTAGATTGGAATCATTGGGTTAAGTCCTTTCTATTTGTGTATTCGGAAAGCTGGTTTTTGTTTTTTATTAATACTTGATTTAGTGGCTTAATTGTTTCTTGAAAGTAATTTTTAAGGAGAAGTTGATCGCCTTTTTCAATGTAACCGTGTAAACTTGCTAAAATATTAATGTAGTCGTGGTTGAAGTCGCTCATCTCATTTGAAAGTTTTTCAAGAGCTAGTGTGTATTTTGTTAGTTGCTCTTGCTCCATTTTCTGCTTTTCTATGTTGATTCGTGCCTGATTAATCTTTGAAAAAACAAATGTTGTCCCCACAATCATAGACAGTAGAATCACAAATATAATCCCATTAATAAAACCAACTTCACTTGAAGATTTGTACAATGACTCAATATAGATAAATGAAAACACAATGAACACTGTAATTACTATAATAGATACAAGTACATATGCATTTTTATTTATTGCTTTCACATATGATGTACTTCGAATTAAGTGACTAACTACCGTCGAAACGATATAGGTCAATATTGGGAAAATAGCGCAATATACTATATTAGCCAAAATAATATTCGTCAATATATCATAATTCCATAACCATTTTATTAAACTAGATATAACTCTAAAGATCATATCTACGGGATAATAAGTTATTACGACTAAAAGGAGAAGCGTTAGTAATGGCGCCACAATACAAACAAGCCAGCGTTTCTTTTTCCATCTCAGTATTAATATGAATAAAACAGCTATAGCAATTGGCACATAATATTGTATATAAGGAAATACTATGTCCCCACACATCCCTAACAGCGCCCCTACTATAACAATAAAGCGCGTTGAAAATACTTTATTTGCTAATATGTTCACCGAAATCACAATACAATATATTTGGGTGATAATTATCATTGTTATTATCATATATTCTGAATCCATATTTTCTCCCCCGATGCTAACAAATGTTATCCATTTTCGATGATTCGAAATTCTGTAAAGGTTTAATCGTTTCACTAAAATAACGATCTAATGAATCTATATCACCGTTTGTAATGTATCCTTGAATACTAGCTAAAATATTAATGTAATCATGCTTAAATAGACTCATTTCGCTATATATCTTCTCTAAGTTATACGTATACTCACGTAACTGCGCCAATTCTTGTTTTTGCTTTATTTGTTCAGCTCGCGCATTTTCAACCTTAGTTATAATCACAAATACAATACCAATTGCTAAGAGTAGAGCTATAAATATAAAAACATATAGCGCACCAGTTTCAATAGGGATCCCTAAAACATTCTCCAGATGAATGAGAGTATACATAATTACAATAGTTAGTAAGAGCAAAGCTACTATCACATACTCACTATTTTTCACTGTATTTTCAAATTTATTTTTACGTAATATCCCGCGAATACCGAGGGCTAGCACATACGCAATTGTAAGGCATGGTGTTATAATCACTATCATTGCAAACACAGCATCGAATAGGCTAGTACTATAATCTTGACTGTTTAACCCCAGAACATTGAGCGCAAATACTCCAACTACATAATTACCTATAAGAAGTACTATTTGAGCCACTACAACACACATAAAAGAACTAAGCCAACGAATGCCTTTCCATCTCAAAAATAATACCAGCACTCCCAATGTGTATATTTGTGAAAAGTACTCTATCATGCTTAAGAGAATAGGACCTCCAAGTGCCATAATAATTGTTATTATGACTATATCTTTTTTTGATAAAACTTTCTGAGCTAGAACATTAGTAACGATTACAATACCAAATATTTGGTATGTTCCCGCCGTAAACAGCACTAATAATGAATACATAAAAATCTCCTGTCTATTTTGATAGTCGTGTTTTATTAGATTCTATTTCTCTGGTTAGAGGAGTAATTGAGTTTTGAAAATATTCCTCTAGCTTTCTCTGATTTCCGTTGTTTATATAGCCGTGTAAGCTCGCTAAAATATTAATATAATCATGCTTAAACAGACTCATTTCATCATTCAGCAACTCTAATTTCTCCGTGTAATCACGCAACTGCAACAATTCCTGCTTCTGTTTCTTCTGCTTCACCTGTTCCTGCCCAATTTTTACAATAATACTAAACACCATACATACCAATAAGAAAAGAATCATAAATAGAGCAGTATTAACTACTATAAAATCACTTGGTAATCCAAACAACCTCTCTAAATATATGAAAAGATAGATAATCACAATCGTAATAAGAAGCAAGCAAGCCATAATGTAACCATTTCGATTCATGATATTTTTGAACCCTTCTTTACGAAAGACTAGTCCAATCAGAAGACTCATCAGATATACTAGTATATTGCATACTGTAACCGATAGGAGCATTGTAACTATTGGCCCTCCAAATCCCGAATCATATGTATTTATATTAATGCCAAAACTAGTGAGCATAAACCATTCTACCGCATAATTAGCTATAACCATCAACAACTGCGCCGTCACCGGAACAACCAAAGACATCAGCCAACTTACTCTTCTCCATTTCAAAAATAAAAATAATACTCCCAAAACATAGATTACAGAAAAATACTGCATGGAACTCAAAAGAAAAGCTCCACCGACTGTCATAATGATTGTCACCGTGAAAATATCTCGTTTAGATAGCACTCGTTGCACTAAGTTATTAGCCCCAATGACCACTCCGAACAATTGGTAAGTCCCCACAATAAAAATTAACAGTAACGAATACACCTTCTCCCCCCAATCTGATTTACAAGTTTCATCTATCATTTTTTATCAGAATTTTTTTATTTAGTGGCACAATCGTTTTTTTGAAGTACGTTTCTAACTCTTGCTGATTCCCACTACTAATATAGCCTTGTAAGCTCACTAAAATATTAATATAATCATGCTTAAACAGACTCATTTCAATATATATATGTTCCAACCGGCTCGTGTAATCTTTTAAATGATTTAGCTCAACTTCACGCTCTTGGTTTTCTATATGACTCTGTATAATTTTTGTGACTACAACAAATACAATACCTGTTAATACTGAGAAAGTAGTAAATAATATCGTAAAGATAGTAAGTATATCTGTAGGAAACTCATATAAAGAACCTATATAAATGAAAATATAAATAATGACAATCGTCACTACTAAAAGAATTAGTACAAGGTAGTTGCTCTTTAATCTCGTGAAAAATTGGGCAGCGATAAAAATATACAACAGCATAATCGCAGACTGAAAGGCGGAATAAACAAATGGCGTATTCATCAATAGATCTTGATATTCTACTTGCAGCATGATTGTAGACCAAATAATAGTATAGTCACTCACAATCATAATTAGCAGACTTGTAATAGGAGCAACAATAGCCATAAACCAACTTGCTTTCTTAAATCTAAGAACCGCCACTAGTACACCAATAGCGTAAATTAATGCAAAGTACTGAACCGTCGCAAGTAGTATCAGTCCACCAATTGCCAATATAGTTCCGACAATAAGAACTTCGATTTTTGATAAAACTTTTTTCAATAGTATGTTTGTTCCAATCGCCAAGATAAACATTTGACAGGTTCCAGTAACTATAACTGCTAGCATCCCAATTTCCCCCTACTGCCTAATAACCAACCCTTGCATAAACGCTTCGCCTTCCAGCACTTGCGTATCTAACACAACGGATGGATTTTTATTCAGAATTCCTCGCACGATTGACAGTCCCAAGCCACGATTCTCCCCTTTTGTCGAGAATCCTTTTTCAAACATTTGATGAATCTCTGGCATGTTTTCCGGCAAGCTATTTTGCACCAACAGTGTCACCGTATTCTCATTCTTTACAAAAGCCACTTTCATAAACGCGCCTGATTGCCCTTCGCTTGCCTCGATTGCGTTATCGAGCAAGATTCCGACAATCTGACATAACTCCACTTTATACATCGAAATCGTCTCAATCGGTTCCACGATTTCCAACTGGGCATCGATTTTCAGCTCCTGTGCACGCATCATTTTAGCCGCTAGTAAGCCTTTTAACTCCAAAACATGCATATTCTTAATTTGCGATAACTTGTATTTATTATCCACCATGCTCTTGTTCACCGGCATGATATTCGCGTCGAAATATGCCGCTAATTCCTCCATTTGACCATTCGAAATCAGCGTTTCCAAGTTCGCCAACACTTCCACATAGTCCTGCTGGAAATGCACCACATCCGCCTGCAGTTGCTCGACATTCGCCACGTACTGCTGCAGTTGCACCATTTGCTCCTCCTGATTCCGCTTTTGTGCCTCTTTCAAATTCGCGCGATACACCTTCACCAGCACCAAGCAAATAATTCCCAAATACACCGCAAAAAGAATCTCCGTCAGATAAAGTATCGTTTTCGGGAACTGATATGTACTAGACATGTAGAGCGTCAACTGCAAAATCACCGCGGTCACGATAATAATTCCAATTGCTAAAAATATATAATACCGCTGCGTTTTGGAAATCCTCACCCGTTTTTTCATCAAGAACATCATCCCAATAAATAACACCACACACGCCACCGCAATAAGTATGATCCAAATAAAAACACTGTTACTACTAAAAATACTCATCATTCTCCGCTGCCTCCAGTTTCTCTATTTATATATAACGGCAAAATCGTATCTTCAAAATACGCCTGCAGTAATGTTTCGTCGCCCTTTTCGATATAGCCATTCAAACTCGCCAAAATGTTGATATAATCATGCCGAAACGTATTCATTTCGCTGTATAGCTTTTCCATCGATGCTACGTATTCCTCTAATTGCCGCTTTTTTAACGCCTGACTCTCCGCCTCTGCCTGCCGTTCGCTCGTTTTGAGGATGAGCATGAAAATCATAGCGATGGATAGGAAGTAGATGAGGAATAGGATGGCATTTGAGAACACAATTTCATTTGCAAATTGATAGGTTGATTCTAAATAGATGTGCAAATATACAATAAGCATCGTGATGATTAGTGTAATGAGTAACATTACTTTATTTTTGGTTGCTATTTCTCTGATTTTCTCGTTAAATATTATTTTGGCGCTTACTTTATAGAATAAGTAGGTCACAATTAGCCAAGATATGTAGATAAAAAGATAAATTTTAGGATTAGAAATGTTTTCTTCTACAGTTGAGTGAAATAGCATGAGTGCCGAAGAATTTATGAAAGAATCCACTGCAACGAGGTAGATCAGGCATACAAATGGCAAACTCAGCGACAATAGCCACGTGCCTTTTTTATATCGTATCGCGAATATCAACACACACATTGTGAACACTAGCGAGTAATATTGCACATAATAAAGCAACAATAGTCCACTTATCAATAAGATTAAGAATAGGATAATCAAATATAATTTTGAGAAAATTCCCTTACTGAAAATCTGAATTCCCATAAGCAAAGAAATGATTTGTACGCTACACCCCAACACTGCTGATAGAAAATAGGTTTGAATCTCTTGCATGTTTAATCTCCTTTTCAATCATCGAATCTCCTAATTATATTGGTATATTGGCAGGTTCGCAATACTTTTTTATGCAAAAAATCTGCGTTCAGGATGGAAATAAGGTCATTCAGGACAAATCCGGTCACGGCGTATATTTTCGTGCTATGATTATTTTAACTGAGCAATGACGCGCGAATTCGATTCAGTAAATGAATGTAGCTAACCGTATAATATACATTTTTTATAGTAACACAAAAAAGGGACGAAAAACCAAATTTGTCGTGAATGCTTGATTTCTTGTCCTGAACGCGATTATTTTTCGGATTTTTAACATAAAAGGGTGGGTAGTGGATGCGAAATGAAGTAGTTGATTATTTATTAGGAGTTTTTGCAGGAGCGAGTACGCTATTTCTAGTGGGTTATTTTTTGTTAGGGGAGAGTTTTTCGGTTGCTGTTATTATTTCCGTTGCGTCTTTTCTCATTTTAAGTACTAGTTTTATCTTCAAATACAGAAAAGGAACCAGCACCTAGTCGTTAAGTGCTGGTTTTATGAGCTTCTTCTCCTTCTTGTTGCAACATAGATTAAAATGGATAAAACGACTGTGAGTATGGTGCCGATAGCATTTGGTACGATTCTAATCACAAATATCATATACGAACATAAGGACGTAATAAGCACGATAGCAAAGAATTCTATTACATCGTATATCTTCATTTTCCTCCACCATTCATCAACAATATTCCACAGAAAAGCCTTCGAGTTAAGTTTTCGAAGGCTTTTCCAGACTAATTTTTCTTTATAGATTTTCTGATGATTACTGTGAGAATAGCTATGACAATTACAAACACTGCAACCATTGTAATTGGTATATATTGACTCATTAATTCATAACCTCCTCTTTAAATTCTATTTATACAGTTTAAAGCTTTTAGTAACACTTGCTGAAGCTGAATATAATTTGTTTAATTTCACTGTACTAACTAGAGTGCGATACATTACATATATGCCAATTCCATGTGTACCTACATAATTTAATGTATAGTCCCCTTGTCCATTAATATCATATCCATTTTTTTCAGCTCTTTTATCGGTTATCTTACTAGAAGCATTAATCGATAGCAGGAATAAACCTCTAGTGCCTCCAACTGATGTTCCTGTTGCAGTCAATCCAGAACCATTGACATTGTAAAAAGTTAGCAAACAAATCCAACCATCTGGATATAATACATGATATACACGCGACTCTACTTTATAACTTCTTGCTCCAAATTTTTCTGTAGCCGTTGCACGTAATAAATTCGTTACGGCAGTGTCAGATACGTTTACTTCTAATACAGTGCCGTCGTCTAGTGTTGTAGTGGCACTAGCGTACTGGTTTTCTGGGTTTGCAGCATCAGTCGTCAACTCCAGGCTTTCCGCCAATTCATTTGTCGCTTCAGTAACTTCATTTTGTAAATCTTATTTGTATTCTTCTAAAATTTCTGGTTCTGTGTTTTCTATAATATTTTCCCGTTCTGCATTTAGTGTAGCCTCGTCATTTAAATCTACGCTATTAATTTTTTTCTCTAGCTCACTTACTGTTGTTATTGTCGTATCTTTTTCATTCAGTGCAGGTGCCGCAGCTGCAACAGATGTACTTGCTGTCCATGATACCATAAGTCCTACCAATAAACTAGATATAATTGTTTTTTTCAACATTTTTTCTCCACCTTTTTATTTTTATTAGATTTAAGGATAACACAAAAAGAATCAATAAAACCAAATCTGTCCTAGAAGGTCTTTTATTGATCCTGAACGCTATTATTAATCACTTTTATTCTCAGTATTGACCCGAAAAATGTATTTATCATTAATTTTTATTTTCTCTTTAAATCTTTATCAAGCCGTTCACGAAAATCTATCGTGTCTAATACCTGAACTTTATTATTGAAATTCTCTAGTTTCTCAATCACAGCTGAATCTAAATTATTTTTCTTTTTAGGCAAAGACGGCTCGCTATTTCCGAATTTCAGTGTTGTATTTCCAGCGACGAAATAAGTCCCATTTACTTGGCCTTTAATCCAAAATGTCCGACCATCGCCTGAATCTATCAGCATTAAAATATATGTTTCGCCTGATTGGAATAGTGGGTAATTCTCAAGCTCCATTCCTTCTTTGCCATCTTGGAGAATATCAATTATATCCTGATTCTTCTTATCTCCTGCGTAGACCTTTTTTAATCTTACTTTCAAATTTGGTTTTTGCGATGATATTATTCCCGCCTGAAATTGTATCGCTTTTCTTTCCAATCCGGACTTCTGCTATTAAATCGGATTCTTTGATTGCTTGATTATATGTAACAGCTTCGATCAATGTATGGACACTTGCTTTTAGCTCATTGTTTCCATTTGAATTGCCGTTAGTATCTTCCCCATTACACGAAACTAGGGCAAAACAGCTCAGAGATAGGATCATAATTCTCACTTTTTTCATAGAAGTACTCCCTTTTTTATAAGATAGTTTTATAGTAACACGTTTTGAGTCGAAATATCAAATTAGCGTCTTATCCTGAATAATGGTATCATGAGTAGACATACTAACTGAAAAGGGGCCGTTATTCATGATAAGAATCGCAATAGCTAGTTTACTTCTTGTATCCGGTTGTTCGACAAATGAGGTAACAGCAAATAATAAAATGACCCAAAATGTAGTGCCACTTGATGAACGAACTATTATCTCATCGCTTGGTAAATACACTTCCCTAGCTTCCAATCTAGCGGAACTAGAGAATACATCACCGGTTATCGTAGAGGTCACGAAAAATAATGAAAAGCAAACAGTGACTAAAGAATCCGAACAAAATTCAATGCCTACTGAATTTTATACAATGAGTAGTGTTACAATCAAAGACATACAAAAAGATGCGTCCAGCTCTTTAAAGGTTGGTGACAAGATTGAAGTTATGGAAAATGTAGCCACCGATGTGCTGATTGCTGGTAAAAAAAGAACGCTTACTTTTGACTATTATAAAAAAATGAATATAGGCAATTCTTATTATCTCTACCTTAGAAACAGCACATCCGGTGATAACTACGTTTTAACAAATGCATTTTTGAGTAAGTATCCTGTGAATAAAGAACCTACAAATGAGCTTTTTTTGAATGAGACTAGCTCGACTCATAGTTTAGAGAACTTAGATTATCAAGATTTATACGAAGACCTATACACTGAAATTCTACAGGAAAATGAATAGACGATAACGAAAAACAAGCATCCCATCAAACTTCGGAATGCTTGTTTTTCTATTTAATTACCAACCACCACGCAAATACTGCTCAGGCGGTGTCACTTCCCCGCGAACATCTTTCGCCGCTGTTCTCGCCCAATACGGGTCACGCAACAGCTCACGTCCTAGGAAAATCAAATCCGCGCGATCATTTTGCAAAATTTCTTCTGCTTGAACGCCCGTCGTAATCAGGCCTACTGCGCCTGTCGCGATTCCTGCTCCTGTGCGGATTTTCTCAGCGAAGGGTACTTGATAGCCTGGATATACTTTCGGGACAGTGTTTACTAGCGCGCCACTGCTGACATCTAGTAAATCGGCGCCGTCTGCTTTCATCCATTTGGCAAACGGGATATAATCGTCTACTGTCAAACCGCCGTGTGCGTAATCGGTCGCTGAAATACGAACGAAAAGTGGACCATCCCAAACTTCGCGAACGGCTTTAATGACATCACCTAAAACGCGGTAACGGTTCCCTGCTGGGCCGCCATATTGGTCTTCTCGTAAATTCGAAATCGGTGATAGGAATTCATGTAATAAATAGCCGTGCGCCGCATGAATTTCAATCACATCAAATCCGGCTTCTTTCGCGCGGAATGCTGCTTTTTTGAAATCAGCTACGACTTCTTCTATTTCTGCTGCAGTTAATTCGTGCGGCTTTTTGCTTTCATCGTCAAATGCGACGGGGCTTGGTGCTACTGGATCTACGTCTAAAACGGCTTTCCGACCTGCATGTGCTAACTGGATTCCGACTGCGCCTTTGTGGTAATGTACGCCGTCAACGATTCGCTTCAAAGCTGGAATCTGGGCATCATCCCATAATCCTAAATCAGCATGCGAAATCCGTCCAACTGCTTGTACTGCTGTTGCTTCCAACATGATAAGACCAACCTGGCCTGCTGCGCGTGACACATAATGGGCAAAATGGAAATCGTTTGCTATCCCATCATCTGTTTCCACAGAATACATACACATTGGTGACATCGCAATTCGGTTTTTCAGAGTAAGGCCTTTTGTTTTATACGTAGAAAACAATTTTGACATGGTTTGATCGCATCCTTTTCTTTTTATATTATTATTTGGAAGGGATTCTAAGCCCTAGTTGTGATGGGGATTCGCCGCTTCTTAGTTGGTCCGCGATTTGGTCCAGCTTCCGTAAACGGTGATTAATTCCGGACTTGCTGATAGGGCCACTCGTTAGCATATCGCCAAGTTCCTGTAGCGTCATATCTTCATACGTTACGCGCAATTCCGCGATCTCACGCAGTTTCTCTGGAAGCGCCTCTAAGCCTACCGCTGCCGCAATGAACTTAATATTATCGATTTGACGAACCGCCGCATTAATCGTTTTATTCAAGTTCGCTGTCTCACAATTCACGAGCCGGTTCACGGAATTCCGCATGTCACGCATGATCCGCACATCTTCAAAATGAAGCAGCGCACCGGTAGCTCCGATAATGTTCAGGAATTCGGTGATTTTTTCCGCTTCCTTCAAATACGTAATGTAGCCGTTTCGACGTTCGAGCGTTCGAGCGTTCAACTTAAAACTATTCATCAAATGACAAATGGCTTCATTGTGCTCATCGTACACCGAGTTTATCTCCAAATGATAGGAAGAAGTCTCCGGATTATTCACCGATCCGCTCGCCAGAAATGCTCCGCGAAGATAGGCCCGACGTGCATTCTTCGTCTTAATTAACGCCGGATCGATCGCAGTTTGAAAAACACCATCATTTAAAATTGCTAAATCTGCTAGAATCTCTTTCGTCTTAGCCTTCAGACGCACAATATAGACGTTATTTTTTTTCAATTTCATTTTTTTACGCACTAATAATTCGATGGGCACTTGATACAATTCCTTCAAAAGCCGGTACATTCGGCGGGCAATCGCAGCGTTCTCCGTCTGTACGTCTACAACCATCATTTGATTCGAAAAAGATACGGCGCCGTTCATTCGTATAAACGCGGACAGCTCTACTTTTGCATCCGTGGTTGAAATATCTAAATTGGTTAATTCTTTCTTTGTTTCCGAGGCAAAGGACATAGACCCTCATTCCTTTTCTTTCAAATTCATTAGAATCTGTAATAGTGTATTCGTCACTTTATCCGCGGCATGTCGCACTAAACCGCCTTCTGTGGAAAGCAAATCGCCGGCAATGACATTAATATTTAGCTCGTGATCCTTCTCAAAATTCTGCTCGACTTGCATGACATCACCTGGAAACATCAGATGTCGCGGCACTTCCGCCGTATTGATCATCATCGCATCAATAATCGGGCGACCAACATGATTCAAAATAACTTGTGCATGATCTGCATCCGTAAAGAAATCCGTCTCGCCAACCTGCGTCAAAATATTGCAGATATACACCTTATACGCCTTACTTTCAAAAATCGCATCCTGCAAATCCTGCACAAGCAAGCTAGGTAGAATACTCGTGTACAAGCTTCCTGGACCAAGCACAATCAAATCCGCGTCATGAATCGCCTCAATCGCGGCTGGCAAAGCCTTCACATCGGCCGGCGTAATAAATACGCGATCAATCGGCTGACCTTGCATTGGAATCACCGACTCACCCTGCACGAGCGTTCCATCTTCCATAACCGCATTCAAAATCAGCGGTCGATCCGTTGCTGGAATCACTTTTCCGCGAATCCGCATGGCCTTGCTGAGCACTTCAATCGCTTCAACATAACTATCATTCAACTGCGACAGCGCCGTCAAAATCAAGTTACCAATCACATGACCAGAAAGATCTCCTTCCACCTTAAAGCGATACTGCATCAAGGCTTCCATCCGCGGATCCGTATTCGACAGCGCCACCATCACGTTCCTAATATCACCCGGTGGCAATACATCCATTTGCTCGCGAATTTTGCCAGAACTCCCGCCGTCATCAGCAACCGTAACAATTGCGGTCAAATCAATCGGTTGTTTTTTCAAGCCTCGGAGGATGACTGGTAGGCCTGTCCCGCCACCAATCACGACCACTTTCGGCTTTTCCGTCGCAGCCATCTTATTTTCCCTTTCTGCGTTTCATATCTCGATGTGAAATTTGCGTTTCATATTTTGTTTTCAAGTTGTTACCGACGTACTCCGAAAGCGCCACAGAACGGTGCTGCCCGCCAGTACAGCCAATAGCAACGACAAGCTGCGTCTTTCCCTCGCGCTTATAAAATGGTAACGTGAACAGCAACATATCCATCACTTTATTGAGGAACGTCTCCGTCTCTGGCCACTTCATCACGTAATTATAAACATCCTTATCAAGCCCCGTTAACGGACGCATTTTGTCGATATAGTGCGGGTTAGGCAAGAATCGCACATCAAATACCAAATCCGCATCAATGGGCAAACCATATTTAAAACCAAACGACATCACCTGCACGTTGAAAACTTCGCGATCACTCGTCTGAAACTCATTGTTCATCCGTTCCCGAAGCTCGCGCGGCGCCAAAGTCGACGTATTAATAACGAGTTGCGAACGCCCCTTCAAATCTTCTAATAATTCACGTTCCTGTCTGATCCCCTCAAGAACCGAACCATTCGGCTCCAATGGGTGATGACGCCGTGTTTCCTTATAGCGCGACACCAAAACTTGATCATCCGCATCCAAAAACATCATTTTCGTCGTAATAAACGAGGTATTATCCAACTCATCAAGCGCCGTCTGGATAGAATCAAAAAACTCGCGACCCCGCAAATCCATCACGAGCGCGATCTTGTTCATTTTCCCAGATTCTTTCATCAATTCCCAAAACTTAGGCAATAAACTCGGTGGCAAATTATCCACACAGAAGTAACCTAAATCCTCTAAAGATTGCATTGCAACAGTCTTTCCTGCACCACTCATACCCGTTATTATTACCAATTGCAAATGATTTGTCGCCATCTCAAAACCCAACCTTTCTATTAAAAAGAAGCACTAAAACCAAGCTCCTTAAACGAACAATTTCTACTACTACATTCTACCACAATCCGAACCGAAAACCTAAGAAAAGAAATCAGCCGGGCGTCTCATTCCCATGAAGCGAAAAAATACCCCAATGCTTCATTTTGCACCAAGGTATTCTTACATCTATAAATTTTGCGCTTTCTCCGCATCTTCCCGTCGTTGTTTTGCCGCCGCGTTCACCTGTTCATCCGCATGGTAACTCGATCGCACCATTGGACCTGATTCACAATGAATAAAGCCTTTCTTCCGGGCGATCCGTTTTAACTCACGGAACTCACGCGGGTCGTAATAGCGCTCCACAGGGTAATGTTTTTTCGACGGCTGCAAATACTGTCCAATCGTCAAAATTTCTACGCCATGTGCTAGCAAATCATCCATCGTTTCTAGCAACTCCTCACGTGTCTCACCAAGCCCCACCATAATGCTCGATTTCGTCGGCAATTCCGGTTCCATATCGCGAACGCGTTGCAACAACTCAAGTGAACGATCATACGTCGCTCGGTGCCGCACACTTGGTGTCAACCGTCTCACAGTCTCAATATTATGATTAAAGATATCTGGTTTCGCATCCAATAACGTCTTCAAACTCTCGTAATCGCCCTTCATATCCGATGGCAAAACCTCCACCGTCGTCTGCGGCATCCGATACCGAATCGCATTCACCGTATTCGCAAAAACTTGCGAACCTCCATCCGCCAAATCATCACGTGCCACAGCTGTAATCACGACATGGCGCAACCCCATCGCCGCAACCGAATCAGCGACACGCTTTGGTTCGCCTAAATCTAAATGCGTCGGCGCCCCCGTCGTCACCGCACAAAACCGACAAGCTCGCGTACAAATATCACCGAGAATCATAAACGTCGCCGTTTTCCGATCACCAAAACACTCCTGAATATTAGGACACTTCGCTTCCTCGCATACTGTATGTAGCCGATTTTCCCGTAAATTATTTTTGACTGCTTTGAAGCTCTCACTATTACTAATCTTAATTTTTAGCCAATCTGGTTTTCTTACATGTTCTCTTTTTTTATCCAACTTGTTAGTGCCCCTTTCAACGCGAAAATAAATATTCCTCTTGTCTAAATTTACTCTCAGCGAGCGCGTGGACCTCAGCCCATTCAGCGTCCGATAACTCGTATTCCACAAACGACACATCAAAAACTTCCGCAAACCCATCACGGAATGCCTTCTTCATCTCATCCAGCGGTATTTCTCTTTCAATCAAATCAAAAATTCCCGATGCCTTCCCACCAAAAGCCCGCAATGTCCGCTCTTTCACCCGCTCATTGTCAAAAATAAACAGATCGAATAATTCCGTAGCATTCATGTGTAGCGGAATCGAGCCGTGCTGCAATAAAACACCTTGATGTCTCGCCTGCGCGCTACCAATAATTTTGCGGTTCTTGATCGTGATCTCATACCAAGATGGCTCCTCAAAGCAAATCGCTGTTCCGCTTCCCGCTTGTTTTGCCTCCGGAATCGCAAAATCTGCCTCAATTCCCAGTTTAGCAAGGCCAGCTAACAACGCTTCCGAAATCAATTTATGTGCTTCTTTTATCGTTTGCGGAACCGCCTCGTTCTCCTCAGAAATCACAAAACTGTAGGTCAGCTCATCATCATGTAGCACCGCCTGGCCTCCCGTTGGCCGACGAACTAACTCAAATCCGTGCTGTTGCACCGCATCACAATCAATCTTCCCCCTCGTCCGTTGAAAATATCCAACCGAAAGCCCAGCAGGAGTCCAGCCATAAAATCGCAAAGCCGGCGGAATTTTCCCTTCTCGATGCCAATCCGTCAACTTCTCATCCATCGCCATATTTATCGCTGGTTCAAGTTTACCCTGATCCAAAAGTAACCACTGATCCGCCATCTTCTTATCTCCTTAAAAATGCATACTGTTTGATTTTTGCCTCTTATTCTTTATACTAAGGAAGAATGCGCTATCTTTCAAATGACTATTCGCATATTTTGTCTAAAAGGAGGCATCTCATTTGTCTAACGAACTCGGAAAAAGTATCAAACACCTGCGCACTAGCCAAGAATTCACACAAAAACAGCTCGCTGAAGGAATCTGTTCGCAAAGCATGCTCAGTCGCGTCGAACAAGGCCTCGAAATTCCCAGCGTTCTCATCATCCACAACATCTGCCAAAAACTCGGCATTACCGTAGATTCATTGCTATCCTTATCCCAACTCGACTCACCACTTATCCAACTAAAAAAAGCACTCCACCAACTCTATGTAGAACACGATTACGAAATTTTATACACCCACCTTCATAAAAAGACGCTCGCCATGTTCGAAATCAACTCTCAAGAAAGCCATTATTATTTCTATCTTGGCGTCTGCGAATTGAAGTATAAAAACAATAACCAGAACGGTATCACGGCATTGGAATACGCCTTTTCGCTTTCCAAATCACATTCCGATCAGGCCCTAATCAGTAGCTACTTAGCAGCAACCTACTACGCCACTTCCAATGAAATAGCCGCACTAAAACATTTGAATCATTGCTTACTTTTCCTTAACAAGCAAGATTTTTCAAGCGAATTTCTACCCGCCATTTATTTTCATGTGGCGCTTTGTTACGGTTTTGTAGCAGATAATCTGACTGCTATCGAATACATCCATCTTGGGATCGACTGCTGCAAACGACAAACGAGCAATTTCTATCTTACCTATCTGTTTTTCGAACTGGGCGTATTATTTATTCGAACGAATCGAAAACAAACAGGAATACGGAAGATAAAGTTTAGCTTAGAACTTTCCGCCTACCTCGACGAACAATTTATCACCGCTGAACTTTCTAAAAGACGGAAAGAAGATATAGAATATGCGAATAATCATATAAACTAAATAAAACAAAGCCGAACTCATCAAAAATCGATGAATTCGGCTTATATACAGTCTCACTAGCAAAACGCGGATTCCCCACGTTTAGGGCTAAAATAGTTAAAACATAAGATTTTCACCCTGCTAAGGAGACAATCTTATGTTTTTATTTGTTCAGGCAGCGTAGTGTATCAGGTGGGTTTTGTTTTTTCGTATCAAAATGATACTCTCCAACAAAGTTACTATACTCCCATCCAAGAGGAGAAATATGTTGCAAGTGCTCCACATCGAGCTCGTCTTTTTTTACAATATTTTATGTTAACAGTTTAAATTCAATTTTTTGTGAACCTATTATTTCGTTTTGTTTATCTCCGCTAATTGCTCTGGTAACGGAGGATGCTTCATACCATCTGCTGTTTGCCCAGAACCATCTTTATATCCATTTACAAAGATATGATATGGTAAGTCTATTCTTTTATCATAGCTATATTCATACTTTATATCTGGATCATCTTTAAAAACAATCTTTGTAAGATAGCCACCCATTTTCCAGTCTTTCGTGATCACTCTTGACTCTATTTGACTAGATTTAATTTTTTGTTCTGCTAGGTAATTATCTGCTGCTTTATTAGCTGTATCCTTTGGAATGACGAACAAAATTATATATCCCACGAGGCAAAGAACTAGAAATGCACCCACTATGATCCACCATTTCTTATTTTTTTTCATACAGTTACACTTCCCACTCTATTCATTTTATTTAAAGTATTTCACTTTGTACAATAGAACTATCGCGAAACCCATATTATTCCAATTAACCCGTATACCAAATAAAAACAGAAGATTTTCTCCTTAGCGATGGAAATCCTTGTTTTGCTGGCGCGCTCCCTACCCTATATGTATTGCTTACATTCTCGCTTCAATGGGCACGCTAGGCATTTCGGTGTCTTCTGACAGTATTGTTTGCAGTGCTCGACAATAAGCGCATGAAATTCTTGTAAAATCAAGAGATCATCTGGTAATCCTGTTTCTAACATCTGTTGGAAGGCTTCATATTTTTTCGGCACCTCATAACCAATTCTCGCGAAAAGACGTCTCGAATAAGCATCGATGACCATCACGGGTTTTCTAAAAGCGTAAGCAAGCATACAGTCCGCCGTTTCTGGACCAATTCCTTTAATATTTAGCAACTCTGCCCGCAATTTGGCCAAAGGTTGCTGCCGAATCGCATGAATATCATCTTCCCATTCCCCTTGCCACGCCACGAAAGCCTTTATTTTAAGCGCCTTCTGATTATAGTAACCACTAGGCCTGATTTTAAGCGCCAATTCCTCTGTCGGCATCTCTCGAATTGCTTCCGGATTCAGCTCCGCTTCCAGACCTGCCAATGCTTTTTCAACATTACTCCAATTCGTATTTTGCACCAAGATGGCCCCGATCAACATTTCAAAGTCACTTTCCGCGGGCCACCAAAACTGCTCTCCGTGCGCTGCCAATAGTTTCTGAAAAACCGTTTCCACTGCTATCATCAAACTCTCCTCACATAAAAAGGCTTGGAAACGAACTCCCAAGCCCCATACTGCTATTTTTCAACGATTTTCATGAGACCGTCACGAACGCGTGCTAATTTTTCACTGCCAGCCGCTTCGGTGTTGCCTTTAATGCTGAAATAGAATTTGATTTTCGGCTCCGTGCCTGATGGTCGTAAGCAGAACCATGAGCCATCATCCAAGAAACACTTGATCACATTCGATTTCGACATCTCGATTGGCTCCGTTTTGCCATCCGCTAAAAAACGGCGCTCGCTCAATTGATAATCTTCCACCTTCACGATTTTTTCGCCGCCCATGCTATCTGGAAGCTCTGCACGGAACGTTTTCATGATATTTTCAATCTGCTCAGAGCCATCTTTCCCGCTCATTGTTAAGGAAACAAGATCTTCTTTGAAATAACCAAATTGCTCATAAATTTCCTCTAAATCCTCGGCCAATGTTTTGCCAGCTTGCTTACTATCAAGCGTCACTTCACAAATCGCAAGCAGCGCCTGAATAGCGTCCTTATCACGCGTAAACGGCTTCACCATGAAACCATTACTCTCTTCGTAACCAAACTCAAACGTATGCGAGCCTGTTGTCTCAAAGCTATGAATCTGTTCTGCGATAAACTTGAAACCAGTCAAAACATCAATCATCTCGACATCAAAATGCTTCGCAATCAGCGTTCCTAAATCGGATGTTACGATGGATTTCAGCACCGCAGCATTTTTTTGGAAGCTCGTTTTGCGCTTTGTTTTTGTTTCAATAGATAATGCAAAATGAGGGCACCAATTTGATTACCACTTAGCACATCATATTTTCCCGATTTGTTTCGTATAACAACGCCAAGACGATCGGCATCTGGATCTGTTCCAACAAGCAAGTCAGCGTCGTACTTCTCACCATAATCAATCGCGACTTCAAACGCTTCCCGATTTTCTGGATTCGGCGATTTCACCGTCGTAAAATTCGGATCAGGCTGAAATTGCTCTTCCACTTGAATCACATTCGTGAATCCAACGCTCTGAAGTGCCTTCAAACCGAGCATTCCGCCAGTTCCATGTAGCGGCGTAAATACGATTTTCAAGTCTTTTCCTTGTTTTTCAACCAGGTCATTATTTACAATCACGGTCTTCACTTTTTCTAAGTATGGCGTGTCCACTTTCTCGCTGATGACTTCTAGCAAGCCGTCTGCAAGAAGCGCATCCTTCTCTGCCACTTTCACCGCAAAAATATCAGCTATCTCGTTAATATAACGCGTCACCGCATCCGCTCCATGAGGCGGCATTTGTCCACCGTCTTCCCCGTAAACCTTGTAACCATTGTACTCCGCCGGGTTATGGCTCGCCGTAATGACAATACCGCTAAATGTATTTAGGTAACGCACCGCAAAAGATAATTCTGGCGTCGGACGCAACGTCTCAAACGCATAACTCTTAATCCCATGATATCCAAGCACACGCGCCGATTCATACGCAAATTCCGTCGACATATGACGGCAATCATACGCGATCACAACACCACGTTTCTTTGCTTCTTCGCCATTCTCCGCAACATAACGTGCCAAGCCCTCCGATGCCTTACGAATCGTATAAATATTCATCCGGTTTGTTCCAGCACCTAACACACCGCGCATTCCAGCCGTTCCAAACGCCATATTCGTATAGAAGCTATCCTCGAGAACCTTCTCATCTTTTTCCGCATTTAGTTTCTCTTTTAAACTCGTTTCCAATGCATCATTTGCCAACCATTTCTCGTATTCTTCTTTCCATTTCATAACCTTACCCCTCTCACAAACTGCTTTCCCGAATCACCAAATCCGTGGATAGCGTCACTTTTTTTGTAATGGATCGCCCAGCCAACAACCTCTCTTGCAAAAGTTCCACGCCAGTCTGTCCCATTAATTCTGTATAAACTTTCACCGTACTAAGCGGTGGAAAAACATATTTTGAAACGCTGACATCGTTCAAACCAATAATATTCACGCGTGCAGGTACCGCAATGCCTTTTTCTTGAAGTGCCCGCAGACAACCGATCGCAATCGAATCATTCGCCGCAAAAAAAGCCGTCGGTAACTCATCTCCCAGTTCGGTAATTGCCTTCACCATTAAATCATACCCTGTTTTGACAGAAAACCTACCTGAAAAACAGTATTTCTTTTCATAGAGCCCTTTTCGTTTCATGTAGTCCCGAAAAGCAAGCCATCTTGTATCAATAATATTCGCCGAATCATCGCTAAACTGCTCTTCTCCTGCAATAAACCCGATATTTCGATGCCCTTTTTCGATGAAATGATCGAGTACGGAGACTGTCGCCTGCTGAAAATCAACAATCACCGAATCATATTTCTGCACCGACTGATCAAAATCCACAAAACAAATATTGCTATTCCAGTTCGTTAACTCCGCAATCTGTGCCTGACTGAACTTACCAATCGCGATAATGCCCTCCACACTGCCAAGCGTCTGATCTGGAATATCTTGAAAAACTCGCAACACCTGATAGCCCTCTTCCTCGGCTTTACGCTCCGCTCCAACACGAATCGATAAATAATATAGATCATCCAATTCTTCTTTTTCCGAGTACCAGTGCACAATGGCAATTTTTGCATTTTTCTTCTGCTGTTTGCGTTTATGTTTCGTATATTCCAACCTTTCCGCTGCCTCAAAAATACGTTTTTTCGTATCATCGCCGACGGAAAGTGTCTCATCATAATTCAATACCCGTGAAACTGTAGCGATTGAAACCCCCGCCTGTTTTGCGATATCTTTAATGGTAGCCATCATTCACACGCTCCTCTTGTCCGCATTCCGTGAAGCATCACCTCTATTTTATCAGGTATCATGCATCTCGTCTATTTTAACAAATAAAACAATACCACTCATAACCTAAATAAATCGGCGACAAGCGCTCGCATTCAGGGGGCTTGGTAGGCTTCCGGCACCCATGTACAGTCCGTACACTCCGTTTCCGGCTACCACTAAATCCCCTGAGTACAAACGCTTTCGCTCGATTTGCGTTTAGCATAAGTCTTCGTCCTACCCAGATAATGGGTGTTGCGATTTCTGCTTTATTTATATTTCCCTAAATATTACTTACATCGTTGTAAATGTAAAAACCGTCTCCGATTGGAAAAGTTCCTCTTTCGGAAGTACCACCGAGCCGAAACCATCGTGATTCATCGCGTCTGGCAAACCTTGTGTTTCCATTGTAACTCCCGCATATTTAGGCACGCTAACACCATCCAGAGCAAATTTTCCAGACAACTGGTTTCCCGAATAAACAACTACAGAATCGCAATCCGTCCGCATTTCCACGACACGCCCGCTTTCAGGATCAACCAAACGTGCATCTTGCTTGTTCTCCTTATGTTGCAACACAAATGCGTGGTCATAGCCATTTTTTATGATGACGTTTTGCGGATGTTCACTCATCGCACCGTCGCGAATCGCCCGCGGAGCCCGCAGATCAAACGCTGTCCCCGCAACATCCATTAACTCGCCCGTTGGAATCGAATCATGACGTAGCGCCACAAACTTATCACTATTAATTTGCAACGTATGATCTAGCACAGTCTTGCTCACATCGCCCGCCAAATTGAAATAAATATGGTTCGTCGGATTAAACACTGTCGTAGCATCCGATTTCGCCTCATATTTTATTTTCCACTCATTATCATTATTTAGCGTATACGTCACACGCACATCCAAATTCCCAGGAAAGCCATTGTCCCCGTCAGGACTCGTATGCGAAAATATCACACCAACCTCATTCGCCGTTTCCAAAGGAACTGCATCCCAAATCACCTTACTAAAATTATTCGATCCGCCGTGCAACTGGTTCTCCCCTTCATTTTTTGTGAGCTGATACGTTTTACCATCCAATTCGAACCGCGCATCTGCAATCCGCCCAGCAATCCGCCCAACCAGCGCTCCAAAATAAGGGGAATGCGCCAAATATTCATCTAGCGTCGCAAAACCGAGCGATACATTCGCAAAACTACCATCCACACCAGGCGCCCACGTTTCCGTCACAATCCCGCCGTAGTCAAGCGCGCAAACTCGCACACCATTATCATTCTCCATACAAAACTCCGTCACATCTTGCCCATCTAATACACCAAATTTCCGTTCACTAACTTTCATTCCTGATCCCCCGTCTCTATTATTAATTCCATAAATTCCCTAAATGCGCGTATCCCTTCCGCCGTGTCCTTAAAGACGCCAGCATCCGTCAACACCTGCTCAAATACTTTCCCGACTTCCTGTTGCAAGAAAGGCATAACCGTCTCCTCTTGGAAGCCACCTTTTCGTTTCAACCGATCTGCCCATTCCGAATGATAATCCGCCATCGCATGTGGCTGATCCAACAAATACCGAGCAACCTCTTCCAACTCCGATTTCAAGCGCGGCGGCAACACCGCAAGCCCCATCACCTCAATCAGACCAATATTTTCCTTCTTGATGTGATGCAACGCTTGATGCGGATGGAAAAGCCCATCAGGATGTTCCGCCGTCCGCCGATTATTCCGCAAAACAAGCGACAACTCAAACAACTGCTCTCCCGCCACCTCACGACAACTCGCAATCGGCGTAATCGTATTATGCCGCTCCTCTCCACTATACGCCAAAATTCCGACCTCGTCATCCGAATATTCCTTCCATTTTTGCAAAATAACATCCGCGGCCGACACGATATCCGCCTCACTCACTGACTGCAACCGAATTACCGACATTGGCCATTTCACAATCTCCACCGACACGCTTGGAAATTCAGCCCATTGATAAGCAGGAAACTCCTTATGTACAGGCGCTTTCGCCATCGCAAACATGTGAGCACCACCCTGATAATGATCATGCGACAAAATGGAGCCACCAACAATCGGCAAGTCCGCATTAGAACCTACAAAATAGTTTGGAAATTGCGCCGTAATTTTGACCAAACGAGTGAATGTACCCCGATCGATCACCATCGGCCGATGCTCCGCCGACAGGAAAATACAATGCTCCTCATAGTAAGCATACGGTGAATATTGCAATCCCCATTCCTCGTCCTCGACACGCATCTGCACAATTCGGTGATTCGTACGCGCTGGAAAATCAGCCCGCCCCGCATAGCCTTCATTCTCCAGACACAGCGCGCAAAGTGGATAACTAATCGCCTCAGCCGCCTTCTCCATCGCAATCTGCTTCGGATCCTTCTCCGGCCTTGACAAATTAATCGTCATTTCGAGCTCTCCGTAGCCCGTATCCACCAAATACTCAATATTCTTCGCAATGCTACGCGTCTTAATGTAATCGCTCGCTTTACTAACCTTATAAAAATAATCCGTAGCCTGACTCGGGGATTGTTCGTATAATTCCCAAAATTCCGCATTCAAATCAGAGGGACATGGCACAAAAAGATCCATGACCTTACTTTGCCAAATTTCGCGTGCAGAAATAGCATCACCGATCACACCGGATTCTACAGCCAAATCTGTTAGTTGATCCAGCAACGCTAAGCGATCTGCGGCGACATCTCCTGCCACCGCACGCTTTTTTGACCACCCTAATAAATCGAGCAACCGATTCGTTACATAAATCCTGTCTAATTCTGCCACTTCGCCATTTTTCACTGCGATATCAATAAACTTGTCTACTATCATTATTTCGCACCTCACGTGGTTTTAGTTGGTATAACCGTTCGGATTTTTAGAGTGCCAATTCCAAGCATCCTCGATAATCCTATTCACGTCCGTAAACCGTGGTTTCCATTTCAAAACTTCTTGCGCCTTATCACTAGAAGCAACTAGCGTACTAGGATCACCCGCACGTCTTGGCACAATTTTCGCAGGAATCTCTTTACCCGTGACTTTCCTAGCCACTTCCAACATTTCTTTAACAGAGAATCCTTGGCTACTACCCAAGTTAAAAATATTGCTCGCACCGCCATCTCTTAAGTATTCTAGCGCCAAAATATGCGCATCGATCAAATCCACCACATGGACATAATCACGGACACACGTACCGTCTTCCGTCTGATAATCATCACCAAAAATCGACAACTCCGAGCGTTGTCCCAATGCCGTTTGCAAAATAATCGGTACAAGATGCGACTCTGGTTTATGATCCTCTCCAATCGTTCCATCAAACTTCGCACCCGCCACATTGAAGTACCGCAAAGCTACAAAACGTGTATCGTACGCCTTATCACACCATTTCAAGATTTTCTCCATCATCAATTTCGTTTCGCCGTATGGACTTTCTGGGTTCGTCGGTGCATCCTCTGTAATCGGAATTACTTTCGGCTCACCATAAGTTGCTGCCGATGAAGAAAAGACAATATTTTTCACTCCAAACTCTTCCATCACTTCGAGCGTTACCTGCGTACCATATACATTATTATTAAAGTATTCCAGTGGCATCTCGACCGATTCACCAACCAATGAACTCGCGGCAAAATGGATGACACCTTCAATTGTTTCCTTTTGAAAAACATCTTGCATAAACGCCTTGTCGCGAATATCACCTTTATAAAATACCACGTCTTTATGAAGCGATTCCGCATGACCTGTTCGTAAATTATCGACAACGATTACCTTATATCCTTTTTCCACCAACTGATCCACGGCATGTGACCCCACATATCCTGCGCCACCTAATACTAAAATACTCATTTTCTATTCCTCCTTGATGGTTTTCGCTCCATCACTAATATTGGCAATATAAAACGCTGCTGGATAGCCTATTTTTTGCGCATATGCATTCCCTACATGTTCGATAAATGTATCAACACATACAGTTTCCACGATCGCAATCGCACAACCACCGAAACCAGCACCTGTCATCCGCGCGCCTAAAACACCTGATTGTTCCCAAGCTTTTTCTACTAACATATCTAATTCTACCCCAGTTACATGATAATCGTCACGTAAAGATATGTGAGATTGGTTAATTAATTTTCCAAATGTCAGTAAATCCCCATCTTTAAGCGCTTTTGTAGCCAACATTGTCCGCTCATTCTCACTTACCGCATGCCGTGCCCGCTTCACTAACGTATTATTCAAAATTAAATGCCGATACTCATTAAAAGTGACCATATCTAACTCTCCAAGCGATTTCACATCTAATTCTACTTGCAATTCGGCCAAAGCCTGCTCACACTCACTGCGCCGTTCATTGTATTTCGAATCAGCCAGTTCCCGCCGCTTATTTGTGTTCATAATCACAATTGTATATCCATCCAACTTCACTGGCACCAGCTCGTACTCAAGCGTATTGCAATCCAACAAAATCGCCATATCTTTTTGACCCATGCCAATCGCAAATTGATCCATAATCCCTGAATTAACCCCAATAAACGCATTTTCCACTTGTTTCCCCGTCAAAATCAGTTCCAAATCCGCCAATTTCAAATCAAATAAATCCGCCAAAACAACCCCAGTCAATAGCTCAATCGAAGCCGAAGACGAGAGTCCAGCCCCATTCGGAATATTACCCCAATACAGAATATCCATTCCTTGATCAATCTTATGACCCGCTTCCTTCAGAAACTTGAGCATACCTTTCGGGTAATTCGTCCAATTATCCGCCTTACGATATTCCAGATCTGCTACATCAAACGAAATAATTCCTAAATCCTCAAAATTAAGTGATAGAAGCCTAACTTGCGTATCTTCCCGTTTCGCCGCCACCGCATATGTTCCAAGCGTAATCGCACACGGAAACACATGCCCGCCATTATAATCTGTGTGCTCCCCAATTAAATTTATCCGACCAGGCGCAAAATACAACGCACCATCCGTCCGATCAAAAACGCGTGAAAAATCCGCTTTCATTTTTGAATAATCCATTATCCCAATACCTCCACATTCAAAGTAGAATCACTTATCCTCATTATAATTTATTTAGTAAAATTTATCAACTAATTTTACTAAATGATTTTAGTAACCTCTCCACATGTAAGCACAAAAAAAACAGCCAATGCCATCCAAATAATGAATATCATCGACTGTTTCTTATTTTTAAACTTATACTTGTGGTTTTTCCGTTAACTTCTCTTTTAAGTCTTCTACAAATTTCTGTGCATTTTGCCCTGCTAATCCACCATCACCAGTTGCCGTTACAACTTGGCGCAACGATTTCACACGAACATCTCCTGCCGCAAAAATCCCTGGAATCGATGTCTCCATCTCTTCATTCGTCATCACGTAACCTTCATTATCTAGAATACCAAGCCCCTTAAAAGCACTAGAAAGCGGTACTAGACCAACATAAATGAATGCTCCATCCGCGTTTAACTCCGATGTCGAACCATCGATAGTTGAAACTAGGCGAGCACCAGTTACCTTCATGTCATCGCCAATAATTTCTTCTACCGTACTATTCCAAACAAATTCGATTTTCTCGTTTTTGAAAGCACGATCTTGCAAAATTTGTTGGGCACGCAATTTATCACGACGATGCACAATCGTGACTTTACTCGCATAGCGCGTTAAATAGGCTCCTTCTTCAACTGCAGAATCACCACCACCGACAACGATAAGTTCACGATTCTTAAAGAAAGCTCCATCGCATACCGCACAATAAGAAACACCACGACCACTGTACTTATCTTCACCTTCTGCACCTAACTTACGATGCTCCGCTCCCGTTGCAATAATAATCGAACGCGCTTTAAATGTCTTAGAACCTGCCACAACAGTCTTATATTCTTCGCCGTTCTCGACAGATTTAATATCGCCATACGCATATGCTGCTCCAAATTGTTTCGCCCCAGAAAACATTTTCTCAGACAAATCAGGACCCAGAATACTGTCAAAACCAGGATAATTTTCAATATCAGCTGTGTTCACCATTTGACCACCCGGCACACCGCGTTCAATCATTAAAGTATCTAAATCAGCACGGGAAGTATAAAGCGCCGCAGTCATTCCCGCAGGCCCAGCACCGATAATAATAACATCATAAATCTTCTCTTCACTCACTGTTATTCCTCCAATCTAATCCTAGAACTATCGTAAACCCAAAGCGGGAGTTCCGTCCATTTATCTGCTCAAAACCCTTTGATTTCAAGGGAATATTTACGAAGTGTTGTCACTGACAAGCCGAATAACTCCGCGATTGATTTCTGCGTACCACACTGGAATTGATATAAAATTGCAGCCGCTACCCCGTCCAAATTTTTCGTGCGCAAATCGTATTTCCGATCAATTGAAATCTTCATAAACGAAAAGATAAAGGAGTACATCGGAGCCGTCTCTATTTTTGCTGGGAAACCGACCTCAGCAAAACGGCCTAATATTGCAACTACCGCATTGCAATTCGCAGCATCCAAACTATCCGGCAAAAATTCAAATTCCGAGAAAATCAAATGCTCGAAAAAATCCCAACCAGTCATATCAAAGTAATCATTAAACATAATTAAAGCTGGTTGCTTGCTAGATATCGTTAGCAAATAGACGCCCAGTAAATGCTCTGAACGATCCTTACTCGCCAACTTCTCCAGTACAGCACCTTCGTCATTTGCTAATAAAAGCGGTGATTCCCACGGGAAAACCAATTCCTCCCCATCGATCTGCTTAAAATGCTGCCAAAAATCCTCGGCTTCCTCTATCCGATTCAGGAAAAAGGCTGTTTCCGCACGATAATAATAATAGGCGTACCGATCCATAATCTCTAACTGATTCACTTTCTCAAATAAATAATCCGCATGTGCATAATCACCGGCCATTGCGTAAATCCGCGCTAATTTTTCACGTTGGAAAGATAAGAATGGCTCTACTTTCTCAAGCTCTTTTAAAACGAACGCAGTCTGTTGCCACTCTGCCTGATAATGCGCATACAAATATAGCTCGCACAACGCCATCAAATTGCCAGGATCACGCGCCAACACATCTTCTAAAATAGCAAGTCCTTCTGAAAAACGCTCTTCCTTAAACCGAATACCAGCAAGCTCTATATACGCCTGCCAAAATGTCGGATTCTCTTCTATTTCAGCAACTAAAAACTGGCTAACTTCGTCCAATTTATCATCAGAAACCAAGTCGTCCACCTTCGCCCGAAACGCAAAAATTGCTTTCTCCATCTCAGACATATCACTCACACCAAAGCTTGCGAGCGGCGCTTCTTCCATAATGAGCTGAATCAAATCCTTTGCCTCTTCCACATACTCGCCCTCTACTACAAGCGCCAAATACTTATTCGCATGTTGCAATGCCCGCTTGAAATCTTTCATGTACGCATAATTATTCGCCATAAAATAATAGCAATAATGAATATCCTCTGCTTCATCTAACACACGGCGCAAAATCTGATTCGACTTATCAAATTGGCCTAACTCCGTATAACAAATCGCAAGTTGGCACATAATAACCGGCTCATCTGGCTCAAAAAATGCTGCCCTCTCCAAATAACGCAACGCTTCTGGCATTTCCTGATTACGAAACGCCTCAATACCTCGCTGAAAATAAAACTCCCCATTCGGCCTGAATGGATAAATTTTGTTGCTTTCTTTTTTACTATTTTTCAAATTTTTTACCTCCGCGCATTCTCCAAGTAAGTTGAGTATACCATAAAATAAACCTCTAAAACGAAAAAGAAGTCACTTTGCGCAAAAGTTCAGCCGCTACAAAGCTACTTCTTCTATCTCATTAATAATCATGGGATTGCCACGAGCAAAGCACTTGGTCGGGACATCCTTGGAAACTACTGTACCCGCTCCAATCACTGCCCCATCACCGATACGAACTCCTGGTAAAATCGTGACGTTCGCGCCAATCATAACCGCGTCCCCGATCACGACTTCCCCAACCCGATATTCTTTGATCAAATACTCATGCGTCAAAATCGTCGTATGAAAGCCTATCACCGAGTTCTGTCCAATCGTAATTTTCTCTGGATAAAAAAGATCCACTGTCACTTTATAAGCAATGGACGTATTCGCCCCAATCGACATGCCTAAACCATGTTGATACAGCCAACGCTTCACGCCCATAAAAGGAAAAATACGCCCGAATTCAATAATAAGCGTATTTTTCAATGTCCGTCCAAACGATACGGTTCGATATACTTTCCAAAGAGGATTGACATCCCCTTTCGTTTCAAACCGTTTCGTTCGGCGCATTAATCTTCCCTCACGATATTAAGTAAATCACCCATCGATTCCAAAATATACGTCGGATTGTAGTCTCGTAAATAATCTGCACCACGAATGGCCCAAGAAACGCCGGCACTCTTCACGTTAGCATTATGTGCTGCCTCAATATCATGATAGTTATCCCCAACCATAATCGCTTCATCCGCAGTCGAATTAAGCAATTTTAAAGCCATATTAATCCCTTCAGGATCAGGTTTTGGTGCCGCTACTTGATCCAAACCAATCACAACTTGGAAATACTTGTCCAAACCAGTCGTTTTAAGCCCTTTTAGGATCATATCGTACATTTTGGTAGAAACGATAGCCAATTTATAATCTTCCTCATACAGCGCTCTAATCGCCTCATAGACACCATCGTACTCCAAAATTAGCTCATCATGATATTCTTTATTAAATGCGCGATAATGATCCACCATTTCTTGCGCTCGCTCTGGATCAAGCGATGTAAACGTGTCAATCAACGAAGGCCCAATAAACGAATAAATGTCCTCCCGTTCAAATGTCCGCTCCGGAAAATATTCACCTAGCGTGTGCTGAAATGTTTTAATGATCAATTCATTCGTATTAATCAAGGTTCCATCTAAATCAAACAACAATGTCGTTATCTTCCTAGTCATGTGTACTCCCTCTCTATAACTCTATTTCTTCTTTGCAATGCCATACTTGTCTTCCAAATAATACGGACGATCTTTCTTCACTCGGAAATAAGCAATCAATGCAACCGCAACTGCCACGAGCACGATCGAGATAAACTGCGCCATACGAAGCGTATCCGTCAACATCAAACTATCCGTCCGCAACCCTTCGATAAAGTAGCGTCCAATCGAATACCAAATGACATACGACAGAAACAACTCCCCACGCAAAATACGCGTCCGACGCAAAATAAGTAAAATAATAAAGCCAATCACATTCCAAAGCGATTCATATAAAAATGTCGGTTGATAATAAATACCATCGATGTACATCTGATTAATAATAAAGTCCGGTAAATGCAGGCTTTCCAAAAATGCACGTGTTGTCGGTCCACCATGCGCCTCTTGGTTCATAAAGTTACCCCAACGCCCAATCGCCTGCGCAATAATTAAACTCGGCGCCACAATATCTGCCAACTGCCAAAATGATACTTTTTTGATTCGTGCAAAAATAACCGCGGTCAGCACCGAGCCTATCAATGCCCCGTGAATCGCTATCCCACCATGCCAGATTTTGATAATTTCGTTCAAATGGTCCTTATAATAGCCCCACTCAAACAATACGTAATAAATTCGCGCACTTATTATCGCAATCGGAATCGCCCAAATAAGCAAATCCACTAACAGCTCTCTATCCACATTACGCTTCTTCGCCTCTTGTAACGCGATCAGAAGCGCCACCACGACAGCCGTCGCAATAATCACACCATACCAGCGTATTGATATTCCACCTAATTGAATGGCTACTGGATCCAGCGCCGCTAAATTCAACTTCATTATGCCCCTACTTTCTAAAACAGACCAGCTCATCGCCTCAATCTGTCATACTACTATTTTGACCAATAAGGTTGTTTAAATCTTGCGTGAAGCGCTCTGCTGCATTGTACCCCATATTTTTCAATCGGAAGTTCATTGCTGCCACCTCAATAATAACTGCTAAATTCCGTCCTGGTCGAACGGGCACAGTAATTTTCGGCACATCAATGTCAAAAATCCGAATCTTCTCTTCATCTAAGCCAACTCGGTCATAGTGTTTATCCGGATCCCAGCTCTCAAGATGCACAACAATCGTAATCTTTTTACTAGAACGCACGGCACCCGCACCGAATAAAGTCATGACATTAATAATGCCTAATCCACGGATTTCAAGCAAATGCTCGATGATCGGTGGTGACTGCCCAATAAGCGTCAACTCATCTTCTTGTCTAATCTCGACATTATCATCGGCTACAAGACGGTGTCCTCGCTTCACAAGCTCAAGCGCCGTCTCACTTTTACCAACACCGCTAGATCCCATAATAAGTACACCGAGACCATAAATATCGACCAACACACCATGCATTGAAATAACCGGTGCCAATCTACTTTCCAAATAATTCGTCACATACACGGATAGCCGCGTCGTTTTCAGCTTCGAGCGCAGTACAGGAATTTTTGCTTCCGTTGCCGCTTGCACGAGCTCTTTCGGCGCTTCCAAATGACGTGATACAACAAACGCCGGCGTACGATTCGTGCACATTTGGCGGAATCGCTTCAAACACTCATCACTCGACATACCTTCTGAAAACGAAATTTCCGTCATTCCAAAAAGCTGCACCCGATCCTCCGGGTAATACGAAAAGAAACCTGTTAACTCAAGACCTGGGCGCGATAAATCACTTGTTAGAATCGGACGCTCCAATCCCTCTTCACCGCAAATCAATTCCAAATCTAGACGATCCATTAAATCTTTCACCGTTACTGATTTTGTCATGAAAGTACCTCCATTAAGACAACAGGCCCAAAGCTCAACACGCAGCCTTCCCCGCTTATCCTTTTTGTATGAAATCTCTCTCTCATTTTAGCACTTTCTGATTTTTAAGGCTACCTATTTTTATTTAACAAAAAGAAACCTCGATATGTGACGCCTTCTCGCGAAAGAAGTTGCCGTCATATCAAGGTTGTATATCATCTTGGTTCCTTGCTCCATAATACAGAGTTGATAACCATATTTGCCAATGACATTAGTAAGGCAATTAGTAGCGCCGTTCCAAAGCCATCGATTTGAATGTAAGCATCTAGGAAGAACGAGGTCAATTCTAACATCATCGCGTTCACGACAAAGGTGAATAAACCGAGTGTAAAAATGTTGATTGGTAAAGTTAGAATGAGGAGAATCGGTCTCACCAACATGTTCAAAATTGCCAATACAAAACTTGCAATAATCGCGCCTGTAAATCCTTCTACATGAAAACTCTCAAAGAATCCAGATAAGGCGACAAATAAAATCGCATTAATTAAAACTCCTGCTATCCAACGCATTTAATTGATTCACTCCCAACTTGAATTAGCGGGCATAAGGATTGCTAAAATGATATAGATGAGTATCCCCGTTCCAAAGCTTATTAATGATAGTAACACATAGGCGATACGTACCCAAGTCGCGTCCCAACCGAAGTATTCAGCGATCCCGCCACATACACCTGCTAACATTTTTTGTGATGATGATTTCGTTAATTTTCTCATAGTATTTCCTCCTAATGTTGCTTATCCTTGTTTTTCTTCTAATTCGGTAATCTTTATAATTCCGTTATCTACAGAGGCTTGCAATGTAGCAACGCTCATTTCTTCTGAATTCTGCGTAAATACAAGTGATTTATTCGATTCATCCCATACTTTTGCATTTTTTAAGTCAAAATAGATTTTTTCGCGTTTCGTACCTAGTGTGCCGTCCACTTTCCATGTTGCTGGAATCTGGATACGGATGTCACCATGTGGCGCTTTCAAGTCTGCAGCTGTGGCTTGATCATTTTGAAGATTATAGCCAACATCTCCATTTTCAGCGACAGCGACTGTTGTTTGGAAATCACCAGTGACAGAAACATCGCCTTTTGTCGTACGCAATTCGATATTTTCGACGCGACCACTCTTGAATAAAATTTCACCGTCTTCGGTACTAGCAACAAGGAATTTCCCTGCTGTACCCGTGGATCTAATGTCACCATGACGAACTTTCAAGGTGCTGTCATCCACTTCCATATCGTCATACTTCAAGTTACCATTTAGCAATTGGATTCTGACTTGCTCGTAGGCACGCTTTGGAATAGTTAGGACTACATCTGTTTTCAAAGCATCATTTTTCGATTCAAAAACGAAGCGGTCACCAGACATATCAAGCGTCGTTTGCGTGAAAAAGTAATCCCATAATTTCTCTTCGCTCAACTGTTGAATAGCGCGAGCCTTATTGTGAACAGAAAGAACGGTACGCATCTTCACATCTTCTTTATCCCATGCACGAATGATGATATCACCTGTCGCGATCTTTAATTCCATCGTACGGAAAGTCGTATTGTTAAATTCAAATTCACGAATTGGCTTTGGACGTGGCGTGCTTTGTGCCTGCCGTCCTCTCATACCCTCCACATTCGTGTGATTGTGATGCCGATTATGGTGACGATTACTATGACGTTCACGCATTTCTCTAGCCCGATCGAGATGGCGCTGTTGCATTTCTTTCGCACGCTCTGAATGCATCGCTTGCGCTTGTTTCACACGCTCACTCTTAGATTGCATTTTTCTTTCATGACGATCATACTTATCTTTCATCTTCTGGTTGTGGCGATCGATAACATCGTCGTAACTAGCATTCTCGGAAGGGATGATAAACAAAGCGATAATATAAGCAATAACCCCGATCATTGTTTTCCAAGAAATGATAATAAGTACGACATAGATAATTCGTAAAACCGTTGCGTCAACGCCGAGATAGTCAGATAAACCACCAAACACCCCACCGATTTTACGATCTGATCTGGATCTCCTTAATTTTTTGTTCATCACTGTTCCTTCCTTTCATTTGAAAATATGTAGCAAAACTCGCTATTCTGTGCAACTATCCGCAGTGAATAGCGAGTCCTTATTTTTACTTAACGTCTTTAATTCTTACGTTACCAGTCGTTGCCTCTGCTTCAATTTTTAGAACAGCTTCGCTCGCTTTTGGTAGTTTCGTAAATATCATTGTTTTGTTCACAGAATCTGAAGTTTCATCCAGTACGTCTGCACCTGTAATTCCAAGATTGATTTTACCTAAGTTTGTATGCAGTTTACCGTCAACACCTAGTTCATTAGGTACAATCACGTCAATGTTGCCGACACCTGTTTTTGTTTTAAGGAAGCTTGAGTCATGGTTCGTCAATGTGAACGAAATATTTCCTGTCTTCGTTTGTAAATTCGTTGCGTCAAAAGCGCCCTTCGCTGTCACGTTACCATGAAATGTTTTCAAAGATAAATCGCGAACTGTACCACTGTTAACGCGAACATTACCATTAATCGATTCAATCTCCGTCAATGTCGTATTTAGCGTGCCAACACTGATATTACCGTTCGTTGTTTTCGCAAACATATCACGACCAGTCAAACTCTCAATATGAAGATTACCGTTTAAAATCTTGATAGAAACATAGTCATATTCTCTTTCTGGCAAGTATACCGTCAAGTTCGTTACCACTTGTTTCGATGGTGATTGGAAACGTAATGTTTCTTCATCCACACGCAATGTTGTTTTGTCGAAGAAAATTTGCAACGCTTCTTCTTCTGGATACTCTTTGAACAGTTTAATATTCGCATGTACCTTCACGTCATTGCTATCCCATGTTTTAAACTCTACATTTCCGTTTGCAATTTCAAACTCTAAGATCGATAACGTTGTATCATGGTAAACAAAGTCACGCTCTAATTTCGTAGATGTTAAAAAGGGAATCGGCATATCCTTCACTTGCTCAAAAGCACTATTCAAAAACTTACCGAACTTCTCACCAGCTTGTGAAAGCTCGTCCATAATTTGACGACCTGTATCTTGTTGCTTGTCTTGGTCAGCTTCCGGTTTTTGTTTCGGTTGTGGACGTTTCTTGTAAGAAGCACCGCCACGATATGGATTTTCTTTTGTATTCCAGCCTTGCGAGTAATCATATTCCTCTTCTTCGACTTCCTCCTGCACACTTTCTACAGTTTCAGAGGAGCGAATGTTTTCGGCTGCTGCGCTTTTTCCTTCTTTTTTGGAAATGTTCTCAAGTAACGTTAGCGCTTCTTCCGTAGAAATAATACCTTGCTTCACTAATTCTAAAATTCGTTTGCGTTCGTTTTCCATGTTTTTTCCTCCTTGTGGAAATTAAGCGTATCCCTAAGTATTTTAAAATAAATCATTGTTTTCTAACTGATAACTCTATTATGAAGGACAAGACGATTTCTGTCATACAACCAGAGTATGATTATTTCTTTAGACTTTCGGCACTAAAATAAGATATAGAAGCTAATAAATACTTTCGCTCAAGCTGTGTGAAGCATATGAAACTAGAGCGTGACAAAGAGCCTCTAACATATTTTCCTATCTGTCATGCGGAGTGCATTATAGAAGTTAGCGTCGTGAATGGGAGCATTTTGCAAAAAGATTTTATCTGTGCACTATCATTATGTGAACTAAAAAATGCTCGTTGCGTAATCCAATCTCGTTGCGTCACAAAAAGTTCGGAGAAAAACATGAAATATGACTGATTTATTACTGAGGTGCCGTTGAAAAGCAAAAATATAGATGATAAACTATAGAAATTAGCAGTTAAGAGGAGGAGGTATTCAGATATAGCTTAAGACAGATGTATTAATTAGTGGCAGAATATTAAGAAAAAAAGAAAAAAATATACTTTAAAAAGGAGCAATAAAATTGACTAAATCAAAAATGAAAAAAGTTGTAACCAGTGCACTTGTTGCTAATCTGGTTATGGGGTCCATAATCACTGCACTACCATTACACGGCGCTGCATCGGAGAATGAAACTATCACAAATACTGCAGAGAAAAAATTGGTTTCTAACCTAAAAGCTACACAGAATCTATTGAAAAACACCAATTTTACTAGCACGACTAACAGTATTCCGGATTGGAATGCAGAATTCAATACTAATCTGGATTATAATACTTCAATAAATGCATTTGGTACTAAGAACAGCGATGGGTGGTTTGATTTTACTCGTGTTGGTCTGCGGCCATTAGGAAACGGTTCTTTAGAAATACATGGAACAGCGAACAGTATTATCGGTTTAAACCAAACTGTGAATACGATTCCTGGTAAAACGTACACTATAGCCTATAATTTCAATACCACCAAGTTTTCAACAAAAACAATGGCTATAGGAACTGCGACGTATGCTGAATGTTCAGCAACCGATATAGCCTCAGGCGTAAAAGTGGGCACTCGTTCTGTAGCTAGTGGTGGGCATGCTGGTTCAGTAACTCGGCCAAACGTTGAATGGCGTACAGGTCTTTCAGGTTCTGTTGAAATGACATTTGTTGCAACAGGTAATAAAACGAGAATATTTATCGGAAGCTCTGTTAATTCACAAACTCAAACAAATGAGCTCTATCAAACTATTTCCGGTTTAAGCCTATCAGGAGAAAACTATGCTCAGCTTGATGCCCCCGCGCTACAAGCAATTAAAAATCAAGATTCAAAAGTAACTGGCTCCTTGAATGGTTCTATCGAAGCGTTAAAGGAAGTCCAAATCTATAAAAATGATATTTTTGTAGGAACTGCCACGGTAACAGGACGGAACTTTGAAATGAATGTTACTGGATCTTCTGTTGGAGATGTTTATAAAGCGTACGCAGTAGATTTATGGGATGTAAAGAGTAATCCAGCAACACAGACTGTAACAGCTAGTGCCATTGCAAAACCAACCATCAATACGATCAACGACAAATCTGTAAATGCATCTGGAACAGGAGAACCAAGCTCTACCCTCACATTAAAAATCGGTGACGCTACGTATACAGCTAATGTAAATGCAGATGGGAATTGGTCCACCACTATTACGAAACCAAAAGCAGGCCTTGTTGCAGAAGCTACATCTGTAAAAGCAGGTGTCACGAGTCCCAAAGAAACGACAACGGTTGTCGATGTAACAGCTCCGGACGCACCTATATTAAGCACTGTCACGGATAAAGACACACACGTCAAAGGAACCGGAGAAGCCAACACGACGGTCAAAATCAAACTGCCAAATAATACAGAAATAACAGGAACAGTAGACACAGAAGGTAAGTTTGATGTTATCATTCCAGCACAAGCAAAAGATGCCGTGATTAGCGCAACGCTGACAGATGCAGCGAACAATGTCAGTTTAGCAGGGGCAACAACGGTTGTTCACGCAGCACCTTCTGCACCACTCTTAGATACGGTGACAGATAAATCAACAAAAGTAACAGGAACCGGAGATGTCGGCAATACGGTCACTGTAAAAATCACTGACAATGGTATGAGCATATCCTATACAGGTACTGTGGATGATTTCGGTGACTTCTCTATTCCAATCGACACACCAAAAGCAGGAGCAACTGTCGATGCCATTGCGAAAGATAAAACCAACGCACTGAGTCCAAAAACGTCTACAACTGTGAAGGATGTTACAGCACCAGATGCACCGAATGTAAACATAATCCTCGATACAGATACAACTATTACTGGTAACGGGGAAGCCAATTGCGATGTGAAGGTTACCTTGCCATCTGGAGGAGTCCTGACAGGTAGAACGAATGCTACGGGTGTATTCACCATAGCTATACCAGCACAAGCCGCCGGTAAAGAAATCAAAGTCACATTGACCGATGCAGCAAGCAACGAAAGCACAGCAACACCAGTTATAGTACAATCAAGTGCGATTGCTAGTCCAACAATTAATAGCGTAACAACAGATGATACAACTGTAAAGGGAACTGGAACAACTGGAGCGACAGTCACATTAACTATAGGATCAGCAACATACACAGGAACAGTAATCGACGGCTCCTATGCTATATCCATTCCAAAACAAACGGTAGGCACAATTATTTCAGCAAAACAAGCACTAAATGGAAGAACAAGTGCTTCCGTAACAACAACCGTAACAGCAAGTAAAGAACTCGCGAAAACAACGATTAATCCGTTAACCAATGACTCTACCATTGTTTCAGGAACAGGTGAGCCAAACGCTTCTATCGAGATTAAAAATGCTGCTGGAACTGTAATCGCAACTGGATCAACAGACGCAGAGGGCGACTACAGCTTGACGATTCCAAAACAAACAACAGGTGCCGTTGTGACAGCGAATGTAACGAAAGATGGTGAATCATCGAGCGCTTCTACAACCGTAACCAAACAAACAGCAGGTACTGTCGTTGTCAATGCAGCTTATTATGTAGGCTATGATACCAACGTCAAAGCAACCGTTTCTGGTGACGCAACAAAAGTATACCTTCTTGTAGGCGATACGAAATATACAACCGTTCCGGTAAGTGGAAGCTTCCAATATTATGCGAAAGACAAGATTACAAGCACAACACAAAACGCGTATATTGTAGCGACAGACGCATCTGGTAGAGAACTATCACGCGCGAAAGTAACATTAAAAGACGGCAACCTATTAAAAGGTGCGGTGACAGCGAACGGATTCACGATCAGTGATTCTAGTTATGTATCAGGTTCCTTCACTGGCTCTGTCAGCAAAGTAGCCATTTCTGTCAACGGAACGGTGTACCCTGCCGTGGCTGTAGGCGCAAATAACAAATTCCAATACTACGCGAAAGACAAGATTAAAAATACAACGGATGTCGTGAAAGTCATTGGTTACAATTCCGAAGGCACATCCATTGCGACATCAACGGTTACCTTGGCTGGTCCAGATAGCCTCACTGGTACGATTACACCAAACCCAAGTAATTTTGTCATTTCAACGGATGCGTATGTGAAAGGTACCTTTACTGGTAACGTGAAATATGTATCGCTCGTTGTCAACAGTGTAGAATCAGCGAAAGTGAACGTGATGGACGCAACAAACTGGCAGTACTATGCGAAAGGTAAAATTACGAACCCTACGGATGTTGTTTCTGTGAAAGGTTACAATGCCGCTGGAACGCTTGTAGACACGAAAACAATCACTGTCACACAAAACCCTGCAGGAACAAGCACGATTACACCAGCTGCATTTAAACTAAAAACAGACACGACTGTCAAAGGTACTTTCACTGGTAGTGTGAAAACTGTAGCCCTGAAAGTTG
>NZ_AODD01000023.1 GCF_000525835.1 Listeria grandensis FSL F6-0971
GCATCGACATCTTGCTTTCGCCGTGTTTTTTGTCATCGAGCTCTGTTTGTGCTTTATCCACGTATGTTTGGAGCTCCGCTTTCTTCGTCGTATCTGTCACGGCATCGACTTTCGTTTGTGCCGCGTCTATTTTGGCTTGTGTCGTCGTATCTTTGATGTGATTCGCTGGGTTGTCACTAAGGAATAGATCGTTCACACTCGTTGTTGCCGCCGCCACACGCTCGGCTTCGGCTGTGCGTGCGTTCAGCTCCGTTTGGGCTTTATCCACGTATGTTTGGAGCTCCGCTTTCTTCGTCGCATCCGTCACGGCATCGACTTTGGCTTGTGTCGTCGTATCTTTGATGTGATTCGCTGGATTGTCACTAATAAATAGGTCATTCACCGCAGTTTGTGCTACATCTGCTGCATTTGCTGTTACAGTGACTGAAATTGTTTTAGCTAAACCAGTATTCGCATTTGGCGTAACGGTAATCGTTGCGGTTCCTGTTGCTTTCGCTTGCCAACTACCACTTGCATCTACAGTGATAATATTGGAGTTGCTTGATGTATATGTTAGTGCTTGATCTGCCGCGGCCGGAGTAATGCTAGCTGTTATTTTCCCAGTAGTTCCACGAGCAGCATTGATCGCGCTTGTATCTACAGTTAGAGATGTCGGTACGTAAATGGATGTTTCATTAACACCTGGAATTGTGTTGAGCAAAATTTCTAAACTGCTTTCAACAGTAAGGCGTGCGTATTGAATACCTGTTCCTAGTGTAAATTTAAAATTGCCATTTGCATCTGTCGAAGTATACGCTACTCTCTGGGGTGTAGGAGTAGTCGTACCAAAGGTCCAAGCTCCCATTTCTCTAAATGTGATTGGTTGTGAAGGGCGATTATCAAGGTGCCCAGTTATTTCTTTGTCGCCTACTTTTACTGGGTTAATATAACCAGTATTCGCTGTATTTTTCGATTGTTGTATGCTTGTCTCTGCTGTTAAGCTATTTCCAGTCGTAATCTTAACGGAAAATGGATAAGCTCTAAAGGCATATTTAAACGAGCTAGAAGTATAGGGACCAGCCAAATCAACGGGGGTTAGATCTCCCGGAGTTATGCTATAGTTTCCATTAGAATCGGATTGAACTCTGGCAGCGTACCGTTTTAAGGCGTATACTGGATCTGAGGGATAATCAGCGTGTTCCCATAAGGAAACTTCTACTAGTTGAGCACCGCCCGGAACTTTACCAGTAATCTTAGTATCCCCGTCTCTCACCGTATTGATAAGATTATCTTGACTCGCGTTTACTGTCGACATTAATTTATTTTCTGCCGCATGTGTTTGTACTGGTGGTAACGCTGTTAATACCGTACTTGCGATCACATTCGTCGCAAGTAAGGCTATTGCTACTTTTTTCATATTCTTATTCATTAGTGTAATTCCTCCATTTTTCTTTATTGTGGTATGTGAGTGAACCTTTATGTCGTTTGACCTCATTTCCTGCGCTTTATTATCCCCCTTCTATGCATGTTTGATCGAGCAGTTTCTAGTTGTATTGTATACCACTCCTTTACTTTATCAGCTTTCCGAGCTAAAAAAATACATTCCTTCCGCTGTATGGACTTATTTTGTGACTAATTTGTTACATTTTTATTGTGTGTTTTTTTCATAAAGGGCGCTATTGATATATGCTTTATCTTTAGATTTTGGGCAGACGAAAAAAGCGCGCTTCATGACTTAGAAACGCGCTTCCTTGATACCTTCATAATTCTTTTCAATTATCGTAACGCCGAAACAAAGCGTTCTGTGATCTGTTGTGGCCTTGTGATCGCTCCACCAACAACAATTGCAAATAGGTTCATGGCTTGAATTCGTTTTGCAATCTCCGGTGTGCTCACATTTCCTTCCGCAATAATCTGTGCCGTGTTTACAACATGAATCATTTCTCGCAATACCGCGAAGTCCTCATCCGCTATCTTTTTTCCGAGTGTATCCTCCGTGTAGCCGAACAAGGTAGGGGCTATAAAATCAAAACCTAGCTGTTCTGCAACGATTGCCTCTTCAACCGTCGCCACATCTGCCATAAAAAGCTGATCAGGATACTTTTTCTTTATTTCAGGAAACAATTGTGTTATCAAGCAACCGTCTGGTCTGATTCTACGCGTCGCATCCATGGCTACGATCTCAGCGCCTGTTGCCACAATTTCATCCACCTCTGCGATCGTCGGTGTAATAAAGACAGGGCAGTCCCCATAGTTTTTCTTATAAATTCCGATAATCGGCAAATCGACTTCCGCTTGAATGGCTTGAATGTCTGCTGCACTGTTCGCTCTGATTCCAACAGCACCTCCGATTTTTGCTGCTAAAGCCATTTTTGACATAATAAAAGAGCTATGTAATGGTTCATCTTCCAGCGCTTGGCATGAAACAATAAGTCCACCGCGCATTTTCTCGACCTTTTCTTGATTTTTCATGGCAAAATACCTCCTGTTTATCATTAAATTCTAATTTGATTTATAGTCAGTGCAATGATAACATTAGTGTAAGTATCAATTCTAACAATAATCATGCCTATATACTACTTACAAGCTTCTATATTTATAAAAATCGTCGTGTCAGTATACACAGAAAGATAGGAATCAATATGGATACAATACGCTTTCAACCCTTTGAAAAAAAACCATCAAAACTTATGCAACGACTGCAGTTTTCGTTTGTTATCCTACTTGGTATCGTCTTCACACTCGGTGCTTTTGCAATTCACTATTACAACGGAATCCAACAAACGCTAAATGGTATCCACGTCCCGTTAGCGAAGGATAAAGCCTCCACGAGCACACTCACAGATGGCCATTCTTTTTCTATTTTAATGATCGGAACAGATGCGCGCGCGGGTGAAAAAAATGGTCGCTCCGATTCCATGATTCTGGCAACAATTAATAAGGAAAAGAATTCTGTTAAGATGCTCAGTATTCCTCGGGACACAAAAGTAACCTATGAAGACGGCGATATCGGAAAAATAAATGGTAGCTACTCGAAAGGTGGCGCAGAAGGCACGGTAAAAGCCGTAGAAGGTCTAATGAATGTGCCGATCGATTATTACGTAACCATCAATATGAAAGGCTTCAGCGATCTGGTTTCAGCGGTTGGTGGTGTCCGTGTTACGAATGATATCGATCTCACCGAAGTCAACAAAGTTTTCGTGAAAGGCAAGATTGATCTGGCTGGAAAAGAAGCACTGCAATACGTTCGAATTCGCCATGAAGATCCTCGTGGGGACTTTGGGCGGCAAGATCGGCAACGCGATGTTATCATGGGGATTAGTAATGAACTCGCAGGAACAGCTTCCATCACCCATTTCAACAAACTTCTAAAAGCAGTCGGCGATAACTTTACGACCAACCTCAAAATGGATGACATCACAGAAATTGCAACAAAGTATGCTAGCGTCAGAAACGACGTCGATACACTAAAAATGGAAGGCGAGGGCGTTTCCATCTACAGTGAAGCGTACGGTTTTAACCTATATTACTACGAACCAGATAGTGCATCTAAAGCAGCCGCAACCAAGAAATTCCGCGAACATCTAGGATTATCTACTACCGAATAACGGAAAAAGATGCGTGTGTATTAGCCTACTTCTATAGTGGCGCTAGTACACGCGTTTTTTTGTTTTGTAGAAATGTTATAAAAAAACTTCGTGGAGCAGGGCATTCAAGTCCAGTTTTCTTTAATTTATCTATTGGATCTGCTCCGTTTATATGCTATGTTTAAATCATAAATGAAAGCGTTTAACAGGAAGGTGTGAGGAGATGTTTTGGAAGCAGGAGAAATTGCAAAATCGTAATCGAGAGGTAGAAGGGTATCGTTATACGAAATCACAGATCATTTCGGAATTTGAGAAGTTAGAAGATGTGGATGGGACGATTGGCGCCTATCCAAAGGGGCTCGTTTTTGAGGAGAAGATTGTGCTTGGAAGTAACTGGTGTGGTCGTGATCGCTATGTGTGGTTAAAGACGGATATTATATTGCCGACACGACTTGAGGGCCAGCGCATTTTGGGATTTTTTGATTTTGGAAAAACTGGGGATGGAAATAATTCTGGTTTTGAATCGTTGCTATTTGTGAATGGAAAACCGTATCAAGGTGTGGATCAGAATCATAAGGAAGTATTTTTTGATGATGATTTGGCTGGGACGCAAGTGGAACTTATCTTTAGACTTTGGTCGGGGCTTGAGGGTGGTGGCGAGGTGACGACGCAGGAGCATCGATTGAACGCTGCGTTTGTTGGTTATTTGGATACGCAGATTGATGACCTATATTACACGGCCTCTGCGGCGCTTCAGACACTGGATTATTTGGATGAAAATAGCACGGAACGCTACGGGTTATTGCAGGCGCTTGACCACAGTTTTCGAGTGATTGATTGGGCGAATCCTGGGGGACCGACGAATGTGGCCTCCCTTTATGAGGCTGGGAAATTACTGAATGAAAAAATAGATGCGATGCCGAAAAATTTTGATGTAACGGTGACATGTGTAGGGCATACGCATATTGATGTAGCGTGGTTATGGCGTTTGAAGCATACGCGGGAGAAGTCAGCGCGGTCATTTTCGACGGTGATGCGGTTAATGGAGCAGTTTCCTAACTATGAGTTTTTGCAATCGCAGCCGCAATTGTATGCTTATATACAGGAGGATTATCCAGAGATTTATGAGGGGATTAAGGCGCGGGTTGCGGACGGGCGTTGGGAGGCGGACGGGGCCATGTGGCTGGAGGCAGACTGCAATATTCCGTCAGGTGAGTCTTTGGTGCGCCAAATTTTGCAGGGAACGCGGTTTTTTAAGGAGGAGTTTGGTAAGGATAGTAAGCATTTGTGGTTGCCAGATGTGTTTGGGTATAGTTGGGCGTTGCCGCAGATTCTGAAGAGGTCGGGGATCGAGACGTTTATGACGACGAAAATTAGTTGGAATCAGTTTAATCGGATGCCGCACGATACGTTTTGGTGGCGTGGGATTGATGGCTCGGAGGTTCTGACGCATTTCATTACGTCGCCGGATGTGCATGATTTGTACTATACATATAATGGGAATATTACAGCGCGGACGGTAAAAGGTGTTTGGGATAATTATCGGGATAAGCAGTGGAACAATGAGTTGTTGGTATCTTATGGATTTGGTGATGGTGGTGGCGGTCCGACGCGGGAGATGCTTGAGATGATCGCGCGTTTTGATAAGATGCCAGGGATGCCGAAAGTGGAAACAGGGCTTGCAGGGCCTTATTTCGAACGGTTACATGAGCGGGTGGAAACAACAGAGGAGTATGTGCATACGTGGAACGGTGAGCTTTATTTTGAGTATCATCGGGGGACATATACGAGTCAAGCGCATAACAAGAAAATGAATCGGAAATTGGAGCTGTTGTTGCGGGATGCGGAGTGGTTCCAAGTGTTACAGGCAGCGAGGACGGGAACTTTTGAGGCGTATCCGAGTGATCTGTTGCAGGAAAGTTGGCGAATGGTGTTGCGGAATCAATTTCATGATATTATTCCGGGCTCTTCGATTCAAGAGGTGTATGAGGATTGTGTGTTGGAGTATGACGAGGCGGAGAATCTGACTTTAGCGGCTTATGACGAGATGAGCGCGATGGATGAGGCGGCGCCAAATGCGGTGACATTGATGAATAGCTCCATATGGGAGCGGCCACGCTTGGCGGAGATTGCGATTCCGGTTGAGGAAATGGTGATTTGGAAGGATAAAGATGGGAATCGGTTGGACAGCCAGCGAAATTTAGCTGGTAGTTGGATAGTGGCGCTTGATGGGCTACCTTCGATGGGAACGATGACGCTAAATTACGAGATGGTAGATGACATCATGGATGCTAAGCCGTTAGCGAATATTCGTGATAATAGTTTGGAAACAGACCGGTACCGTGTCATTTGGAACGAGGCAGGGCATTTTACGACTATTTTTGACAAAAAGAACGACCGAGATGTTCTTGCAAAAGGGGAGCGTGGCAATGTATTACAAGTTTTTGAAGATAAACCTCTGAATTTTGATGCGTGGGATATTGATATTTATTATCAGGAGAAGATGCGCGAAGTGACGCAGTTGGAAAGCGTGGAAGTGATTCAAAATGGTGCGCTTCAGGCTACGCTACAAATGGAGTGGCTATACGGGGATTCGACGATTTCGCAAACGATTCATTTTTACAGAGATAGCGCGCGGATTGATTTTGAAACGGCATTAGATTGGCATGAAAAACAGCAATTACTAAAAGTTGCATTTCCTGTGGATGTGATGGCGACGGAAGCAACGTATGATATTCAGTATGGGAATGTGAAACGCCCGACGCACTGGAATACAAGTTGGGATTATGCGCGATTTGAGACGGTGGGGCATCAATGGGCAGATTTGAGCGAGAAGGGGTACGGTGTTAGTATTTTGAATAATTGCAAGTACGGTCACGATATAAAAGATCATGTGATGCGCTTGACGCTCCTGAAATCGGCAACGTATCCAGATGTGACACAGGATCAGGGGTTACATGATTTCACATATTCCTTATTGCCGCATAAAGGTGATTTTGTGGAAGGTGACGTTGTGCAAGAGGCATGGGCGCTCAATAATCCACTTCGCGTGGCGCTGGGCGCTCATATTACTCGATCGTTACTAAAATCAAATAAGGAGCAGATTCAAATCGATGCAGTGAAAAAAGCGGAGGAGGAGGATGCGATTATAGTTCGATTGCATGAATATACAGGGGGACGTTGTAACGTGCACTTATCGAGTGATTTTCAGATTGAATCGTGGCAGGAGTGCGACTTGATGGAGCGGCCGATTGATGAGATCAGGAGTGGAGACTTTGCATTTACGATTACGCCATATGAGATAAAAACATTTAAGGTGAAGGTCGCGTTAGCACAGTTTGAGTAGAAGGCTTACTGAAATGGGATGGAACTTTAGGCTAAAAAGTCATTAGCTTGAGGTTTGATCCTATTTTTTATGGTGATTGAAAAGAGAAGTAGCTTTTGTTACAATGATGAGGTAAGTATGAAACGCTTACAATCGATGCGAAATATATTTAGCATCATAAAACAAAAAAGGGAGGCTTTAAAAACGTGAATAATTTTTACAAAAAGGGATTAAAATTAGTTTTAGCAACAGGTTTAACGATAGGGATTGGTGTATCAGCGGTTGGAAATAGCGTGGTTGCGGATACGCTGGACCCCAATCTTGTGCCAGTACAAATATTAGGTATAAATGATTTTCATGGAGCACTAGACACGCCTTCTAGTTCACCGCTTGGTAAAATTGGTGGTGCGGACTACTTGGCGACAAATTTAAACAAGGCGGAGGAAAACTTCCTGACGGCGAATGGTTTAGCAGATAATTCAGCTAGCAATTCTGTACGCGTTCAAGCTGGCGATATGGTTGGTGCAAGTCCTGCTGTTTCAGGGCTACTGCAAGATGAGCCAACAATCAAAGTGCTCAATCGGATGAAATTTGAAATTGGTACGCTTGGAAATCATGAGTTTGATGAGGGCTTAGCAGAGTATAAACGAATTTTAGATGGAGGCGATACGACGGGCTTCAATGAAATTACGCAAAATTATGATCATGAAGCGTCGGATATGTCGATTGTTGTCGCGAATGTGGTCAATAAATCGGATGGCGCGATTCCGTATGGTTTCAAGCCATATGAGATTAAAAATATGGGAGGCGTCGACGTTGGTTTTATCGGCGTGGTAACAACGGAAATTCCATCGCTTGTTTTGGCGAATCATATTCAAGACTTTCATTTGCTAGACGAGGCGGAGACGATTGCGAAATACTCGGCGGAATTGCAGGCGAAAGGCGTGAGCGCGATCGTTGTTTTATCGCATGTTCCGGCTCTGACGCCAGGTAACCCTACGAATGGTGAAGGTAGCGTTTCAGGTGCTGCGGTGGACATGATCAATAAAGTCAACCAAATTGCGCCAAATAACAGTGTGGATCTTGTTTTAGCGGGGCATAATCATCAGTATACGAACGGTAAAGTCGGCAATACGCGGGTTGTGCAAAGCTATAATAATGGGAAAGCGTATTCGAATGTGACGGGGGTTTTGAATAAAACAACGAAGGATTTTGAAATGACGCCGAGTGCGGAGATTAAATATAATTTGCAAGATGTTACACCGGATGCGGCAGTGCGTAGCGTTATTGATGAAGCTTATGCGCTTGTTAATCCTGTGATTAGTAAGCCAGTTGGCCAGATGGATAGCGCGGTAGTGACGCGAGACACGAATGCGGACAATGAATCGCCGCTCGGTAACTTGATTACAGATGGACAGCGCGAAATGGCGAAGCAGGCTGGAATCGCTGTTGATTTTGCAATGACAAATAATGGCGGAATACGGGCGGACTTAATTGGCGTACCATCAGCTGGTTCATTTGCGGTGACATGGGGTGCAGCGCAAGCCGTTCAGCCTTTCGGAAATATTTTGCAAGTGGTGGAACTGAGTGGTGCAGATATCGTAGAAGCACTAAATCAGCAATATGATGAGTCGGAGAAATACTTTTTACAAGTATCAGGTTTAACCTATACGTATACGAAAAATGAGGCTGGCGAGAAACGAGTGGTGGATGTGCGCAAAGAGGATGGCACGAAACTGGATGAATCGGCGACATATCGCGTCGTTATCAACGATTTCTTATTCGGCGGTGGGGATTCCTTCTCTGCATTTACGAAAGGCAAGCAAGTGGATGTCATCGATCCAGATACAGATACATTCATCGATTATATCCAGTCACAAACGAAGCTCGTAACACCAGAGCTCGGTCGCAAAACGTTTAAAACAGAAGCCGCGATTGCGAAAGAAAAAGAAGATGCAGCGATCCAAGCCATTACAGATCATACGGTTTTCCAATCATATAAAGAAAAGGATGCTATCTTCCAAGGGAAAACGATTCCAGGCGCGAGGGTTGCTGTGAATTCGCTAGCGGTGAAAGCAAAAGCAGCTCCCGTCGTTGCGGATGCGAACGGTAACTTTGAGATCGACATGCACGCTGAAAACTTAAAAGAAGGCGATACATTTGATGTGACAGTCACAGATCCGGATGGCTACAGCAAAGACTTTACGGTTGCGGTCATGGCAGCAGATCCGATTGATAACGGCAGTGGTGAAGAGGTTCCAGGCGACGGTAATGGCGGAACGGTCGTACCCGATGTGGATAATGGGAGTATCACATCTCCTGATAAGGGAACGGTAAACCCAGGAGAAACGATTTCTTCGGCGGAGCAAACATTGACAGAAGTTGTCCCAGTAAAAACGCATGATGTTTTGCCGCAAACGGGTGATGAGGCGGAGAATCTAGTTGTGCTTGGTGGATTGGTACTGTTAGGTATTGCTACACATTGTCTAAGACGTAAAACAGCATAAATAGCATATTGTTTGGAAGAGCTTATTCAGGAGGGGGAATTAACCTCATGAATAGGCTCTTTTTTCTGTGACGAGGTAGCCATCTATCATCGGAACCAACAGTAAAAAAACCAATGAGGAACGAGTTTGGACTCGTCCTTCATTGGTTTTTTTGGATGCTACACTTCCATAATGATTGGTAAAATCATCGGACGGCGTTGTGTTTTATCATATAAGAATGGTTGTAGTGTATCTGTGACCTCATTTTTAATTTCTGACCACTGCACGGTTTTACTGTCCATCACTTTGTTTAAATGACGGCGGAGCAAGCCTTGTGCCTCATTAATTAGGTTTCCAGATTCGCGCATATAGATGAAACCGCGCGAGATAATATCAGGGCCAGCCATTACTTTATTTTTAGCGGCGCTAATGGAAACAACCACGATGACAAGACCTTCTTCGGATAGGACACGGCGATCGCGCAAGACGATATTACCGATGTCACCGATGCCACTACCGTCGATGTAGACACTCGCTGCTTGAATTTTACCAGAAACGTGTGCAGAATCGGCAGTTAAGGCTAAAACATCGCCATTTTCCATGATGAAGCTGTTTTCGTGAGGAACGCCACAATAGTAAGCGGATTGGGCATGCATTTTCTGCATCCGGAACTCGCCATGAATCGGCATGAAATATTTTGGCTTCATAAGACGAAGCATTAGTTTTTGTTCTTGTTGGCCACCATGACCAGATGTGTGAATATTGTTTACTTTACCATGCACAACTTCTGCACCAGCTTGGAAAAGTAGATTGATCGTGCGGTTTACGCTGATCGTATTTCCTGGAATTGGTGAAGAAGAGAAGACAACGGTATCGCCTGGTTGGATCTGGATTTGCCGATGGGTACCGTTAGCGATACGTGAAAGTGCGGCCATTGGTTCACCTTGACTACCTGTACAAAGAATGGTTACTTCGTTTGCGGCCAGTTTGTTTAGTTGCCCCATTCGATAAACGTATCTTTGGGTGCTTGGATATAGCCGAGCTCGATACCGATGGCGATGGCAGAATCCATACTACGTCCAAAAACAGCAATTTTTCGACCGGTTTCGACAGCGGATTCTACAACTTGTTGCAAGCGATAAATGTTGGATGCAAATGTAGCGAAGATAATCCGTCCGTCGACATCGCGGAAAATATCTTTAATGCTTTCCCCAACAATGCGTTCACTCATCGTGAAATTCGGCACTTCTGCGTTAGTAGAATCGGATAGTAAGCAAAGAACGCCTTCTTTACCGATCTCTGCCATTTTTGTTAAGTTTGCGGGTTCGCCAACAGGTGTGAAATCAAATTTGAAATCCCCCGTGTGGACGATGTTTCCAGATGGTGTTTTGACAACAATACCGTACGAATCTGGAATACTATGTGTTGTACCGAAGAACGAAATACTTGTTTTGCGGAATTTGAAAACATCGTCTTCTTCAAACTCATAGATTTTGGTTTGGCGTATTAGGCCGTGTTCTTCTAGTTTATTGCGAATCAGAGCCGCCGCCAATTTTCCAGCGTAAACGGGGATATTCAGTTCGCGGAGCAAATAAGGAACGCCACCGATATGATCTTCGTGACCATGCGTGATGAAAAGCCCTTTAATTTTCTCTTTGTTTTTGACAAGGTAGGTGTAATCAGGAATGACGTAATCAATGCCAAGTAGCTCGTCCTCTGGGAACTTGATACCAGCATCGATGAGGATTATTTCATCTTGAAATTGCACACCGTACGTGTTTTTACCGATTTCGCCTAGACCACCGAGGGCGAAAACAGCTGTTTCATTATTTTTTACAAATTTCATAGCGGATTACTGCCCCCACAGTTGGAAATCTTCATTTTGTTTTTCATATTGTAGGTGTGCATCGCTGAGTTGTTCAACTAGTTCGATATGGAAGGGTTGGTCTTTAAGAATAACGCGTACTTCTGGCACGTCTTTCGCTTCCACATAGATAGATCTGGTTTTTTCTCTGACTGGTTGTTTCGGTTTTTGTTTCTTGGTAATAAACTTTAAAAATCATTTTTTTCTCTCCTTTATGTTTCGTTAATATTCTTGTAAAAATAGCATTGCTCCTCATTTGCAATCTATTTACATACGGTTTCATGGATAAAAAGGGATGACCTCGTTAAAAAGGCAAAAAGAAACAATGGTAGCCGCACTAGTCTTCATAAGGCTACGATTTAGAATATGCCATGACATTCTGCGTTTTTTTCGCCTACTCCAATTGAATACCATTATTCTGCGCATTTTAAACAAAATGGACAGTGAATGATTTCAATTCACGGTAGGTTTAACGAGTCACTTCTTTTGTAAAAACAAGATCCGAACTTTTATCCTTGAGTTCTAATATACCATAAAAATCAATAAATGCTACTACAATATCTTAAAATGGGGTGAAAAAGTGATAGAAAGCAGGAAAAGTGTGTTTTAGCGTAGTCGGTGAGGTTTTTATAAGGGGTATTGCTTTTTAATAAGACTGGTATTTATTTTGAAAAGGCTAGTCTTTTTTAGGGGGAAATTCGCCCATTAGCGTGTTTTTTTTTGGTATACTGGAGGGGATATTGCTAATGGGTGCACTTTTTCCCGCAAATTTGGTCTGAGGAGATTTTAGCTATGAAGAAAATTGTGTTTTTTGATGTGGATGGTACGCTGGTGAATGACAACAAGGAGATCCCGGCTTCAGCGAGAAAAGCAGTGAAGGATTTGCAAGATAAGGGCGTATACGTTGCGATTGCATCAGGTCGGGCGCCGTTTTTACTAAAGGATATATGTGAAGAGCTAAATATTAATTCATATGTAAGTTTCAACGGGCAGTATGTCGTTTTTGAGGGAGAAATGGTATTCGATAATCCATTACCACAAGCCTCGATGGAGCATTTGATTGAGGTGACAGAGGAGCTTGATCACCCACTTGTGTTCATGAATGAGGAGACGTTGCGCACGAATATTCCGGATCATCATAAGGTGCATGAGGGAATGAATTCACTGAAAGAGGGATATCCTGAGCTTGATGCGGAATTTTATAAAGGGCGGACGTTGTATCAATGTTTGTTGTTCGCGGATGAAAGTCATGACGCTTTTTATAAGGAAAATTTTCCGGAGTATGGCTTCTTACGCTGGCATGATGTGTCGATGGATGTTGCTCCGGCGAATGGTTCAAAAGCCGTTGGGATTCGTGAAATGTTGAAGCGCTTGGATTTCAAAATTGAGGATGCGTATGCATTTGGAGATGGACTGAATGACATCGAAATGCTACAAGAAGTCGGCACGGGAGTCGCGATGGAAAATGGGCGTGACGAAGTGAAAGCTGTGGCAGATTTCGTGACGGATTCCGTGGATAATGACGGGGTTTTGAAAGGATTACAGCGATTAGGATTATTATAAGAGGAGCAGCGAATCTGATGATAGGTTCGCTGTTTTTGTAGTGCTACATGAGTAAATGGAATCGGCTAGAAACAATGGTTTATCGAATAATCTTTGTTCTAAAAAATAGGAAATATCATGGTATAATAGTCGCATAGAGTAAGGTATGTAAAGGATGGTGGCTTTCTAATGGAAGGGAGTGATGCTTATGTTATGTAAGTTATCAAATCTGGAGAAAGGAATGCCTGATGTCAGTTGCAGAATCGATTATGATGGCGCTTGGGTTTGGAATGTTTATTCTAACCTTTCTCAAGCTGGTTATCATAATTGTGCAAGCGATGAAACACGACAAATAAAAAACCCATCTACTACACTCTGACCAGAGATTAGGTGGGTTCTATACATCTAACGAAAGTCACCGTCTTTTAAGCGGCTTACGTCATTCTATATTAGAGGGTCGTGTACCACCACGGCGCTCTTTTTATTTGCCCTAATTATAACATAACTAAGCATCAGTACTCAAGCAATGATTGTATTTTCTTGTTCTTTCTCCTGAATATCCGTTGCGAAAATAGTAATGTAGCGGTAAAATAGAAACTGAATCGTTGCTTTAAAGGAGCAAAGATGACATAAATTATAAAAAGGAGTAGTTACAAAATGAGTGATAAAATGGGTAGCAAGAAGTTTCAGCCTTACATACCTGCTTCCAAATCACTGCCGGAATTGACTGCGACTGCCATTATTCTTGGTATTATTCTTTCAATTTTGTTCGGTGCGGCAAATGCTTACTTGGGGCTCAAAGTAGGTTTGACAGTATCGGCGTCGATTCCAGCGGCAGTTATTTCGATGGGGATTTTGCGAGGTATTTTTAGGCGAGATTCGATTTTAGAAAATAATATTGTACAGACGATGACGACAGCTGGGGAAGCGCTTGGTGCGGGTGCGGTGTTTACAATTCCTGCGCTATTCATGATGGGCGTGGACATCAATCAAATTATGTTGGTATTTATCGTGCTAACAGGGGGATTCCTGGGCGTGTTCATGATGGTGCCGCTTAGAAGAATGCTAATTGTCAATGAACACGAAACGTTGCCATATCCAGAAGGAACGGCCTGTGCGGAAGTTCTAAAAACAGGTGAAAAAGGTGGCGGGGCGCAAGCGAAAACTCGTTGTATTTGGTTTTGGGGTAGGTGCCTTGTGAAGGTTCTTACAGACGGGTTCAAGGTTTTCCGAAGTGATGTGCAGACCGGGATTTATAATTTCCAAAATGCCTTTATCGGAACGCAAATTTATCCTGCATTACTCGGTGTTGGTTTCATTATCGGGCCAAAAATTGCGGGTCAGATGGTTGCCGGTGGTTTGATGGCATCGCTCGTTTTGATTCCAGCCATTGCGTTTTTCGGCGCGGGAAGTTCGGATGTGATTTTCCCAGCGTCAGAAGCGTTGAAAAATCTGGACGCGAGTATGATATGGGATAACTATATTCGCTATATTGGCGCGGGTGCAGTTGCTGCGGGTGGTCTGATTACACTCGCGAAAACGATGCCAGCGATTGTGCAGACGCTTCGCAGTACAATGGTTGGTCTGAACAAGAATAAAGGTCAAAAAATGCTTGAGATTGAGCGTACGGATAAAGATATTCCGATGAAATGGGTTTTGATTGGAATTACCGTTCTAATTGTTATTATTGCGTTTGATCCATTTACGAATGTGGGTATTATCGGGGCGCTAGCCATCGCGATTTTCGGATTCTTATTCGTTACGGTGGCATCGCGGATTGTTGGGATTGTTGGTAGTTCGTCGTCGCCAGTTTCAGGTATGACGATTGCGACACTTCTGATTGTGGCGATTGCTTATAAATCGTTCGGTTATAGTGGTACGGAAGGTATTGTGCTGACGTTGACGGTTGCGGCAATTGTTTGTACGGCGCTCGCGGTTGCGGGTGATATTTCACAGGATTTGAAAACGGGGTATCTCGTTGGTGGAACGCCTTGGAAACAACAGGTTGCGATGATGATCGGTGTGATCGCCAGTGGTCTTGTGATGGGTTACATTTTGACGTTGCTTGATAACGCGTATGGTATGGGTTCAGAAGCCCTGCCAGCTCCAAAAGCGGCGTTGATGAAAATCCTAGCGGAAGGTATTCTAAATGGGAACTTGCCGTGGACGCTTATCTTTATCGGCGTTTCGATTGCGATTGTGATTGAATTCCTAGGCATGAACTCGCTTGTTTTTGCAGTAGGTCTATACTTGCCACTAAATATCAGTGCGACAGTTATGTTCGGTGGATTTGTACGATTGATCGTGAACCAAGTGATTAAGCGTAAAAAGGACAAGGAGAAAGAGGTACGAATCGAGCGTGGAACTTTGTTTGCGTCTGGTTTAATTGCTGGGGAATCACTCCTCGGTGTTATTATCGCGTTTGTGATTTCGATTAACCCGAATATTATCCCGACAGAGTACTTGCTTTCGAATCAATGGTTGCCATTCTTGGTATTCTTGATTGTGTGTACATTACTTTACTTCTCGACGGTACCAAAAAAGAAGAAAGCGTAAAATGAGGTGCTGAATATGCGAAAAAAAGAACGCCGAAATATGTTGGAAGAAATTCCAGTTTTGAAGGATGATCTTGTTTTGGAAGTGGCGGATCAGGAGAAGTATTTAATTGTGCCGCGCTCGGCTTGGTTGGAGCGCGTGGCGACGAAGCTTTTGAAACAGCCTACGGAACGGCGTATTAAGCTTGATGAACATGGTTATTTTATCCTTTCGCAAATGGATGGGGAGACATCGATTCCAGAGATGGAGGAGCGGTTTTCGCGGACGTTTGGGAATGAGGATGGCATGAGTTTGTCGAGGTTGGTCCGATTCTTGCAAATCATGGATTCGTATAGTTGGTTGAAGTGGAAAAGAGGATAGGGATAGCGGCGGAGATCAGTTTTTTGGTCTTCGCTTTTTTGTTTTGTATATATATTTTAATTGAGGAGGAATGTGGCATATGAAAGTTCTTATTATAGTGTTGTATATCTTATTGGCGCTATTGGTTATTCTATCTTATATTTTGGGTTGGGTATCTGAAAGTGTATTTGGCGCGGGCGTAGTTATAACGATTATTTTTGGATTATTCATGAGATTTTACTTAATGAGAGGAAGAAAGAACCGCTGAATCAGTTCCGAATCGGAGGCTCTTTTCACTCTTTGTGTAAATCTTTTTTGAGGAATTTCAGTTCGGCGATAATCATAACACTGATAATTATAAGTAGGTACCAGCTAGTGATTTTGCCGAAGCCCACGAGTTGCCAGGTGACTTCTTGATTGGGGTAATACCACGCGCCAAAGAAGCTGGCGATGTTTTCGGCAACCCAAATGAAGAAGGCGATGAGTAAGAACGACAGGGATAGTGGCATCTGCAATTGTTTATCGCCGACGGTGAAATAAACGGTAGTGCGCAAAAAGAGGATGAGGACGGCGATGATTAGAATGTAGCGAAAATCCCAGATGTAGTGATGTGTGAAGAAGTTTAGGTAAATCAGGGCGCATAATGTGATAACGTAACTGCTTTTCGGCCAATTTTTGACGGTGAGGTCAAAGCGTTTCCAGGCTTGGCAAATGTAGCTAGCGACACTTGAGTACATGAAGCCGCTGTATAGTGGGACGCCGAGAATTTTCGCATAGGCGTCTTCTGGATAGGCCCAAGAACCCATATGGATTTTGTAGATCTCCAGAACGAGGCCGATGATGTGAAAAAGCATGATGACTTTAAGTTCATCCCATGTTTCCAAGCCGAATTTGATGAGTAGTAATTGGGCGACGATACAGATGATGAGTAGCAGATCGTATCTGGGGATAAATGGGATATTGATATATTTAGACAGGGCAAGCGAGATAAAAATGATGGCTGGGAAGATACAGCAGAGTATTTGTTTCCACGTGAATTGCCAAAGCAGGGAAAAAAAGCGCATGTAGGGACCTCCTGAGAATGGTTATTGATAATTTCGGTTTTGGAACAGGTTTTCTTCTGGAAAGACCTGTTTTTTGGCATGGATGGATTGGAATAGCCCACGAATACGAAGGTTTTCTTTGGTGAGCATGGCTTTTATTTCGGGTTCACAATAAGGGATGCACGCGGTGAGGTAGTGACTGGCTGTATTTGTTGCGGCATAAGCGTTTCTAGCGTTGATAAGTTCGGCAAAGATTTCCGTCGTGATGTTCGGTGTATCCGTCGGTGAGATGAGATAGTGATCAAATTTGGCAGAGCTCATGACAGTGTAGATACCGCCAAGTGGCCCTTTATCAGTGAATGGCGGTTGGTCAGCTAAAACAGTGACCTGCTCTGCATCGAATAGTCTGTCGATGGCTGGGAATAGCCGTTCGTTTGTGACAATAAAAAGGTGACCGACAAGGGGGGTCATCTTGCTAACCGTTAACTCGACCCATGTTGGTGCGCTTGGTGTTTCTTTGTATAGCGCTTTATCTTCACCGAATCGTCTGGAATTTCCGCCTGCAAGCACGATACCGGCGATTGTTTTAGTTTTTGACAAGGCGACCATCCTTTATTTTTAAAATTTCTCCGGTTAGGGAGGCGGCTTCTTGGTGATAGTGGGTTACGAAGATGACGGGAATATCGAAGTCACGCGCCATTTGACCGACGAGCTCGATGCAGATGTTCCGCGTGTCTTCGTCAAGGCCGTTGAATGGTTCGTCCAAAAGAAGTAGGTTCGGATTAATAATCATTGCTCGAGCCATTGCTACGCGTTGCTTTTCACCGCCAGATAATTTTTGGACGGAGGAAAAAAGGAGATGAGAAATCTGTAAGTAATCGCTTATTTTGCGGACCTGTTGTTCGATTTCAACGCGATTTTTTTTGTTTACGGTTAGGCCGAATGCGATGTTTTGAAAGACGTTCATATTTGGAAAAAGGGCTAGGTTTTGGAATAGGTAGCCGACTTTGCGCGCAGCGGTTGGAACGGTGATGTCGCTATATGTATCGTCCCAGGCTGTGTTGCCGAATTCGATGATGCCTTCGTCGATTTTTTTAAGACCGCTGATACATTGGAAAAGGGTAGATTTTCCAGAACCACTGGCGCCCATGATGGCAGTGATCGGGGAGACGAAATCGTAATTTATATCGAGATCGTGAAATGGCAGTTTCTTTTTGAATTTTAAACGAAGTCCCATGATTTACATTCCTCTCGTTAAGTTAGTTTGGCGGACAGTGAGAATATGGATAACGAGTAGCGCGATGACACCAATGATGACGTTGATGAGGCCAAGGTAGATGGCTGTGCGCATATCGCCTTGTTGGACCATGAAGTAAATACCTGAGGCAATAGTATTCGTTTTTCCTTCGATGTAGCCGGCGACCATGAGTGTTGCTCCAAATTCCCCCATCGCCCGGCAAAAACTCAGTAAAATCCCTGCTAATATTGGCTGCCAGCAGTTAGGCAAGATGATTTTTAAAAAGATCGTTTTGGCGTTAGCGGACAAGGTTTGGGCAGCCCAGACGAGGTCGTGATCAATCGAAAGGAAGGCGCTTTTTAAACCTTGGTACATAATCGGAAGAATGATGATTGTGGTGGCAATAACGGCGCCGGCGAGTGTGAAAATAAAGCTATAGTTGAACGTATTCCATAAGAAAGCCCCGATGAGATCGTGTTTCCCGAATAGGTTGAGTAGGATGAGACCTACGACGGTTGGTGGTAAAACGAGTGGTAACAGAATGATGATTTCAACAATTAATTGGAATCTGGATTTGCGGTTCGCGAAATAGTAGCTGAGTGGAAGCATGGTGAGGAATGCGAGGGATGTGGATGCAATCGCGATTAAGAGTGAGTGTAGGACTGGTGTTAGCATATTCATTAAACCTCCAAAGGGTATGTATTCCTTATCTATTATGTTATTCTAACCGCGCATTGTCAAAGAATATTAGCTGTGAAAATATAGGGATTCTCCTGATGCAAAGAAAAGGATAGGCGTTGTATTATCGAATTAGGTAGGAAGTTCCTAGTTTTATTTGTGAATATAATAACAAATCGAGGTGGTACATAGTGAGGAAAAAAGGTTTGCGGTTCTTTAAACGGACGGAGAAATTTAATGGAAACTGGACGGTGATGGAGGAGAAAAGCCGGGCTTGGGAGAAGATGTATCGGGATCGTTGGAGTCATGATAAAGTGGTTCGCACGACGCATGGTGTCAATTGTACGGGTTCGTGTAGTTGGCAGGTTTTCGTGAAGAACGGGATTATTACATGGGAAAATCAGGCGACGGATTACCCGAGTTGTGGGCCAGATATGCCGGAATTTGAACCTCGTGGTTGTCCGCGTGGCGCGAGTTTTTCGTGGTATGAGTATAGTCCGCTACGTGTGAAATATCCGTATGTGCGCGGGAAATTATGGCGTTTATGGCAAAATGCGTTGAAGCAGTATGGTGACCCGATTAAGGCTTGGGCGAGTATTGTGGAAGACCCTGAGAAGGCGGAGAGCTATAAAAGTGCGCGTGGGAAGGGTGGACAAATTCGGGTGACGTGGCAGGAAGCGTATTATATGGTCGCGGCGATGCTGATTTATACGATTAAGAAATATGGACCGGATCGCTTGGCTGGGTTTACGCCGATTCCTGCGATGTCAATGATAAGCTATGCGGCTGGATCACGGTTTTTGACGCTGCTCGGTGGCGAAATGCTGAGTTTTTACGATTGGTATGCGGATTTACCGCCTGCTTCTCCGCAAATTTGGGGAGAACAGACGGATGTGCCGGAATCGAGTGATTGGTACAACGCTGGTTATATTATGATGTGGGGCTCGAATGTGCCGTTGACTCGGACGCCGGATGCGCATTTTATGACGGAGGTTCGTTATAAGGGGACAAAAGTTGTGGCGGTGGCGCCGGATTATGCGGAGAACGTGAAGTTTGCAGATAATTGGTTGGCGCCGAATCCTGGGACGGATGCTGCACTTGCTCAGGCGATGACGCATGTTATTTTGAAGGAATTTTATGTGGAACGCGCGGAATCGCAGTTTATTGATTACGCGAAACAGTTTACGGATTTGCCGTTTTTGCTGTTGCTTGATCAGACGGATAAGGGTTTAACGCCGGGTCGTTTCTTACGCGAGGATGATTTGTATGCGGGGCTTGAAAGTGGCGCGCACGCGGATTGGAAAACGTGTTTGATTGATGAGACGACGGGCGAGATTGTGGTTCCGAATGGGACGATGGGTCAGCGTTGGGAAGAGGGCGTGAAGTGGAACTTGTCGTTGGAACGCGAGGATGGTTCTGTGATTGCGCCTGCGATGACGGTTGGCTTGGATAGAATAGGCACGGTTGCGTTTCCTTATTTTGATAATACGGGGAATGGCATTTTTGAACGAGAATTGCCGGTTCGGGAAATTACGCTTGCGGATGGCTCGAAGCGCTTAGTTGCGACGGTTTATGATGTGATGTTGAGCCAGTATGGTGTGGCGCGGCATGACGGTGACCGAATGGCGGCTCGTGGTTTGGATGATGCAAAGAGTTTGTATACGCCGGCTTGGCAGGAACCGATTACGGGTGTGAAGGCGTATGTCGTGACGCAGATTGCGCGTGAGTTTGCGCAGAATGCGATTGATACGGGTGGTCGTTCGATGATCATCATGGGTGCGGGAATTAATCATTGGTTTAATAGTGACACGATTTATCGCTCGATTTTGAACTTGGTCATTTTGACGGCATCGCAAGGCGTGAACGGCGGAGGCTGGGCGCATTACGTTGGTCAGGAGAAATGTCGTCCGATTGAGGGCTGGCAAACGGTGGCTTTTGCGAAGGATTGGCAGGGCGCGGTGAGACAGCAGAATGCGACGAGTTTCTGGTATTTTGCAACGGATCAGTGGCGTTATGAGGAGATGGACACGGATGCTTTGAAATCTCCACTGGCGCAAAAAATGAGCTATAAACACCCCGCGGATTACAATGTGTTGGCGGCGCGACTAGGTTGGTTGCCTTCATATCCGCAGTTTAACAAGAATAGTTTGCTGTTTGCGGCGGAAAATAAGGACAAATCGGATGCGGAGATCGTGTCGGGTATTGTCGATGATTTGAAATCGGAGAAATTGCAGTTTGCGGTGGAAGATCCGGATAATCCAGTGAATTTCCCGCGTGGCCTTTTTGTATGGCGCTCGAACCTTGTTTCTTCTAGTGGGAAGGGTCAGGAGTACTTTATGAAGCATTTGTTTGGCACGACGAATAATTTGTTGTCGACGCCAAATGATGAATTTAAGCCGGAGGAAATGGTGTGGCGCGATGAGGAAACGGAAGGGAAATTGGACCTGATGGTGACGCTTGATTTCCGGATGACGGCGACGCCCATTTATTCGGACGTGGTGCTTCCTGCTGCGACTTGGTATGAGAAGACGGATATTTCGAGTACGGATATGCATCCTTTTGTGCATCCGTTTAACCCAGCGATTAGCCCGCTTTGGGAGTCGAAATCGGATTGGAATATTTTTAAGGATTTGAGTCAGACGTTTTCTGAGATGGCGAAGGATCATTTACACGAGGTGCAGCGCGATGTGATTATGTTGCCGCTGAACCATGATTCGCCAATGGAGATTTCGCAACCTTATGGTGAGATTAAGGATTGGAAAAAAGGCGAGGTTGAGGCGATTCCTGGTAAGACGATGCCGCATTTCCAATTTGTAGAGCGGGATTATACGCAAATTTACGATAAGTTTATTACGCTTGGTCCGAATGTTGGGACGGGTAAGGTCGGCGCGCATGGGACGCAGTTCTCGGTCGCTGAGGAATATGAGGAAATGAAGGGCATTAACGGGATTTATGAGGATGACTCGATGAAGAACGGGATGCCGATGATGGAGTCGGAACGACAGGCGGCGAACGCGATTCTGCATATCTCTAGTGCGACGAACGGGAAGGTGGCAGTTCGGGCTTGGGAAGTGGCGGAGGGCGCGACGGGGATGGCGCTTAGTCATTTAGCGAAGCCTCGCGAGGCGGAGCGGATTACGTTCCAAAGCATTACGGCGCAACCGCGTGAAGTGATTCCGACGCCAGTGTTTACAGGTTCGAATACGGACGGTAAGCGTTATTCGCCATTTACGACGAATATTGAGCATTTGGTTCCATTTCGGACGCTGACTGGGCGACAACATTTTTACATTGATCATGAGATGTTTTTGCAGTATGGGGAGTCGTTGCCAGTGTATAAGCCGACGTTGCCACCACAAGTTTTTGCGCCTCGTGATAAGGAGATTGTGGAGACGCCGGATACGATTGTGTTGCGCTATTTAACACCGCACGGTAAGTGGAATATTCACAGTATGTACCAAGATAATCAGCATATGTTGACGCTTTTCCGTGGTGGTCCGAACGTGTGGATTAACCATGAAGACGCCGAGGCTGGCAAAATTAAAGACAATGACTGGCTCGAAGCTTATAACCGAAATGGTGTTGTAACGGCTCGTGCGGTCGTGAGTCACAGAATGCCAAAAGGAACGATGTACATGTATCATGCGCAAGACCGTCATATCAACGTTCCAGGGACTTCGATTACGGGAACGCGAGGCGGCAGTCACAATGCGCCGACAAAAATCCACGTGAAACCAACGCAAATGGTTGGTGGGTATGCACAACTTAGCTACGGTTTTAACTATTATGGACCAATTGGAAATCAGCGGGATCTCTATGTTGCTGTCCGGAAACTGAACGAGGTGAATTGGCTTGAAGATTAAAGCGCAAGTAGGAATGGTAATGAATCTAGATAAATGCATCGGCTGCCATACGTGTAGTGTGACGTGTAAAAATACGTGGACAAACCGCCCTGGTGCTGAGTATATCTGGTTTAATAATGTAGAAACAAAGCCCGGCATTGGTTATCCGAAACAATGGGAAGACCAAGAACGCTATAAAGGCGGCTGGAAACTGAAAAAAGGAAAGTTGGAGTTGGCGGCTGGTTCGAAGTGGAATAAAGTCATGCTCGGAAAAATTTTCTACAATCCAGATATGCCGGAATTAAAGGATTATTATGAACCGTGGACGTACAATTACGATACGCTTTTCACGCCGAAAGAGAAGAAGAATCAACCGGTGGCGCGTCCGAAATCTGTGATTACAGGTAAAAACATGGAAATCGAATGGGGTCCAAACTGGGAGGATGATTTGGCGGGAGCACCAACAACGATGCCGCTTGATCCGAACATGAAAAACATCGAAACAGAGATAAAAACGAATTTTGAGACAGCGTTTATGATGTATTTGCCGCGTTTGTGTGAGCATTGTTTGAATCCTTCTTGTGTGGCGTCGTGTCCGAGTGGTGCGATGTATAAACGCGATGAGGATGGAATTGTACTGGTTGACCAAGAAGCGTGTCGCGGATGGCGTTACTGCATGACTGGTTGCCCGTATAAAAAGGTATATTTCAACTGGAAAACGAATAAGGCGGAGAAATGCACGTTCTGTTTCCCTCGTATTGAGGCTGGCTTGCCAACCGTTTGTTCGGAGACGTGTACAGGTCGAATTCGCTATCTTGGTGTGATGCTGTATGATGCGGACGGTGTCAAAGAAGCGGCATCTGTGGAGGACGAGAAGGAGCTGTATCAAAAACAACTAGACTTGTTCCTTGATCCACATGATCCCGCGGTGATTGAGCAAGCGCGCAAAGATGGGATTAAAGAAGACTGGATTAAAGCTGCACAGAATTCGCCGGTTTACAAAATGGCGAAGGAATATAAGATTGCGTTCCCACTACATCCAGAATACCGCACAATGCCAATGGTTTGGTACGTGCCACCACTTTCACCAATCATGAACTATTTTGAAGGGAAAGATTCGATTAATAATCCGGATATGATTTTCCCAGCGATTGATGAAATGCGGATTCCTGTCGATTATTTGGCGAGTTTGTTGACAGCAGGGAACACCGATGTGATTAAGACGTCGCTACAAAAAATGGCGATGATGCGGATGTATATGCGCGCGGTGAGTTCTGGCAAAGATTTTGATACGGAAAAATTAGCGCGAATCGGCATGACGGAGCAGGAAGTGAAGAAGATGTATCGCCTGCTTGCGATTGCGAAATACGAGGACCGTTTTGTGATTCCGGCGAGTCATAAAGAGGATTACATCGATACGTATAAAGCGCAAGGTTCGTCTGGTTTTTCGGAAGATGTTTGTGGTGGTTGTAGTCTGGCGGATCAGATTAATAAACCGGATGTTACGAATACACCGATGTCGATGGGAAATAGTACGCAACAGCCTTCGAAATCAACGCAAGATATGTATGAAGAAAGTTTTTATGGGGGGATTTGGCGTGATTAATTATGCCTTACTAGACGAAAAACGTGCTGTTTTTGGCGCTATTTCGGCAGTTTTGTCGTATCCTGAAAAACGCTTTATCAATGATCGTTTTCTGCTTTTAGAAACGTTTCAGAATCCTAAAACGCTGGAATTAATAACGGCGTTTTGGGAGGAAATTTCTGCGCTGACTTTTGGTGAAATTACGGAAACGTATGTGGACACGTTTGATTTTAATAAAAAGACGACGCTTTACATGACGTTTTATAAATTCGAAGATGCGCGGGAACGTGGGCAGATGTTGGCGAAGTTGAAAGTGCTTTATGAGATGTTTGGTTTGTTGCCAGATGACGCGGAGTTGACGGATTATTTGCCGCTCATGCTCGAGTTTATTGATGCGGGTGATTGGTATCTGGATGCGCGTTCTGGTGATAGTATGGAGCTTTTGATTGGCGTGATTGAAGATGGTTCGTATCATTTGCTCCGGGCACTTGAAGAGGCGGGGAATCCGTATCGTTTTGTAATTGAAGCAATGCGAAATGAACTGCGCGTTTGCGTGAAACAGGGAGAGGAGAAGCAGCATGTGGAATAATTTTTTATGGGTTGTTTTGCCCTATCTTGTTTTGGCGAGTTTCGTGTTTGGACATATTTTCCGCTATCGGTACGATCATTTTACGGTGACCTCGAAGTCTTCGGAAATGATTGAGAAAAAGCAATTGATGATTGGTAGTATTTTATTTCATATCGGGATTATTTTCGTTGTCGGCGGGCATTTCATCGGCTTGGTGATTCCGAAAAGTTGGACGACATCGATTGGGATTAGTGAGCATACGTACCATTTGGTGGCAGTCGGGATTGGTAGTATTTTCGGGATTATGGCGTTTGTGGGGATGTTTTTATTGACGTTCCGGCGGTTGTCGAATGATCGCGTGCGGATGACGAGTTCGATTATGGACATCATCGTGAATGTGACGTTGTTGTTGACGCTTTTCCTCGGAATGGCCAGTACGTTGTTTGCAAACCGGGCGAATCCTGGATTTGATTACCGAGAATCGATTGCGGTTTGGTTTAGGCAGTTGTTCATTTTTCAGCCAGATGCAAGTCTGATGGCGAACGTGCCGGTATTCTTCCAGCTGCATATCATTAGTGCGTTTATTATTTTCGCGCTGTTTCCATACACGCGTTTAGTCCATGCGTGGAGCGTGCCATTGTCGTATTTGAAGAGGAGTTATATTATTTATCGAAAATGAAAAGTGGAAATGGCCCGTTATGTTGATGAACTTTCAAACCATCGTTTGGTTTGATTTAGTGAATCAATAGGCAGTGGAGCATTGCGAGACTGACAACCTTTTAATTGTTAGGGGCGCAGATGTCGGAGGAACGAATGTTCACACTCATATTGAGGCTCTAACTCAGCAAAATATGCTTCCTAAGAGTCACAACAAATTCCGAGAGGCTGGCCGTTGGAGCTGGATCCAGAGGCGCCAAGCAAGACGCCTTATATGATTTTCTAAACCGAGGGGAGAAAATAAACATGCAACATACATCAAAAAAAAGACGCGTATATCGCGCTCACCATTGCCACCGTTGCGATGGCGATTTCATTCATGGTCTGGGCTTCTTTATCGCCAGTTTCTAATCAGATTGCCGCAGAATTTGGGCTATCTGCTTCACAAAAAAGTTTACTTATCGCAACGCCAGTACTTCTGGGATCGATTATGCGGATTCCAATGGGGATTTTGAGCGATCGGTATGGTGGTAAGAAGATATATATTATCACGATGCTATTTACGCTAATTCCGTTGGTGTTGATTCCGTTTGCGAGTACTTATTTATATTTAATGCTTTGCGCATTTTTTATCGGTATGGCGGGGACGACTTTTGCCATCGCAATTTCTTACGTTTCCACCTTTTTCCCAGCTGAAAAACAAGGCTTAATTCTTGGTATTGCTGGAATGGGGAACATTGGGAATGCACTTTCTGGTCTGATTATTCCACGCATTAACGCGAATTGGGGATTCGACTGGATCTATTATTCCTTGATGATTGCGATTGTGGTGATTGTCGCTATATTTGCGATTTTTGCGAAAGAAATGACATTGTCGACGGAAAAGAAAACTTTGAAGCAGTCGTTATCGGTTGTGAAGGATAAAAATACTTGGTATCTATCTTTGTTCTACTTCCTGACATTTGGTTCTTTTGTGGCGCTTAGTAACTATTTACCGGCGTTTATGGGTGATCAATTCTCGATTGGGGCAGTGAACGCTGGACTGTTTTCTGCTGGATTTGCAGCGACCGCGACATTCATGCGACCTGTAGGTGGGATTTTAGCGGATAAATTCAATCCGCCGAAACTGTTGACCACTGGTTTTGCGATGATTGCTGTAGCCGCGTTCTTGATTGCTTTTTCACTCACGCAGTACGGCATATTCACAACGCTTATTTTTATCACCGCGCTAATTGTAGGCCTTGGAAACGGGATTATTTTCAAAATGGTGCCGATGGTTTCAAAAGGGAATACGGGTGCTGTGACGGGATTTGTTGGTGCGGCCGGCGGACTTGGTGGATTTTTCCCACCGCTTTTGTTAGGTATTATTAAACAAAATATGGGTTCTTATACGCTCGGATTTATTTTGCTCGGCGTGTTTGCCCTCATTTGTCTTGTGACGGTTTGGATTGTTTATTTACGCAAGCAAGCCGTGACAACCTGATTTGAAATGGAAGGCAGTGGAACTATTTCGCTGTCTTTTTTTGAGGAAATTCCGTACAATAGGGATAGACTGAAATAGGGGGTATTGTAGATGAAAATGTGGATAAAAAGTGGGCTGATTTTTGCTGGGGTACTATTGGTTTTGGCAGGTTGCGGCACGCAAGAACCGCAAACGATACATATTTCTGTGGCGGCAAGTTTGAAAGATGTGATGGATGATGTGAAACCTTTGTATGAGAAGGAGCATGACCATGTGACATTAGAATTCGACTTTGCTGGTTCAGGGCAAATCCGCGAACGTGTGGAAAATGGGGCACCGATTGATGGTGTTTTACTAGCGAGCGTGGCGGATACGGATAAATTGATGGCGAAGAAATGGATTGATGGTAAACAGGAAATTGCTTCGAATACGCTGGTAGCTGTGATGCCGAGTAAGACTGTTCCGAGTGGTGATATCGAGTCAGAATTGGCGAAGGCTCGTGTGATTGCAATTGGCGATCCTGCTTCGGTGCCTGCGGGAAAATACGCGGAGGAGTTTTTGACGAAAGAGAAGTTGATGGCTAGCGTGAAGTCGCGTTTGGTGAAGGCAAGCGATGTGCGTCAAGTGTTGGCGTATGTGGAGTCGGGAAATGCGGATATTGGTTTCGTTTATCAAACGGACGCGATGATTTCAAATAAAGTGCAGACGGCGTATAAGATTAGCAATGAGTTGCACAGCCCGATTGGGTATTATGCGGCGACGGTGAAGGATACGGATGCGGTCGATGAGACATCTCAATTCATGGATTACATGAAGGGCACACAAGCGCAGAAAATTTTGAAGAAGTATGGATTTGGCGGAGCGAACTAACATGAAGTGAGCGCTTACACTGTTATTTTCATGGGGTTTGATGTATAGTGGAACTAGTTGGAATTTGCGAAAAAAGGAAGTGTTGGGCATGTTGGATAAACGGGTAGCCATTCGAGTGGAGGAAGCGCAGAAAAGATTGTTGGAGAACGCGGTCATGCTTGGCGCAGAAAAGATTGGGATAGCAGACGCGAACGGCCGAATCTTGGCGCAGGAAGTAGCAGCAACGATGGCGATGCCGTATTTCAGGCGTTCCGGATATGACGGTTTTGCGATTAGGGCTGAGGATGACGCGAATTATCCGCGAACATTTCAGGTTGTAGCGGATGTACCATGCGGTTCCGCGTATAATCACGATTTGCAGGAAAACGAGACGGTGCGCATCATGACCGGCGCTAAAGTTCCTGAGAATGCCGGCAAAATTATCATGTTGGAGCAGTCCCGCGAAACAGGAGACGCTACAACAATCACACTCATTAACACGCATAAAAATACCAACATCACAGAGCGCGGCGAAGAATTCGAGGCAGGCGCAACACTGCTCCAAGCCCATCATCATTTGAACCCAGGCTCAATCAGCCTACTCGCAGCATTTGGCATCCCGGCCGTGACCGTTTTCCGTCGACCGCGCGTCGCGATTTTATCCACGGGTTCCGAGCTTGTCCAACCTGGTGCGCCCCTCCCAGACGGGAAAATTTTCAACAGTAATCATCTGATGTTGGCGGCGCTTGCGAAAGAGGCAGGCGCGGAAGTCATTGCGGTGGAACAAATTGAGGACGACCTAGCGTTGACCAAAAATCGACTCACCGATCTTGCGAAACAGGCTGATTTAGTCCTGACAACAGGCGGTGTTTCCGTCGGGGACTTCGATTTCATGGCGATTATCGCAAAAGAAGATGCCGAACTGCTCTACAACAAAATCCAAATGCGGCCGGGCAGCGTCACGACGGCGATGCGGTATGAAAATACACTAGTTGCGGCTTTATCGGGCAATCCAGGCGCCTGCTTCACCGCGTTCCACCTGCTCATCGCGCCAGTGCTCGCCAAAATGAGCGGTGACATCGAAACCCAGTTCACTTTTCAACCAGCAAAGATGGGCGCTGATTACTCGAAAAACAATGCTTACGATCGCTTTTTACGCGGTCAATTGCTCTACGAGGCGGGCGAATTAACCGCTGTTCCCGTCGGCAGTGATATGTCGAGCGCGCTAGGAAACTTACACCTAACCGAGTGTCTCATCAAAATACCGAGTGGCAAAACTGGCAAAAATAAAGGGGAGGAGATCGAGATATGGCGCTTATCTTCCAAATAACCGGATTCAAAAAAAGCGGGAAAACAACGATGACAAACTGCTTTGTGCAGCAATTAAAAGCACAAGATTATACGGTGGCAGTTATCAAACATGACGTGCATGCCTTTGCAATCGACCATCCAAACACAGATTCCTACTCGTTTCGTGAAAGCGGTGCGGATATAGTCGCGCTATCTTCCTCCTCCCAGCACGCGATGATGGTGGACCAAGGAATCACGCTAAAAGACATGATTGCGAGTTTGCCGCCAACTGATGTGATTTTAATCGAAGGCTACAAGGAAGCGCCGTTTCCAAAAATTGTGATGGTGCGGGACGCAGAGGATATTGCTACGCTAGAAACATTACCAGCCGTATACAAGATGGCGACATTGCGCGATAACCTCCCAGCTAACATTTTGAAAGTGAGTACGCAAGATGCACAAGAGACATTATGTCAGACGATAATCGAGGAATTTTTACAATGATAGATGTCAGGTTGCAACAGGAGCCGATTGATGTTGGCGCCACATACCAAGAGTTAGTAAATGCTAGATTTGGCGCCGTGAATATGTTTGTCGGGACGATTCGTGAATGGACGGGAGAAATCCAGACGCAAACGATTCGTTACACGGCGTATAAAGAAATGGCGATCAAGGAACTGTCCAAACTCGCGCAGGAAGTAGAGACAAAATATGACGCCGATGTGATTGTGATTCACCGGCTAGGTGAGTTAGCGTTGACCGATATCGCCGTATTTATCGGCGTCGCAACGCCTCACCGTGCCGCTTCTTATGAAGGTTCGCGTTTTATCATTGAAGAACTAAAAAAACGCGTACCAATTTGGAAAGAAGAAGTGGATACGGATCGTGTTCGTTGGGGAGGTGAGCGAGATGACGCCCATTAAACTATTCGCTTTTCTCGTGCAGAAAGCAGGATTTCAAGAAGTGAATCTCGACCTTTCTGATTGCAAGACTGTTGCAGATGTGAGACAGTTAGTAAGTAAGGAAATTCCAGCGATTGAGGCCGACGTGGCGAAATGCATGATTGCGGTCAACATGGAGTTTCAAACAGACGATAGCCTGCTGACAGACGTTTCAGAAATCGCGATAATCCCTCCAGTAAGCGGAGGATGAGATGAAGGAGACGATAAAATGACTGATGAACTATCCCATTTCAATGATGAACAACGCGCCCACATGGTAGATGTAACGAAGAAAAGTGAGACACAAAGACGTGCGATCGCCGAAACAACGCTACATATGGAAGAAGCGACCTTGACGCGTATTAAAGACGGACGCATCGATAAAGGTGATGTACTAGCCGTTGCGCAAGTTGCGGGAATCATGGCTACCAAAAAAACAAGCGAACTAATCCCAATGTGCCATCCAATCATGACGACGAAAGTCAATATCATGTTCACTGATGATGGCAAAGATCACTTAACGATTGTCGCCGAAGTTGTCACGATTGGAAAAACCGGCGTTGAGATGGAAGCTTTGACCGCCGTAACTGTAACCGCGCTAACCGTTTACGACATGTGCAAAGCAATAGATAAAAAAATCGTCATTGGAAACACCCATCTCGTTGAAAAAACAGGTGGCAAAAGCGGAAAATTCCGTTTCGATAAATAACGAATAGGAGGTAGATATCATGCAATTATTAACCGATCGCTTTGGACGCGTCCATGATTATATCCGCATTTCCGTCACCGACCGTTGTAATTTACGTTGTGTTTATTGTATGCCCGATGAAGGTATGACGTTCCTACCTCACGAGAAAGTCCTATCCAAAGATGAGATTGTGGACTTCATGAAAATCATGGTCGGCTTTGGCATCAAAAAAGTCCGTATTACAGGCGGTGAGCCACTTTTACGAACCGATATCGTGGACATTATCGCAGGTATCAGCGCTATTCCAGAAATCGAGGATATTGCGGTAACGACAAACGCGATGTATCTCGTCAAAAAAGCAGAAGCCTTGAAAGCAGCTGGTTTAACGCGTGTCAACATCAGCTTAGATTCCCTACACGAAGACCGTTTTAAAACCATTACACGAGGTGGTAAGTTACAAAAAGTACTAGACGGTATCGCGAAAGCAGAAGAAGTCGGATTTTTCCCGATTAAACTGAACGTCGTCTTGATTAAAGGTCAGAACGACGATGAAATTTTAGATTTCCTGCAATTTACGAAAGATAAGGATATCAACATTCGCTTTATCGAGTATATGCCGATTGGTCATGCTGGCGACGGTTGGAAAAAGCAGTATTTGTCACTACAAACGATTTTTGATGCTTGTGAAGAAGCTGGGCTTTCATACAAACCAGTGGACTCGATTCGCGGCAACGGTCCATCTGAAAACTATCGTTTAGAAGGAGCAAAAGGCACATTTGGCCTGATTCACCCAGTCAGTTCCCATTTTTGCGCTAGCTGTAACCGGTTGCGTTTGACTGCAGATGGCTACATTAAGGCGTGCCTGTATTGGGATGAAGAAATGAATATTCGCCCGTTCATTGATGACCCAGAGAAATTGATGGCACTCGTGCAAAAGTCCATCGACAATAAACCGGAAAGTCATGAGATGGCGATTGCCTTGCAAGACGAAATGCAATCGCACAAACCAACGACGAGGCGCATGAGTCAAATCGGAGGATAATGAAAAACGCCAAAGTCTGTGTCTCGTTTTCGAGATGCAGGCTTTTGCGTCATAAAAGGAGTCGTGAAAAATGTCTGAAAAACCAAAGATAGGCCTCATTATCGGAAGTAACCGACCAACACGCGTCTGCCGTACGGTGGCAGAATGGGCGATGAAAGAAATGGAACACGAAGCGCTAAACCTGAGCCTGATCGACCTTGCCGAAATCAACTTACCATTTTTAGACGAACCAGAAATTCCAGCACATCATAACTACCAACAAGCACACACGAAGGCTTGGAGCGACTTAATCAGCGGCTACGATGGCTTCGTTCTCGTTTTTCCGCAATATAACTGGGGGTATCCCGCCGTCTTAAAAAATGCGTTGGACTTCCTATATGATGAATGGCGCGCGAAACCGGTGAGCATCATGTGCTACGGCGGACATGGCGGTTTCCAAGCAACGCTTAGCATGAAGCTCGTGACGCAAGGTTTACATATGCACAATATGGCGACCAACCCACCACTTGACATTTCGGATGAGATGTTCGATGCATCCGGCCAATTTAAAAACATTGAAAAAGACTTCGCGCCCTATAAAACCTCTTTACAAGCAGTATCTAATGAATTCGCGAACCTTTTAACCAAATAGATGGAGTTGCCACGTTTGAATTATATCGCAGTATTTTGTGGAGCAAGCATGGGAAACAGTCCAATATACCAAGAAGCAACCATAGCACTCGGAAAATGGATTGCAGAAAACCACGATGGCCTCGTTTACGGTGGCGGAAAAGTAGGTCTGATGGGCGTGCTCGCAGATCAAGTTTTAGCAAGTGGCGCTGAGGTGATTGGCGTCATTCCAGAGGCGTTGAAAAATAGAGAGATGGCGCATGAACGGTTGACGGAACTGCATGTCGTTGCGAATATGCACGAAAGAAAAGCACAAATGATTGCATCGGCGAACGTATATATTGCTATGCCTGGCGGACCAGGAACGCTAGAAGAAATCACCGAAGTTATTTCATGGGGAAGAATTGGCGAGCATACGAATCCATGTATTCTATACAATGTGAATGGTTATTATGATTTGCTCGGAAAGTTTTACGACAAAATGGTAGAAGAGGGCTTTTTAACACCAGCCGACCGTGACAAAATTTTGATATCGGAATCACTGGATGAGATCGACCAATTTATAGCTTCTTACGTGCCTCCAATGATTCGTACCTATAAATAACGCAAAAAATCCTAGCGATACGCACACCGCTAGGATTTTTTAATTCTATTTTCGACGTTCTGCCAAGAAGTGTGGCAATTCTGGAATAATGAGTTGGTTAATCGCAAGTCCGCAAGCGTTGGATGAACCAGGAAGAACGAAAAGTAACACATTATCGAGCGTAAACCCGGCAAAAGCCCGTGACAACATTGCCCGTGTTCCAATCTCTTTGTAACTAAGCATCCGGAACAGCTCGCCAAAACCGGGAATCTCTTGTGCAACTTGGTCCCACAATGCTTCAAAGGTCACATCGCGCACAGCAATACCCGTACCCCCATTTGAAATTACACAATCACATTGCGGTTTCAATTTGGCGAGCCCTTCGTTGATCAAGAAATCATCATCCTTCACAACAATGCGTTGCGTCACAACGTGTCCCGCCGCTTCAAGCGCCTCCGCGAGCAACTGCCCACTTTTATCTGTATCCAAATTCCTCGTATCACTAATGGTCAAAATGCCAACCCGAGCCTGAATAAATTCCTTCTGTTCCATGTTTTGCGCCTCCTCAAATTTCATTAAAAAAGTGCTGATATTGCTTCTTCGCTATCATTAAATCATCCGTCCCGTGCACCAACACACGCCCATTTTGAAAAACGGTGAAATCATATCCCTGAAAACAAAACGTCAAAACAAAGCGATTCGTTTGAAAAATAATATCCTGATTTTGAAGTACCATCTCTAACTCGCGAAAATCAATCGCCGAACCAATCTGAAACTGCACCGTATCACGCCCGCAAAGTAGAACTGGTTGCTTTGAAAACAAAATCTCAGCCGTCTCACCGCGCACACAAACCGCACAATCAGGATTCCGCTTTACACCAAACGCTTGAAATGTCATCTCCCAATTATCCATCTGATAATACTTCGCGCTTCGTTCCCCAAGCAACAGCTTCGTCAAAAGTGACACCTGAAGCCCCGAAAGCATCGGAATAAGCGCACCATGAACCCCGATAATATCACAACTCGTCTCATTAAAAAGCGGCATTTTCTCCATCAGGCAATGCAAACAAGCCGTCTCATCAGGAATAATCGGCATCACATTCGCAAATGTCCCCGCGCATGACGCAAAAACCCATGGTACTCGCTGATCCAAGCACCATTGATTCAAAAAGCGCCGCGTCGCAAAATTATCCGTACAATCCAAAACCGCGTCCACATTTCCCGCAAAAGGCAACAACGACTGAGGATTCGCATCATCCACCAAGAAATCAATCTGAACATCCCGATTAATCGCGCGTAGCGCCTTTGCCGCCGCCCACGCCTTCGCCTCTTTTTGCATCGCGTCCTGTTCCGTAAACAACGTTTGCCGTTGCAAATTCGATAATTCCACAAAATCACGATCCACTAAAATAAGCCGTCCAATTCCCATCCGAGCCGCAATTTCCGCTGCGTATGTACCAATCGCACCGACCCCAACAATCAGAACCGTGCTCGCCTGCAACGTCTCCTGTCCTGTCTTCCCAATCTGAGCGACCCGCATTTGCCGATCATAACGCTCCATATGAAACACCTTCTTCCTGCTCTTCCATTTTACCAGAAAACCGCTCACGAAGCTGTAAAAAAGAGCGGAATCAGGGAATTGCCCATCTAGAATTTATAGTCTCTTTGTAAAGCAGATAATTCGGTTTGCTTCCTTAAAATCCATCGCTCGATGAAAATGAAAACTAGTATCATTCTCTAATTCACAATCGCTGGCAAACTCGGTACACCCTTGCTGTTTAGCCCATTTTTCACACGCAGATAATAATTCCTTCGCATATCCTTTATGTCTATATTCCGCCTTAACAAAAATCCCCTCTAAGTATCCAACAGCTGGTAGCTGTTCCTTCCACATAATCATGCCTTAATTGGCACTGCGCAAATCCAACAGGCATATCTTGATCATATTTAAGAAAAAACCGCACGTCCCCTCGGTAAATTATTTCCGAAAACTCCTCCATCAAATCTTGAACAACTTGCCCGCTCCACAACATAACAGCTAAATTTGCTATGTGTTCTACATCATCTTGCCCTGCTTCCCTAATCAATTTCGCAAACCTCCAGTCTTTCTATTTTTCCTATTCCCATTATAACAGTTTCTAATAAAAGAAAAGGCTACAATAAAAAAAATCCCTAAAGACTAGATAACGTTTTTCTTGTCATCCAATCATCAGAGATTTCCCAATGTCAACTTCTTTTTTTCAACAATAGCGCTCCTGCAATAAGTACAATCCAACCAAATCCAGCAAGTGGAAGTGAGGAATCACCAGTCTCAGGCAAGCGTGGCACGTTCTGCATTTTACCTGAATCTATCTGACTCTTAGTTGGTTTCGTCTTATCAGGATTTGTTGGCTCAACAGGCTTAGTAGGGTCATCCGGTTTTGACGCAATCACATGAACCGTCACTTTCACCGGAACCGCAGCAACCCCATCCGAATTCACTGCGTTTAGAGTTACCACATAATCACCAGCAACCCCTAAATTCACCACACTCGCAAAATCAGAAGAAACAATACCATCATTGCTAGCACTGGCTTTATCATCCCTCAAAAACTGCGTCGCACTCACCGTAGCATATTGCTTATAAGTCACATCACTATCCGCGGAAATCACAGGAACGGCCGAGCTGACAATTTTGACAGTCACACGTACTGGTTTTGCGACATTCCCAGAACTATCGGTGGACTGCAAGGTGACAGTATACTCGCCAGGAACGGCAAAAATAACGGCCGTTTCAAAGTCAGATGTGATTGTGGAACCATCATCCGTTTTTGCTACAATACTATCCAAAAAGTCGGCTTCACTCACCGTTTGATCGATATCATAAGTGACAGTAGGAGAGGCGGTGATCACAGGAGCAGTCGTATCAACAATATGCACAGTAACGGTCACCGGAGCTGCGACATTCCCATATTGATCCGTCGATGTTAGCGTGACCGTATAATCACCAACCACGTCCAAATCTACAGCCGTTGCGAAATCAGAGGTAATGACAGAACCATCGTCCGTCGTGGCATGGATATCCAGCAAAAACTGACTAGCAGTTACGGCTTCATGTTGCTCATAAGTAAAGTTAGAATCGGCGGTAATAACTGGTGGCGTCGTATCTGGAACTAGAGGTACGGTAACAGTACCATGGTAATTTCCAGTACCATTCCCAAGCGTTACAGCTTCAAAAAATGAATATGTGACCTTCAATTGATTCGTTAATCCAGTCCAAGTAATTGTTGGGGCAGAATAGGTTCCTCCATTTGAAATCGTGTATGGCGCTAATTGATTACCACTGATACCGGTGATTGTCATTTCTGTTATACTAAGTGGATCGGTCGTATTCACAGCGGGCATTGTAAGCGTTTGTGAGTCAAAACGGAAAGTATTGAGATTGGTTAAATTAGCAAGCGGACTAATATCACTAATATGATTGCCAACCAAGCTTAAAGCCCCCAATTGGGTTAATCCACTTAAAGGTGTCACATCTGAAATATTGTTATTTATTAAATCTAAAGAAGTGATGTATTTTAAATGTTCCATTCCAACTAATGAAGTAATACCTTTGTTCAGTGTTTCAGCGGTACTCAAAGATACAATCGTATTCAAATCAGCTTGATTCACGACATCTGTTACATTTTTCCCTAATTTAGTTGCGATGACCTGCGCCAACATTTCATCTGGAAAAACCGTATTAATCGGTCCAATCGGATCATATATTATATTTTGTGTCGGTTGTGTCACTGTTCCATGAAAAATACCAATAGCATTTCCGTTAACAACAACATCCTGCTGGAATCGAAAACTAAGACTAGTTTGTGTCGTTAGGCCATTCCAAGTTACATTAGGGCTACTGTAAGTCCCACTATTACTTATGTTAAAAATTGTAGTTGGAATACCACCACTCATATTTTTCAGAACACCTGTTAAATTTAATACGAAAGAACCGTTATTCGAAGCCTGTGGTACAGTAATAGTCTGAGAGTCAAATCGACCAATCGCCAAATTGGTAAGTCCGGCTAGGGGTGTAATATCACTAATATTATTACTGCTTAGCCTTAGATCTTGCAAATTGTGTACATTCTGCATGCCATCAAGCGAAGTTATTCCTTTGCTTGAACCTTCCGCAGAAGAAATGCTTGTAATGGTATTCAAATCAGCCACAGTCACCGTATCAGTGATCGTTTTGCCAAGCTTGGTAGCAATCACTTGCGCGAGTGCGGCATCGGGAAATATTTGATTGATAGGTGCTGGTAAGGTTGCACTAAGTGGTGATTCCGCCGTCACTTTGGCGTTCGTACTTAGCCCAATACTCCCGAATACGATTACAATACAAATCAATAATTTCAACCCATTATGCAAATATTTCATTACAAATCCCCCTAATTTTTTGTACAAGCTTCTATGTAGTGTTCACTAAACTTGAAATAGCTTTTAGCCATCCATACCCTTTTTTGTTAAAAATAACACAGAAAAGGTACTGAAAATCTGGGAGGTCGTAAATGAAAAAAGTCCGCTTTGAAATAAAAAGCAGACCGAACTATATCAAATAGCTCGGTCTGCTTCGTCCTAGTTATTCATAAATTGTCACATCAGGCGGTAAATAAGAGGGATTTTCCTTATTAATATGATCATAAAACATAATCCCGTTTAAATGATCAATCTCGTGCTGTACTACAATCGCAGGATACCCCTTCAAACGCAATTTCAACGGCTTCCCATCGATATCAAAAGCTTCCACAGTCACACGCGCGCTGCGCACGACGAAACCAGGAACCTCACGATCCACTGAAAGACAGCCTTCACCACCGCCTAGACATGCATTTTCCACGGAATGACTACGAATCTTCGGGTTGTATAAAATATAGCTGTATAAACGATCATTGTCATCATGTACATGAATCGCAATCAAACGCTTGGAAACAGCAATTTGTGGCGCAGCAATACCGACACCAGCACGCAATTCGTGTTCCTCAGCGATTTCAGGATCTTGACTATTAATGAGGAACTCTAACATTTTTTGACCAGTTTTCTTATCTTCATCCGATAGCGGGAAAGTGACCAGCTCCGCGACAGCGCGCAAAACAGGATCTCCTTCACGGACAATATCATCCATTGTAAGCATTATTTTCTCTCCTGTTCTAATAAACTTATCTCCATTTTACCAAAAAAAGCTCGCGTTGGGAATGAATTTTACTTCCAATTCCTATCGAAAAGAGTAAATGCTAGGGATGAAATAACTTTTATGTTAGAATATAGACACTAAAAAGACGAACGTTAAAAACAGTAGTTAGCATATTGTTCGCCATGTCGAGCTGTTATATAAATATATTTGTTTGTGATTTCACAAACAAAAGAAAGCCGTTTCAAATAAAATTCGAAAGATGAAGCCTAAGCGATCTTTGCTTTATTATATAACAGTTTCATTTAAGAAACACAATTCCTAATACAGTTTTCGAAAGCGAATGATGGGACGTAAAACCTTGGTAATACAATAAAAACAAAGTGAGCTTAAGTTATTGACGAATGCAGATGGATGGTGTAAATTAAAGAGGAAGATTGGTGTATTAATAGTAAGGCGTTTAAAAAATATAACAGCGAAGTCTAAATCCAAGCGATCGCCGCGAAGCGAGGTGAATTTGTGAATGTGAAGGTATTTCGTATCCTTTTTCACAAACTCATCCCAAAACCATGTTTTCAGTCCTAAAAGATTGGGAATAGGCAAGAAGATGGGCAGATGGCACTGTGAATTATTTTTGAACGAACCGAATAATACACGAATCCAGTTAGGAAAATTGAGAAGCGAACCATGCATTGTATTGCTTGCCTGACAAGCGGAACTTTTGCTACATTATACGTAGTGGAAAGAATAACTAATGTTTGCGCATTCAATTCTTAAAAATATTTCAAACCAGAAGGGAAGAGATTACACGATGGCTTCTAAAACAAAGAAGACTGTAGTAGATGTGAAAGAGCAGTTTAAAGCTGTTGCCGATCAATTTGAATTGGTCCAAATTTTAAATGAAAAAGGAGAGGTTGTTAATCCTGACTTGATGCCCGACTTAACAGACGAGCAATTAGTAGAATTAATGACACGCATGGTTTGGACACGTGTTCTTGACCAACGTTCGATTTCCTTGAACCGCCAAGGTCGCCTAGGTTTCTATGCACCAACAGCTGGACAAGAAGCTTCACAACTTGCAAGTCATTATGCGTTAACAAAAGCAGATTACGTGCTTCCTGGTTACCGTGATGTACCACAAATGATCTGGCATGGTCTTCCACTGACGAAAGCTTTCCTATTCTCACGTGGCCATTTTGTCGGAAATCAATTCGCAGACGACTTAAACGTTCTATCTCCACAAATCATCATCGGTGCACAAATCGTTCAAGCTGCCGGCGTTGCTTTAGGGCTTAAGAAGCGTAAAAAAGACGCAGTTGTCATCACATACACAGGTGACGGCGGATCTTCACAAGGTGATTTCTACGAAGGTATGAACTTCGCCGGTGCCTATAAAGCTCCAGCAATCTTCGTTGTACAAAATAACATGTTCGCGATCTCAACACCACGCGAAAAACAATCTGCGGCAGTAACACTTGCTCAAAAAGCAGTTGCAGCTGGAATCCCAGGCGTTCAAGTAGACGGTATGGATCCACTAGCAGTATACGCTGTAACGAAATTTGCGCGTGATCGTGCCGTTGCAGGCGATGGCCCAACATTGATCGAAACAATGACTTACCGTTATGGTCCACATACACTTTCAGGTGATGATCCAACTCGTTACCGTACAAAAGAGCTTGATGGCGAATGGGAACTCAAAGATCCAATCGTTCGTTTCCGTACTTTCCTAGAAGCGAAAGGGCTTTGGAACGAAGAAAAAGAAAATGAAATAATTGAACAAGCAAAAGAAGAAATCAAAACATCTATTAAAGAAGCTGACGCTACACCGAAACAAAAAGTATCAGATCTTCTTAAAAATATGTACGAAACACCAACTGCTCCAATCAAAGAGCAACTGGCAATTTTTGAAGCGAAGGAGTCGAAATAATCATGGCGCAAAAAACAATGATTCAAGCGATTACAGATGCGCTTGCAGTAGAACTAAGAAATGACGAGAACGTCCTCGTTTTCGGTGAAGATGTAGGTAATAACGGCGGGGTTTTCCGTGCTACTGAAGGTCTTCAAGCAGAGTTTGGCGAAGATCGTGTATTCGATACGCCACTTGCAGAATCAGGTATCGGTGGTCTTGCTATCGGTCTTGCACTAGAAGACTTTCGTCCAGTTGCTGAAATTCAATTCTTCGGTTTCGTTTTTGAAGTAATGGATTCTGTTGCTGGTCAAATGGCACGTATGCGTTACCGTACTGGTGGTACTCGTACTGCTCCAATCACAATCCGTGCGCCATTCGGTGGTGGGGTTCATACGCCTGAACTTCATGCAGATAACTTGGAAGGCCTAATGGCACAATCACCTGGTCTAAAAGTTGTTATCCCATCAACTCCATACGATGCAAAAGGTCTCTTGATCTCAGCAATCCGCGATAACGATCCCGTTATTTTCTTAGAGCACATGAAATTATACCGCTCATTCCGTCAAGAAGTACCAGAAGGCGAGTACACAATCGAAATCGGTAAAGCAGCCGTTCGTCGTGAAGGTACAGACGTTTCTGTCATCACTTATGGCGCAATGGTTCAAGAATCTGTGAAAGCAGCAGAAGAACTAGAAAAAGAAGGCGTATCTGTTGAAGTTATCGACCTTCGTACAATCAGCCCGTTGGATGTAGACACAATCATCGCTTCCGTTAAGAAAACGAATCGCGTAGTTGTCGTTCAAGAAGCGCAAAAACAAGCAGGAATCGCTGCTAACGTTATCGCTGAAATCAACGACCGTGCCATCCTTTCTCTAGAAGCACCAGTGATGCGTGTTACAGCACCAGACAGCATCTTCCCATTCGCGCAAGCAGAAACAGTTTGGTTACCAAACCATAACGATATTGTTGAGCGTATTAAAGAAGTTTTAGCGTTTTAAGAGAAGTTTAGAAGAAAAACATGAGATAAGGTGGGAATGGATTACATGCTCACTTTGTTCTCATGCATATTGAGGCTCTAACTTAGCAAAGTACGCTTCGTAAGAGCCACAACAAAAACAGGAGGCTTTTAAAAAAATGGCATATTCATTTAAATTACCGGACATTGGTGAAGGTATACATGAAGGAGAAATCGTCAAATGGTTCGTAAAACCAGGCGATAAGATCGAAGAAGACGCGTCCCTTTTTGAAGTTCAAAATGACAAATCCGTTGAAGAAATTACATCTCCCATTACAGGAACTGTCAAAGAAATCCTTGTCGGTGAAGGCGTAGTAGCGACAGTTGGACAAGTTCTAATCACGTTTGATGGCGTTGAGGGCCATGAAAATGATGCAGAAGAAGCACCAGCAGCACCTGCCTCTACACCAGCAGCGGCTCCAGCACCAGCAGGTGGAAAAGGCATTTACGAATTCAAATTACCGGACATTGGTGAAGGAATTCATGAAGGCGAAATCGTGAAATGGTTCGTAAAACCAGGCGATCAAATTGAAGAAGATGCTACCATTTTCGAAGTGCAAAATGACAAATCTGTCGAAGAAATTACATCTCCTGTCGCAGGAACTGTAAAAGACATTTTAGTTGGTGAAGGCGTAGTAGCAACAGTTGGTCAAGTGTTAATCACATTCGAGGGCGACTTTGAAGGTGAAGCAACGGCAGATCACTCTTCTACTCCAGAATCTCCAGCAGACACTGCAAAACTTGCAAATAATAACGCAGCACAAGCGCCAGTATCAGGTGGAAATGGTACACCATCATCGCAAAAAGATCCAAACGGTCTAGTTATCGCGATGCCATCTGTACGTAAATATGCACGTGAAAAAGGCGTAGACATCCGCCAAGTTGCAGGATCAGGCAAAAACAACCGCGTGCTTAGCGCAGACGTTGATGCATTCCTAAATGGCGATACAGCAGCAGTAGCAACAAGCGAAGCAGCTCCAAAAGCGGCGTCACAAGAAACTGCAACAGCGAAACCAACAGCAAAAGCAGCGCCAGTTGTTAGCGGTGGAACATACCCAGAATCACGCGAGAAATTAACACCAACACGTAAAGCGATCGCAAAAGCAATGGTTAACTCGAAACACACTGCGCCACACGTCACGCTAATGGATGAAATCGAAGTTTCTGCTTTGATGGTTCACCGTAAACGTTTCAAAGACGTAGCAGCTGAAAAAGGAATCAAACTTACTTTCCTACCTTACATGGTAAAGGCACTAGTAAACACATTGCGCGAGTTCCCAGTGCTCAACACGACACTTGACGACGCAACAGACGAACTAGTTTACAAACATTATTTCAATATCGGTATTGCAGCAGATACAGATCACGGTCTTTACGTACCAGTTATCAAAGACGCTGACAAAAAATCGATTTTTGCAATCTCTAGCGAAATTAACGAATTAGCTACAAAAGCACGCGACGGTAAATTGACTGGGGAAGAAATGCGTCATGGCTCTTCTACTATCTCAAATATCGGATCAGCTGGCGGCCAATGGTTCACACCAGTTATCAACTACCCTGAAGTTGCCATTTTAGGTGTAGGTCGTATCGCAGAAAAAGCAATCGTTAAAGACGGTGAAATCGTAGCAGCACCAGTACTTGCTCTATCGTTAAGCTTCGACCACCGCGTAATCGACGGCGCAACAGCTCAAAAAGCTATGAACAATATCAAGCGGTTATTAAATGACCCAGAACTTTTACTAATGGAGGCGTAAAAAAATGGTAGTAGGCGATTTTCCAGAAGAAAGAGACACCATCGTCATTGGTGCAGGACCCGGCGGATACGTTGCGGCAATTCGCGCAGCACAATTAGGACAAAAAGTAACGATTATCGAGAAAGAACATTACGGCGGCGTTTGTTTAAACGTTGGTTGTATCCCTTCCAAAGCCTTGATCACAGTTGGTCACCGTTTTGCTGAAGCGAAACATTCCGATAACATGGGTATCACAACAGATGGCGTGAACCTAGATTTCACAAAAGCGCAAGAATGGAAAGGCTCTGTCGTTAGCAAATTAACAACAGGCGTGAAAGGCTTGCTTAAAAAGAATAAAGTGGAAATGCTAGAAGGAGAAGCTTTCTTCGTTGATGAGCACTCCCTACGTGTTATCCACCCTGAATCCGCGCAAACTTACACATTCAACAACGTAATCATTGCAACTGGTTCTCGTCCAATCGAGATTCCAGGATTCAAATTCGGCAAACGTGTTCTTAGCTCAACAGGCGCGCTAGCTCTTACAGAAGTTCCGAAAAAACTTGTCGTAATCGGCGGTGGTTACATCGGTACAGAACTTGGTGGCGCATTTGCTAACCTTGGAACAGAGTTAACAATCCTTGAAGGCGGACCAGAAATCTTGCCAACGTACGAAAAAGATATGATTTCTCTTGTAAAACGCAACCTTAAAGGTAAAGGCGTGGAAATCGTAACAAAAGCTTTGGCGAAATCTGCCGAAGAAACAGAAAATGGCGTAAAAGTAACATACGAAGCTGACGGCGAAACAAAAACCGTTGAAGCGGATTATGTCTTAGTAACAGTAGGTCGTCGTCCAAACACGGATGACATCGGCTTAGAACAACTAGGCGTGAAACTAAGCGAACGCGGTTTGATCGAAGTAGACAAACAAGGTCGCACAAATCTTTCTAACGTCTATGCTATCGGTGACATCGTTCCAGGTGTTCCACTTGCCCACAAAGCAAGCTACGAAGCAAAAGTTGCCGCTGAAGCGATCGCTGGCGAAGCATCTGAAAATGACTACACAGCCCTACCAGCAGTTGTTTTCAGTGATCCAGAACTAGCAACAGTTGGCTTAACAGAAAAAGAAGCAAAAGAAAAAGGCTTCGACGTAAAAGCTGCTAAATTCCCATTTGGCGGTAACGGTCGTGCCCTATCCCTTGACGCTCCAGAAGGTTTCGTACGTCTTGTAACACGGAAAGAAGACGGACTTATCCTTGGTGCCCAAGTTGCAGGAATGAACGCATCCGATATTATCTCGGAAATAGGACTTGCCATCGAAACAGGCGTAACAGCAGAAGATATTGCGCTTACTATTCACGCCCACCCATCTTTAGGCGAGTTGACAATGGAAGCGGCAGAGCTTGCGCTAGGTCGTCCAATCCACATGTAATACATGACGCTATCTGGGGAACAGTCCAGATAGCGTTTTACCTATGCAATTTACTATTGTGAAATCGAGAACAAAGTAGTATGATAACTATATAAAATAAAAGAATCCAGGTGTAAAATTGAAAAAAAAGGTTGAAAAAATTATTTTCGGTATTGTGTATGGTTTCTCCGCGATTTTCTTTTTAGGTTTTGTTGTGAACATTGTCCACGGTTTTATCGTGCATATGCATGAAACCGATAGTTGGCGCGCCGTTTTGCGAATATTAGCGAGTCCAGTGACAGATCCAGCGGTCTTTACGATCCATTTGACGAGTCCGATTTGGTCTGTGTTCTTGGCAATTATCATCAGCTACTTGTTGCCAGCATTCTTTTGTGTGGCGACGCATTTCTTGAAAAAGGACTATCTCGAAACGCATGAAAACAGCCGCTTTCTTCAATAAAAGTCGTTTTTGTGTGATTTTACATAGCAAAGGAGTAGAATGAGTGTAGTTCGGCACAAAATACGATTAGGATTAGGTGGAAAATGGGGACATGGAAGCGAGCGCTATTCTGGATAGCGTATGTGGTATCAGGGATTTGTTTTGTATTAACGATTTTAGCCTTTATTGTAGGATTTTTCCATCATATGCATGATACAGGTGGTATAAAAAGTGTTATAAAGATTCTAGAAACGCCGATTACTGGTTTCATTCAATTGACCAATGGTTACATTCAGAAGTCTGTGATGGAAGTCGTTTTATTGAGTATCGTTAGTTATGTTTTACCGACGTTTTTTTTGTATTGCGACACATTATATACGGAAGAACCACAGGCAAGCTTTCGAAGAGGAAGAATAGGAGAAAAGCGCTGATTCTACGAGTTGTAGAGTTGGTGCTTTTTTTTGCAATCACAATATTTTTATCGTTACGCTATTCATGATAAAATGAAGAAGGATACATCTAGTAAAGGGAGCGTGAAGCTGTTTTGGCAATGGATCGAAAAAAAAATTGCGATTATCGGCAATAATAAGATAAGCACGAGTTTCGTTTTTGCAATGATGAACCAGCAGCTAAATGTGGAGGCGTGCCTTATTGCAGAGAAGAAGTCTCACATGATAAAAGATATGCAGTACGGCACCTCCTTCCGATCAAGAACAACGCTTATATCGGGGAATTTCGGGGAATGTCGGAACGCGTCGTTAATTGTGTTCACGCATGATCCGTTTATGGATACCAAGGATATGCAACAGGCTTCATCGATCGTTCGCAAATTTGTGAAGCAGTGGATGGAAACTGGATTCCAAGGTATTTGCGTGGTGGCAACACCGCAGAGTGAGGTTGTCGCACATTGGATTATGAAATTCTCTGGTCTTGCTACTGACAGAATTATTGCGCTTGGCACGATGCTTGATACAGCACATTTACAATCGGAGCTAGGTCGGTACTTTCAGGTGAATCCGAAAAACGTGCATGCCTACATGATTGGTAGTACGCTAGAATACGGTGTTCCTATTTGGAGTCGCGCTTATATTGGTGGACGCCCGATTTTAAGCTATATCATGGATGAACCAGATCGCTATTCTTTTGAAAAATTAGAACCTATTGTGGCGCAAATAAGTGAGTTTCCACGTGAACCTTTAGCGGAGGGCCGTTTATTTGACTGCAGTATCGCGCTCGGTTTGACGGAGCTTGTGAAGGTTATTTTGGAAGATGCAGAGATGATTTTGACGGTGGGCGTATATGTACAAGAGAAATTCGGCGTGACCTCAGGATTCATCAGTATTCCAGCGGTTGTCGGTGCTTCAGGCGTCAAGAAGGTCGTTCCATTAACCCTTTCCGATGCGGAGCAAAAACAGTTAGTAACCACCGTAAAAGCGTTAGACACAGCGGTGCAATCCGGGTTATCGAATGAAGGAGGGAGCAAGCGTGGAGTATAGTTATCCGATTAATTTAGATTGGTCAAAAGACGAGATGGCAACCGTTATTAGCTTTTATCAAGCCGTGGAAAGAGCTTACGAGACTGGCATCGAAGCGTCTGAAATAAAAGCAAAGTATAGTGCATTCAAAGAAGTCGTTCGTTCGATCGGCGAAGAGAAGAGCCTGGGTAACGAATTTGAGAAGGCCAGTGGCTATTCAGCTTATCGCGTCATGCAACTCGTGAAAAACGCAACGACAAAGTAAAATTAAAAATGCAACCATAGGAGGAATTTTAAAATGGA
>NZ_AODD01000024.1 GCF_000525835.1 Listeria grandensis FSL F6-0971
TACGTTATCTAATGTTCCTTGATCCACGTCTGGTTTTAACGCTCCTGACGCCACATCTTCATCTTTAAATAGATCCTTCAACGCACCTTCCGCTGCTTCCTGACGCTCTTTTTCTGCTTGTTCTGCCGCTAATTTATCGTTCAATAAATCTTGCGCTGTATCCAAATCTGCTTGTAGCTCTGCTTTCTTGTCTTCATCTGTGATCGCGTCGATTAAATCTTGTACGTTATCTAATGTTCCTTGATCCACGTCTGGTTTTAACGCTCCTGACGCCACATCTTCATCTTTAAATAGATCCTTCAACGCACCTTCCGCTGCTTCCTGACGCTCTTTTTCTGCTTGTTCTGCCGCTAATTTATCGTTCAATAAATCTTGCGCTGTATCCAAATCTGCTTGTAGCTCTGCTTTCTTGTCCTCGTCCTCTAGGGCATCAATCAATATTTGAACATCGTCTAATACATTTTGGTCTGTGTCAGGTTTCAGCATACCAGTTTCCACATCGTTATCTGCAAAAACTGCTACTAGTGCCTCCTCCGCGGCTACTTGGCGCGCCATTTCATCATCATAATCTTTTTGAACTTGTGCATCAGTCTTCACAACATTAATGTTCTTAGCACTGACTAACGTTTGTGCCTTATCAGCTACTGTAGCATCTGGTGAAGCCAGACTAACAAATAGTTTAGAAATATCATCTGTTGCAGTAAATGTAATTGTTATATTAGAATCTGTCGTATCCCCTATTTTATCATTAGCTACTGTTTTGGATACTTCATCTATCACAACATTTATTTTTATCTGTAATTCCCATTTTTGTTAAAGAATCACCAAAATCTGATGCTGCTACTGAACCAATCCTTGTATATAAGTCAAACGTAAGAACATATTCCTTCCCTGGTACCGTCTTAAGCTCTGTTGATAATACATTCTCCTGCTCATCTTCAACACCTACTCGGTAGTGACTAACTGTCATATCACTGCTATCCGAGTAGAAAAATAAGTTAGGTCTATCTTCAAGAAACAAAGAGCTCCCACCAACAAGCCCCTTCTCACCCTCGTCATTTGTCACATGATCTCCGTGTTGCATTTTCTTCCCTTCTAATGTAAAATAGCCATTTCCTGCATCTATACGTTTGCCTGTTGCCGTGTACAAATTCGGATTTGGTACGACATAACCACTATTCACTCCTTTCTGACTTGCAAACGCCTCTGCCAAAAGCACATTTAGCGGTCCCGTCACACTACTACCCAAGATACTTGTTAATGCCAATACACCCATTATTTTTTTCATTTTCATCATAATCACACTACTTCCTTTTAAATTTGCAAAAATTTGTTTTTTTAATATAATATACTTTCTATTGCGACAATATGCTTCTATTCATGTTGAGCTTCTGCTCTTACGTAATAATCCACCTTCCAGCGTCCCCTGTAATTTAAGTAGTAGTACTGCTATTTCCTAATGCTTTATGCTACCAAGGCCGCACTTATCTACGTGCATTGTTACTACACCTCCTTACCGTAAGCTCCGTTGGCTTACTCTTATACTAACAAATTTCGTCCACCACAAGTTGCTATTACAAAAAAATGACATATTTCGTCAAATTCCCAAATATATCAAAATAAAAATACGATACCTACTCTAAAAAATCCGAGTAGTATCGTATTTTAATTGATGCTAACCTTTTCGTTTCTTGCTATGGACAAATTCCCGTAACTGTAAGAAATCACGCCTCGATGGTGGCATATGGCAAACCAATACATCCGTATCCCCAGCAGTCGTTATCGGATAATCACTAAATATCAGATCACACTCAGGTTCTGGACGCTCATTCTTGAAGTCCTCACAAAAAACAATTTTATCCTCAGAGTAATATTTACGAATTTGGGATTTCAAAAAAAACTTCCCAAAAATAGCCGTTTTTTGCAACTACCCGCACATGTAATCTATGTCCTTCCTCTTCATTTAGCAATACAAAGGTATACAAATCATGAATATAGGAAGCAATAACATCTTTATTATTCCTAATATATGTGTAGCCTGGATGCCTCTCGTATTTAGCAAGCACTGCTAGTATCCGATCCATGTCTACTGTTTTTGGTAATTTTTGTTGCGTAAAATGGTCCACATCCATAATTAAATGCTTTTTTTCTACAAACGTAAAGTGTGTTAAATAGTCCAGTGTCACCACGGTTACTTGGTCAGGGTCCTTCACACGACTACGAATAATATCTGAAAGTTCATTTCCTAATTGATAGCGCTCATTCCGATATTTTTTATGGTATGCCATCCGAAAATCAATTCTCGAATGATCTGTATAAGAAAAGGAGCCCAATGAACAGAGTAACAAAATCAAATGGCGCTCTACCTTACTTAGTGGTTGACCTAAGTCTTTTTCCAAATCACCAAAATCAAGATGTGTCGCATCATAATAACTCTCCAAATCCTCCATATAATCCCTCTCATCGGTCAAATCGGCCAAATAACCTTGCTTAATTCGGGTCAATGATACACCAATGGCAATCGCATAATCGACGCGTGCCGTCAGCGAGAAAGAAATATCCAAATGATCCTCCAATTTCCGAATAAATCGGTCCATGCTTTCATAATCAAAATCTTCAATAACCCAACCACTGTGTGGATAACTTTTACTAAATAGGTGGAAAAAATAAAACCGAATATTCATCTCATTTCCCAATATTTGAAGCGGTGAATTATCCAAAATCAATCGACTATTGGCAAGAAAAGTATCTGCTTCTTTCAGTTTATTATAAAAACTTGTCATCCCGATGTACGTTCTTGCCGTCCATTCCGCCGGCGTCAACTTCTCATCCTTAAAAATCGATAAACTTAATGTAAAAAGGTCGCTGGTTGCTATCATATACGCTGTTAAATAATCAAAATTCACACTTGGTGCTGTTACCAATACATATTTCTTATCCTTATCATAAATATGCCCAATTTGCTCGGGGAATATGGAATTTATGACCTCAATATCCGCCTTCATCGTATTTAAAGAACACCCTGCTAACTCCGCTAGTTCACGCTTAGCTAACGGTTCTTCTGATAAAAATAAAATATTTAATAGTACCAATCGCCGATACGCAGATGCTGAAACAACACTTTTCATTAACTACCCCTCCTCATGCATTCTTCGCGAGAATAAATGTATCAGATTATTATCTTGATGTCAAAAGATTACCTAGTAAAACCTCTATCTTTGTTTTATTCATACCCCAATACAATTAAAAAAAAAAACAGACCAAACAGTATGTTATCTAATACCACTTGATCTATAAATCATTGTCGCTCATTTCACCCAAAATTATCAAACAGTTTAACATTTATGCAGATAAAAAAGATCCAAGCTTCAGATTTCCTAACTCGTACCATGGTGTCCGATCCCAACAATTGATTCATTTGCTACATATTCTTAACTCTCTTCCAGTTCATCTTTCATTCCAACATCCCATAAAACATCTCCATCGCACGCTTGTTGTATGCCACGTAATCAAATCGCTTATTTGGCGTGCCCTCATCCATAACGCGTAACATTTCCTCAGCCAAACTCGCCACTCCATTTGGGATCAATAAGCCATAGCCATCCTCCAAAATGCTACGCGAGCCCGGAATATCTGTCGCCACAATCGCTTTTTGCAAGATAAGTGCTTCTAGTAGAACCATCGGCTGCCCCTCGTGGTTAGATGGTAAAATGAATGCATCACAATATTTTAAAATCGGGAATGGATTGACAACCTGCCCGAGAAGTACCACGTGTTTCTCCAAGCCTAATGTTACGATTTCCTCGGCTAATTCTTCTTTCAGCTCCCCATTTCCAATCACCAGTAGCCGCGCGTCATCTCGCTTTTTGACAACGTCCGCGAACGCTGCCATCAATTGCTTTTGGTTCTTTTCAGGAGAAAGTCGCCCTATCGTCAAAAAATAAAACGCGCCCTCATCCAATTGGACGTCCATCTGCTCCTCTGACGCTGCAAGCACCCCCTCATAATCCAGCGAATTATGCACAAAAACCATTTTTTCTGCGCTATTCTCTACTAAATGCCGTAATTTCGCTTCGTTCAAATCCCGCGTATGCTCCGCCACCGAAACGATTTTATCAAAATAATTATACAACAGGAAAATCACATTTAAATCCACGCGATGTTTGTAGTCCACGCCTAATTTTTTACGGTACTCCTGCATCATCTCGTTATGCTGATAAATCAATTTGCGTTCTGCGCCAGATGTCGCAAGCAACAAGGTCCAGTACTTAAAATAACCATCGAAATCAATCGCAATATCAATCTTTGTTTGCCCTAAAATACGACGTAATTCGCGCTCATATAACTGTTTCACCTCCTCTTCTAAAAAACCATCGGGACCAAACTCGATATATAATTCGTGGCTTGCCGTGAAAAGTCGTTCTTCCGCTTTGCTCTCATCCGCAGTTCGCAACATCCCGCCAACAACTGTTAGCCGCAAAACATGTGGATCCAATTTTTCAAAATTCCGTTTACAGTCATCGTGCAGCCTCTCCGTATCGATCACAATGACACGGTAGCGTTCATAATCCAAATTATGCAGCAAATTAATCGCCGACGTCGTAATCCCATTATTCTTAAAACCACCGCAATACATTAAAATCGTCTTTTTCGCATTGTTAGCTTGTTTCGGCGACAATAAATTACCCGTCCATTCTTTCGTCGAAATCACCACTCCTGACATAACTTCTCGCAAATTAAGCGGTAGCATCTCATCTGTCACAATATAATCCGCGTGAAGCAAACTCCGCACTAATAAAGGCTCTAAAACCTCACCTTGATAAAAATGAATATACGTTTGCTCGTCCTTTTTGATAAAATAATTTGGCATCGCGCGCTCAGACACAACGTACGCCGCGCTTGCCAAAGCTCTATCGCTCACAGGCTCTAGTGATGTATCTGCAAAAGCCGGATGCCCCATTATATCATTTATAAAAACCTCACGATCCGACACAATGACGACGCTATTTTTTCGAATCGGTTCTTGGGAATAGTATTTCAAATAACGCTCTCCCATCTGAATCCGCCTCCTCACATTTCTTAAAATATTCCCGTTCTGTTTTTTTCCAAACGAAAAGGGCAACTAGTCGCAAAACTAACTCCCCTTTTCAAGACCTATTATTGTAGTAGTGATTGTCCAAAATATTCTCCTGCTTGAATCCCGCCCTGACAGGCAAATAACGCATTGCCAATCGGGATCGTATATTCGTTTAGCTTGTCCATTTTTCCCATCACGTGAAGCATTGGTAAGTACTGCGTTTCTGGATTCTGCGTGAAACAGATGAATAGCAAACCTGCTTCGAGACGACCTGTTTTCGCGTCTACACCAGAAGTATAAGAATAAGCACGGCGGTGCATCTGTTGCTTCGTGTCCTTCGCCAAGCGTACGTGGCATCGGTAGGCAACTTTGCCGGATTCACCTTATCGTGCTCCTTTTTCTTCCCATAAGGCGCGCCAGAATGCTTGTGACGCCCGAACGTGTCTTCCTGATCCATCAGCGACGAGCGATCCCAAACCTCGAGTAGCATCTGAATTTTGCGGTAGCCAAGATACGAACCGTTCTTCATCCACGCTGGCTCATCCGCCGCCGCCCAAACAACATCTGCAAAACCTTGTTTCGAAGCATGGTCGACATTCGCCGTTCCGTCCTTAAAACCAAACAGATTGCGTGGTGTCTCCCCTTCTGGAGAGCGAATGAAGCCTTCCTCCAACCAGCGCACCGTCGCCACTCCCGTCGCTAACCGGATGAAATTCCTGACTCCATGGAACGCGACCTGCTGATCATCCGCACAAACCTGCATGCAAAGATCCCCATCACTATACGCCGCATCCAAACTATCATGCGCCATGTGCGGCACAGTCACTAAATGTTTCGGACGCTTCGCATTCACGCCAAAACGATCCCGTCCATTTTTCATAAAGAAGCTCGCGCCATATCCAATTGTCACCGTCAGATTTCCCGTACCAAGACCGTCCGCTTCACCCGTATCACTCGGCGGTAACATGTCATTATCCGCATCACTAAGCGCACCACCACTCGCCGTCAAGTCAGCAAACTTCGTCCACTTTTTAAAAAGCGCAATCACATCCGCCTTGCTCTCCGTCTCCAGATCAAAGCTCGCCAAATAGCAATACGTCTGCTGCTCCGTAATAATCCCAGCCTGCGTCTTCCCATAAAACGGCACGCCCTCATCAGCCTGCGCCGTCTCCTTGTCAAACACCTTATCGACCTGATCCACCACGCTCAAAATACCGCCAAGACCAGTCGCCCCGATCGCGATTCCCGTCCCAGCCACAGCCGACATTTTCAACATTTCTCGTCGCGTCATTCCGTCCTTTTTCGAAAGATCCTTTTGGCTATCCGTTTTATTCTTCATCTGACTTTTTCAGCTCCGTTTATTAAAAGATTTTCCCCGTCTGTGCCATCAACTCCGACAAATGACTCAACTGATTACTAATCTCACGAATCTGCTCCGGCGTCAGCTTCTCATACGACACATAATTCCCGTCCGTATTATACTTCGCAAGCGTATCCTCCATCTTCACAAACGCGTCATCAATTTGTTGCGTCAAATTCTTATCATTTGCGTTCAGCGCTGGAATAATCGCTTGATAAACGACCTTCGAACCCTCCACATTCGCCGCCAAATCCACTAAATCCGTATGCGAATAAGCTTCCTCTTCCCCCGTAATCTTCGTGGTTGCCGCTTCATTCAAAAGTTCCATCGCGCCCGCCACCATCGGTTTAGGCTCCAATTTCAACTTGCCAACTTCCTTCTGCAATGCCAAGCTATCCGTCCTCAACTGATCTGCATATTTATCCATCCCAGTAAGCGTATTATCCGCCCACATCGCCTTCTCAATTCTATGGAAACCAGTCCAGTCCGCCCCATCTTCCACATCATTAACACGCGCGTCAATCTTCGGATCTAAATCCCCAAAACTCTCCGCAATCGGCTCAATACGCTCATAATAAACACGCGACTTCGAGTAATATTCCTTCGCCTTCGCCATATCTCCAGTCTTCACAGCATCCGTAAAGATTTTCGTATCCGCTACAAAAGCACCCGTTTGTTCCACCACATATTTCGAATAATTATCCACCGCTTTGTCCAATACTTCCGATGTCTTCGCCTTCGTTTCCTTCGCGTTCCCAACAGCATCAAGCGACGTCTTCAAACCAGCCGCATTCGTTGCCAGTTCCGCATAATCCAATTTATCACGCTTCGACATATAGAAAATCGGCGTCTCAAACTTCTCCACATCCGTATACTGAATCGGGTACAAATCACGCACATTGTTCTCAAAAGCCAACCAATGTTTATGCATCGCCGCCGCGCTCGCCTTCAAGTCCGCGTCATTTTTCGCCGTAATATTCTTCTCTACGGTCGCCAACTCATCCTGCATCTGTTTCACCTCTTTTTTCACAGCCGTTGCTTGTTTACTCTCCGTCTGCTCCTTTTTCGCGTCCGTTTTCACACTATCATCACTCGCCGCGTCCGAATTACACGCCGCAAGCACTACTGTCACCGCGAATACCGACATAAACAACATACCTAATTTTTTCATCCACTTACTCCCTTACTCGGCCAACTGTTTCATAGCCCGTTTTTTTAAACCTGATCTTACTAAAATAAACAGTGCCACCACCACAAAAATCAGCTGCGGCAAAATACTGTACCACGATGGATAAATGCTGAGCGCTGGAATCGATGGCAAATAATCCTGCACCGTCGCTGGAATCACGCCTGCCAGTTGCAAACTATGAATCCCCGACCCCATAAATTTAAAGCACAGATAAAACACGATCGCAGCAGAAATCATGAAAAACGGTTTCAGCGGTATGTGCACGCTAAATTTCAACATCACGACCGCAATCACAAGCAGAACGCCCAGCCCAACTAGAATTCCCGTGACCAATTCCGTTGTCGACATCCGCCCAACCATACCGATCAAAAAAATCACCGTTTCCAATCCTTCTCTTAAAATCGCCAAAAATGCCAAAATAGCGAACGAAATCATTTTTCCATTCGAGATCGCTTCATCACTTTTCGATGCCATGTAATTATTCCATTTTGCCATGTCCGAGTTACTATGTAGCCAATAACTCACATAAAGCATCATCAAGCTTGCAATCACGCCAGTCCATCCATTAATCAGCGTACTATTATTTCCAAAAGCAAGCGTCGATAGCCAAATCGCTACGATCAGACCGAGAACAAGGCTCGTCAATAGCCCAACCACCGTGCCACCGACAATCCAGCGCCTAGCGTTCGGCGTTTTTGCGCGCTTCGCAAATGTCAGTAGCGTCGCCACAATCAAAAGCGCCTCTAAGCCCTCACGAAATGGTATCAGTGCCGCATCAAACCAAGTATATGTAACGTTCGCAAACGGTTTTAGCGTATCCTCCATGCCATCCAGAACGTCTGCCGTGCGCGCCTGATTTGTAGGATCTTGCACATAAGCCGCGAGCAACATCAAATCGCGCTCCATGTTATCGTACGCGACTTGCGACTGGCTGACCACATCGCCTTCCACCGAAAGCCACTGCTTCTGCAAATCCTGCACTTGCTGATCCGCCGCACCCCAGTCCTCATTTTTCACGAATTCACGCGTCTCGCCCAGCTTCTTAATATAACTCGCAAGCGTAATCTTCGTCTTCCCATCGTTGTCCGTATACGTCCCGTCCCGATAATCCCGAAGTAGCCCATCCAGCGTATGCAAACCTTCCGTCCCAGCTTTCGCCTCCCCATTCAAAATCGCGAGCGTGATTACCGCCACCTGCCGATCCATCTGTTGCGCCAAATCATAAGACTTCCCTTTCACATCCTGCTTACTCCGCGTCCACCACAACTTCCCATCCCGAAAAGCCTCTTTTGCCTGTACAAAATCCGATTTTTCAAGCGCCGTAAGCGTTTTTGTCACAGCCTTCTCCGGCACCGAAACATCCGGCTTTCCCGCTGCACTAGCATCACTTGGAAAAAGTAGCACACCAAAACAAAGCAGCAAAGCCATCCAAACTCGCGATTTCAAGAGCTCATCCCCTCTCAATTGAAAATGATTATCATTATCATATAACTACATCCCAAAAAAAGTCAATCCAAAATAGAAAACAATTGACAACAGCTCTAATCAGACGTACAATCAATTGATAATGATAATCAATCCCATTTGAGAAAAAATCAGATTAAAAGGAGGTACATAGAAATGGCACTAGGACCAGCAAGTATCGTACTTATTGTCGGCGCCGCCCTCGTTATTTTCGGGCCAAAAAAATTACCAGAACTCGGCCGAGCAGCTGGAGATACGTTGCGCGAATTCAAGAACGCAACCAAAGGCATGATGGATGAACACAAAGAAACACCGATCGAAGAACCAAAAGAAGAAAAGGAACTAACTAAATGACTGACCGTCCAATGGCACTCACCAAGCATTTGCAAGAATTACTCGCAAGGCTTATTTTCGTGTTCATCGCCTTTTTTACCGCCTTCATTGTTGGGATGCTTGTGGCCAAACCACTCATCCTGTTCCTACAAAAAGACAAGATGCCCGTCACGATCACCATGAACGTTTTCAAAGTTACCGATGCCTTCTCGATCTACATGCAATTCGCGTTTGTGATCGCCCTCACTCTCATCGCACCATTTGCATTATACCAACTCTGGGCGTTCATCAAACCCGGCCTTTACCGACACGAACAGCGAGCCACATTGCGCTACATCCCAGTTATCTGCCTCCTGTTTCTGATTGGCGTCGCCTTCTCCTATTTCGTCGTTTTCCCATTCGTTCTCACATTCATGCTCGAATTCGGCGAACAACTCGGCGTCCAAAACACAATCGGCTTAACAACCTACTTCCAGTTCATGCTCCAAACAATACTGCCATTCGGTGCACTCTTCCAGATGCCACTGCTCATCGCATTTCTAACACGCCTATCACTCGTCAATCCAATCATCATGCGTCGCTTTCGTAAATACGCTTACTTCATCCTGCTCGTCATCGCTGGCCTCATCACACCACCAGAACTACTCTCCCACCTGCTCGTGACGCTACCGCTCATCCTCCTTTACGAGTGCAGCATCATCATCTCCAGCCTTACATATCAAAAAATGCACGCAAAAACAACCTGAAAAAGTGGACCGCTAAATCCAGATTTTCAAGTTGTTTTTTTGTCTAACTCTAGGCTACTTTGGTAAAACCGTACCTTTCGTTTTCGTAATTTTTGTGCCACTCGCATTTGTTGCCTTTACCACAAAATGACTGCCCACGCTTTGAAGGGCATCTACTCCACCTAAACTAGATGAAGTTCTCACTGTATCACCCACTTTTAGCGCCAGAACACCCGTTTCCCAGCTCCCGCCATCATCAACACGTACATTTACTACAGTTCCTGCGCCATCCCCTTCGTTTTTATGAAAAACACTCACAAAAACGGTTGCTTTCGGTGTAGCTTTCCCCGATATTTTTGTACTCCCTTTATAAAGACCTGATGTTATTATTGGTGCTAATATATCTTTAGCCTCGCCAATCTCTACCTCAGTCACTTCACTTTCTTTCCCATTCCTCGCTTAACTGATAAACAGTTTACTGCCTTTTGGCTGTTTTGGAATCGTAACTTCAAAAAAACCACCTGTAGGGATTGTAGCTGACCCAAGCTCACTTCCGCTGCTCGTTCTAATACTAACTTTGGCTCCCGCACTTCCCAATCCAGTCACCTTCGTACTATTATTATTTAAGTCATTAATAAATATAGGCGCTCCCATTCCTACCGTATACGTTTGTGTCTCTATCATTTCCACACCTAAAGTAGCTCTGATTTGTATTTTTTGCCCTTCTTTTAACAATCCACGTTCCACTTCCCATCATTTCCTGCATACTTTGTCGTCATTAATTAGCCATCAATAAATAATTCAATTTTCGTTCCTGGTATAGCGCGACCGGAGATAGATTCCTTCCATGCCTTTAATGGTGATGTGATGTGAACATACAGCTCGTCCGTTTTCATGAGTGTAAATAAGCTCTGGCTGGGTTGTATTGTGTTCTCAGTCGCTTTAGCTTGAGGTGTTTCAGGTGCTAACCACAGCGTCCCTTCTAACGACGCAACCGTCATTCCAATTATGAGTGATATTTTAAATATTCTTTTCTCCATTTTCATAACCTCCTTTTTATTCTATTTGATACTTGTAATCCCATTTAATATGTAGATAAATTAACAATTTTAATTAGCTAATCCCTTGTTAGATAACGCTTCCTTTTTTGCGGATATAAAAATAAGAAAGCCGATAGCTACTCTCTTTTTCCCAAATGGGCTAACTACCCATATCGAAAGAAAAGTACATCGACTTTCTTCAGCCTATTTATCCTCAGCCTTACGCCGATACCAAAAATAAAACATCGCAAGCGGCCACCAAAGCACTGCGAAAATCGGGAAAATACACCATAAAACGTCTGGTGAATACATCACATTCACGACAACAAACAAAATAATCAACAACGCCGATCCCCATATCGAAAATCCTAAGTTCACTTTCGCTAGTTCCCGCTGTTTCTTCGTATTCGGCTTAGCCACTTCAAGTTCCGTGATAATCTCATCGATATCACCAAACTCAATAATCGCCTTGTTCACCGCGTCCTCTTCTGACTTACCTTCCTCCATCAAGTCCGCCACTTTTTCCGCTAAATTATACGTAATCTCTTCCTTGACCTGCGCTGCCTGCTCGCTTTCCGGAACATTCTCAAATAGCTTCTCCACAAATTCTGTTATCCTATTCACTAATCAATCTCCTCCAAAAAAAGGTTCATAATACCCTTTATCTCTCGCCATTCCCGAGCCATCTCACTCAGATAAGCACGGCCGAGACTCGTAATCATATAATATTTTCGCTTCCCACCATGCGAGCGTTCCCCGAAATATGACTCAATCAACTGCTTCTTCTCCAACCGCTGAAATACCGCATACAGCGTCGCCTCTTTAATTTGAAAGCGATCACCCGTCCGTTCACTAATTTGCTTCGAGATTTCATAACCATAAGAATCCCCATCCGACAAAATTCGCAAAATAATCGAGTCCACATGCCCTCTTAAAATATCACTACGAATCAAAATCACCCCTCAAATTACTCTACCAGATAGAATTATAATCTCCCTTAACTTTACCACCCGAACCCCCATCTGTCAAAACTTTTTGCAACCCACAAAAATTCATGATACGCTTATAAAAAAGGAGATGTTTCCCAATGAAACTAAAACTAGACAAAACCAACTACACCATCGCAAAATTCCAACCAGATTTTCCAGTTCCGACCTGGTTCCAAACCGATAAGGCAACGTTCAAAAGCATCACTTACACCGACGAAGAATGCTCCATCATCATGCCAACCGAGCACCTTGACGCGACAGAAGCTCAATCCATAGAATCCGACTGGTTCCTCCTAAAAATCGAAGGAATCCTCGACTTCTCCCTAACCGGCATCCTACACAAAATAGCTACCCCACTCGCCGAAAAAGAAATCAGCATCTTCGCTGTCTCCACCTACAACACCGACTACATCCTCATGAAGCAAGCCAATCTAGAACTCGCGGTCACGACTCTAACAACCGCCGGCCACCAAATCACAACATAACAAAAAAACACGATTCCCTGGTTTTAGAGAATCGTGTTTTCCTATGAAATCTCGCATTCACCGCTAAATCAGCAAGGACCGAGAAATGCTTAGCTGCTAGGCAAAGGCGAGTACCGGAGCGGAATGTACGACCTGTACAAGAGGCACCGGAACGGAGCCTTTAACGACGCAGATGAGCGTTTCTCGGTCCTTTGCGCCTCTTGCGTTACTGGTTGGTGGAGGTAGCAGCAGCAAGTGTCACCGTCGTTGTTTCCTTCTTACCGTCACGATAATACTTCACTTCCATCTTATCGCCAACCTTGACATCGTTCGAATATAGAATTTGGCGTAGTGTCATCGAGTTTGTTACTTTTTTACCGTTCATTTCAACGATAACATCATATTCTTTCAAACCAGCTTTGTCAGCGGAAGAACCAGAAACGACTTGTTGTACCATCGCACCATAATCCACGCCATCTGGTAATTTCAATACTTGCTGTTGTTGCACTTCTGGAATCGTATCTACGTCACGCAATGTCACTCCAAGCGATGGACGCTCCACTTCTCCATTTTTCTCTAATTGCTCAATAATTGGCTCAACCGTATTAATTGGAATCGCAAAACCGATGCCTTCCACATTTTCCGTCGAAATCTTCATCGAATTAATACCGATAACTTGGCCTTCAATATTGACTAGCGCACCACCACTGTTCCCAGGGTTAATCGCAGCATCGGTTTGAATAACCTCAGCTTCCCAATCCTCCGTACCATCACCGTTCGTATCAACAGGCACCGTACGATTTAAACCAGAAATAATACCTTCCGTTACCGTTCCAGCAAATTCAGTTCCAAGTGGACTACCAATTGCAATCGCCGTTTCGCCGACTTTCAGCGCATCAGAATTACCAAACTCAGCAATCTTCGTCACATATTTATCACTAATCTCAAGAACCGCCAAGTCATTCCATTTGTCAGTTCCAACAAGTTTCGCTTCCGATTTCTTACCATTCGAAAACTTCACTTCTAATTTATTGGCACCTTCTACAACATGATTATTCGTCACGATGTAGGCTTTACCATTCGATTTCTTATATACAACACCAGATCCGGATGAAGCCTCTGCTTCCGCTGATGCATCTGTACTAATCGATGTTCCAGCTTGGTAATTCAAGACACTCACAACAGAATCCTGTACTTTTTCAAGCGCTTTTGTCGTGCTCGTCGTATTTTCAACGGTTACTTTTTTCGTTTCGCCGCTACCAGTAGATGTTGTGTTTGAAGTCGTGTTCGTATTATCATCATGAAGCGCGCCCCATGAGAAGCCCAGCACGATCAAAGCACCGATTAAGACACCCAGAAGCCCTGTTAAAAAGACCGCTAGCATCGTTTTCTTCTTACCTTCTTTTTTAGGTGGCTCACTACCATTTCCGCCTCCGCCAGTACGCGTTGGAGGGACCGGTGGAACAACATTATTCCCACCATCACTGTTTGTCGGCGCCGGCTTTACTTCCGGTTCACTAGCCGCAGCATCAAAGAAAGCATGCGTTGAACTCGCTTCAGCCTCTTCTTTCGTTGCCGTTGCAAATGGTTCACCTTCTGCAGAATGCACAGCTTCGACTGGGATATCACGTGCAACTTGCGGCTCAGGTGACGTATGTACCGCCGCATCCCCAGTTGGTTCAGATTTTTCGTAAGATTGTGACTCCGGTAACTTCTCAGGAGAAGCCCCACTTGCTAGTTCATCATTATGTGTTTCCAAGTCTTTGTTTTTCTCATCCATGCATTATTCATCCCTTTCCAAATTGTAGACGTGTCCATAGAGCTATTCTATACCCTAATTATGAAAAAACTATGAAATTTTATTAAAATTTTTGCTATAACTCACATTAAATCGTAAAAATGGAGGTCGGAACCTCTGGATCGGTATCAAAAAGGTCCACTTGTTCACCGACGATGATACCCTCACCAGCCAACGTTTGCGAAACTGCCATTCTCGCCAAATCCTTCATGTTGTTATCTTTGCTCAAATGCCCAAGATAAATCCGCTTCGTCGCGTCCCCAATCACTTCGCTCATCGCAATGGCAGCATCCTCATTCGAAACGTGACCTTCATCACCCAAAATACGACGCTTCACATTCCACGGATAACGCCCCATCCGTAGCATTTCCACATCATGATTGCTCTCAAAAAGGTATGCATCCGCGTTCGCAATATGCCCCTTCATGCGGTCACTTACATAGCCTGTATCCGTAATCATGACGAACTTTTTCTTTCCACTGTGAAAAATATAAAACATCGGTTCAGCCGCATCATGTGAAACACCAAATGATTCCACTTGCAGGCTCCCAAATGATTTTACCGTCTCCATGTCAAACTGAAACTTCTGCTCACTATTTATTTCACCAATCGTCGTTTCCATTGCAGCCCACGTTTTAGCATTCGCGTAAACTGGTACCTCGTAACGCCGCGCCAACACGCCAAGTCCTTTAATATGATCCACATGCTCATGCGTCACTAAAATCGCATCCACATCCGCCATACTACGTCCAACTTCGCTAAACAAATGCTCAATCTTCTTGCCACTCAAACCACAATCCACTAAAATCGTCTGATCCGCCGTCTCAATCAACGTCGCATTCCCGGAACTGCCACTTGCTAATATACTAAAGCGGAGCTGATCCGTTGCCTGACTTGCTATCTTGATTTCCTTTGCAAACATTTTTCACAAGCCCCCTTAAAATTCCATAATCTTATTGTACAACTAAAAAAGCACAAATGCACGAAAAAAGGAGATCCCCTTTGTGAATCAAGGTTCTCCTCTTTCCTAGTTTAGCTAGACAACTCCTCATTGTGCAAGCTCACTGCTGATTGCCTCTGAGTATTCGTCTGTTCATCACTCGTATTAATAACAGACCCCTCCAATCCATTCACAAGGAGGAACGTCGTCTGCTTATCGTGTTTCACTTCAAACGCCCAAACCGGCAAGTACACATCTGAACTTGGCAAACTAACCAAATTATAATAACCAAGCGTCGTATTCACAATCTTACTATTCTGTTTCAAGTCACCATGCTGATGAAGTACCTCCAGCGCATCCGTTCCTGAAATCACATCATCTTTTTCATCGAACAGCTGCGTATCACCAAGCATCGTTTGCTGATAGGAAATAACCTCATTATCCTTATTCAAATTAAACACAATCTGCCCATTCGTATTAAACAACACAGGCCGTCCATCAATTTTCTGATTAAACGTCATCTCACGCCTATCAGCATTATAACTCCAATACGTATACCGATCCCCTTCAAAAACATCACGCTTCAAAAATGGCAACAAGTCTGCACCATACTTCTCAGGATCAATTTTCACAGGTTTGGTTAGCACTGAATAAATACGCTGATCCGCATTCATAACCGAAATTTTTTGCCCTTTCAAACCATTGATATCTTTCTGCGTAAAAGCAATCGGCTCCGTGGATAAATAGGAACCTTTCTCTGGATTAGACGGAATTTTGCCATACGTAATATTTTCTGATTTCAGCTTTTCTTCCAACGTTTGACTAACAAGCGGGGTTGGTGCAGAAGACATTCTAGAATCTATGAACAACACCAATAAGAAAATATCTAAAATTAAAAAGGCGATAATAAAGATGGTTTCTGTTTTCTTCCAATCCATTACGATTCGCCTCCCACTACAGGAGTCCAAGTACCATTATACTTGTAAAACCACGCCGGCTTCAATTCCACGACACGATTGTAACTATTATTATTCTGCTCGTATCCCATCACATACCCCGGAACAATCATTTGAATATCATTGGGTTCCACTGTCTTAATTAGATTTTCGTAAACGCTCACCGAACTCGGCAACGTCACTTCTTTTGACTCCGTTGTAATTTGCGCACCTAGTTTAAAAAACGGACGCTGATATTTATACACACTTTCCGTCCCTTCCGAAACCAAGATCTGCGACATACCATCGTCATTAAACACAGGTAACCCCTGCACAAATAAGGAAAACGCCGTCGTCGAACTATCCGCTGCATAGCCCGAATAATAATAGTTTCCAGTCCAACCCCAATGATCATTAATAAAATTAAAGCTCGCCTGAATTTGCTCCGACTTCATTGCACTGCTTAGCTGCGACGTATCCCTTCGTTCCTGCGCTGGATCAACATAGGTCAACACCTTCGCATCTGGATTTATCGTCATCGAACTCGAACCATTGGTAAATGAGTTATCTTGCCCCTTCACCTTGCTACCATCACCAAATAAAGCATTTTTAAACAAGCCAATATCGATCGTCTCAATCACATACTGCTGCTGTCTCAACTTCACTGGCGCATCACTTAGAAATAAGTACTGTTTATTTTTATAAACCTCATCCACTGGCTCTAAAACAGTTTTCTGCTCCGTCAAAATTTGCTTCAACATATTCACTTGATCCTGCTGAATCGAACCTTGATAAATTTGATTATTCGAATCATTGCCGTAATAAACTGAGAACAAGCCATTTTCCGACTTGGTCAAATTAAACGTAATCCGATTAAACGAATTCAAATCAAAATTATCACCTTTCAACCTGAAAACCTGACTATAGATCGAAAGCGGTACAGCATTCGGAAAAACAAGCTCCACCGAATCATCCTGATGCATCATTTCCTGATAGCTTGCATTCATTTTATCCGTTCGTACCAATTCAGAGAAATCAAACGTCGTACCAGCTTTCACAAGTGCGTTGATCATCGTTAAATTTTGCGTCACGTAATTACTCTCATTTTGATGCAAATACACCACGGTCGGTCTAAAAACCTGTTCCGGTTGCCTTAATTTTGCAATCTGCTCTTTTTTCACCGTTTCATTATCAATGACTTCATAATCTGGCTGCACTTTCCAGAGGCTATAACTTAGGAAAACACTAATAACTACAAGAACGGTGAGGATAATACCTCTTATTTTTGTACCTTTCATTCCCAATCATCCTCCGGTAAATCATTGTATGGCAATGTAAACGAAATCGTTGTTCCTTTGCCACGGTTACGCTCGGCCCAAATCTCGCCCCCATGTGCTGTAATGACATCGCGCGCAATCGCAAGTCCTAGACCTGTTCCACCCATTTCCCGTGACCTCGCCTTATCCACACGGAAGAACCGATCAAACACTTTCGTCAAGTCCTCCTCAGGAATTCCCATACCTTCATCACTAATACTAATCTCTATCTCATCCTCACGCTTGCGCAAGTAGAAACTGATTCTGCCACCATCTGGTGAATATTTATTTGCATTCGAGATAATGTTATCCATTACCTGCATAATCTTATCCTCATCAATTTCAATAATAACCGGTTCACGCGTAAAATGACGCTTGTACGTAATATCATCCTGCTTCATCATTTCAAACCGATCAATAATATGATTAAAGAAGTCGTTAAAATTCACAAAACTCTTCTCCAAATTCGTACGACCGCTGTCCATCCGTGACAGTTTCAAGAGATCATTCACCAAGCGAATCATTCTCTCCGTCTCACTTTGCGTTACTTCTAAGAAACGTGGAGCAATCTCTTCATCACGCCAAGCCCCATCACTGAGCGCTTCTAGATAACTGCGCATACTGGTGAGTGGCGTCCTGAGCTCATGCGACACATTCGATACAAAGTCGCGACGTTCCTGATCCACTTTTTCCTGATCGGTAATATCATGCAAAACAGCAATAATCCCGTTGACAAAACCAGTTTCCCGCTGGATTACCGACAAATTAGCCCGTAATACATACGGTTCCTCAAACGTACTGCGATCCATTGTTAACGGCTCTTCTAGCTCCATCAAATCATCAAATGAATACTCTTCGGAAACTCCGAGTACGTCAATGATTGGTTTCCCATTCGCACTTTCATGGGCCGCTTTCAACATTTTCTCAGCTGGCGTATTAATCAAAATCACCTTACCGCGGCGATCCGTTGCAATCACGCCATCCGTCATATAAGAAAGTACCGACGACAACTTCCGTCGTTCCCCTTCCGTCATCGCTTGCGCCTCTTGCACCCGTTTCGTGAGCGCATTAAACGACTCCGCCAATTGCCCGATTTCATCCATGCCGTATACTTTTACCTTACGCGTATAGTTTCCACGCGCCATCGCAAAAGCCTGCCGTTTCATATCCGTAATAGGCTTCGTAATCGTTCGCGACAGTAAAATTCCCAGTATCGCCGTAATAATCATCGCGAGGAGCGTCCCAGTTATGAAAATACTCGTAATACTATCAACCTGCTCATAAACCGACTCAATATCCGTAGCCAAATAGATGGCGCCAATAACCTCTCCTTTTGAAGTAATCGGAGAAACATCCACCCAAATTTGCCGTTTTGGATTTTTCCCCATGAAGATTTTATTTTCGCCATTCCCGCTATTTATTGTATTTTTGATCATCTTATTCGTCGAAACCTGCCCAACAATACCTTGATTGTCCACATCCGACGTCCCGATGATCTTCATTTTGTTGTCCACGACTAATACATCTTCAAAATCATTACTACCACGAACGAAATCGAGCAACATAGCTTGGATGTCGCTCTCGAGTTTCGTCTGGTCATCATTCGTATATTTCAACATCTCTTCACGAACATTATATTCTAGCAAATTCACACTGTTGGTAATCGCTGTTTTAAAGTTCTTCTCCAACTGATCCTGCAATTCCCGCACAAAATAAGCGCCAATAACCTGCATCGCTACTAAAATAAGCAGTAGATAAATCATTACAAACCTAAATTGGACCGATTGAAAAAACTTCATTCTCCGCATAATCTTCTACTCCTGCTCGGGATTTCGTAAATAATAGCCTACTCCCCGTCGTGTTACAAGCCATGCTGGATGACTCGGATTATCCTCGATTTTCTCACGTAAACGACGAACAGTCACATCCACCGTACGTACATCGCCAAAATAATCATAACCCCAAACGGTCTGTAACAAATGCTCCCGCGTCATGACCTGCCCCATGTGTTTCGCTAAATAATGCAGTAATTCAAATTCACGATGAGTCAGCTCAATCGTCTCACCGCGTTTCGATGCCACATAAGCATCCGGATGAATAATAAGCGAACCTACCTCCAGTTCGCTATTTTCTTCCGCCTCTGATGTGGCATTCGCAGTTGAACTATGACGGCGTAAATTAGCTTAACACGAGCAATCAACTCTCGATTGCTAAATGGTTTTGTCACATAATCATCCGCGCCTAGTTCTAGTCCAAGTACCTTGTCAATTTCAGAATCCTTGGCCGTCACCATAATAATTGGCATATCATATTTCTTACGTACTTCACGGCACACTTCAATCCCATCGCGACCAGGTAACATAATATCTAATAAAATCAAATCAGGTTGGATTTCTTCCACAAGCTCAATCGCCTCATCACCATCATATGCGCAATAAACATCAAAGCCCTCTTTATTCAAATTAAATTTCACAATATCAGCTATCGGTTTTTCATCATCTACAACCAGAATTTTTTTCTCTGCCATATCGTTTTCAGTCCTCCCATTTATAAAATCGCAATTAAAACGATCTTCTTTTCATCTTACAGACATATCAAAGTTTTATATTATAGGTCTCAGTGTCTCACATACTCACATTGTGTGCTTACATTCTTAGATGCCATCAGTTATGTATGCACGTACTCATTATAGCATATATACTGTTGTTAGGAAAAGTTAGCGTTTTCTAACTAATAACTAATTAAAAAAGGAACCCATATTATAGCCATATTGTTAAATTCCGCTTGAATAACCTCACAAAAAAAGTTAACTAGCGCTGAGACTAGTAACTCTTTATTATTCCTATTTAATCAAAAAGCGGACTCACTGATTCATTCTTGTGTACACGAACAATTGCTTCGCCAAGTAATGGTCCCACTGATAATTGTTCAATTTTATCGATCCACTTGTCTTCTGGTAGTACAAGTGAATTGGTAACGATCAACTTCTCAATCGCTGAGTTGTTGATACGTTCTATCGCTGGCCCAGATAAGACGGGGTGCGAGCAACATGCATATACTTTCGTTGCTCCGCTCTCAATCAAAGCGTTCGCAGCAAGCGTGATCGTCCCTGCGGTATCAATAATATCATCAATTAAAATAGCTACCTTACCTTCCACATTACCCACGATGTTCATTACTTCAGCCACGTTGGGACGCGGGCGACGTTTATCAATAATGGCAATGGGCGCTTTTAAACGATCTGCCATTTTGCGGGCTCTCGTCACACCACCATGGTCTGGCGATACAACAACCAAATCTTCGTCGATATGGTGCGAGCTGAAATAGTTGGATAACAAACGAACTGCGTTCAAGTGATCAATCGGAATATCAAAGAAACCTTGAATTTGTGGTGCATGAAGGTCTAGTGTAATCATGCGTGTAGCTCCTGCTTTTTCAATCAGATTCGCTACGAGTTTTGCCGTAATCGGCTCACGGCTGCGCGCTTTACGGTCTTGACGAGCATAACCATAATACGGCATCACAATATTAATTGTTTTTGCTGAAGCTCTCTTAAGTGCATCAATCATGATCAAAAGTTCCATCAGATTTTGGTTTACTGGAAAACCAGTGGATTGTACGACATAGACATGACAACCACGGATACTTTCTTCAATATTAATCTGAATTTCGCCATCACTAAAATGGGTCACGCTGGACTTCCCTAAATTAATTCCTGCCACTTCCGCGATTTCCGCCGCTAGTGCTTGGTTGGAATTCAAAGAGAAAATTTTTAACTTCGGATCAAAATAATCGTTAGACATAATCAGCCTCCACATAGATTTTATATAATTTTTTAGTTCATAGATTGTTTTGGAGCTGTTTTTTAGAACGCACAACTCCATATGCAAAGGATCAAAAAATGCGTTCAATATCCCTTTTTGTATAAAATTTAATGTTGTTAAAACTTCTTACTTCCCAAAATTTAATTTTTTTTGCATAACCTTCTTTATTTTCCTGTTTCACACGGGAGATTGCTAAGGCATCTTCTGGCACGTCTTTTGTAACCGTCGTGCCCGCTGCAACGAACGCACGATTGCCAACTTTTACTGGTGCTACCAAATTAGAATTGCAACCAATAAAGACATCATCGCCAATAATCGTTTTCGCTTTATTTTTACCATCATAGTTTACAGCAATGGAGCCGCAACCAATGTTAACATTTTCACCAATTTCCGCGTCACCCATATAAATAAAATGCGGGATCTTCGAATTCTTGCCGATTGTCGCTTTCTTCGTTTCTACAAAATTACCGATTTTCACGCCTTCGCTGATCTCAGATTCAGGGCGCAGATGCGAATAAGGACCTACCTGTACATCATCGCCAACTTTGCTATCATAGATAGAAGAATGCCTTACTTCCACACGTTCCCCTAAAATAGCATTATCCAGTACGCTAGCTCCGGTGATCTCACAATCCGCACCAATAACTGTTTTACCGTGAATCGCCACATTCGGTCCAATGATCGTATCTTGGCCAATTTCAACGTCCACATCGATATATGTGTTAGCTGGATCAATCAAAGTTACGCCATTTCGCATGTGTTTCTCATTGATTCGGTGACGCATAATTTCTTGCGCTTCCGCCAAAGCAACGCGGTCATTAACGCCAAGCGATTCCTTCGCGTTTTCCATTCGGTAAGCTGCAACCACTTCATCTTCATCTTTTAAAATTTTGATCACGTCTGGTAAATAGTATTCACCTTGCGCATTCTCATTCGAAACTTTCGCGAGCGCCTCAAATAACGCTTGGTTATCAAAGCAATAAGTCCCTGTGTTGATTTCATTCACGCGTTGCTCTTTTTCTGAAGCATCTTTTTGCTCAACAATTTTTTCTACAATGCCAAGGTCATCACGAATAATCCGTCCATACCCAGCTGGATTGTCTAAAACAGTTGTTAAAATAGTTGCTTTCGCGCGCTTTTCATGATGGTATTTCATAAGAGCTTCCATCGTATGCCCTTGAATAAGCGGTGTATCACCGCATACAACAAGCGTTACGCCTTCTTTGTCACCTAGTACCTCTTTCGCTTGTAAAACAGCGTGGGCGGTCCCCAGTTGCTCTTCTTGCAACGCAAACACACTTCTATTTTGCAAATGGGTCTGCACTTGTTCCGCACCGTGTCCAACAATTGTCACAATTTCTTCAGGCTCAAGTTGGCTAATTTGGTCTACCACATGCTCTACCATCGGCTTCCCACATACCGGATGCAAAACCTTATAAAGCTTCGACTTCATTCTTGTACCTTGCCCAGCCGCTAACACAACCGCATATCTATTCATCATTGACAAGACCCTCCAATTATCCACTATTCTTCATAATGAATAATACCGTAAATAAAGCTTTTTTTCAAGATGTAAATGGACCGAGTAAAAATTTGTACTAATTGATGCTAGCAATCTATCATTCTCAAACAGAAGTTTAACTATGTATGAAAAGATACACCTTGCCATTTAAGACATATCTTCCTTAATCCTATCTACCACTCCTCAATTGAATTAACAAATTATTCCGTCATAATTTTGTCTAAACCCTAGAGAACCTTTTCACACAAAATAAGCAGAAAATCACGCGTCTCATTTCTTTCAGGTAGAACGTGAATTCTGCTAAACATACATAAAAAAACAACCAGCATGCCGCTGGTTGTTTGGATTATATCATTATTATTCAGCAGTGACTTCTTCTACTGCTACGTCTTCTGAAACAGCGCTAGATTCTTCTTCGCCTACGCGAACGTATTCAGCTAGCACTACCTCTTGGATTTTTCCACGAGTATCAGAATTGATTGGGTGGGCGATATCACGGAATTCACCGTCAACGCCACGTTTACTTGGCATTGCTACGAATAAACCGTTGTTGCCGTCGATGACACGAATATCATGAACAACAAATTCCTCATCTAAAGTTATAGAAGCAATAGCTCTCATTCTTCCATCAGTTTCTACACGACGTAATCTCACATCAGTTACTTGCATTATTAGTCACTCCTTATCCCATTTTGTCTTCTCATAGTTCTTCGGGTTATTTCATCTTGTTATTTGGGACAAACTTGGTTTCCCTTTAGATCCGCTATTTACAACAAGTATCCACCCAGCTCCTATAAAAAGTAGTGTTTATTCTTCATTTCCTTCTTCTTCTGTTCCGGCAGCAACCTCAGCATCCTCACTAACAACTTCGTCAGCTTCTGCATAAGCAACTAAAACAGCGTCCTGAATTTTAGCACGAGTATCCGAATTAATTGGGTGTGCGATGTCACGAAACTCTCCATCAGGAGTACGTTTACTAGGCATTGCTACAAATAATCCGTCATTACCATCAATCACGCGAATGTCGTGTACTACGAATTCACCGTCAATAGTAATTGAAGAAATAGCTTTCATTCTTCCATCAGTCTCAACTCGACGTAATCTCACATCTGTAATTTCCATTTTCTTCACCACCTTAGCTCTTGTTGACATGCTACTTGCCTGCTGGGCACGCACGCAACATCATAAAGATAACACTAGAGAATTGTTCCATCGACGTTTCTCCCATACAACAAGCAATCGTAAAAGTCACTCGTCGTTCCCAAAAAGGAAAGCCCAGAATTTTTCTCTAACAACATCATAATAAAAAAAGCTAAATTTGACAACTTTGTGACTTCGTACATAAAAATAGTGATTATAAGACATTTTTTATTGACAAAAATGAATTGTTTTAAATAACGTTTTTATTGTACACTAAATTAAACCATTATTTATATGCATCCCCTTAACCTGCATTGAAACTACACTTTCCTTATTTATTAACTTGTTTTATAAGCCTTTTCAAGATAACCAAATTTAATTATCCATCAAAATAAGACGGTTTTTTTGTGTACAAAACAACCTATGCATTCAAGCTTTTACCCATATTTTTGCACATTGTTTTTTAATCTTTTTTACAAAATAAGCGGAATTATGACAAAGCTAGCCTAACCATTATAATACATGTGAAAGATTGGTATAATACAATTTCCAGTACAATAACATACTATTAGGCAAATGATATCAGTCAATATAGGCACTAATCTCATCACAATTATGACAAACAGATTAAAAATATATGACAACCCATTTTATCTCTAAAATCTGACCTTTTGCATCAAAAAATGTATTTTTTGTCATAATCTTTAAAAGCTACATAATAAAAAAAGAGGATTTTTTTACATAAAATCCTCTTTTTCTTGCTATTATTCTGATCGTAATGCATCAATTGGTCGTAATTTCGACGCTTTATTCGCTGGTGTAATACCGAATATAACACCGATAAGCATCGAAAATAGGAAAGCTCCAATGATTGTTGGCGCCGTTATGCCTGATGGTATTCCCGCAAGCGATCCAAAAGCAAGTGCTCCTGATACACCTATTGCAATACCTACCAAACCTCCAACGACACTTATAACAATGGATTCAATCAAGAACTGGGTCAGAATATCTCGTTTTTTCGCCCCTAGTGCTTTTCGAATACCAATTTCTCGTGTTCTTTCGGATACGGAAACAAGCATGATATTCATAATTCCAATACCACCGACAACTAGCGAGATACCCGCAATGGCCCCAAGCGCCGTTGTCAAAGTAGAGCTGATCGTATCAAAGGCATTCAAAATCTCTTGCTGATTAATCACTTGATACGGTGCTGTTTCTCCGCTCGCCGAGTCTGCCTCATTATAGTTAAAATGAATGGACAGGCGTGATTCTAGCGTATTAACAACCCGATCCACATCCTCCGCTGTGTCTGTTTCGACGTAGAAAGTCCGAACGTTCGTATCTTTTAGTAAACGCTGTGCCGCGGATAACGGGACAAATATTTGATCATCACTAGAGCCCATCATGGATGCACCTTTTTCCTTAAGTACACCGACGACTTTGTACGGCATACCGTTAACACGGATATATTCACCGATAGGATCAGAAAAGCCAAACAAATCACTGGCTACATTCGGTCCAATAACCGCGATTTTCTGACCGTACTCCACATCAATTGGAAGCAAGAATCGACCGGCATCCAGTTTCAGCCCTCGAGCATCTTTATACTGCTCATTTGTACCGATCAGTTTCAAGTCCTTCGATTTGTAATCAAACGTTGCTTTGACCTGTCCTGAGAGTTCTGGAGAAATACTTTTGACACCATCGATATTCTTGTATTTCAAGACGTCATCGTATGTGAACTTATCATTTGGATTCGTTGACGTATTCATGACTGTCACCAAATTAGAACCGAGGTCACCCATCTGGCTGTTTACCTGATCTGTCACACCTTTACCAAGGGAGACGAGCAGGATAACCGACGAAACACCGATAATAATTCCGAGCATCGTCAAAAAAGAACGCATCTTACTTGTTTTTAGTTGTTTCCAAGCCATTTTCATACTTTGGAGGATCATTGCGTTACCCCCTCATTGAAAAGTTGACCATCTTGAATCCGAATCGTTCTCGTACCATAATTCGCGATATCAAGATCATGCGTGATCATAACGATCGTATTGCCAGCACGATTTAGTTCTTGCAAAATCGCCATGACTTCTTTTCCCGTTTTGGAATCGAGTGCTCCTGTTGGTTCATCGGCCAACAAAATTTGCGGATTTGCTGCAAGTGCACGAGCTATTGCTACACGTTGCTGCTGTCCTCCAGAAAGTTGTGTCGGTAGATTTTGTTTCTTATCCGTTAAACCGACTTTATTCAAACAATCCAGCGCAATCTCTTGTCTTTTATTCACGTTCATACCGCCGTAGATCAACGGTAATTCCACGTTCTCTAAAGCTGATAGTTTCGTCAACAAATTAAATTGTTGAAAAATGAAACCAATTTTCTTATTGCGAATCGCTGATAATTTGTTATCATTTAGCGTTGCCACATCGACACCATCTAAATGATACTGACCAGAGTCTGGCACATCTAAGCAACCAATCATATTCATCAAGGTCGACTTACCAGAGCCAGAAGGTCCTACAATCGCCAAAAATTCGCCTTTTTCAACGGCTAGCGTCACATTATCTAATGCTTTAAATGTCTCACCACCGAGCGTGTATGTTTTTGTCAAATTTTTCATATCAATAAGCGGACTCATCACGTGATCACCTCCTTGTTTGGTCTAGTTTTTAAAATCCTGGCTGTCCTGATGATTTCGTTTTTGTTGGTAAAATGACCTCATCGCCTTTTTCTAGACCTTTCGTGATCTCGATGTTATCTTCATTGTGAAGTCCTGTCGTTACGTATTGTTTCACTTCTTTTGTTGTATCATTTTTCCCTTTTTTAGGAACGAGCACATAATATTTACCGTCATCATTTTTTTGAACAGCTTCGATTGGGACGTAAAGCGCGTTTGCCTTTTCGTTCACGAGAATCGATGCGTCTGCTGTCATCCCAGATTTCAAATTGGTCGTATCATCGATCGTGATTGTTACTAGAAAAGAAGATACACCGTTCATTACTGTTCCTTGTTCTGCGATTTCTTTTACTTTACCTGTGTATGTTTTATCAGGCACCGCGGTCACAGATATTTTTGCCTCCTGATCGACTTTCACATTCGGAACATCGAGTTCGTCCATCTGCACTTGCAGTTGTAACTCATTATAATCAGGCGCTTGTTGGTTTTGCGGAACAATTGCCCCTGTAGCTGTCGCGTTGATTTTCATGTCCCCCTGTTTTACTTTCGTCGTTACAAGATCTTTTGTTGCTGCTGTATCTGATCCTGATTTAGAGCCTAAGAATAGTACTGCTCCAACTACGATCGCCGCGATAATAACGAGAGCGATCAACCATTTTACCCATTTCTTCATGTGTGTTGCTCCTTCCAAATTAAGTAATTGTTTGTCAGTCCCCATATGTAGGTAACTAAGCATTCAAAAAAAGTTCATAAACACAAATATTCACTTTCCAAAATGTTCATGCCTTCTCTATAAGTAACTATTGTAGCACACCTAAAATGAAAACCAGTCGTACGGAGGTCTTATTTATTCGTTCATATTCAATTCATATTAAAAAAACTAGAATACTAAGACAGCAAGATACGCCGCTTCGATTCTAGTCTACTTTTATTCATTCGGGTAGTTGAAATAATTTCCTTCTACTACTTCGATTTGTTTTTCTTTTCACGTTCACATTCTTAATTTTTACTAACGAGACGTAATCATCCACTAGGCGTTCTTCTGCGTACTCTGACTCGACCAACACACCAATGCCGACTAATTTCGCATTGAACTCTTCTAACAAGTTCTTCATCCCATTAATCGTTCCGCCAGCCTTCATGAAATCGTCGACGATAACAACATTCGAACCCTCAGGCAGGCTCCGCTTGGATAATTCCATCTTCTCGATCCGTTTGCTTGAACCAGATACGTAATTGATACTTACCGTCGAGCCTTCCGTTACCTTGCTATCACGACGCACAATGACAAACGGGACATTCAAGTGTTCAGCAACAGCTTGCGCGATGGGAATGCCTTTTGTCGCCACCGTCATAATCGCGTCAATTCGCTGCTTATTGAATTTTGTCGCTAAAATTTTGCCGATATGACTTAGCGTCACAGGCTCGCCTAGTAGATCCGATAAATATAAGTATCCGCCTGGCAGTAATCGGTTAGGCTCTGCGATGCGATTACAGAGCGTCTGAACGAAATCAAGCACGTCCGCGTTATCAGCAATGGAAATGTATTTCACGCCACCAGCAGCCCCAGGGACGGTCTCAAGCGTGCCAATACCTCGATCTTCAAATGTCTTCTTTATAATTACTAAGTCTTCACTAATCGATGATTTTGCGGAACCGTAACGTTCTGCAAATAAAGTTAGTGGTACTAGTTTTCGTGGATGGCTCAGTAGAAACTGTGTCATATCAATTAAACGCTCACTACGCCGAATTTTCATTGTACTTCTTCTCCTCTTTTTAAAAATAGCTTTTCCAAACAATAGAACCTATTTCGCCCTTTTTGTACGTGTTTAACTTTATTATAAAGGCTTTTTGGAGGAAAAGATAGTAATACAGATGTCGCGCGTACCGATCTGCTTATTTCATGACCTCTTTAAAGCTCACCACTTCTGCCCCAACGGATGTCAGTGCAGAAAGGACTTCATCAGACGTTAAAAATGTTAGTTCTTTTATGCGATAATCAGAGTATGAGCTAAGGGATAACAGGGTTTCATCGATAAACGCTGGATGGCACATGAACTCCAATGTTTGCGTATCATTTTCGTGTGCTTTAATCACTTGCTTCACTACATCCGCTGTAATACCTTCTGCGTAAAATTGATCAGAGAAGCGATCGGTAGTTGGAATACCCTTGTAATCGGCATCGTGAACAGAGCGACGTAGGCCAACACCATATTTCTTCGCAAGTTTTTGCAGGACTGGCAGTACGATAGGTTCGATTAAATGATGGGTGTCAAAATGGGAGATCTGGATTCCTGCCGCTAGGATTTTTTCGATTTGAGCTGTGAATTCGCGTTCTACCTCGTCAGCATTCAGCGTAGCAGTTGAACTTCTTAAAACGTCTTGTGGCAAAAACTTACCCGATGCCGCCGTCAAGCTTGGGACATCTTTTAAAAGTGGACTACCGAACGTTAGCGTCAAATGTGCACCGATATCAAGCCCTGGATTTTCTTTCGCGATTTCTGCACCTAAATCAAATGCTGGTGAATTCGCAAGCATCGTCGTTGATTTGACCACACCATTCTTGTAAGCTTCCAAAATCCCATATACGACACCTTTTGACAAACCAAAATCATCTGCATTAAAAATAACTTTCATCATGATCGACTCCCTCATTATTTTTCTTCTTGCCATGGTCTTACTAAATATACTTCTTCACAAAAGCCTCGCAGGCCGTTATAGACACGTTTAGCTCTGGAATACTGCTTTACAAGAGCGAAGACTGTCGGACCACTACCGCTCATTAAAGCCGTATCTGCGCCGAACTCTAGCATCTTCTCTTTGATCCGCTTCACTTCTGGATGTTTCACGAGTGTTACCGTCTCTAAGACATTACCGATATTCTCGCAAATTCCGTCAAAACTGTTATCCCGAATCGCCTGTACCATTCCTGCCGTATTTGGGTGCGTCACCTCACCGACACGCAAATCGCGGTAAACACCAGGTGTCGACACGCTAATCGACGGCTTGGCCAACACAATCCAGCAGTTGGGCATCATCGGAAGCGGCTCAATAATTTCGCCGCGCCCAGTTGCCAGTGCCGTACCACCGTACAAGCAAAATGGGATATCCGATCCGAGCTCTGCGCCAAGATCCGCTAACTCCTCAATGGTTAGATTCAAATCCCACAGCTGATTCAACCCTTTCAGCGCTGCGGCTGCGTCACTACTGCCACCTGCAAGTCCTGCCGCAACCGGAATACTCTTATCGAGCGTCATTGCTACGCCTTGCTTCACTGAAAACCGCTCTTTTAGAAGCGCTGCCGCTTGGTAAACTAGGTTCCGTTTATCATCTGGGATAAAATGTGCTTTTACGTCCAATTTGATGATATCCTTTTCCAGTAAAACTAACTGCAGACGATCCGCCAAGTCAATCGTTGTCATCACCATTTCGAGTTCGTGGTAATTGTCGTTTCTTTTATATAGCGCATCCAATGATAAATTAATTTTCGCCGGTGCTTTCACATTTATTTTCATCGCTTCTACAGCCTTTCTTAGGGAACCAATGTCGTTCGACCATTTATTTTCCAAGGATCCTCATCTCAAAAATCTTCTTCATTTATTTTACCATACAGCGACGTAAATATGTACTTCTAAACGAAAAGCTATTATTATGTAACAATGCACATCAAAAAACCAGCTCTCCAAAAAAGAACTGGTCTTGAGATATCAGTGATTAAAGTGCTAATTCCTTACTTACATCATCAGTAAAGTCTAATTCTACAGTGTCTGTTAAAATGTCTGTATAACTATAGGATACTCTTTCAAAATTGTTCTCGTCTTGATCTAATTCCACTACGAAAACTGATGGATAAGTTTCAGCTAAAACGCCACAACGCTCGATCGTTTTCTTACGTCCGCCGTTCGCTTTCAAAGTTAGTCTTGTTCCAAGTCTGGATTCAAGATTTTGTTTGATGCTTGCAATAGTTTTTGACATTTATATTCCACCTCACTAAATTCCAGTATAGCATAGTAAGGCCTAAAAATCAATAAACAAATATTTTAACAGCGAAACGCCCTTCTGTCAACCGGCAAGGTCATTTTTTTAGTGATTTTTCACTAATTTCTCATGAAACCGCCAAGAAAATTACTTAAAGTCGCAAATTCAGGGATCGAAAGCGTTTCACCACGGCGTTTCACATCGATACCAAGCTCGGCAAGTTTTCCTTCTACTTCTTCTTTTTGAGGCTTCAATTCAGGGAAGCGATTCACTAAATTGTTCCATAGCGTTTTTCGTCTTTGGGCAAATGCAGAACGCGTAATATCAAAAAAGAAATCGACATCATTCACTTTTGCGGGTGGTTCTTCTCGCCTTTTCAAATGGATAATTGCTGAATCCACATTCGGTTGCGGCATAAATACCGTTTTAGGAACAATAAAAGATAGTTCGGTTTCCATGTAGTACTGAATCGCGATCGACAAGCTTCCGTAAGCCTTCGTGCTCGGTTTTGCCGAAATACGATCCGCGACTTCTTTTTGTAGCATAAAGGTCATGCTAGACACCGGTAAATCCTCATGAAGCAACTGCAAAATAATTGGCGTTGTTACGTAATACGGCAAGTTCGCCACGACCTTCACAGGCTTCGTCCGTTCTGCCAGGTTCGCCTCAATCATCGCCCCAACATCCACTTTCAAAATGTCTTCGTTCACGATGTCCACATTATCATAAGCCGCCAATGTATCCGGCAGAATCGCCATCAAACGCTGATCGATCTCAAATGCTAAGACGCGGCGTGATGTCCGGGCCAAATGCTCCGTCAAGGCACCGATACCTGGTCCAATTTCAATCACATCCGTCTCTTTATCTAGTTCAGCCGTCTCCGTAATCCGACGTAAAATATTACTATCGATCAAAAAATTCTGACCCAGGCTTTTCTTAAAAAGAAAATCATACTTCTTTAAAATCTCCTTCGTACGTCCCGGCGTTGCGATATCTTTACTCATTCGTTTCCTCCTGCACTATTAAGCCCCATGCGGCTTCAAATTGTTCGCTTGTAATGCCAAACATGCGAAGTCTAGCCTGCAATTGTTTGCCATTCGTATAACCTATTTTAAGGATTTCTCCTAATCGTTGTCGTTTTGCTTTGGCTCCAGCCCCACCCATCAAACCAAGCATAACTAGGCGCTCATAGTCGATGTCACTCGTTGTCGTACGCTCATCGCTCGTATGGAAATGTTGCAGGGCTTCTTGAATAACCGCAGGCTTAGCATGTTCTATACCAAGTCCACGCCCGTATTTTGGCAAGGCATCACTTCGTTTAATAAAAGCATGATGGCATCCTGGCACTGCCGCATCGATTTGCTTGCGGATTTTCTCACCAGGGAAGTCTGGATCTGTCAAAATGATGACGCCTCGTTTTTCTTTTGCATGGCGGATTTTTTCAATTGTCGTTGCAGATAGAGCCGAACCATTCGTCTCGATCGTATCAGCATCGGCTGCGCGGTGTATCGCCGTTGTATCGTCACGTCCTTCGACTACAATGACCTCATGAATCACTAACTTCTCCATACCATTCGTCCCTTCTCTCACTCAGTCTTTCTATCATACCATAAAACCCGAAAAAGCTAAATATCATGATAGAGGACACATAAAAAAACAGGATACAGCCCTATTAGCGGCTTATATCCTGCTTCATTGTATTCTTATTAATCTAAAACTGTTACGGTTACTTGACGTCTACCCCAAGTATAACATTGGCTTTCATTCGGGAAGTATACGTCTACGATATTTCCTTTAATCGCGCCACCAGTGTCTCCGGCAATTGCTTCTCCGTATCCAGATACGTAGACTCTAGAGCCTAGTGGGATAACGCTTGGATCTACAGCAACTATCTTTTAAACCTTAGCGTTGTCTGTTAGGTTGTATTACCTGTTGCTTGTTGTACCACCACCTGAATAAGCTGTTGAT
>NZ_AODD01000025.1 GCF_000525835.1 Listeria grandensis FSL F6-0971
TAAAATAATATGTGCTGTTAAATCTAATGACAGCTTATTGGCAAGAGGAACTAATCAAATCAGGGGGCTGTAGACAGAGTTAAATAGTTCCTTGAAACGCTTGCTTACAGTAGTTAAAATAAGACATATCAATCGTTTAATCCGTATTATATATGTAATATTTCTTCGGTATTTTCTACCTCTACCAGTGTATTTTTTTCTTCGGTATTTTTAAGTTCAAGCGCTAGTGCATTTTTCCATTAACTACAAATAGATTTAAAAGTAGTAGACAGAACTATTTTTGAATGGTATAATTCAATTCTGGATCCAGCAAGTACGATGTAGGTTTGGAATCTTACTATCCTTGTAAAAAGCAAAAATACCAAAAAAATATTACGAAGGAGTTATCAATTTATGAAGAACAAAAAATATTTAAAACCAGCTGTAGCAATAGCTATGGCACTTTCTCTTGCGGCTTCGCCAACTTATTTAGGTATGACATCATCAGAAGTATCTGCAGCTACAAAGCAAGCATCAGCACCAGTTATTAGTGGAGAAGTCTTTGAAGATAGTAGTGTTCTTTCTGGTTCAACGACAGATAAATCTGCAACTACTGTAATTGTTACTTTTTCAAATGAAATTCAGCGGTTTGTGGGAGTAGTAAATGGAAAATTCTCAGTTAATATACCACCTGGCATTCTTGTCGCTGGAAATAAAATTTCTGTTAGAACAGCAAATAACAATTATAAAGAAAGTCTTACAACGGATGTAATCATCAAAGCTACTCCAAAAAATGAACCCGTAACACCTGCTACTCCAGCTCTAGCGCCTCAAATAGCTGGAAATGTTGATACAAGTAGTACTGTTCTTTCTGGTGTAACAACAGATGTATTGGCAATTACTGCAATTGTTACTTTTCCAAATGGAGACGTGCACATGGTAGGCGTACAAAATGGGAAGTTCTCAGTCAATTTACCAGCTGGCCTTGTCGCTGGAGGTAAAATTTCTGTTAAAACAGCAAATCATAAATTTGAGGAAAGTATTGCAACGGATGTAATCATTCAAGCTGCTTCAAATAATCAACCAGTAACGCCTGTTACTCCAGTTACTCCGGTAAAACCAGTAACACCTGCTACTCCAGCTCTAGCGCCTCAAATAGTTGGAAATGTTGATACAAGCAGTACTATTCTTTCTGGCGTAACGACAGATGTATTGGCAATTACTGCAATTGTTACTTTTCCAAATGGAGACGTGCACATGGTAGGCGTACAAAATGGGAAGTTCTCAGCCAATTTACCAGCTAGCCTTCTTGTCGCTGGAGGTAAAATTTCTGTTAAAACAGCAAATCATAAATTTGAGGAAAGTATTGCAACGGATGTAATCATTCAAGCTGCTAAATAATAACTCTCAAAATAATCAACTAGATCCAACACCAGTAGAATCTGTTATTCTAGCAGAACAAATTTTAGTGCTAACTAATACTTGGTATCACTCCCATACTGTGGAGCAATACCAAGTATTTTCTTAGTGTCAGCTGTAAATCTTAACCCCATTTGTGATAAAAAAAAAAACGGCAAAATAGTATGGAATCATACTATTTTGCCGTTTTCAGTTGCGTGAGATGTACTATTTATCAGAGTTTGTAATTATATAGGAGTTCCATTTGTAGCTCTCTTTACAAATTTTAAAATGAAGCTTAAAATAAAAGAACGAACATATGTTTTTTGGAAATGTTACCACGCAGCCCAATTTGAAACAAAAAATTAAAAAACACTACCTGATTTGCCAAAGTGCTATATATCGTGACAAAAAAGGAGCTATTTGGTTAGAGGTCCATTATCGCTTTATCCGACGGTCTTCATCATTACATATCGTTTGCTAATTCCGTCACTTTCACATGTTTCTTAAAGTTCTTCGCTAGTTTTTCATTGTAATTCGTGTTTTGATCCGTCCAGTATGTGCCTCGCTGCGTTGGCCAGCCAGATGTATTGGCGATATACGTCAGCATTTTGATGCCTTCTAAGCCTTCTTTTTGCGCGCGATCGTAGGCTCTTGTCATATTGGAAATGGCAATCTCGATATTCTTCTCGGGTTTTAACAGCTCTTCTTTGGTCAGTTCTTCTGGTGCCAAACCGCCGCGATGCAACTGGAATAACCCAAAGGAAGTCCCTGCATCTCCCACCGTTTTAGGATCGAATTTGCTTTCAGTTTCGGCAATCGATAGTGGTATCCAAGCTGGTATGTCATGTTTTTTTGCCGTTTCCTTGATCATATCCATTATAGCGACACGCTGCTGCTGTTGCTCATAGAAGTGAAACACAAGCGCGCCAGCCGCCAATATGCCTAATATAAAAATAAAAGTTTCTCTTTTCATAGCCTTAACCTCTCTATCCTTGTTGATTAATACATCGTTTGGTCTGGTTGCCAAATTTGCAGAATAAATAAGATTGCAAACACGAGGACAAGCACCATACTGACTACCATGTTTCTCATTTTCATAGCTGTCACTCCGCTTTCTCAAAAATAAGGTAAAATGTGATCCAATCGTCTTCAAGCTCCACTCCATAGTCAAATTCATGCTGCTCCATCAAGGTTTGTACGATAGCAAGACCAAGTCCCGTTCCTGAAAAATTCTTATTACGCGAGGCTTCCCTTACGTAAAACGGCTTCCAAATGTGCTCTAACGTCTCATGATTGCGAATCGACGTCTCATTTTTTATGGCAAAATACAGCTTGCCATCCCGTTCGGCCCATTCCACTTTGATTTTCTTCGTTGTAGCATATTTCATCGCATTCGTAATTAAGTTATTAAATACCATTTCCAGTTTGACACGATCTGCTAAAATTACTGTTTTTGGACTCGTTTCCGATTTCATTCGAATGTCCATGCCCATCGTCTCTTGATAATTCGCAAGCAAATCATCAAAAAGCGTCCGAACCTCGATTTTTTCAAGGTGTAGCGGGTCCGATTCCATTTTAGAAAAGCGCAAAAGTTCTTCGATAATCACTGATATTTGATTCGTCTGCTTCACAATGGTCTCCATATAGGTGCCATCATCTAAGCCGTCCTGAATACCGATACTATACGCCTTAATCAGTGCCAGTGGTGTTTTTAACTCATGCGTCAAATCCGCCATAAAATATTTCAAGTCTTTATTCCGGCGTAACAAAGCATGGTGCGCCTTTTTCAAATCATCACTCATCACATTAATGCTCGTCGCCAAATCTTCTAACTCATCTTGTGTTTCCACGGTTACTTTTTCAAATTCTAGTTTCGAAATCTGATCGGCAACAATTTTCAGTTCTTCTAGCGGTTTCGTAATTTTTCGTGATAAAAAACCAGTGAGCGCAACAACTAGAATCGAGCCGAGTAGCATGAGCATCAAGTTAAACTCATTAATAATTTTCGCCGTATCACTGTAATCTGCAATCGAAACCCCTGCAACAACAAGCAATCCGTCTTTCTCGTTCAAGCTGACTAAAAAACTCGACTTCTGCTTTCCTTGATCGTACAACTTCGTTAAAATCGCGCCGTTTTTCAATTCATCTAACGTATCCCCTGTCACCCAAAAGCGATTCAGCGCGATTTGCTTCCTAGCCAAATCAAGCGACAACATCTCATTTAGATCATTCTCGTTGTTATTCATATTTTCCGACACAATCGTAACATCATATTTCGCTTCCAGCTTTTCCGAATCATTCTCAATCTGATCTTTATCCCAATGCTCGACTTCTTTCATTGCCTGCGTCACTTTTTGCTTCATTTCATAATGATAATATTTAGGTAGAAAAAATTGGTTGACTAAGATAGACAGAGCAAATACCCCAATAACAACCGCGGAAATGCGCCATGTCAACTTACGGCCAAGCTTACTCATAGCCAACCTCAATACTATAACCCATGCCGCGGTGTGTTTTCACCAAACCATCGCCAATTTTCTCGCGAAGCCTGCGAATATGCGTGTCTACGGTACGTTCTTCCCCTTCATAGTCCATACCCCAAACAATATCGAGAAGCTGCGTCCGGTTTAAAATCGCGCCTTTATTTTGAGATAATACCCGCATCAATTCATATTCTGTTTTTGTTGCATTAATATCCACACCTGCTTTGAAAAGTTTCTTCGCATATGTATCAATCTTAATATCTGCAACTTGAAAGCAATTCTGAAAACCAGTTAAGTTCTTCGCTCGCGCCAGCAGTGCTTTAGGGAAAAATGGTTTTTTTACATAATCATCTGCACCAGCTTCCAGCGCGTAACACTCGTCCTCGCCTTCACTTTTTGCAGTCAACATCATCACCTTCACAGCACTGGATGCCTTGATTTCCTTACAGACATCCACACCATCCACACCCGGCATCATCCAATCGAGCACGGCCAAATCCAATTTTTTTCGATAAAATATATCCAAAGCTTCCTCGCCGTTTTCCGCCTGAAAAACCGTGAAACCTTCTTTTTCAAAATAAGCGCATAAAATTTTTAACATATCTTTTTGGTCATCTGCAATTAACACATTCATGATTCATCACCCTAGTGGTTCATTTTTTTCCATCATACCATAGATTTATGACGCGAAATTGACAAAATGAAAACCTTTAGAATTTCTTTAAAAACGGCAAAATCCCTCTAAGCCGTCTGGATAGGCTAGAGGGATTTTGATGCTTATTTAATTGGCAACAATATTCACCAATTTACCTGGTACAGCAATAACTTTACGGACCGTTTTACCGGCAATTTCTTCGCTTATTTTTTCGCTCCCGTATGCGATTGCTTCCAGTTCTTCTTTCTTCAAATCTTTGGCTACCGTGACTTTCGCTCGAACTTTTCCATTTACTTGTAGCACGATTTCTACTTCGTCTTCTACTAGTTTGGAAGCATCGAATGTTGGCCAAGCTTCGTATGTGATTGTTTCTGTGTGACCAAGCCGGTTCCAAAGCTCTTCTGCCAAATGTGGTGCGATTGGCGAAAGGAGCTGCACAAAGCCTTCTGCATAATTTTTTGGCAGTGTTGTTGCTTTATACGCATCATTTATGAAAATCATCAATTGAGAGATCCCCGTATTGAAACGCAGGTTTTCATAGTGTTCTGTCACCATTTTCACCATTTGGTGGTAGGATTTCTCAAGATCTACATTGGCTTCATCTGTAATTTTAGCGTTCACTTTTCCTGTTTCTTCTTCTATGAACAAGCGCCAAACGCGATCGAGGAACTTGCGAGCTCCTTCCAAACCGTTTGCATTCCATGGAATAGAAGCTTCGAGCGGTCCCATGAACATTTCGTAAAGACGCAATGTGTCAGCACCGTACTGCTCTACCACGTCATCTGGATTGACCACATTACCGCGAGATTTACTCATTTTCTCGTTATTATCGCCCAAAATCATCCCTTGGTTAAACAGTTTTTGGAACGGTTCTTTCGTTGGTACTACACCAATATCATATAGGAATTTATGCCAGAAGCGCGCGTAAAGCAGGTGCAATACGGCATGCTCAGCGCCACCGATATAGACATCCACTGGCAACCATTTTTCAAGTTTCTCTTTATCTGCCAAAACCTCGTTATTTGTAGGATCAATATAACGCAAGAAATACCAGCTTGATCCAGCCCATTGCGGCATTGTATTGGTTTCACGGACACCTTTACGGCCGTTCGCATCCACCACGTTTACCCAGTCAGTCAAATTCGCAAGTGGTGATTCGCCAGTTCCTGATGGCTTAATTTCTGTTGCTTCTGGAAGGAGTAGCGGCAATTCTTGTTCTGGAATCGTTGTCGTTTCCCCATCTTCCCAATGGATAACTGGAATTGGTTCGCCCCAATAACGTTGACGGCTAAACAACCAATCGCGCAGACGGAAACTGATTTTACGTGTGCCCGCTTTATTTTCTTCCAACCAATCAATGATTTTACTAATCGCATCATCTTTACTCAGACCGTTGAGGAATTCGGAATTAATATGATCCCCGTCGCCTGTATACGCTTCTTCTTCCACATTTCCACCTGCAAGCACAGCTTTGATCCGCAATTCAAACTGCTTAGCAAACGCGTAATCGCGCTCATCATGCGCCGGAACAGCCATAATCGCACCCGTTCCGTACTGAATCAAAACATAATCGGCAATCCAAATTGGCATCTCTTCACCGTTCACCGGATTAATCGCATAAGCACCTGTGAAAACGCCCGTCTTATCTTTCGCAAGATCCGTGCGCTCTAGCTCACTTTTTAGCTCGACTTGTTTCTGATACGCCGTCACCGCTTCTTTTTGGTCAGCCGTCACAATTTTATCAACCAAGTCGTGCTCTGGCGCCAAAACAGCATATGTTGCTCCGAAAAGTGTATCTGGACGCGTCGTAAATACCGTAAAGCTCGCATCCCTATCCTTCACCGCAAACGCAACTTCTGCTCCTTCCGAGCGGCCAATCCAGTTGCGCTGCATGTCTTTAATGTTCTCCGGCCAATCCACCAAATCCAAATCATCTAGCAAACGATCCGCATACGCCGTGATTTTCAGCATCCATTGGCGCATCGGTTTACGAAAGACAGGATGTCCGCCACGTTCACTTTTGCCATCGATGACTTCTTCGTTCGCGAGTACCGTACCAAGCGCTGGACACCAGTTTACCGCAACTTCGGCCTCATATGCCAATCCTTTTTCGTAAAGCTTCGTGAAAATCCATTGCGTCCATTTATAGTAACTCGGATCAGTCGTATTAATTTCGCGATCCCAATCATAAGAGAAACCTAGTGACTTGATTTGACGCGTGAAATTCTCAATATTATGCGCTGTAAATTCAGCAGGATCATTCCCAGTGTCAATCGCGTACTGCTCTGCTGGCAGACCAAATGCATCCCAACCAATCGGGTGAAGCACGTTAAACCCTTGCATCCGCTTCATTCGCGAAATGATATCCGTCGCCGTATAGCCTTCAGGATGCCCAACATGGAGACCTGAGCCTGATGGATAAGGGAACATATCAAGTGCATAAAAATTCGACTTATCCGCGTCCTCCGTCGTTTTGAAAACCTTCTCATCTTCCCATTTCTTCTGCCATTTCGGCTCCGTTTCTTTGTGATTAAATGTCATCATCCATACTCCCTTTCTATATTTGCTGCACAAAAAAATCCCACAGCAAAAAAAATGCTATGGGACGAGAGTTAAAAAACCCCCGCGGTACCACCCAAATTAGTGTCTCCACTCAACTCAAGCATTCCTTAACGCGAAATACACGGCGGTATCAAACCGCAATCTATGCTCACGAGGCAAGTTCGTATGTATTCGCGTGTGACTCGCACCAACCGTCACCTCTCTAAACGCCAATCCACCCATACTACTACTCCTCTTCACTTTGTTCATCAAGCTTCTATTGTAGCGCATAAAACCCGCTTTGACAACCCTCTAAATTGGAGCCTTATCTAGCGCGGTCAACCAAATCATCTCGACTTTATCATTCCAAAAGCCAAAGCGCAATTCGATATTATTATCCTTGTCCTCATACACAAGTTCCTGTTCATAGCGATCCGACCGCGTTAAATTACGATATGCTGAACCATACGTACTCGCCACTTTATCCACCGAATCCCCGAACTTAATACCGCGACTCGTCGTTAACTTATCGCTACCAAACTCGATATGGATAACACGGTTCTTGTCGGCTTTTTCCATTGAAACCCAGTACGTTGCCTTGTCCTGCTTCTTAGGAACGAGCATTTTGATTTCTTCTTCTAGCCCCTTGTTCGACGCTTTTTGCAGGTTAAAATCTTTTTTTTTGTGTTTCGCTCGAGAGGATTTGATCAATTTTAATACCATTCACCGCTTCCGAAGAAAGGTCTGTGGAAGCCACCTGTTTGTGGATTTCGTGATACGGACTGCCCGTCACAAAAAAAGTCTGCCTCAAAAAAATCGCCATTAACCCCGCCAGCAAAATAAGTGCTGCGACCCCGATCCAATGTTTTTTCAAATTAAATTTACCATAAAAAGCCGTGATAACCATCAAACAAATAACTGCCAACACAAGATACAGAATTATCATTTTTCCACTTCTTTCCCTTTTTTAAAGCCATGTACAATTGTTTTAAAAATAGCATAGATACTATAATAAATCAATTGCTAAGGATAGCTCGCGCAAAAGCCTCACTCCTTATTTTTGAAGCGGTTGGTATTTCATGAGTGGATAGAGCAAGAACCCTAGTAAAAACAGGCCTACACTAAGCACGAATACATGCCAGTCTCCCATACCACTTTTGATGATCCAACAGGAATAAGTCAAAGCAAGTGCTGCGATAAAAGCGTCGAAACAACGCTTAAGAACGCTATTCCCTTCATACGTTGCGCCAGTAATCGTTAGTTTTAACTGGAATAATGGCGAGATGAAATATTGAACGAGAAAAGCAAGCGTCGATACTTTGACAACAAAATCATAAGCCGCCGCGATATTTCCTGAGAGTGTAGAAAGAATAAATAATTGCGATGCGCAACATGTCAAAATTAACACAAGAACCGGCGTCCCATTTTTATTTGTTTTAGCTAAGAACGGAAGGAAAAGTCCGTTTTTGGCAGCTTGGTACGGCGCTTCTGAACTCATCATAATCCAGCCGATTGCGGAACCAAAAAGGCATACTAGCGCGAGCAAAGCCATCACTGCGGAGCCACCACTTCCGGTGACAACATTGAGTGCATCTGCTAGCGGGCTCGCTGAATGTAGTAATTTCGATTTTGGAATGAGACCAAGTGCCAGAATGGTAATCGTTGTGTACAGACAAACGGAGATCACAAGCCCCGAAATGGTTGCTGCACGAACCGTTTTCCCCGATTTTGCGCGTCCAGCAAACATCATGCTGATTCAATACCGATAAACGCCCATAACGTCACGATTGCTGCGCTGTTCACTTGCGATAGTAAGCCATGTTCTAAGCCACTAGTATCCACAACTGGGTGGTACCACTCGCCCATCACCGAAGACTGGAAGGCAAATAAGCCTACGACAATGAATAGAAAGAAGCCGATGATTTTTGCCGCTGTTGCGATGAAGTTGATCCGCCCAGCTCCACTCACACCTTGAATGATAATCAAGCATACACCCCATAGAAGCAAAGAGCACACTAAAAATGTCAATAATTGACCTACGCCTAAACTGTAAGAACCCATCGTAAATACTATTGTTTTGCTGTTTAGCACTGGGAAGAAGACCGATAAGTAGCCTGCGAACGAGGTGATAATGGATACGTTTCCTGCCCAGTTTGCCACCCAGTAGCTCCATACAGCGATAAATCCAGCGAGCCGTTTTAGCTTTGGATTTCCGAATAATTCGAACGCATGGCTTTGCGCACCACTTGTTAAGTCTGGTCGTCGCACAGCCAAATTTCCGAATACAAGCGCAATCATTAATACGCCCGTCCCTGTCAAGATCCACGCCAACATGATGCCTAGCGGACTCGCCACTTCTGCCATTTGTCGCGGCAGCATAAAGATACCTGATCCAATCATATTCCCTACTACTAACGATGTTAACACGAGATAGCCCATTTTTTTTGTTCGTTTTGCTCATTGTTCTCTGCCTCCAAGTCGATTTAACACATTACCAAGTTAAAGTATTTTTATATCATAGCACAATGATAACTCCTCCGCAACCCTGAAAAATATGATAAAATAGCAGAGATGATTATTTCAAGTTTGAAGGAGTTTGACAAAAATGAACCCATTTCCATATACGAACGATAATAAACGATACCATACGTGGAATTACTGTTTGCGTGACCACTTTGGCTATAAGGTTTTTAAAGTGGCGCTAGACGGTGGTTTTGATTGTCCAAACCGCGATGGTACGGTGGCGCATGGCGGTTGTACTTTTTGCAGCGCGGCGGGGTCTGGTGATTTTGCAGGGGATCGGGTGGATGATTTGCAAACCCAATTTCACGCTATCAAGGACCGGATGCACACGAAATGGAAGGACGGCAAGTATATGGCTTATTTTCAAGCGTTCACGAACACGCATGCCCCAGTTGCCGAACTACGCGAAAAATATGAATCCGTACTGACTGAACCAGGTGTCGTCGGGCTCTCGATTGCCACACGCCCTGATTGCCTTCCTGACGACGTTGTGGACTATTTAGCTGAGTTAAACGAGCGAATCTACCTCTGGGTCGAACTAGGCCTTCAAAGCGCGCACAACGAGACAGGCGTGCTAATCAATCGGGCACACGATTACGATTGTTACGTGGAAGGCGTCGAAAAATTACATGCGCGCGGCATTCGTGTTTGTACGCACATTATCAATGGCCTACCTCGCGAAACACCAGAAATGATGATGCAAACCGTCCAAAAAGTCGTCGAAAGTGGCGTTGCAGGCATCAAAATCCACTTATTGCATTTGCTAAAAGGAACACCAATGGTCCAGCAATACAAAAACGGTGAACTGAAATTTTTAACAAAAGACGATTATGTCAACCTTGTTTGTGACCAATTGGAAATACTACCTCCTGAGATGGTGATTCATCGTATTACAGGAGATGGCGCGATTGAAGATCTGATCGGCCCAATTTGGAGCTTAAATAAATGGGAAGTTTTGAATTCGATTGACGCCGAACTCGTCAGACGTGATAGTTGGCAAGGAAAATTCTACAGCACTGTGAAGGTTGGTAACGAAGCATGAACTTAAGAGGCATTTTACCATTCAGTCACGACCTGTTAACTCGTATTATTTTGCCTGGTGATACCGTCATCGATGCCACTGTTGGTAACGGTCATGATACAACCTTTTTAGCGAATTTAGTTGGCGTAAACGGTCACGTATTCGGTTTTGATATCCAGCAAGAAGCCATTGACACCACGACAGAATTACTCACGGAGAAACGTGTCGCCAATCAAGTCACACTTCTATGCGAGAATCACGCAAAAATGACGGAGCTCCTGCCTAATCAAACGATCAAAGCAGCCATCTTCAACCTTGGCTATCTTCCAGGCGGCGACAAAACAATCACAACACTCGCTGACTCTACCATAAAAGCCATTGAAGGCGCCCTATCTATGCTTACCATCGGCGGCATTGTGATTCTAGTCATTTATCACGGACACCCCGAAGGCCAAACAGAGAAATCAGCCGTGCTAAACTATGCTGAAGCGCTTCCTCAAGAACAGTTTCACGTCTTAGAATACCGCTTCATCAACCAGCGCAACAATCCCCCCTTTGTAATCGCTATTGAAAAACGAAAAACAAAGCCAGTTTCCGCGAACTAATAACGGAAGCTGGTTTTTGTTTGAAATAATATTTCACTAATTGTATACTTAATTTAAAATATAAAGAAAGTACGGTGATTCACATGTTTGGTATCTCGATTTATTTATCCAGCAATCATGACTTTGAAACAACGATCCAACAAGCATCCAAAAACAGCTTTTCGCTCATTTTTAGTTCTTTACATATCCCCGAAGAAAATCCTGCAAACTATCGCCACCTACTCACAAGATTAGGCGCTGCGGCAAAAATGCACGAGATGCCATTAATCCTCGATATTTCTGCTGAATCACTGGCACACATTAGCCTCACGATTGACAATGCCGACCAACTAACCGATTTAGGCGTCACCGGTCTACGCGTCGATTACGGCCTCACCACAGACGAAATCGCAAAACTAGCAAAAAAAATCAAAGTCTACCTCAACGCCAGCACAATTGACCAACCCTTTTTAGAAGCACTTGTACAAGCTGGCGTTAATATCTCACAAGTCGAGGCCTTCCATAACTACTACCCAAAACCGCACACAGGTCTCGATGTTTCCTTTTTTCAGAAAACCAATGATTTTCTACACCATCACGGCTTAAAAATTGCAGCTTTCGTGCCTGGCGACGGTGAAAAACGCCAACCCTTATTCGAAGGCTTGCCGACACTCGAAAAACACCGCTACAGCCACCCATTCGCTTCTGCGCTTGAACTTGCAGCACTCGGCGTCGATCACATCTACATCGGCGATCCATCGCTTCAAACACAAACTGCCGAGCAATTCGCTACTTTCACCAAAAACGACATGCTCTTACTTGACTGCAAACTAGCATCAAACCTAGATCCATCCATCCAAAAACACCTGCTAACCCCAGACAATAACCGAATGGACCCAGCACGCGATCTCATTCGCCTAGAAAAATCTCGCCCAGCCCTGGCGAAGCTTGACATCGCACCCACCTCATCCAACGTCCGTCCCATCGGTAGCATTCTCATCGACAACAACCTATTCGGACGTTATCGAGGCGAAGTCACCATAGCCATTCGCGACTTGCCTAGCGAACCAAAAACAAATAATATCGGTCATATCGCTCCAGAGTCCATTGCTCTACTCCCCTTCATAAAACCTGGGCAGGCGTTTCAATTAAGACTGCGTAACTAATCGATATAACAAAGAAGATTCCGCTCAATTTAACAAGAGCAGAATCTTCTTTAACTTCATAATCCTTTATAATGTCAAAATTCACTGTACTGTTAATGATTTTTCAACATCTACGGCTGGCCCTCCACCGAAACGAGTAACCTTACTTGAACCAAACGGAGACATCACATTTTTTGTATCTAAAATTAAAGAGCTGTTTGCGAGTATCTGCTCCTTATCAAAAAGGTCATGACATGTCAACATGATAACCAAGTCATAGGATGCAAAACGATTGTAATCAAGCGGAATCGTTTCCCGTGTTACGCCGTTATAATCCCGGTACCTCGTTGCTAATGGATCACAAAAATCCACACTAGCGCCTGCTTTTACAAGATTTTCATAAACAGAAATACTCGGTGATTCACGAAGATCATCAATATTCTCCTTATAAGCCATACCTAGTAATAAGACACGCGAACCGCTCAACGCCTTTTGTATACCATTCAAAGTTTTCATCGCCTTATGAACAACATGCTCTGGCATTTGATGATTTGTTTCCTGTGCTAACTCAATAAAACGACTGAAAAAATTCACTTCTTTCGCTTTCCAAGATAGATAAATTGGATCTAGCGGGATACAGTGTCCCCCAATTCCTGGGCCTGGGTTAAATCGCATAAATCCAAACGGTTTCGTGCTAGATGCTTCAATTGTTTCCCAAACATCAATATCTAACTTTTCGCATAATAATGACATTTCATTAATAAAAGCTATATTGATACTACGAAACGTATTTTCAAGCAGCTTACTCATTTCTGCGACTTCTGTCGACGCTACTGGTACGACATGATCAATAACCTGTTCATATAAAGCCGTCCCAACTTGCATCGAAATTGGTGTCATACCACCTAATACTTTTGGCGTATTTTCTGTTTGGTATGTTTTGTTCCCTGGGTCAACTCGCTCTGGTGAATAACAAACGTAGAAGTCTTCATCTAACTTCCAACCGTCTTTCTCAATCGGTGCATAAAGCAATTCCTTAGAAGTACCCGGATATGTCGTGCTCTCCAACACTACAACCGTATTAGGTGTCATATTCGCTCGAATCATATCCACAGCGTTCACAATATACGAAATATCTGGTTCATACGATTTGGTCAAAGGTGTTGGTACACATATAATGATTGCATCTGCTTTTGCTAAGCTTTTAGAATCTGTAGTTGCAACAAGCTGCTCCTTTACAATCAATGTTGATAGACGCTCCGATGTGATATCCATAATATCGGATTGCCCTTGATTCACGAGCGTCACTTTCGACTCACTTGGATCAAAGCCAATGACTTGAAACCCAGCTTCGGCAAAAGAAATAGCCAATGGTAAACCGACATAGCCAAGTCCCATAACCGCAATAACTGCTTCCTTTTTATTCAAATCATTCTTTATTTTCTCAAATTTTTTCATCTCATTACCCCTTTTTATATGCCTTAACGCGTTCCCCATTTATCTACACGCAATGTTGCCAGCGCAGTTAAACGAACAATGTGAATAGTGAAAAAATGAATAAGCCCATAGATAGGCGCCATTAAATAACAAAGTGGATACTTAAACATATAATGCACATTCCTTGCATAAGCAGATAAACAAGCCAAAATTAAGTAAAATACCCAATCAACCCATGTTAAATCCCAGAAGTGCCAAATAATATTATAACCAACAGCAGCTAGAAAAATAAATCCATAGAACGATCTCAACGAAAGACCATAAAAAGACAATCGGGTGTGTGAAAATCATACGCATTGATATAAATGTCTCTCTAAAAAAAGATTTACTCCATCGTGTTTGTTGTTTTAAAAAGACACGCATCGAATCTGGAACATCCGTAATACATTCTGCTGTTGACTGATAAATCGTGATCCCCTTCTCAATCGCATAGTTTGTTAGACAACGATCATCTCCAACAGATGCTGGCACTCCAAGAACTTTTTGGTTCAAATATCGCTGCAGATTATCCATGACGACCTCGCGTCGGTAGCAACTAATTGGACCCGAGCAAACAAGAATATGTCCAGTCACTGACTGTGAGGCACGCTCCACGCGAAATGCATTATCATAACGCATGTCCAAAAGACGCGTTAACAAATTGGTATCACGATTACGCGCATTAATATGACCCGTCGCAGCCATCACTTTTTCATCAGCAAATGGTCGCATTAATTCATACAATGTATTTGGGAAAATCTCTCCATCGGAATCCATTGTGAAAAATATATCCCCAGTGGAGTGCTCAAAAGCATAGGCTTGTGCATGACGCTTCCCTTGGTTCTTTTCCATCTCGTGAATGATAATATTCTTCGTATTTGGCAAATTAGCTTCTGCTACGTATTTCCGCAAAGCAATCACTGCGTCTTTTGATTTACTACCGTCATCCACAAAAAAGATTTCATGTATTGGGTAGGTTTGTTTTTGAATCGTCTCCATCAACCGAAGAATTGCATCACTCGACTCATTATAAGCTGGAATAACAACCGTGACTTTCAAATTTGGCGGCTCATTTTTCTTTGGCTTGTAAAACATAGACAGTGTCATTTTAATAATAAGATAAATAACCATGCCCCAGCCATAAATACTAAATGACGTCGAGATATTCCCTGTTCTCCAAAAACCAATCATCTCTAGCATCGCTACGCAAAGGATAAAGCCAAATAGCGAAATAATAAATGATGATTTCTTCGTCCCCTCTTCAAACATTATGCCAACCCCCTTAATTAATAAAAAAACCGCAATATTATATTTAAAAAAATTCAATTAACCCGCTATTCAAAAAATAACATTATCTAACTCAATAAAATTCAATCCCTACATTTCCTGATACATTACCATCAGATTCAACTTGGTTCTTTGTATATTAGATTGAAATATCTTCTCAATTACTCAAACATGTTCTCAATTATACATACTGAGTCATCTATATTCAATAGTTTCTGAAATGTTTCACCTTTTATACATATTTGGCTTTTTTGATGGGGTTATGGGAGTTCAAATCCAAGTAATAATCTAGTTTTATATAAAATTAATTTTCTGAAAAATAAAAAATGAGACTGGGACATAAAAGAATCTTAAGATCCCCCTTATGTCCCAGTCTCATTTCCCATTCGTTAATTCTATCAATTGTTGCATAAAATCATGATAAAAATCAGGCGTATAATGCACATAAAACGCGCCCCACGGGTGATCCCGATCCAACATATACTCTTTTTGCGTCATATCTAAAATTTGAACAGAAAAATAGTCTTCCACGTACTGATCTAATTGATCCCAAAGCGCGTTTAAGCCCGCAATATCTACCGTCGGATATTTACGACTTTCTCGCCACTCATTCAGTGAACTGCCATCTGCAAACCGATCTGCAAATCGTGCTTTTACTAAAATAATCTTACAAAAAGGAACCTCCTCCTGTAAAAATTGAAAAAATGCATCCACATGCTGCGTCCAAGCTTTCCAATATTTCTCGTAATCCACGTCCAAAGTCCACTTTTCCTTGGCTAACTGGAGCACCGGCGTATCTTTAAATTTAGGATTATACGTAAAGTAGCCTTCCGCAACTTCTACAACTCCCAAATAGATGTCCGCATAGGCGTCCAACAACAGATATTCCGGCTTTCTTGTTTGAATCAAAGATAAAAACTCTTTCGTGTGCTCCGTTTTAAAATGCCAACTCGTAAAAGCATTCATTTCCGCCGTCGCTTCATCTTCAACCATTGGCATCTCCGGTGACATCAGACTCAGAAAACTGCACTGATGCTGATGCAGAACACATTCGAACACATCTTTATAGTACGGATTAAATGTCGTATTAAAATTATCTCTGGATAAGCATGAGCCTACAATCGCAATTTTTTTAGGTATAATGTTACTCGTCCCCTTCTTTATTCAGTTAGTGCGCTTATTTGATCTACAATCTTATGCAGATTATCTGAGGAAAGTAACAGCTCATTAATACATGTAATTTGTTCTATCATCGTATTTCGCGAAATATCGGCATGCTTGTGTACCGATGAATCAAACACGTTATGAATCTCAACCGAATCAGACGGAATTTGTGAGTACAAATTATAGTTAAAAGAAATGAGCGGATATCCAAAAATAATCCGTTTTTTCGTTGTCTCTTGATTCGCAAGTTTGATAAGATCATTCAAAATACTTCTTTTACGGAAATCACGTAAAAAATGCAGATCATTCTCTTGGTTGTATTGCTCGATACTAATAATTGGGTCCACCGTCACAGAATTGTAATCACCGAGTAAACTGTGGTATAGTGCACCAGTTCCACCTTTTGATCCACCGTATAAAACCACATCCTCTTTCGCAATGTGCTGCGAATACATGACATACTGAATCGCTTCTTGAATATCAGATTCCATGTTGTGGTAGTTAAACGTATTGATATAGTGACTGCCGTATGATAAATTCAAATCCATAATACGCATGATGATTGTATTTTTAACTAAATGCTTCTGCATACTCGGAAATGATGATGTAAAACAGCGGTGTGCAATATTCGCGCTATGATATTGTTCCTTCCCAGGCATTGGCGAAAAAATGACAACCAAACGCCTAGGTGCAAGCTTGTTCTCCCTATCCTCAGGTATTTGATCGAGCGAATAAAACAGGTCGCCATGCTGAACCAGGTCTTTTCGTTGCCAAATCGTATGCACATCTTTACGACGAATAAAATACGAAGATTGACCAGTATGCATATATAAAATATAATCGTGCGCTAAAACCGCTTTATACATATCTAAAATTGGTTGCGTCTCCCGTGACAATTCCAACATGTTTTTATTGGAAAATGTTTTAACGACCAATTTTGTTTTCTCATAATCACATTGAAAGTTATAAATGTCTGTAAATTCAATATCTTTATTTGTTGTCAAATAAGTTCACAGCCTCTCTTGCAAAAATAATTCGTGCATTAATTTTTCATTTGTAAATACGTTATCCTTGTTTAGCAAATTGTTCTGAATCGCTTTACAATAACTAAAAATGTTCGGATCCTCTTCTAAAATCGCCTGAGTGAGACTTTCCGTTGTATATGATTTGCCTTCCAACAAACAAGTCGTTTTCATATCAAAGTACCAGCCAACCTTCTTTTGATAGTTTTCTGAATCCTCTTGAAGAATAATAATTTTTTTATTGAGATGTGCATAATCAAAAATAGCAGAAGAATAATCAGAAATTAAGACATCGACTAAAATAAATAGTTCTTGAATATCTACCAGCTCATTAAAGAGACAATGAATCCGAGGATCTAATGATTTATACAGCCTACGAAGCGAGGTTTCAAGTGGATGCAATTTCACAATAACCTCATATTCTGGCGGCAAGTTTTCAATCAACTTCTTCAAGTCAATGCCGGTAACCTCTTCTCGCTCTTGCTTTCGCCACGTAGGGCAGAAAAGAATGAATTTTTTAGTCGCATCTAATGGTCGGTTGAAATACTTCAAATGCAGCCGCGCTTTTTCTCCATGCCTACTCCTATTTTGAATCAAATAAGCATTTCGAGGTGCTCCCATCTCCAGAATTTCTAATTTCGGATTTTCTTTTAATAAAAATGCAGATGCAAACAATTCCGTATTAAAAGCCGAAGAAGTTAGTAGATAATCCCATTTTTTCATCCTTGGCAGAAACGCACTTAATTCTTGTTGGCGATGTTTTAGATCCTCAAGATCGGCCACCATCTTCTTAAGCGGTAAACCATGCCAAGTTTGTATAATGACTTGATTTGCCCCTTTTCCAGCCTTATCTAACGGGTTTCCATTAACAATGATATATTTACACATCCGGAATTTTTGCAGATAGTTTGCGCTTCCCAACCTTAGCGCCTCCATACCAAAATGCCTAATTTCCATGTCCACCAACTGATTCACCGAACTGACGAATATTTTGGCATCCGGAATGTTTTGCTTTAGCCAAAGCGCCATATATTTTGGATCACCAGAAAAAGATTTCCCATGAAACGATTCGATAAAATACATATTGTCATTCACGAATGTTGTTCGCTGATACCGCTCTTTCCAAGCCTCGATACGATCCAGCATAGAATGAAGCATATTTTTAACAGAATGACTCGTCAAAAATTTCCCGATAACCGGCTTATCTTTTAAGTAACCATAAAGTTGATAAGCCATCGGAATCTGATGAACCGGACTCGTCAAGACTTCTGTCCAAACATCATCGACACTTTTTGTTGCGATGAAATGCTTCTGTTTTTGGCGTTTAAAGGTCGCTAATTGCTGCATATAGAGCGAAACATAGTTTTGAGGCTTCGCAATGACTGGTAACGCTTGACGATAGTTGATCCGCTCCGTAGATGCGATAAAATTCAGAACACGCGGCGCATCAGCTTGTATATCTTTCGTAATCCATTGAATATTATTAGGGTTACCATATACTTCTCTTAATACTCTGTCTTCTCCTGGAAATAAAATGGCTCGCTTCCCTTCTGCCAGCGCCTCTAATATGGAGTACCCGAACGTTTCATAACGGGATGTCGAAAAATAAATATAGTCTACCGGTGTCCCTTGATTAAAAAACACGTTGGCATGCAGTGAATAATTATTAATCAAATTCCTGTATAACATCTCCGACGGGCCATATCCTTGAATATACAGCTTGATATGCGTTGCCTTGTGGTAATGTACGAGGTAGTCTAAAAGCCGTATTGCATATGAGATATCTTTCACATCATCTTCAAAACGAGATAAAACAAACAAATTACTCGTAGGCTTTTGCGCTGTATTTTGTGGTAATGTCACATGATGTGTGCTAACGTGATGCACAAGCAAAGCATCGTATTTATATTTCATATGGAATTGTGTTTTGATAGATTCTGTCGCGACTCTTACATAGTCTAATGCGTGTAAATCGGTTACCAAATTATCAGGAAGTAAACTAAGCGGTGCATGTATTTCCCCTATGACCATCACGTGCGGACAATAATGCTTAATGAGTTGTGCCAAAGGAAAAAAGGTCTCCCGAGTAATTATATATAAATCAATCGTTTCATCTTTACCTAAATCTTGAATAGGCTTGAAGATCACCTGAGAGCTTAGTTCTTCCTGGTGGCGAAGACTTAAAATATCCGTAGGTGAAAAAGAGCGCGCGTTATAAATCACAATCGTGATCCCTTCTTGATTAAATTCCTTCGTTAAATTTAAATTACTCCGACTCGTACCACCTGGCGAAAAAACATTAAATCCGATAATCCCAACCTTCATCTCGATGACTCCTCATTTTCCAAAAAAATCTCTCTCCACTTTTTCATCATGTTTACCCTTATAGAAGAGGAATACCGCGCGTTAGGCCTCGATACTGCCGGCAAGCTGTTGTTTAATGTATGTCGTAGAAATATTTTTCGTTCGTTCCAGATAGCATACATTACAATAAGGCGTGAGGAAGTCAAACTGACCCTTCCAATCATCACCCATTACAAAAATATCAATTTGATTCGTTTGAATATCCGCAATCTTCTGATCCCAAGTTGTTTCAGGAATAACCTTGTCCACATGTTTGATTGCTTCGAGTAAATACTTACGTTGCTCATAGTTGTGAAATGCCTTCTTGTCCTTTAGCAGATTAAACTCGTCTGTTGATAATACGACTGTTAAGTGATCTCCTAGCTCCTTGGCACGCTCCAAAAGGCGAATATGTCCCCAATGGAGTAAATCAAACGTACCGTATGTGATAATTTTTTTCACGCATCATCTCTTCCTCTCCATACTTATGATAGTTCAACAAGTGCGTTTGTGGACCGCATCAACTTCAGTACATGAACAATAAAATAACAAAAATACTACAACAACTCGGCAACCATAAAATTCGTGCACTGCCATTTGCTCTTCGTCATAAATGATTCCCGCAAACCTTAGACGCTTTACTTGAACAAGTTGACATCTCACCTTTCACTCCATTATTACATTAAAGTGAGGTACGTTCCTCATTATACATACCAATTCATCGATACACAATAGCATTCTGAATCTTTCACTTTTTATACATATTTTTATGATTTTTGTGTAAATTACCTAGTTTTCAACCCATTTACTAGTTCATTTTTTTATTAAAACCGATTTTTGAATCTTATAGTCACTTATTTGGAATAAATCACTCTTTTTTCGTCACGATATAGAACAGCATGAAAAAGTATCCAACAACTATTTTCGATTCTATAAACCTATTTATTTCTTGTTTCATGAACGTGCAAAGATAATTTATCACCTATGCTCTACATTTTTAGGGCAACCTTAAAAAAAACGGGATAAAAAACTGAATATTCTTTCTTTTATGTTTAAAGAATTAATTATTACAAAGTAATGGCACAAAAATATAAGGCCCTCTCTGTGCTTTATTTTGAGCCAATCTTTCTGTTATCACTTACCGCTTCCCCACAAAACACCTATCTCCTTAATTGATTATACAGCCAAGTTTATATGTATTCAAGCCTTCAAACAATAATTCACAATATCTTCACAAAAAAGAGATAAAACGCTGAAATTGATCAAATATAAGCGTCCAAAAATTAACATTCTCTACATTTTTGCATCAAATCAGAAACTATTAGAACAGTACTTTCCCTTTATTTAGCCTGTTCCCCATTTTGCATTATTTAGCGTGCATAATGCATATATTCTAACAGGAATTAGCCATGTTGCATGGATAATAATATACATAGGTGATAATAAAAAACAAAGCCCCAACTAAAATACTCATGTAATGTATCTAGATGAAATAATAGTGACACTAAGAAAAACAACCATAAGATCAGTTCGCACGTTAACCAAAACAAGAAAATCGGTCTTTTCCAAACAAAGCGGTAGGCCCTAATACTTTCTACAAAAAACGATTTTGACCATCTAGTTTGCTGCTTAAAAAATTGTTTAGGATTCTCAGGCGCATCTGTTAAACATTGCGCTGTAGCCTGATAAACAATACGCCCTCCACCTTCATGTGCCATATTCGTCAATCTACGATCATCACCAATTGAATTTTTTCTTGCCGAAAGTTGTTTTTGTGAAATCATCTAAATTAGCCATGATAAAATCTCGTCTAAATACAGATAAAGCACCTGAATAAACTAAAACATCACCCGACAAACTTTGTGCACCACGCCCCACATAAAAGGCTCGAGCGTAGAGAGCATCTTGATATAATGTCAGGATGTTCTTATTTCCATTGCAAACCCTTACATGCCCAGTAACACCCCAAATATTATCTCTCGCAAATGGTTTCATAATTTCTTTAATTGTTGTTTTGAAAAAGTAACTATCACAAAGTCACCTGTCGCGTGTTTGAATCCCCATTTCTGCGCTTCTCGCTTTCCTTGATTTTTTAACAGTCATAACAGATTTAATGCGCGTATTATGATTTACATAATTAGCGATTTCTTGTGCGGCTCGGTAACCATCTTCCGTAGGACTAACCATCATCTATAAAGATAATTTCGTGAACCGTATACTCTTAAGCATTCCACAATTTGTATAGACAATGATGCATATATAAAAACATCAAGCTACTACAAATGGAAATAATCGCTAAAAACAGTAGCCGTGACCAATTTGTCTCCTCTTTTCGATATTTATATTCTTTATTTATGACCTGCTCTTTCGCCTCTACAGAAATCATTCTGCTTCCTCTTTTCGAGAAACAGAATATTAAGAAAATATATTTTTATAAGACTGTTTCAACTTTTTTGCAATAAATTTCATAATCTTATTTTCTTGACTCTACTTCTATTATTGATTATACAGTCAAGACTCTGCGTATTCAAGCTTCTATAGAAAAGTTCATTATATACACATAAAAACTCCTTTCAATCATACCGTATGCGTTTACATCATTTTATATATAATAATCATTACATAGTATATCAGAAAAAAAGCACCAGATCAAAAGGTCTGGTGCTTTAACTTATCATTTATTATTTCCCAAAATCATACTTATTTTCCACATAAACATCGTACCATATCATAAAAATAACAACCGTCCAAATTTTACGGCTATAATCTTGTTTGCCAGCACAATGGTCTTCTAGCAATTGCAAGACGTATTTCTTGTTAATTAAATGATCCGTTGGTGAATCACGAATAATAGCTTTCACCCATTGATTCATTTCGTCTTTCAACCAGTGACGGATTGGCACAGGAAATCCAAGTTTGCGACGATTTAAAACATGCTCTGGTACGAAGGCTTCTGCTGCTTTACGCAAGACGTATTTCGTCGTACCATTTGTCGTTTTCAGTGATGCCGGAATATCTTTTGCAACACGGAATACTTCTTTATCCAAGAACGGCACACGGACTTCCAGTGAGTTTGCCATCGTCATACGATCGGCTTTCAATAGAATATCTCCACGCATCCACGTATGAATATCAATGTATTGCATGCGTTCTACTGGATTGTAGCCCACTGTTTCCGCGTATAACGGATCCGTAATTTTTGTGTAATCATGGCCAGTTTGATATTTTGGCAACAAGATTTTTTTCTCCGCTTCTGTAAACATCTTCGCATTACCAATATAACGTTCTTCCATCGGTGTTGTTCCGCGCTCTAGGAAACTTTTACCGCGCATTCCCTCAGGCATAACATTCGCGACACCACGAAGCATCGATTTTAAAGCACTCGGCATTTTGTTAAACATCGAAAGTGAGTTTGGTTCATTGTAAATGTTATATCCACCGAAAAGTTCATCCGCACCTTCTCCTGATAAAGCAACCGTCACGTGTTTACGCGCTTCACGAGATAGGAAATAAAGCGGAATCGCAGCTGGATCTGCCAACGGATCATCCATATGCCAAACGATTTTCGGTAATTCATCCATGTATTCTTGCGGTGTAATGATGTAACTAATGTTTTCTACGCCTAATTTTTCGGCTGTTTCCTTCGCAACATCGACTTCGCTAAAACCGTCGCGCTCAAAGCCAACGGAAAACGTTTTGATCGCTGGATGGTATTCTTTTGCAATCGCCGCAATAATCGATGAGTCAATCCCCCCGGAAAGGAAGGAACCAACAGGCACGTCACTGCGCATGTGCATTTTCACAGAATCATACATCACATCGCGAATTTCTTTAATGAATGTATCCTCAGATTTAGCAACCGGCTGGAATTTTGCCTTCCAGTACTGGCTAATCTGCATTGATCCACCGATTTTCTTCGTGAAATAATGACCTGGCTCCAAGCGTTTAATACCTTGTGTCAATGAGTCCGGTTCTGGAACGAACTGGAAAGTCATATAATTTTGCAATGAAACCTCGTCTAGTTTCGTCGATGTCAACGCATGCAAGATTGATTTCTTCTCGGAGCCCATATAAAGCTTACCATCTTCTTCTGCATAGAAAAACGGCTTGATACCGAATGGATCGCGGGCAGCGTAAATTTTCTCTTCTTGCTTATCCCAAATAACAAAGCCAAACATACCACGTAATTGCTCTGCTGTTTTTTCTTTATACTTGGCATATGTAGCAATAATAACTTCTGTATCACTGCTCGTTTCGAAAGTCATACCTTCTTTCACAAGGCTTTCGCGCAGCTCCACATAGTTATAAATTTCACCGTTAAAAATTATCCAATAACGTTCATTTTCATACGTCAGCGGCTGATGACCGTTTTCTACATCAATAATACTTAGGCGACGGAAACCAAATTGAACATGCTCATCCGTAAAATAACCCTCATCATCAGGTCCACGGTGCGTGATCATGTCATTCATTTGTTTAAAAGTTTCCTTTTCCTCACCAGTAATCTCAGCAATGCGGTCATGTACGCATCCAATAAATCCACACATCGTCACATTTCTCCTCTATTTTAAACTATTTATGTCCTCTTTTTCAACAACGTCTATCATATCATAAATAGGGTTTGTTTGAACAGCATCGCGCAAAAAAAGAGCCAGAAAATCACGTGTTCCCTTGTGACCTTCTAAGCCTCTTCATAAAAAAACAATGTTTTCACTTTCACCATGATCCCATCGTGAAAGCCAAAAGCGACACCAAAATGCTCATATGCTAGGCAAAGCCGATTACCAGCGCGGGAATGTACAATTGTACACGTAGCACTGAACCCAGCCTTTAACAACACAGATGGGTGTTTGACGGCGCTCTAGGAGATATTAATTGTCTGTATGCTTCAATACTGGACGGTCATGTAGTGGTTGAATTTTGCGATTATTACCATCGTAGTATTTATTGAATTCTGCAATTTGTTCTTTGGAAACTTCTACTGGAGTAGACATGACATACCATTCCACGTTTTCAGATAATGGTGGTGTAGTCAAAGATCCTAGATAGTGATAATATGATTTGTTTGTTGGAAGTAAAGCTGCCACATCAATTGGCTCACTAACTGTTGTTTTTTCACCTTTTTTGACATTGTTTAAAATGCTTTGGAAGGCTGGATTTGCTTTACCTTCTTTAAAGAAAACGCCAATAACTGCTAGACGGCTATCTTGATTTTCATTTACAAAGTGGGCTTCGATTGGATAATGTTTCCCATCCACTGTATGCTCACTTTCTGCATGGAAATGGAATTGATTTAATTCAAATTTGCGCCCGTTGATAGTCGCTTGTCCACCGTCATCCACTTGAATACTATGGCCATTGTCTACTTCATCGGTCACTTTTTGATTGTAGTTTAATTCAATAGTCCCTGTGTCCTTCATTGGCTCTGTTTTTGCTGTTTCAATATTGATTGGGGACTGCGTATCGCCTGCTTCAAATTGCCACGATTTTTGATCATGGTAGTCTAAATGATCCTCATGTTTTGCTGTTGTCTCTGTTTTTGCTGTTTTTTCCTCTTTTTTTGTGTCGCTTGTATCGCTATTGCCACAACCTGCTACAAGAACAAGTGATGCCGCGATTGCTGAAGCTGCTAATAATTTTGTTTTCATGTTGAAAACTCCTTTCGTTAAGTAACTTAATTATTATATTACATAATGATTCATAAGTGTGTGTATTTTTTGTGACAAAATTATGGATTTTATATGAAAATATATAAATTTCGAGAAAAAACCTGACAAGATTGCTTATCCTGTCAGGTTTTCTCGATTATATATTAGTTCACTTTTGCAAATTCTAAAAGAAATTCTTTCATTTGTGCAGCCTTATCCACTCGTTCCCACGGTAAATCAAGATCTAATCTACCAAAATGACCAAATGCTGCCGTTTGGCGATAAATTGGGCGGCGCAAATCAAGCATCTGAATAATGCCTGCTGGACGTAAATCGAAAAATTGATTCACAGCGTTGATCAAATCTTGTTCACTGTAGTCACTCGTGCCATATGTGTCAATCGAAATTGAAACGGGGTGAGCAACACCGATCGCATAGGCCAACTGGACTTCCACTTTTTTCGCTAGCCCTGCTGCAACGATGTTTTTAGCGACGTAACGCGCGGCATAAGCGCCTGAACGGTCGACTTTAGTTGGGTCTTTACCGGAGAACGCACCGCCGCCATGACGGGCATAACCGCCATAGGTGTCCACGATAATTTTGCGTCCTGTTAATCCTGCATCTCCTTGAGGGCCACCGATAACAAAGCGTCCTGTTGGATTGATAAAGTATTTTGTTTCAGCGTCAAGAAGTCGTGTATCAATTACCTCTTCAATGACCAATTTATGCATGTCTGCTGCAATCTGCTCTTGTGCAATATCTGGATGGTGTTGTGTTGAAATTACGATTGTATCGATTCGAATTGGTTCGTTATTCTCATCATATTCCACCGTCACTTGTGTTTTCGCATCAGGACGTAAGTATGTCAATGTGTTATTCTTGCGTAACTCAGCAATTTTACGTGCGAGTGCATGTGCAAGTGAGATCGGCAGTGGCATTAATTCTTCCGTTTCATCTGTTGCAAAACCAAACATTAAGCCTTGGTCCCCCGCTCCAATCGCATCAATTGCTTCATCCGTGTGCCCGATGCCGCGTGATTCTAGTGCCACGTCTACACCTTGAGCGATATCCGGTGACTGCTCATCAATCGCGGTTAATACAGCACAAGTTTCTGCATCAAAACCATATTTTGCACGCGTGTAGCCAATTTCTTTAATCGTATCCCGCACAATTTTCGGAATATCTACATAGGTCGATGTTGAAATTTCTCCTGCTACTAGCACGAGCCCCGTTGTTACCGTTGTTTCACATGCCACACGAGCATCAGCATCTTTTGTTAAAATTGCATCCAAAATCGCATCGGAAATCTGATCCGCGATTTTATCCGGATGTCCATCAGAAACAGATTCTGACGTAAATAAATGACGGTTTCTTGCCATTCTTTATTTCCTCCTTTATTCTTCTCCATCGCGAAGTGGTTTGTAAAAATGCGAACAGCAAGTATTTCCATTCCAGTCTCGTTCACTCATTTTATAGACATCTAAATGATGCCAACAAAAAGCCTTCTCCCTATTTTGCCAATTGCGCGCGGAATAGAGAGAAGGCTATTATTTACAATACCTTCGCTCTCATCGATCAGGAAATCAATTCCTGCCACAGGTTAGCACCTTACAATACATGTAGGTTGCCGGGTTTCAAAGGGCCAGTCCCTCTACCGCTCTGGATAAGAGTTTAATTTAGTTTTCACATCATTGTAACATGTTTCATTAATCTTGTCACGCACAAAAATTACGAGTTGCACCCTCGTCCTTTTTTGCGAATATCACATGTCCGATTATCCGCAACGACTCGGTAGCCTAATCGTCCCGCAGGCTTAAAAATTGGAATGTACATAATCAACCCAATCAATCCGGTTAGTGGGAAACGTAACAACATTCGGCGAATTGCAAAGAACCCTTTTTTTGCGCTACCGGTTGGTGTAATCAAATGAATCTCGCGTAGCAATTCTTCTTGTGTAAAACCTGTGTCCTGTGTTTCTTGGAGCGGCTTCCACTCGATGACTTTCATCCAGTCTAATTTTTCAAACAGTCGTTTCGTGGCTTTACAAAATCGGCAATTTTCGTCATATAAAACAATGTCTTTCATTTAGATATGCCTCCTCAAATTATATTTCCTGCTTACCATTCTTGCAAAACTATGTTAAAATGAATTTTATACGTCAGGAGTTTCCTAGATTGTATGAATGCTCGGTTCACCAAAGGAGAAGAAACTATGATATTTTCAACGTTAACTTTGATTATTTTTGCGATTTTTATTATCGCTGTGTGCATTTTTGAATTTGTCTTAAAATGGCGCTGGTTCAAGTACTTTTTAGCAACGCTGGGCCTTGTCGCAAGTGGGATTATATTCTTTATTAGTTTTTATGGTGGCGGAGTTTCACAGGCAGAGATTGCCATATCCATCTTCATCGCGACGCTTGGCGAATATATCTTTTCATTGATTATTAGCATTGTCGCTTGGGTTCGCCGTATGTCGAATAAGAACAAAGAAGCATAACATTTATGAAAAGTTGAGTCTCTCCTATTTGTGAGGCTCAGCTTTTTTAGTTGCTGGAGTTCAGCGATACTAATTCATATGTAATAATGGTTGTATCGTTTTCCCAGATCAGCTTTTGTGGTACAGCAATACCGTTTGTTTCACTTTCTTTCGTTGTCCGGACTTCGATTGGCACATCAATTGGATAAATTCGATACCCATCCTTCACAAGCTCGAAAAAATTATCAGATAGACGTTTTTCCTTTCCCTTCGTTACGATCATCGTGTTTACTTCTAGTGGCATTCCCATGCATATTACCTCCAATTATTTATTTTTAGTTGCTCCAAAGCTCGCTTTATAACAACTTGCATGCCTTTATCGCGCATAAAAAAGCTAAAACATTCCTGCCTGACAATATCAGCTAAATTACCTGAAATAAGCGTTGGGCCTAGCGTTTCCATATAGTCGATTTGATTTACAAATGTCGTAACGTTTGCTAAATAGACCCGTTTTGTAAAAATACGCTCGGTAGTCTTCACTTTATATTGCGCTATAATATATAATTTGTCTAATTTGGCGCCGGTTTCTTCCATTGTTTCGCGTCGCGCTGCTTCCTCATTCGTTTCATTAGGCTCACCTTTGCCACCAGGAAACTCGATACCGCGCGTTTTATGCGTCGTAAATAGCCAGACATCATGAAATTTAGCGATGACGAGAACATCGTCTGCTTCTTCTGTCGCATCAAACTGGATCGATACCGTATTACCGAGCGAATCTTGATACGTATACATGCCACTCCTCTTTCTTTTTTTCAAATTTGTGGTACGATGAAGATATCTAATTTTACGATGAAGGTGATTTTAAAATGAAGAAGATCATGTTGGGCGGTATTCAGCTATATCGCAAATATATTTCACCACTGAAGCCTGGGACTTGCCGCTTCTATCCTACCTGCTCGCAATATGGGATGGAAGCTATCACAGAACATGGTGCGTTAAAAGGCGGTTGGCTAACAATTAGAAGAATTTCTAAATGTCACCCCTTCCATAAAGGCGGTGTCGATCTAGTCCCAATGAAGTGCGACCATGAGGGGCACCATTATCACCATTATAATGAAAAATAAGAGTAGGTGCAAGGAAGGTGTGCTTGTAACTGCTCTTATTCTTTCATGAAAAAATAATAAATACTTGTGTTTTCATCCTATATACGGTATTATGAATTTCTGATGTTAAATCGTAATGGCTACGATTTATTATTTTTAAGCATCAAATAAGAACGATTTCGATTTAGGAGGGTTACCTTTCATGAAGAAAATAGCCATTTTACTTAGTTCTATCCTGCTTGTTTCTATTTTTATGGTCGGGTGTGGCAACAGCGACGCGCAGACGAAAGATAAGGACAAGTTGACCGTTTATACGACGGTGTATCCATTACAATACTTAGCGGCACAGATTGGTGGCAATTATGTCGATGCGCATTCCGTGTATCCGGCTGGATCTGACGCCCACAGTTTTGACCCTTCACAAAAAGACATGATGAATATTGCAGATAGTGACCTGTTTTTCTATATTGGGCTTGGTATGGAAGGTTTTGTTGATAAGGCGAAACAATCGCTAAAAAATGAAAACGTGAAGTTTGCCGTGACCACCGATGGCTTGAAATTACCGGCTACGACTCATGAAGAGGACGAAGATCACGACCATGAAGAGGACGAAGACGGACATGATCACGGTGATGTGAATCCGCACGTTTGGCTTGATCCGAACTATATGGTAACGATGGCAGGTGTTGTCAAAGATAATTTAAGCAAAGAACTCCCAGAACAAAAAGCAACATTTGAAAAGAATTATGAACAGGTTGTATCGCAATTAAAAACGCTGAACAGTGACTATAAAACAATGGCCGCAAGCGCAAAGCATAAAGACTTTGTAACGGCGCATGCAGCCTACGGTTATTGGGAAAATGAGTACGGCTTGAAACAAATCCCGATCGCAGGTATTTCGACGAGTGACGAGCCTTCTCAAAAGAAATTAACCACGCTTGTGAACACGATTAAGAAAGACAACATTCCGTATATTTTATTGGAGCAGAATACGAATTCCAAAATTGCGGACGTGATTCAAAAAGAAACCAACACGAAAACGATGAAATTGCATAATTTAGAGACATTGACACAGAAGGATATGGATGCAAATCGTGATTATATGTCGATCATGAAAGACAATTTAGCTGCGTTAGACAAAGCACTGAATTATTGAGAAGAAGGCCAAGCGCTACATTATGCTTGGCCTTCTTTAATGTAATCTTTCTTTTAAACGATGGCGTTGCACTTTTTGCGAGGCCGTTTTTGGGAGCTTTTCTAAAAAGTAGAACTGTTGTGGTATTTTGAATTTGGCGAGGCGCTGTTCACAGAAAGTCAACAGTGACTGGCTCTCTATTCCAGTTTTTGTCACAACAAACGCGACTGGTACCTCGCCCCATTTTTCACTTGGTGTAGCAACGACTGCGACTTCAGCAACACTCGGATGTTCTAGCAAAACATGCTCGATTTCTGTCGGATACACATTTTCACCACCCGAAATAATCAAGTCGGAGCGCCTTTCGAGAACAAAAAGGAATCCATCTTCGTCGATGTAGCCGATGTCACCTGTTTGGAACCAGCCATCCGCGTCAAACGCCCCTTCTGTCGCCTTTTCGTTATGCAAATATCCCGCCATGATCGAGGGGCCTTTTAGCAAAATTTCATCGTGCTCGCCGATTTTGACTTCAGCGGGAAATAGGGCTTTTCCAGCGGAACCGATTTTTTGCAATGCTTCTTCTGGTGGTAGTGTCACGATTTGAGAAGCTGTTTCCGTCATGCCAAATGACTGCACAAGCGGGATTCCATTTTCAAAGCAGGCCTCCAGTAGCGATTGACTAGCAGGTCCACCGCCGAGTAACATACAGCGAAAATGAGGATGGTACGGCTCTTGAAAAACGTCCAACAAACGCTCAACCATCGTCGTAACCACTGAAATCATCGTAACTTCGCCGTTTCTCAGGAGCGCATCGGTGCGTCTGGCGTCAAAGTGTTCCTCCAAGTAAACTGGAATCCCATAAATCACCGAGCGCATCAAAATCGAAAGACCGCTAATATGGAAAATTGGCACCGCGCAAAGCCAGCTATCCGAAGCTTCCAGTCCAAGATTCAGCATCGAACCTGTCGCACTCCACCAATGGTTGCCAAACGTCTGCATCACGCCTTTAGGCTTCCCTGTCGTGCCTGAGGTGTACATAACCGAAGCAACCTCATCCATCGCAAAATTGGGAACAAGCGGGATATCCAAAACTGGCGCTGACATCACGCTACTAAATGAATTAGCCTCCACATCCAAGCTCACCATCTTAGGTGCAAACTCATCCGCATAAAAACAACATGCCACCCGCGCATCTTGTATCTGAAACACGATTTCCGTTGCCGTTAACCGATTGTTCAAAAAAACAGTCCGCGCCCCTATTTGTTGTAGCGCATGAATCATCAAAAAAGTATCGCGATCATTTCTTCCCAGCAAAGCGACATACGCTCCTTGACGCACGCCAAACCCGCCAAGTTTCCCAGCCACCTTTTGCACCGCGTCATAAACCTCTACAAAAGTTTCTTGTTTATCATGAAAAACAAGCGCGGTCTTCTCTGGAGAAAGCCGCACTCGTTTTTCCAACCAATTGGTTAGTTCCATCATTTTTCACCTCAAGGGAATTTCGGAAATTGATCGAAGTCGGGATCACGTTTTTCTTTGAACGCGTCACGTCCTTCTTTTGCCTCGTCCGTTGTGTAGTAAAGAAGCGTGGCGTCACCAGCCAACTGCTGAATTCCAGCCAGGCCGTCCGTGTCCGCATTAAATGCCGCTTTGATAAAACGAAGCGCCGTCGGACTCTTCTTCAACATTTCCTTCGCCCAAGCAACCGTCTCTGTTTCTAGATCAGCCAGTGGTACGACCGTGTTAATCCAGCCCATTTCAAGCGCTTCGTCTGCAGTGTATTGACGGCACATAAACCAAACTTCCTTCGCTTTCTTGTGCCCAATCACGCGCGCCAAGTAGCCCGAGCCATAACCAGCGTCAAAACTGCCCACATTCGGCCCTGTTTGACCAAACTTCGCGTTGTCCGCTGCAATTGTCAAATCACAAACGAGTTGCAACACATTCCCGCCGCCGATCGACCAACCTGCAACCATCGCGATTACTGGTTTTGGAATCACCCGAATCAAACGCTGCAAATCAAGCACGTTAAGGCGTGGAATATTGTCCTCACCAACATAGCCACCGTTCCCGCGAACCTTCTGATCGCCACCAGAACAGAATGCTTTGTCTCCTTCTCCTGTTAAAATAATCACGCCAACCTTCGAATCCTCGCGCGCAATCGTAAACGCATCAATCATTTCAATCACCGTTCTCGGCGTAAAAGCATTGTGGACCTGCGGACGATCGATCGTAATCTTCGCGATTCCCTCAAATGTTTCGTACTTAATCTCCGTATAATCCTTCTCTTTCTTCCACTCAAAACCCATTATTTCGTTCCTCCTCTAATTCGTAACCAATTGCGGACCGCATAGCCAAAGCTCTCCGGCTGCTCGATATGAATCGTATGCCCCGCATTTGAAAAAGTAATATATTTTGCATCGGGAAGCGCGGTTTTCATTTCCAGCGCAATCCCACAAAATTTCGGATCCTTCTGCCCCGCCAAAAGTAGCGTCGGCACCTGAAGCGTCGGCAACTCCTCCCATAAAGAAGGCTGCGCGCCTGTCCCCATACCGTTAAGACTTCTAGCTAAACCGTGTGCCCGCTGATTCAGGCGTTCTGCCCGAATCTTGCGTTGCGTAGCTTCCGAGAGATGTTGCTGTGTCGCAAAAAGCGGCAACTTCTCCCAATCTGTCACAAAATTTGCGACGCCTTGCTCAGCGATTTTTTGCGCAAGTTCTGCGTCCTTCAAAACGCGTAAAGCCCGTGCCTCTTCTGATTCCAAACCCGGCGAAGCACTTTGCAAAACCAGTGTCTGGATGCGATCGGGATAGAACGTCGCAAGCCCCAACGCCAATCTGCCACCCATCGAATATCCGAGCACAGATGCCTTTTCAGCGCCGATCCTGTCTAAAATAGCGATTAAGTCAGCAGCCTGCGACTCCATCGAATATCGCGACGTATCAAGCGGCGCATCTGTCGCACCATGCCCAAGCAAATCCACTATCACACAATGCCAATCCGCCGACAACATCGGTAAAACCGCATCATACGTCGCATGCGATCCTGTAAAGCCGTGAAGCAACAACAAGGTTCCGCGCGACGATGCATCCTGATTCGTCTCCACAACATGGTATTCCACATCCCGAATCCGCATCTTTATACCAACTCCGCACGAATCGCCGTCTTAATTGCTTCCCATAAAGCCCGATGACTATCCACATTTTCATACCGATTCGTCTTCACCTCAATGATATCCAGCCCCTTATGGAAATGAGCCTGATCAAACGCATCATGAAGCTCATCCCAATTCCGCGCCTCATGAAAATCACCTTCGTAAAGCGCCGCAGCATAACGGAAATCAATATCTGCTCCCGTTCCAAACAACGTCTCAAAATACTTTGGCTCAGACGCTTGTGGTAAGAACGAGAAGATCCCGCCACCATTATTATTCACCACAATGATCGTCAAGTTTAACCCATATTTTTTCGCCATCAAAAGCCCATTCATATCATGATAAAACGATAGATCGCCAATCAATAAATACATCGGCTGTTCCGTCAAGCTCGCACCAAGCGCCGAAGAGATCACACCGTCAATACCATTCGCACCGCGATTAGCAAGCATACGTATCTGTTTATCCACCTGTGCAAAATACGTATCGACATCACGAATCGGCATACTGTTACCGATGAACAAACCTGCCTTCTCCGGAATCCATTCACGCAGATCATACACAAGCTTTCCTTCATCCAGCACATCAAGCCTCTCCATATGCGCACTGATAACTGTTTTCACTTTTGCATTTAACGTTTTCCAAGATGCTGCCCAATCAGGCGCAGTCTTGTCTTGCCAACCATCCGTCAGCGCACCGACGAGGAAATGTTCATCGCAATGGATCATGTTGGTTACCGCTTTAATTGGATCTTTCCACGCCGCACCAGGATCAACGACGTAAAACATCACATCCTCTAGCGCCTCCAACCATTTCATAAGCGGTTTTGAAACCGGCATCGCACCAAAGCGAATCACGACTTCTGGCCGCAAAGCCGTGCGCGCCTCCTCCTCTTGCAAAATCGCATCATACTGGTCAATCACCGCATCACTAAGCGCGCCATAACTGCGTAACTGCGACAATGGATCCGCCAAAATCGGCCAACCAATTTGCTCCGCGAGCGCTACTAATTTCGGCGAAAAGGCCTTTTTATCCAGTGGTCCTGCGACAAAAACGCCACGTTTCCCAGCACACGCCTCAATAATTTGCGCGATCACAGCGTCTTCTAGCACCTCATGCGTATAATAAATATGCACATGGCGACGTTTCTTTTCCGTCACTGCAAACGGCGACGGCTCCAAAACCGGCATCAACGGTTCGCGCAACGGAAAGTTCAAATGAACCGGCCCACGCGGCGCATTCATCGCGATATCGACAGCCTTCGAACCGTGCCATTTTGCAAACCGCAACATCTCCGTCGAATTTTCGGGCATCGCCATATCCGTGAAATCTTTGACATGCGTCCCAAATAGGCGCACCTGATCCATCGCCTGCGGTGCCCCAACATTGCGTAACTCATGCGGCCGATCCGCCGTCAAAACAAGCAAAGGAACCTGCGACAAGTTCGCTTCTGCTACCGCCGGAAAATAATTCGCCGCCGCCGTTCCCGACGTGCATAACAAGACCACTGGTCGCTTCGAAGCCTTCGCAATCCCCAGTGCAAAAAATCCCGCCGAGCGTTCATCTACATCCACATAAATTTTTAGTGTCGGATGTTCTGCCATCAATAAAGCAATCGGCGTTGAGCGCGAACCAGGCTAATAACAGCTTCCTTCACACCAGCCTGTACCAATTCCTCAATAAAAGCCGCCAAATACTCCGTCATGACCTGTCTATGATCGTTCATGTACTTTACCTCCTAATACCCGCAACATCGGCTGAAACTTAATCGCCGTCTCCGCAAGCTCTTCTGTTGGTACCGAATCCGCCACAATACCGCATCCTGCATACAGCAGTGCATTCGTATCGACAGTGAGCGCTGAGCGAATAGCAACCGCAAACTCACCACGATCTAGCGGGTCAATCCAACCAATCGGTGCCCCGTAGAAACCACGATCCATCTCTTCTTTCAAACGAATGACCCCCATGGCCTCCGCTTGCGGCCAACCACCAAGCGCTGGTGTCGGATGAAGCGCCCGTAAGACATCCAGCAACTTCGCCTCGCCTCGGCGTCCCGAAACCGTCATATATAAATGCTGAATATCCCGATTCTTAAGCAATACCGGGCTCGCCGAAACCCGTACATCCTCACAAAATCGCGCCATCGTTTCCTTAATCATCTCTACAACAAAATGGTGTTCCGCCAAGTTCTTCGCATCACTAAGTAGCGTTTCACCGAACATCGCGTCCTCACTCGCCGACACGCCGCGCGCAATCGACCCTGCGACACAAGCAGACTCCAAATGAGACTCATCCGCCAACAATAAACGCTCAGGCGTCGCACCAAAGAAAGTACTCGCTCCATTTTCCAACACGAAACAATAACTATTCCCCTGCTGCTCCTCCATATTCGCAATGATAACACTACTCGAAAGGAATCCATCAAATCCAAGTCGCATCCGCCGAGCCAATACAACTTTCTGCATATCAGGCGTTTCTTGCAATAAGCTCACAACCTCCGTTGCAGCATCCAGCCAAGCCTCCTCCGCCAAACGCTCCTCAAAAATACAAGTCACTTCTGGGTCACATCCAACTGGCGACACGGCAATGTTATCCCACTGCGCCATCACAGTCTCCACTTTCGCATAATCATCCGCCTCTTTAAGCCACAGATTCACCGATAAATAGCAACGATTCTCCTTTTCCGTCACTAAAAAAAAGTGGCAAATAAAAAAATCCTTCCCCAAACTTCTCCCATTCAGGTGCTGTATCATGCTGATCATCAAAACGAAACCCACCAAAATAAACGGCTCCACAAGCGATTTCCTCACTGTTTGTTACCGTCTTTCTGAGCACCTGCTCTTTTCTCGTATGTAATGCTAAAAACCTCTCCTGCCCCTGCTCCACGCACAACTGATCCATAACACCAAGACCCGCAAGTCGCAGCGTCCGCTCTTTATTTTGCCAGAAAAAACGCTCGCCTTTAAAAAAATTATTCCCTTGATCAAAAATGCGCTTTGCCTCACCATCAGGAATCTCTGAAACCCAGCTTAATAACACATCATCCTGTTGCGAAATTTGTTTACGCTTTGCCTGCTCAAATAGCTCTATCGGCAATGTTAAACCCATATAACTCATCTCTCCTTCATTGCCTTCACTCACCCATCCATTATAACAAAAGCCATCCATTTTTACACCTCTAGACACTTTACAAAAACGGGAGCAATCAGCCTTTAAAAAAGAATTATCCCATAATTATTGACTAATAGCGAAATAATGCCTAAAATTGAACAAGTATAAAGCTTTTATAAAAGGAGAGAAACACATGGCACACGGTACAAAATCAGCTATTGTAAGACATTCTGGATTCCATAAATGGTGGATGTTACTACGTCCGCACACACTGGTCGCATCTTTTGTCCCAGTATTTTTAGGAACAACAGTCGCAATGAGCTACGAAAGTTTTCATTTTACGCGCTTTTTAGTCATGCTAATATCCTGTTTCCTTATTCAGACCTCTGCCAACCTCTTTAATGAATATTACGACTTCAAAAAAGGGCAAGACGATGAGCATACAGTAGGAAACGGCGGCGCAATTGTCCGAAACGGGATGAAGCCAGGCTTTATTTTATTCCTAGCCATTTTTCTATACGTATTAGCGATTCTTGGTGGTATTTACTTATGTATGGACGTGAATAATTGGTGGATTGGGTTACTCGGTATTATTTCGATGGTAGTCGGATATTTATACACCGGTGGACCATATCCAATTGCTTACACACCGTTTGGCGAGATCATGGCAGGCTTCTTTATGGGAGGTATTATCACATTCATTTCCTTCTATATTCAAGCCGGATTTATTAGCTCATTCATCGTCTACGTATCGATTCCAGTGATGGTGCTAGTTGGTAACTTATTACTCGCCAACAGCATCCGCGATTTGGAGCCTGACAAAGCAAACGGTCGCCTAACACTCGCGATTTTACTAGGCCGAAAAGGAGCACTGATTCTCTTCACATTAGCCTTTATTTTCGCGTATGTTTGGGAAATCGCGCTCATCTTTACGATCCAAGCAACACCTTGGATTCTGATCATTTTACTCAGCGTTCCAGAAGCCATCAAAGCCGTTCGCCGCTTCATCGGAAAAAGCGTACCGATTACAATGGTTCCTGCGATGAAAGCAACGAGTAAAGCACTCACACTCTTTGGAATCCTGCTTGCAGTGGCATTCCTCATCAGCCTATTAAGTGCAAATATGGTTGATTTTTAAAATAGGGAATCTAGAAAATTTAACAAAGAAAGAGAGACCGCATATCCTTTTCAATCAGGATATACAGTCTCTCTTTCTTTATAGCCTAGTACTCCATAATTTAAATTCCTAAACTTTACTTTGTAAGCTCTACAATTTTATATGATTTATGCGGTAATCTCACTTCAAGATAAAATTTGTCCCCTTTCACTAAAGCCGTACTGATACGCCAGCTATTATTTGAAAAAACAGAAGAATAAGCTGTACCATAATGCATTTCTGCAGTATAGATATCATTCTTCACAGCTACAATTTGATATTGTTGATAAGTAGCATTAGCAAAAATTGTTTCTATTTTCAAGCTATCATTTACCGCTACTGATTGAATCATACCCTTTAATAAATCTCTTTGTACGTGATCAAACAGACTCATTAACATTGCTTTTTGTTTGGTACTACTATAGTTATTGATATCTATTAAAATATCATTCAATCCCTCCTGGTTCACTGTATTTTTAATAGAACCTGAAACATCATACATATCTTCTAAAGCGTTTTTTATCTTTATCACTTTTCCAGAAATAACATTTACAGTATACGTTTTGTCAGGTAGCCTAAATTCGAAGCGAAGTATATCGCTATCCGCTAAATTTCCAACCGTTGTTTTCCAATTTAGATTTTGCGTGCTAGAATAATAGGGGTTTCCATTATTGATTTCCGAGATGTACTTTCCATTCTTCGTAAGTACAGTGTGATAATTTTTGTACACATTGCTTGCCCATGCCACATTTACTTGTTGATTTTTGTAGGAGATATCACGAATCAAGCCCTCTAAAAGTAATCTTTGTCCTTTCTCATGTAATTTCAACAAGGGTTCTTGATTCGAGCTTTTTTGAATCGCTTGTAGCAGGAGGTTTAATGTCCCTTGCCCTACGCCTTGTTGTAACTCCGATTGTGTGCTGTCTGTGAATAACTGATTTAATTGGTTTTCAATATTTTGATCATATGAATTATAGGTTTTTAACACATGGGCCCCTTCATGATGAACCACTACTTGAAATTGATCGGTAGATAGAACGGGTGTATGAATTGAAAAAACATAGCCTTCTCTTTCAATTTTCCGCTCCCCACCAGAAGAATTACCATCTATTACTTCGCCAATATAGTTGTTATTTTTCGTAACTACATACTTATATCCTTTTATCCAATCCATGTCTAACGTAATTTTTAATAGATTATCTCTCGATTCTATTTTTTTAACTACTTGTTTAAAATATGGCAATTGTGGCACATATTTCACTTGAGGTAAGTTGAGATGGTATTTTTTTGTATTTGTATTTTCCCAGATAGGTTCATCTAAAATAGGGAGCTGATTTAATAGCTCTTTCGTATCTGCATCCGCCAGAAGTCCCCACTTTTCAAAAAAAGGGATTAGATTAATTTGCGCTAGTTGTGAAGATTGGATAATGAGCACCTGTTTTTTCTCATCTGTTGAATTCGGCTGCTTTTCTAAAAGACGATATTTTTGGTGTAATTGAGGATAAAAGCTATCTCCAAAAACATCCATGAGTTGTCCATATAATCCCATTTTTATATTATTATCTTGTTTATCGTATTCCTTTTTTTCGATCGGCAGATTTAAATAGTTTCGAATAGCTGGATAGTGCGAATCAAGTGCTGTTAATTTCCCCGTGATTTCTTTTTGAACAGCCATAGAATAAATATTAACAGTGGATTCTGTTGCAGCACTCCAAGTCATAGGGGCTAACTGTCTTTGATGACCGCTCTCATGCCATACTCCCCAACCATTGTCTGTTGTTAAAAGGCGTTGTAAAGCAGCATCACCGTAAAATCCCATATACTCATTGGTAGCAAACATATACCCATGATCTGATTCTACAAAATGCTGTAAATGTTGCGCTGCCAAATAATCTTCGCGTCCTTCCACCACAGTCCCTTCTACCTTATTTTGAGCATCTAAAAACTGTTCATAATATGTCATTAGCTTCTCTGGATTCTTTACATATTTTTGGGCATTCGCATAGCTGACAGTGATCAATGCTTTTTTACTCACAAATTGTACAATACTTGCATTTTTATACTGTGCCATTTGCTTTGCAAAATCCTCATTAGTAGTCTGTTCTAATACGAAAAATGGTATATTATCATGCTTCGAGTTAACTGCAAAAATAATTTTTCCTGATTCTTGACGGTTAATAAAAGATAACACACCACTCCTATCAGCTGTGATAACATTTTCTCCTCTATCCACGCTAGTTTTCATAATTCCAGTAGGTGTCCCCGGAGTTCCAACAGCCAGTAGTATTCCCGTCGAGCTCCCTGTACCTCCAGAAACAGAAACCCTTATTTGTTCACCCTTTTTCACATAATATTGCGTTGGAGTAAGCTCTGAAAATTTACGTACTCTTTCCAATCGCTTCCTCTCGTTTTCAATGCTTCCCTTTCCACTTACTGTAACGATGTTCTTTGCTTCTTCCGCATGCACTTTGTGTGTGGTAATAACCAGCATACAACATGCAAATAAAAATAAAGATACTCCCCATATACAAACTTTAGTTTTCATTAATTTCCCCTTCTTTCTTTTGCATTAGATTTCCTCTCTATTATACCTTTATTAATTACTACATTTTAACCTATTTCTGGAATACATTCAGATGAAATTCACGGAATATATATATTATTCGCACAAAATGGACACATTTCAAAAAAGCAAAGTGTATAAACTAAATATCAATCGCACACCCTACTGTACTATTCAAATACTACCAAAATCAGTTTTTCCTTTTCATACAGCACTTTTACTAAACCAGAATACCTTCCAGTTTCAATTTGATCGCTGCTTGTTCCTATACAAAAAAGCACCCCCTGCGGATTCATTGTACATGAATTCAACAAGTAATGCTTTTTTATTTTATCCCACGATAGTAGGTCCGTTCCAATTCAGGTAACTCATCTTTTCGTTATACTGTTTGTTCACTAGCTTCTTTGCTCTGTACATATTTCGTTAATTCAATCGATAAATCATAGCGCAAGAACGGCGTTATAATGTAGACACCATTAAAATGTTCACAAATTGCATCGATAATTTCCTTCGCAATCGCCATCCCTTCTTCTCGCCCTGTTCCATTTTTATCAGCCTCTCGCATTCTTTCCCTGACCTCGTCTGTCAAACGAATCCCAGGAACTTCATTATGCAGAAACTCGGCATTTCGACTCGAAAGTAACGGCATTACCCCAACAAAAACAGGGACAGTAATACCCGCCTCGACTAGCGCCTCTTTCAACTGTACTGCTTTTTCCGTATCATAAATCGGTTGCGTAATAATATAATCCGCGCCATACTCGACTTTTCGTTCAATTAAACGCACCGCTTTATCTAACTTCAACACATTCGGATTAAAAGCCGCAGCTACTTGGAACCTAGCTTTCTCCTTCAGCGATTTCCCCGTGTATGAAATCCCATCATTGAATTTTTTTATCAGCTGTACAAGTTCTACCGATCGCAGGTCAAATACCGACGATGCACCTGGAAAGTCACCAACTTTACTCGGATCTCCCGTCACGGCTAGCACATCTTGAATCCCCAACTTATGAAAACCCATGATATGCGAATGCATCCCAATCAAATTATGATCGCGCGTCGTCAAATGGATCAGCGGGCGGATATCATACTCATGCTTCAGAATCGCGGCGAGTGCCATGTTGCTAATCCGCGGTGTCGCAAGCGAATTATCCGAAATCGTAATCGCATCCACGCCCGCCTCATCAAGCTCTTTCGCCCCTTCGAAAAACTTCGCCGTATCAAACGTCCGCGGTGGATCAAGCTCGACCAACACGGTAAACTGATCCTTCACTTTGTCTGTTAACCGAACGCCTGCATCTTCCGCCACCTCAAGTTCCGCTAGTTCCAAAATTGGATAAACCACTTTGGACATCACAGGTTCGAGCGATTTTAGACCTCTACGCAACGCCCGAATATGGTCCGGTGTCGTCCCGCAACATCCACCAATAAGCCGTACACCTTCTTGCCTAAAAATCTCACCATACTGCTCAAAATAATCGGTTTCTGTCTGATAGACGACTTTTCCTTCGTCCATCTGTGGCAAACTCGCATTCGGATACGCCGCCAAATAAGCATTTTCGAGTAGCGGCACACTCTCAAGTGCTTTGGCCATGTGATACGGACCAAGTCGGCAATTTGCACCAACCACATCTGCACCCAAATCCGCCAATTCCTGGAGCGCCGAAGCTAGCGTCTGCCCGCTTTGTAAAAGCCCTGGTTCATGCATCGATACATTCGCCACGATTGGCAAATCCGTTGTCTCCCGCGTAATTTTTAACACCGTTTTCAGTTCATCTAAATCATAATACGTCTCTAGCAAAATCGCGTCCACGCCTTCTAGTAACAAACAATACAACTGCTCCCGAAAACTACGCTTAATCTCCTCCATGTCTGGCGCCGAAATTCGGGCATCATTCGCACCATGAATCCCACCAATCGTCCCAAAAATATAAACACCCGTCCCGCGCGTTGCTTCTTTTGCATGCCGCACAGCCGCTTGGTTAATTTTTTTAATATCGTCCTGCAAACCGTAACGCGAAAGCTTGATATAATTCGCGCTATACGTATTTGTTTGGATAATATCCGCCCCCGCCTCGATGTAAGCCCGATGGATTGCAACGATATCATCTGGATGCGATAAATTCAATTCTTCAAAGGAACGGTCAACCCCATAAGAATAAAGTAGTGTACCCATTGCACCATCAGCAATTAAAACCTTTTCACTTAAATCGCGGCGTAGATTCATCAACGAGCACTCCTTTCTACTGTATACGCGAGCGCTTGCTTGAAGTCTGCAATGACATCAGCCACATCCTCAAGCCCCGCCGAAAAACGTAATAGTCCTGGTGTAATACCGAGTTTCAACCGTTCTTCTTCCGGAATCGCCGCATGAGACATCCTCGCTGGGTACGATAAAATACTCTCCACCGCACCTAAACTCACCGAAAAAACTGGCAGTTTCACATGATTCACAAACTGGCGCGCCGCCTCCTCACTTCCAAGATCGAACGATAAAACGGCACCTGCTGAATCCGCTTGTTGCTGTTGGATTGCATAATCCGGATGCGTCGTAAGTCCCGGATAAAAAACCGCCTTCACGCGATCATCTGCCTGCAAAAATTCCGCCAAGGTCTGCGCCGACGCCGTACCCACATCCATCCGAACCGCCAATGTTTTGAGACCACGCAATAATAACCAGCAATCTTGGACCCCAAGCACGCCTCCCGTTGAGTTTTGCATGAAATATACTTGTTTAGCCAACGCCTCATTATTCGTCACCACAAGCCCCGCTAAAATATCGCTATGTCCACCGATAAACTTCGTCGCGCTGTGCACCACCAAATCCGCGCCCAAATCAAGCGGTCGTTGCAAAGCTGGTGTCAAAAACGTATTATCGACAAATGTATAACAATCATGCGCCTTCGCAAGTCGCGCGACAGCCGCAATATCCGTCACACGCATCAATGGATTCGATGGCGTTTCTACATAAACCAGCTTCGTATTCTCCTGAAAAGCCGCCGCAACAGCATCCAAATTCCCCATATCAACAAATGTATGCGTGATTCCAAATCGTGGTAAAACCTGCTCCGTCAGACGAAACGTGCCACCGTACACATCACCAGAAATAATAAAATGATCGCCCTGCGACAACGTCAAAAGCGCAGCTGAGATCGCAGCCATACCCGTTGCAAACGCAAAACCATGCGTCCCATTTTCTAATTTAGCAATCGCCTCTTCCACGGCTTGACGCGTTGGATTCCCCGATCTCGCATAATCAAATTCGTGATAATTATCAAAATCCGGCTGATGAAATGTCGAGGACAAATGAAGCGGCGTATTCAGTGCCCCAGTCGCCTCATCGATTCCAAGGCTCGCATGCACCACCTTCGTATTAAAAGAAATATTCTCCTTACTCATGCACGCTCACCCCCTTCTTCAACACACTTGCAAATGCTTGATCCAAATCCGCAATCAAATCATCACTATTTTCGATTCCTACCGAGATTCGTAACAACTCATCCGTCAAACCATACGATTCTCGTAATTCCCTCGGCACATCTGCATGCGTCTGCGTCACCGGATACGTAATCAAGCTCTCCACGCCACCCAAACTCTCCGCAAAAGTAAACAACTCAAGGCTTCGTAATAGCGGCGAAACAAGCGTTGCATCCTTTATCAGGAAACTGACCATGCCACCTTTTCCTGGATAAAGTACTTTTGTCACAGCCGCGTGACCTTCCAAAAACTCCGCCACTTTTCGTGCATTTTTCTGATGTTGCTCCACTCGCAGAACGAGCGTCTTCAGTCCTCTCATCAACAACCAGCTATCAAAAGGCGAAAGCACCGCACCAATCGAATTATGGAAATCACGCAATTGTATCGCTAATTCCTCATCCTTTACGATCACTGCACCCGCCAACACATCATTATGCCCACCCAAATACTTCGTTGCACTATGAAAAACAATATCCGCACCCAGATCCAGTGGTTGTTGCAAAATTGGCGTCAAAAACGTATTATCCACAATTACCAGCAAACCATGCTTCTTCGCAAAAGCTACAACCTCCGCCAAATCAGTTTCCACCATCAAAGGATTTGTAGGTGTCTCAATGAAAACAGCTTTCGTTGCCGGTGTTACCAATCCTTCCAAATCAGCAATATCCGTTGTCTCCCAGTATGAAAAATCAATCTTATACTTCTTCGCAATCAATTCAAAATAACGATATGTACCACCATATAAATCACGCGAAGAAATAATATGATCGCCACTCGCAAACAACGTAAAGATAAGCTGAATCGCGCTCATTCCAGAACTTGTTGCAAAACCAGCCGTCCCATTTTCAAGCGTTGCAAGCGATTCCTCTAAAACTTCCCGCGTTGGGTTACCCGTTCTCGTATAATCATATCCCGTTGAAACACCTAGATCTTCATGACGGTATGCAGTCGACAAATAAATCGGCATATTCACAGCACCAGTCGCCCCACTTTTTCGATTTCCAATTTGCGCTACAATTGTTTCTTTGTTTAACTTTGTCAATCCAATCTCCTCCATCCAATTAAAAAGCGCCAGGAGTAGCAACATGATGCCGTTCCTAGCGCCTTATTTCCTATTATTTTGTCACTTTGTACTCTTCGCGAATCTCCTTCGTGGCATTGACCATGTCTTGCAGTGCCGCGATTGTTTCCTTCTCTTTACGCGTTTTCAAGCCACAATCTGGATTCACCCAGAATTGACGCGCATCGATTACTTTTAAAGCTCTACGAATATTGCCTTGAATCTCGCCAGTTGTTGGTACCCGTGGACTATGAATGTCGTACACACCTAGGCCAATCTCTTTATCATACGCAACTTTTTCAAACGTCTCGATAATCTCACCATGGCTCCGAGACGTTTCAATCGAGATCACATCCGCATCAAGCGCACTAATCGTATCGATAATATCCTCAAATTCGGCATAACACATATGCGTATGAATTTGCGTATCATTTTTAACCGAAGTCGTTGTCAATTTAAAAGAGTAAACGGCATCATCCAAATATTTTTTCCATCTCGAACGCTTCAGTGGTAAACCTTCACGAAGTGCGGGCTCATCGACTTGAATCACACGAATTCCAGCTGCTTCCAGTGCCTCCACCTCTTTGCGCAGCGCCAAACCAACTTGATTCGCAACCACATAATCCGGCACATCATCACGTACAAACGACCAATTGATAATAGTCACTGGCGCCGTCAACATTCCCTTCACAGGCCGATTCGTTAGCGATTGTGCGTAGACACTCTCTTTCACCGTAATCGTTTCCGTGAAGGCCACATCCCCATAAACCAATGGTGGACGTACCGCACGCGAACCATATGACTGCACCCAACCAAATTTCGTTGCTTGGAAACCATCCAACTTCTGACCAAAATACTCAACCATATCCGTTCTTTCAAACTCACCATGCACAAGCACATCTAAGTCTAAATCCTCTTGAATCCGGATCCAACGTTCCGTTTCCGCTTCAATAAACTTCTCATACTCCGCATCCGTAATCACTTTTTTCAACCAATCCGAACGTTTTTTCCGAACCTCAGGTGATTGCGGGAAACTACCGATCGTCGTCGTTGGCAATAAAGGCAACTGCAACCACTCATGTTGCAACCTGATCCGCTCTGCAAACGGTAAATCACGCTTCACTTCCACATTCTCCAAGTTGCGTATTGCTTCTTGAACCGCCGCATTATTTCGATGATGTGAACCATTTATAGCATCAAGTCCAGCCTTTGCATTCGCGAATTCCGCTGCCACATCCTCCGCATTAAGCGCCTTCGTCAACGCCACTAGCTCTGCCAACTTCTCATCAGCAAATGACAAACCTCCAAGCAACACCCCATCTAAATCAGGCTCACTCGCTTTAGTCACCGGCACATGTAACAACGAACTCGACGGTTGCACGATTAAGCGCTCTTTAGGTACCACTTTTGCAATCCGTTCCAGTAATGCCAATTTCGCATCCAAATCCGCACGCCACACATTACGCCCATCAATCACACCAGCAGCCAAAATCTTATCCGCTGGGAATCCAAATTTTTCTAAAGCCTCGATAGATTCACCATGATCATGCACAAAATCTACGCCAATCGCATCCACAGGTAGTTTCACAACCTCTTCAAAATAATCAAGACTTTCGAAATAGGTTTGCAATTCAATCTTCAATTTAGGTGCAACATTCTTGAATGAAGTATACACTTCCTCAAACCAAGCCAACTCCTCCTTCTCAAAACTAGTGGCCAAGTAAGGCTCATCAATCTGCACCCATTTCGCACCAGCCGTCTCAAGCTCCTTCAAAACCTGACCATAAAGTGGCACCAACTGATCTAGTAACCCTTTAAAATCATCGTTTCCCTTCGCTAATTTCAAATACGTAATCGGACCAACAAGAACAGGCTTACCATCAATCCCTAGCTCCCGCTTCGCTTCCTCGTAATAAAACAACGCACGATTCTCCGTCAATTGTGGTTTTGCATCCGAAAGCTCCGGCACAATGTAATGATAATTCGTATTAAACCATTTCGTCATTTCAGAGGCCACCGCATCATCCTTACCACGAGCAATCTCGAAATATGTATCTAGACCTACTTTCCCAGACTCATAATTAAAACGTTTTGGCACAATACCAAAAGTAACACTCGTATCTAAAATATGATCATAAAAAGAAAAGTCCCCAACAGGAATCAAATCAATCCCCTTATCCTGCTGTTTCTTCAAAGCATGTAAACGCAATTCTTTAGTTTCAGAAAGTAATTGCTCTTCTGAAATCTTATGGTTCCAATAATTCTCAAGCGCCTTCTTCCATTCCCGTTTCTCCCCTAAACGTGGATACCCTAAATTTGAACTTTGAACTTTTGCCATTTCACATCACCATTCCTTCTCTTTTTTTCATATAAAAAACCTCTCCAGTAAGACCAGAGAGGTTACGAATATCCGAAATACGAACACGTTTCACTCTCTTATCTTTCGAAGCATCACACTTCGCAGGATTTAGCACCTTTTCAAAAAAATGAAAGGTTGCCGGGTTTCACAGGGCCAGTCCCTCTACCACTCACAATAAGAGTTTCATATGAAATTGAAATTACATCCAGTTCGAATGTATTGAACTTATATTACCATCCCACCAAATTCCTGTCAACTAAAAAATTATCCTAAAGAAGAATTTTTTCTGCATATTCCCCCAAAAAACAAAGCTAAAGAAAGCCACAAGCAAGAGCCCCCGTAATAACAAAATAAAAA
>NZ_AODD01000026.1 GCF_000525835.1 Listeria grandensis FSL F6-0971
TATTAATCTAAAACTGTTACGGTTACTTGACGTCTACCCCAAGTATAACATTGGCTTTCATTCGGGAAGTATACGTCTACGATATTTCCTTTAATCGCGCCACCAGTGTCTCCGGCAATTGCTTCTCCGTATCCAGATACGTAGACTCTAGAGCCTAGTGGGATAACGCTTGGATCTACAGCAACTACTTTTAAACCTGCGTTTGCTGTTAGGTTGATACCTGTTGCTGTTGTACCACCACCTGAATAAGCTGTTGATTCCATCGTGAACGTTTTACCGCCAGATGCTGGCTTGCTACTTACTTTTGAAGTGCTACTGCTTGAGGTCGTTGCTTTTTTAGAAGGTGCTGGACTATTGCTAATAGCCGCCACAACTGCCTCTTCTTTCGTGCCGCGAACGACGATCTTATCTTCTGGTTTAGCTATTACTTGTTCTGCAAGAAGTTTACGCTGTTTTTCTTTCCCATTTTCAAGAACAACATTGTATTTGGCTACTTTCTCGCCCGCTTTTCCTTCTTGTACTACTTTTTCTACACCTTTATCAAGCGATGCATCTTCTTTTACTACGGTTTTGAAACCAACTTCCGATTTCTTTTCATCGGTTTTTTTGTCTACATATGTAACAATAACCGTCATATTTTCCGCAAGTTTTGCCGTTTTTGCAGGCAATACCTCATCATGTGCATCTAGCTTAATATTCTTCTCTGCTAATAGAGCTGCAACTGTATCTTTTGTTGTCCACATTACTTCTTTCTTCGCACCATTTTGAATCACAAGAGCTACAGCACGGTCGATTTTAACTTCCATGTTTGCCGCTACTTTGTCATCCAATGAAACGTTCAAAGCATCTTGCGGACGTGTCGTAATATTTTCATCCTTCAGTACTTCGGCAACTGTATCTTTTGTTGTCCATACATTTGCTTCTTTACCTTCGTCATTAATTGTTACTTGTTTTGATGGAATGTAAGCAATCTTCATTCCATCTTTTATAGCTGTATTTTTGGAATATGATAGTTCGTCATGTTTTCCAATTTTTACACCTTCGTCATTTAATACTTCTCCAACTGTTTTTGCGTGCGTGCTAACTTTTGTAACCTCGCCTGCTTTTACAATCGTGATATCGTTTTTAGTTCCCTCGAAAACGAAATAAAAAACCAATGCTATGACAATAACAAACGCGCCAATCATTATTGGTAAACGCCATTTTGATTTCTGGCTTGCGTTACTGCTAGTTTCCATGGTCATGTATTTCTCCCCTTTCTAACTTCTGTTGTGATTATATACGGGGGACGAAAGAACTGTCAACGAGTTTACGCATTTATTTGCCCAGATCAAAAAGAGCTTGAAAATCGTTGCTATAAGGCCATTACAAAACCTTTTCATTACATTTTGTGTCTAATATGTCAAAAACATTTCACGCTAATCAGTCTCTGGTCGTAGGCATAATATAGCGCATTCTTAAACTTTTCTTAAACATTCTTTCGCGCTTGCTTAAGATTCCGTTACAGAGTTCAGGTTATATTACGATAGTGTTACAAAAATCAATACAATCCAAACAGTTTATTTGCATTTTCTGTGGTGTGGTAAGCGATCTCCTCATATTTCATTTCTTTTAATTCAGCGACCTTTTCGGCAACAAGCTTGACGTAACTTGGTTCATTTCTTTTCCCGCGATTTGGATGCGGAGCAAGATATGGCGCATCTGTTTCGACCAAAATCCTATTTAATGGCACTGCTTCTGCTGCAATTTTTGGCAATTTCGCGTTTTTAAAGGTAACTGTTCCTCCAAATGAGATATAGAAATTCATCGCAAGACAAGCTTCCATCACTTCTAACGTTTCTCCGAAGCAGTGCATAATTCCGCCGACCTCATCCGCCTTTTCTTCCTGCAAAATGCGCACAACATCTTCTGTTGCTTCACGATTATGAATAACAATTGGAAGCTTTACTTCTTTAGCTAACCTGATTTGTTGGCGGAAAACCTCAAATTGAATTTCTTTTGGTGATGTATCCCAATGATAATCCAGTCCCATCTCGCCAAGCGCAACTACTTTGGGATGTGTAGCTAATTCACGTAACCACTCTAATTTTTCCTCTGTAAATGTAATCGCATCTGTTGGGTGCCATCCGACGATTAAGTAAATAAAATCATATGTCTGGGCAAGTTCTAGGGCACGTTTAATTGTCTCTTCATTGAAACCAACGACGGCCATGCGAGTTACATCATTTTCTTTAGCTCGTTCGATAACCGCCTCTAAATCTTCGTTAAAGGCATCATCATTTAAATGAACATGTGTATCAAAAAGCATTTTTATCCCTCATTTCTTTATCTTCAATGGATCAAATGACTACTTTCTTCTATAGAGTAGTATAACTCATTTTTATTGTGTAGCATTATTATATAGAAGAAAGTAGTTTTTTTAGTAGAACAATAGAACGATTCAAAACTGTATTTCTATATACCAATGCTGCAAAATTTCTTCTAATGTTCATTAGTTGATGCATGAATACAAGAGAAAAAACCAAAGTGAGATGGATTCCTTAGAAAACCACCTCACTTTTATTATTTCACTTTCGCGCCGTTTGGAAGGGCACTACTTGCTTCGATTATTTGTAATTTGCCATCTTTTTCCCCTGACAGGATCATGCCTTCACTCATTAACCCACGTAATTTCACTGGCTTCAAGTTCGATACGACAATTACCTTTTTACCGATGAGCTCTTCTGGTTGATAGAATTCTGCGATACCTGAGAGAACTTGGCGTAGCTTGCCTTCACCTAGGTCTAGTTGGAAACAAAGCAATTTGTCCGCTTTTTTGACTTTTTCAACCTGTTTGACTTCCCCGACACGCAAATCGATTTTGTCGAAGTCCTCAATGCCGATTTCTGGTGTTTCAAGCGCTACAACAGTCGGTTCTTCTGTTTTTGGCGCCACAATGGTTGCTTTCATTTGCTCTTGAATATAAGCTACTTCTTCCGCTGCATCTAAACGAGGGAAGATTGGTGTTCCTTTTGCAACTACTTTGGTGCCTGCTGGAATTTTGCCATAGCCTGTGATGGATGCCCAGTCTTTTAACGCTTCGTCCGTAATGCCTAGTTGTGTGAAAATACCTTCTGGACATTGCGTTAAGAATGGTTTCAGCATAACAGCGATGATTCGTAAATTTTCTGCTAGATGCGTCATCACGCTGGCCAGCTCGTCGCGTTTCGCTTCTTCTTTTGCGAGTACCCATGGCGCCGTTTCGTCGATGTATTTATTCGTGCGGCTGACAAATGTCCATAACTGGGAAAGGACGACCGAGAATTGCATTGTTTCCATATTGATTTCATATTCTTTTAGAACGTTGTCTTTGAAAATCTCTAATTCGCCGTCAAAAGGCGTTACGTTACCTTGATAAGCTGGAATTTCGCCATCAAAGTATTTATTTATCATCGCAACAGTCCGATTTAACAGATTTCCAAGGTCATTTGCCAAATCATAGTTCACGCGATCCACGAAGTCCTCCGGTGTGAATAGCCCATCGGAACCGAATGGAACCTCGCGTAGCAAGTAGTAACGCAACGCATCTAGACCGTAGCGATCAATCAACATATACGGATCTACCACGTTTCCTTTTGATTTGGACATTTTGCCGTCTTTCATCAGAATCCAGCCATGTCCGAAAATCTTCTTCGGTAGTGGTAAATCAAGCGCCATCAGGATAATCGGCCAATAGATCGTATGGAAGCGGACGATTTCTTTACCGATGATGTGCACGTCTGCAGGCCAGTATTTATTGAAATTTCCTTCATCATCAGAGCCGTAGCCCAGTGCAGTTATGTAGTTAGAAAGCGCGTCAATCCACACGTAAACCACATGTTTTGCATCTCCTGGCACTTTAATTCCCCAGTCAAAAGTAGTTCTCGAGACTGCTAGATCTTCGAGTCCTGGTTTGATGAAATTATTGATCATCTCGTTTTTGCGTGATTCCGGTAGGATGAACTCTGGATTATTATTGTAGTAATCAAGCAAACGATCAGCATATTTGCTCATGCGGAAAAAATAGGATTCTTCTTTCACCAATTCTACTTCGTTGCCACTCGGTGCTTTTCCACCAATTACTTTGCCATTTTCATCACGATATACTTCTTCTAGCTGAGTTTCTGTGAAATATTCTTCATCAGAAACGGAATACCAACCTTCATATTGACCAAGATAAATATCTCCTTGATCCAACAATTTTTGGAAAATTTTTGTAACGCCGTCTTTATGACGTGGCTCCGTTGTGCGGATAAAGTCTGTATTTGAAATTTCGAGCTTTTTCCATAAATCTTGGAATCCTGCTGCAATATCATCTACATAGCTTTGCGGTGTAATTTTTTTGTTCTTCTGCTTTTTGTTGGATTTTCTGACCGTGCTCGTCTGTGCCCGTTAAGTAAAACACATCGAAACCGCGTAGTCGTTTGTAACGCGCCATCGCATCTCCCGCAACGGTTGTATAAGCATGCCCAATATGAGCCTTTCCACTTGGATAATAAATCGGAGTCGTAATATAAAATGTATTATTCTCTTTTGGCAATCTAATCCTCTCCTATTCTCCCGCCGAAAATCATGTTTTTCCGGTGTTAAATTCACAATTACCTTCTATTATATCATTTTCTACGCAAAACAAAATACCGCGAGCCCGAAAAATTTGAAAAAGGCAGCGCAGAATTTTCTCCTGCACTGCCAAATTTCATTATTTTGTAAAACCGATCATGAATCCACCGGCGCTGACTAAAATAATTCCGATGATGACTAGGATTAATTCGCGCTTGGTTTTCTTCTCGCCGAGCAGTAAAATCCCGCCGAGCGTCGAGATGACAACACCCATTTGTGATAAGGAGAAGCTAATCGCCACACCAATAACCGTATTAGAAATAAGTAACGCCAAGTTCCCAATACTCCAAATGACACCAGGAATAATGCTAAGCCATGTTTCTTTTAAAAAGAAAGTTTTCCGGTCTTTGAATGAAAAAACTACTGCGGCAAGCGCCATCCCAACAGCTTGCGGCAAAATTGCTTCCCATCCACTGATGTCGAAAGCTTTCAGAATAACGACATACGCCACATAGCCCAAAGAGGAGATGATAAGGGCAACCAATCCTTGTTTCATGTTGCTATCCGCTGATTTATGTTGCTGATAAGACGTCATGAAAATCCCGATGATAATAAAGATCAATGCAGAAAAACCGAGTACTAATTTCGCATTGGTGCCCCATTCTTGAAATACAAAAACGCCAAACAGGGAGGTCCCAACAAGTTGCATCCCAGTTGACAGTGGCATTGCTTTGGATACCCCGATATGGGTAAACGCCCGAAACTGATTCAGCTGCCCTACTGTCCAAAAGATCCCTGAGACAAAACTTACGAGTACTATTGTCATTGTGAAGTGTGGGGTCGAATAAAAATACATACCGATAGCAAAAATAAGTGCACCAAACGTGACACCTAGCGTTTGCTGATATGGTTTACCTCCAATTTTAGAAACGACAAGCGGCATGATTCCCCACATTACCGCTGGAATAAGTGCAATTAAAATATCCATCAAAAAAACTCCTTTTCAACTCTATATATCGCGCACTTTTCCCTAAGAAATAAAATTTGCAATTGTGCAACTTTTATTTTAGAAATAGCGCTCCAACTAGGTTTATACCCTTTTTTCAGCACAATAATCTTTTTTTTTGTGTTTTATTGATATTTTCATCTAGCTTTTTTAGGAAATTCTTGGTATTATAGGTAGTAGACCACAGAGTTAGGAGGTAAGAATATGAAATCTACAGGTATGGTAAGAAAAATTGACGAACTAGGACGCATTGTAATCCCAGTTGAAATTCGTCGTAACCTAGGCGTTGCTGTTAAAGATGCTTTAGAAATTTACATCAATGAAGATGAAATTATCCTAAAGAAATATACAGCTAGCAATCTTTGTGATATCACTGGTGAGTTTTCCGATCAAAACAAACAAGTTGTTGACGGTAAATTAACACTTAGCCGTGATGGAGCTGAGAAATTAGTAGCTGACATCCGTCGTCAATTCGGCGATGATATCTAAAGTCTACAACTAAAGAAAGTATCCTATTTGAAAGCGTGCTAGCCTCAAATAGGATGCTTTTTTGTTTGGGTTCTTATAAAAAGTACTTTGATGCATTAGAAACGCAATATAGATAATATACAAAAAGATTAATTGATTAAAAGACTTATGTATGGGAATACAAGTTTCTTCTATAACGATATATAGACTTTAATTTATAGACGATTTTCTAGTCATATAAATAGACCAGGAAATCAGAATTTCCTGGTCACACTGATCAAGTCTATAATTCTTAAGTTCTAGACATTTGACAAATAGAACTTTGAAAAGCTAATACATTAACTTATTCAATTAACATCGTGACTAGATTAACTTGCGTAGATTTGTATCAGAAATTTTGTTGCTCTGTTTTAGTAAATCAACTCTCATTAAATTCAGCAGAGTTAAATATCTATCAAATTTCTCGTTTTGCTGCTCTGCAGTTTGTCCATGAGTTGTGAAATTAAAATCCCCAATATCCGCCCGTTCCTGAATAATTTTTTTCAGTAGAAAATAGTATAATTTCTTGTTTTACAGATATTAAACGCAACCGAAGTTCTTCATTGTCAGCTTCAGAACTTGTAGAACGAGAAACTATCTCCATGAGTTCCTTGTATATCCTAAGTTTTTCTAAAAATAGCTGATGTTTCAAATTTGAACGACGGTTTAGAAATACGGAAAATAGTGCTACCGTTGTTGTCGTTAATACTGCTATTATAGAAACTAAATCTTTAAATTCCATAAATCCTCCTAATATGGGTAGGGAGAGCACAACGCAAATTTGCAACGCTAAGAAATGTTGAGTAGTATCATAAAGCTTTTAGTACCAATAGATTGTTCGAAATCTACTGTATCTAGCACTAGGGTGAGCACTCTGTAATATAATAAGCATCTACACATGTAGTCAAAATATAGTGACTTATATTGGGAAAGAATGTTGTTCCTAACTTATGTCCACAAAAAATAGTGCACATAGATTTAAATACGCGTTTCTGAACATATTTAACTTTGAAAATTATCTACATGTACATTAAATCAGGGCTTTATGGATACTTTGATCTAGATTTCCAACAAATATAAACAACACCAATCCATTGTGCCACTGGTTTCAAAAATTCCTTAGCGTTGTAAATTCGCGTTTTGCACTCCCTAGCCCGTATTTTATGCCACCGTCAAATAAATTACTAAATACAAAATAATGACTGGTTGTCAAAGTTAAGCTGTAAGAAAAAATCGTTTCATAATATTGTTTTTTAAATTTTTTTGACTTTCTCTTGTTTCGCATCAGTAAGGGATTTTATTGTTTGTGTTATTGATTTTTTAAATTCACTTGTTAGAAAAGCAGCCAACTCTTTTTTAGGCATTTTTAATAGCGAATCCATAATGCTACTATACCTATTTCCATCTGTGTACTCTAGTGCCTTCGTAATCAACACAATGGGTTGCTCATAAGCTGTTATTGATCCGTCGAATTCGTCCAAACACTCTTTTATTTTACTTTCGTACTCCTTCTTCTGCGCTTCTTCGGTATCACGTCTTCCTGAAATATTGACCAATAGTACAATCTTTTCTGATAGATCATACCCCGTCTTCATCACCAGCTCTATTATATTACTTTCATTCGTATTACTTCTTTTAAGATAACTAATTAGAGTGTAAAAAAGACGTACTAGCATAAGTAAGATTGCTACTTTGACGCATAGGTTTCAGGAATTCATAGGCTACATTACATAGATACGTATCAAGATCATTCCTATTTAAAGTATTATCGGGGAGAGCATTTAGATATATCTTCAATGACGTAATATTCTTTAAACCTTTTTTCTCCTTGTACAGCAGTCAAAAAAGATTCCTTATCAAGCTCAAAAATTCCTTCTATTTCATCTGTTTTCAAACCTTTATCTGTGTTAAACGGCATATATTGTGGAAAGAAAGATGATTGGCATATTTGTGGAAACATCCATCCACCTTGTTCTATAGTAAAGCCGAGATTAGCTTCTTGTAAATTAGACCTTTTTTCTAAATAAAAAAGATCATTAGCCACTAAGTAACCTAATTTGGGATGCATTTCCTTCAGGTCTTTTAACGGTACTTTTAGGTCTGGTTTATGAAAAATTGAATGCTCGCATAGCTCTAATTTATTCTTACACACGTATTCAAATATATTTTTATGAAAACTGTATATATATGCTACTATAGCAAACTGCCCAAAATTTATTTCATTATACTTCCATTTGAAGTACCATGTGTCAAGGAGGTCAAAAAATTCATTAGCACTTCTTGTGCTAGTTTCGTCTGACTCAAATATGCCTTCGAGCTTATTAAAGAGTTCCCAATCCTTTCCCCTTATATCATACGTTTTATATATCTTCCCTTGGGTCTGCACTTCATTTTTCGATTCTGAACTTTCGCCTATTCGCTTCCTAATGTCACGATTGAAATTTTCCCATACTTTTCTTCCCCTAAGCTTATCTGATAAATCATACCGCCAATGTATCATTTTCTGAGTAAATGTAAATTCATCTTCTTTAAGTATCTCGTAGTCTCCTACAAGAATGATGAGAATATTCCTATTAGATAGTGTACTTAGAATAGGGTATATGACTTTTCTATATTCTATAGGCACCCTATCAAAGTCGTCAAATAAAAGAACTATTTTGGGGATTGATTTACAATTTATATATATAAATATACAAACGCCATACACTAATAAAGTGAACCCCCACTCAAAAAAAAATATGCTGTTGATAACCGTATATTTTTACTGTAACCAATAAATAATAGGGGCGGCATTAAGTAAATAAAACCATATATGACAAATCTTTTTCTGTCTCCGTAAATTGAATACGCTTTTAATTTTTTTATAATAGTGAACTTCCCAATCTCTGTTATTAATATTCTCTTTATATATTAATGCAACAGAACCAACCACTAATAAAATGATACCCCAGCATATCCAAATCTTATCCGGTGGATCTGACATATTTTTAAATTGAGCTATATATAACGCTGTTCCCGAAGTAATCAGTGCGATAATAATATAAATAACTATTTTTACAACAGCATACCAAAGACGCAGCCAATAAGATTTCCAAGGAAAAATTGTTTGATAGACATGTTGGTATGGTGTATTCAAAATATTAGATTCCCATATATTAATTTCTCTTATTTTTGCGCGGTTTTCCATCCCTTTATTTTTTTCTTTAACAAAATTTAGAAATGTTGTTTTTCCGTCTCCCCACTTTCCATTTAAAAACAGTGTGCCATACTCATCTGAGCTAATGTACTCATCAGTAAATTTTTTTACATCGACCTCTAAATCAAACTCATCGTCTGATATACAATTTTTTGCTTCATGTTTTTTAGACACCTCTATATCTCCCTCCCTGTACTAAGAATATACTATGTCATGAATCAATGTCAAAATGTGCACATTGGCTTGCTATATTTCAAAACTTAATTTCAGATATTTTGACATACGATTTTGCTTCTTTTTCGTCAGTGTCAAAAAGCATGCTTTTTGACACATTATGAAATATGCCGATACATCACAAAAGCTAGATATATCAAAGGATATCTAGCTCATTAGCTATCTTTTCTTTCTTTTCTTTCTTCTCCAAGTAACAAAGAATACGACAATGATAAAGAATAACATTCCGTAATTGGGGTGTCCTATAAAAAAACCTATTATACTACTTACAGCAATTGCTATAAAGACACTCCAATAAGGATGCTCATCATAAAAATGATTCAATTTCTTAAACAATGCCTTCATCTCCATACCTCCATTTCCTATTATTTGGTGGTATACCTAGTTGCAACGTGCTTACCCGCAGCATTGTACCCCAATTGTTTATAGAACCCAACCATTGCTGTTTTTATCCCATTTTTTAGCCACTGCATTACCAGGTCTTGCATCATGATCCGACATTTGAGCAAGGTTTAGTATGTTAGTACATTCTTCATGTATTTTTTGTATCTTGGCAGCGCCTCTCTCCCTTTGAAACGTTGCCTCTCTCTTTGATACAGTTAAAGATGCTTTCCACCTGGATATAAAGGTGAAAAGCATCTTCTTTTTATTTATTCTTGTATAGCTCCAAATGACCCGACATTCTCTCCTCAAATGAAAAGGAAGGATAATTTTTCTGAAAGAATTCACAATATCTGGGGTCTCGCCAGCAAAACGCGGATTTCCACCTTTAAGGACGTTTAAAAATATATAAGCGTCTTTCTGAACGTTCGAAAAATGAAAAACCATTTTTAAAACTAGTTTTAAAGCTGATATACAAAGAAAGAGCATCACTTTTTTAGTGTAGCGCGCCCTTTCTTTGTTATTTAGATGTCTACTTTATTGGCGTTCATCCACTTAGTAATAAGGGTGTCCCTATGACAACGCCGTCGCAGAGAGTTCCTACAAATCATTCAAAAAAGAATTTGTGTATCCTAATCATTTTCAAACATTGGAACAACTGAAAGTACAGCTCTTTGATTACGTGAATTGGTGGAATCATATCCGGCTCCACGGTACGCTTAATTATCAAAGTCCGGTTAGTTTTCGCATCGCGAAATCTATAAGGAACAACAGCGTAACAGGGTAAATTCTGAGATACAGATTTAGCTACGCAACACCTTATAAATTTTGTTCAAAAAAGGGTTGCCATTCCAGATTTGTTCTTTTTGCTATATTTCACAGCATTTCGAGTGTATTCAGTCTTATATTGACTACTACAATCATCGACGTATCAAATTGAAATTGGCTGGCTTGAGTCTGGTAGAATACCGTCTCCAGGCCAGCCGAGAAGTTTAATTAAATTTGGTTCAACATTTGGGTTTCAGTACATTTTCAGTGCGCTCTTTCTTTAAATTAACTACTTTTTATTTCTTTTTACTCTTCTCCTAGCAAATAACAACAATCCAATAATAAAAAATAGCATTCCATAAAATCCTGATTCTAAAAATTCACCACTTACTATAAAATCACGATGTACTATATATTCTATCAAAATAGTTACTCCACTACTTACACCAACTATTATCCAGACACTCCAATAAGGATGATCCTCATAAAAATCATTCCATTTTTTTAACAATGTCCTCGCCTCCATTAACCACTATTTAGTGGTATATCTAGATGCAACTTGTTTTCCAGCTGCATTGTATCCCCACTGTTTGTAAAAACCAATCCAACCGTTTTTGTTTTTATCCCATTTTTTAGCCAATGCCCTACCAGGTGCTTGACCATATTTTGACAATGACGCACCTCCTATCAGGCTTGAGATAGCCCAAGCTGGGATTCCGAACATCGCTATACTACCTGCTAATCCAGAGTAAAAAGCAAGATTGAGCGCTCCCTCTGCTACAGTTGTTGATACAGCAATGTGCGTATAACTCCATGCCCCCCACCTTGATACTTGTGTAGAACCTGCCGCTCTTAGTAATCCTAATTCCTCATCAGAGACAATAATATAACCATTTTCTTCATCAACATCAGGACCTATCTCTTCCGATTCTTCATCCGCGTCCCCAGCACTTGGATATATTTGAACGACGTTCCCTTCTACTACAGTTCTTGCACCATCAATAGGTAAAGCTTCAATCTCTATTGTATTATTTTGATTGAGAGCAATCGTTTGCCCATCTTTGTCATAGGCAGTAACCCTTGTCCAGTATACATTTTTATCAGAATAACTGCTCCCATTTACCTTGTAAACAAGACTTGGAATAATCGTTAGTTCTGATCCTTCCCCATCTAAATGTAGTGAACCTTTTCCTTGGCTTATTTCGTCAGATGTAGACCACACATTTTTAAATTGTGACGTCCAGCCTGTGGCTGTCTCTACATCAAATCTATTGTATCTTAATCCGTCAAAAACCCATACTATATACCCTTGGGCTCCTGTTACCTCATTCCAGTATAAATCAATAGCCCCTACTTTATCATCAATTCCTCTCGATGATAAGTTCACATCATCAATTGTTTTATACGGCATTGTCACAACTCCTGCTTCAGATACCGGAGCCTCTCCATCAGCTAGGACTGCTATAACGCGAGTGTAATAGAATAAACGATCACTGTAGTTTACATTCGGATTGGCTTTGTTCGCTGCGGTATATGTCTGCATCGGATCCATTGGTAGCTCACTACCTGTCCCATCTGTATGCAATTGGTAGTTTCCATTCGCAATATCTGTTTTGGATGCCCATAATTTCTTCCCTTTGGTACTCCAGTTCGTTGTTTTACCTACGTTTACGTATTGGTAGTTAAAACCGTTGAACAGCCCAACTTTATAGGAAATGGCATCCGCAACTGGTTGCCAACTGACATCCAAATACCCTTTACTTGCATCCTCTTCTGAACGATAACTCGTTACCGTCGGTTTCGCCATCTGCTCGATTGGCATGCTTGCATCTGTAATATCCGATGTTGGACCGTCTCCCCACGGATAAACGGCCAGAATACGCACAATATATTTCTTCTGGTTGCGCAAGCCAAACGTACTTCCTGCTTGGTAACCATTCTCATACAATGCACGTGGATCACTCGCAAATTCCACGCCCTTGCCATCTTGGTGGAACTTGTATTGTTTATTAGCTATTTCCGATTGTGTTGGGAATATTTTCTTCCCTTTGGTAGACCAATTGGTCACATTTCCTGTGTTGAAATACTCATAATTATAGCCATTGCTGATCACTACTTTATAATCAATCGCACCGGATACGGCTTGCCATGAGATATCCATGTACCCTGTACTAGTTCCTGCACCATTTGATACCGTTTTAATGGTTGATTTCTCTGGTTTCGCTGGTAATGTTTCTGGTGGCATAACCGCCTCCGTGATATCCGATGTTGGGCCATCTCCGCTAGCATAGATGGCTAAAATACGGACAATATATTTCTTTTGTCCACGCAATGTCCAGGTCGTTCCTGCTTTAAACGTATTTTCATAGAGCTGTGTTGGATCATTCGCAAATTCTGTTCCTTTTCCATCCGTATGGAAACGATATAGCCCTTTGTCTAGTTCTGCTTTGGTAGGAAAAATGCCTTTGCCTTTCGTCGTCCACGATGTCACATTTCCTACTGAAAAGTACTCGTAGTTATAGCCGTTACCAATGATGACTTTATAACCCGTTGCACCTGGCATCGCTTTCCACGATAAATTCATGGCGCCTGTACCTGTGCCAACACCGTTCGACACGGTTTTTATCGTTGCTTTTTCTGGTTTATCCTGCACACTTCTTAACATTCTTTTACCCTCATAGTAAGGATCTTTCCAATCGCCGTCTACCTTCACGGAAGAGACTTCTGTCTTCTCATCTTCTGTCATTTGTGTGTCTTGCTGTTCATTTTCCGTTTGTTCTTCTACAACTTCTGTTTTTTCTGGCGTGCCTTCTATTGTTCCTTCTGCTGGTGGCACTCCTTGTTCCGCATACGGTTCGTACGCTGGAATCGTAGACACGATCATTGTAATAGCGATCGTGACTAAAAGTAATCGTGATAGTCCCTTTTTCATCTTGTTAAGCCCCTTTTCTGTTTGTAATTGAGCAATACACCTCCACTAAAATGTATCACACAACACTTGTAGATAGCAATCTCTTTTTTCTTATATTTGTAAATATGGGAGAACCATTGTCGCGTATTTCTCCCATTAATCCACTAGAAAACCTTGCTAATATTGGGTTCATCTAAAACTTTCGACTCCTAGTTATGACACGTCAAAAAACACGGAAACAACCCACATTAAAAAAGCGTCAAAACTTATAAGTTTTGACACCACAAAAAAAATGGTACTACGCGTGCCTCCATTTCACTTTTCCTATATATAGACTTAAAATCAGTAAGTGTAATTTAACTTAGAAAATTGACGCCATTTAAATGCCAAAAATCCAAATAACCCCTTTTCCTTAAAATACTCGAATATGGGGGATTTGTTCCTTGTCACAAAGCCTATTACCTTTTTTAAAATCTGTAATAACCCATCGTTATTTTTCTATGACTACGAATGAGGTTAATTCTGAGATTTTGGCGTCTTTTTTGTTGCTTTTGAAGGTGAAGATGTCGGAGTAGTAGACGTGTTTTCCTTGTTTATCGGTGACGGTTCCATGCGAGGAGCCTTCTTTGCCGTGAGTTAGGAGCGTCTGGATTTCTAGTGTGCTGATTTCTTGGAGGTGGGCTAAGACTTCTGTAATGAACGCTTCTCGACCTTTTATTTGGAACTCTCCTGGTACATTCCAGATGAAGTTCTCTTCTAGTAAGTCTTCCAGTATGGCTCGGTCGCCTGATGCTGCTGCAATAAGATAGTCTCGGATTATGCGTTTTTTAGGTGCATTGTCGCATTTAATATCACATAATACTGCAAAATCTATAGCCGGTGCCATGCTGTTCTGTGGGGACTCTTTGAACGTTAATCCTTGTTCTATCAAGGCTTCTCCCAAGATGCGAACTGCTTTCGGCCCAACCCCGTGTATTTTTAAAAGGGTTTTTTCGTCGTGCGCTGCAACTTGCTCTAGTGTTGTGATGTTGATTGTTTGTAATGCCCTCGTCGCTGGTTTGCCAATGCTAGGTAACATTGTCATTGTAACTCCTCCTTTTTCTTACTGATTCTATTATAGCAAGCGCAACCATTTTTATGCAAAAACTATGATGTGCTTCTAATTGTGACGTATAATGAGAATATCATCCTATGAAAGAGTGTGCTTATATGAATCCGCTCTGATGCTTGTTCTTTCTGTTGTATCCATTTATTCCACTTGGTATTTTCTTAGCCATATGGACATTGATTTATAACGTGAAGGCGCTGAATAATAACAAAAAATCGTCAACCCTGATTTGCGTGGGCTGGCGATTTTCTTTTCCATCTATTTATAGCTCGTGATAAGCCTGGTAAACTTCGCGTTTTGGGAGTTGGCGGGTTTTCATGACTTGTTTGATCGCTTCTTTTGCGGACACCGATTCATCTTCCATAACTTTTTCGACGTGTTCTTTGATCGGGATGGCCATCCACCAAACTTCTTCGTCTTCGCTTGGTGCTTCTTCGTTTCCTTCGACAATAATGCAAAATTCACCGCGGATTTCGGTTTCTTTTGCCCATTCCAGCGCTTCTTCGATCGTTCCTCGCAAAAATTCTTCGTACTTCTTCGTCAACTCGCGACATAATACGATTTTGCGGGTGCTTCCAATTACTTTGTTCATCGCTTTTAAAACTTCTTTAAGGCGATGCGGGGATTCGTAAATGATCCATGTTTCTTCGCGTCGGTTTAAGCGGCCCAGTGCTTCTTCTCGGTCTTTATTGCCACGCGGTAAAAAGCCGTAAAAGAAGAACGGTTGTGGTGCTAAGCCTGAGGCGATGAGGGCAGTGAGCGCGGCATTGGCGCCTGGAAGTGGCACAACCGTGATGCCTGCTTCGATTGCAGCGCCTACTAGTTCGTAACCTGGGTCAGATATCGATGGCATTCCTGCATCGCTCACGACCGCAATCGTTGTTCCAGTCTGTAATTTCTGGATAAGCTCATCTTGGCGTGTCGTTTTATTATGTTCATGATAACTGACCATTTTTGTATGTATGTCAAAATGATTGAGTAACTTAATCGTGTTACGTGTATCTTCCGCTGCGATCAGGTCCGCTTCTTGCAAAATTCGAATCGCACGCATCGTCATGTCTTCTAAATTGCCAATCGGTGTTGGTACCAGATACAGCGTTCCTTTTGCATCACCTGTTTCAGTAAAGCTTTTTTGGCTTTTCATATCGTGAGCTCACTCCTTATTGTCTTGTAAATACTGATCTTTATCTTTACGTGGTAACTTTTTGAAGGCGGCTTCGGCTTTGGTTGCCGCAGAGCGTGTCGCGAAACATTCGGAATGAATCACTCGAACTGGGCGTCGGTTTCGCGTATATTTGCAACGTATCCCAGCGTTGTGTTCGGCCTCCCGGCGCGCTACATCTGTCGTATAACCGCCGTAATAGGAACCGTCTTTGCATGCCAATACATAAAAATAATGCGTATCACTCTTTGCCATATAGTAACTCCCTCACTTGCGCCGTGTACTCACCGTCTGCGGTTTGCGTGATGATTGGCGGTAAATATTTCACACCGGGCTTGCCGCCTTTCGTGCCTTCAATTAGAATCGTGTTTGCTTCTCGTTCTATGCGTGGATGCACAAATTGAATTCGTTTTGGTTCAAGGCCGTATTCCCGCATGATATCGATGATTTCAAGCAAGCGCTCTGGACGATGTACAAAACTTGCCTTGCCGCCTTGCTTCAACAAATCCGCTGCAACTTGAATCGTATCGCGCAATGTGCAATGTACTTCATGCCGGGCGATGCGCAAATGCTCGTTTTCATTTTTGACGTGCGTGGAACCCATCGCGAAATACGGCGGATTACAGATTACAAAACCATTTTTCCCTTTTCCGAGAATCGGCACGACTTCCCTTAAATCTTGCTGCAAAATTTCAATCTGATCCGTAAGATTGTTGTAATCGATGCTACGACGCGCCATGTCCGCGAGCCTTTCTTGAATTTCTACACCAATGATCGGCACCTTGGTCCGCGAACTAATCAATAGTGGGATGATTCCATTACCACTACACAAATCGATAATGCGTCCACCTTTTTGATACGGTATATAGCTGAACCTTGCCAGTAACACTGCATCCAAAGAGAAGGAAAACACCGATGGGCTCTGAATAATGCGCAAGTCCTCCGCTAATAAATGGTCTAATCGCTCATCTCCAATTAACATCTAAATCACCTCTAAAAAATGGCCCCCTCTTTATATAAGAGAAAGCCGCGTTTTACTTTTTATTTAATAACGACATGCAGAATAGACAATCTTCATCGTTTCCACGTGGGCTTCCAAAATGCACGTTGCAAATATGGAAGCCTTCTTTATACAGTTTGACTAGATTGTCGTAACCTTCGCCAACTTCGATCATTTGGCGCATCGCTTCTTTGCGAGCTGGTGCCATCGCGCCAAGCTCTTTTTCAGCTGGCACTTGGCTCACATGTTGAGTTCCGTCCAGTTCTTCTAAACGACGACGCAAATGTTCATTTTCTAAGTTTAAGCGATTGTTCTCTTCTAACATCTCGCCTAAGTTTTGTTTTAAGTCGCCAAGTTGTTGGTATAACTCGCCGATTTGTTCTTCCATATTACTGACTGAATCAAAGAGCGCTTTTTTGTCCATCGGCGTTCACCTCATGACTTCGCGGTTGCTTTTGAAAAGGCATTAAAGGGACGTAATTCTTCTAATGCATATTCAATGACCGCGTCTTGATCTGGTAATCTAACTTGCATAATTCGGCCAAGCAGATTAATGCCCACAACCCGCGCCTTGCCATCTGGTGTGACAACGCTTTGGCCTACATCAGGCATTTCTTTCTTCGCCGCTTCGTATTCATCGTTCTCATACTTCAAACAACACATTAAACGACCGCAAAGGCCAGAAATCTTCGTCGGATTCAGCGATAAATTCTGATCTTTCGCCATTTTGATCGACACTGGTTCGAAATCTCCTAAAAACGTCGAACAACACAGCATCCGGCCACATGGGCCAATCCCGCCGAGTAATTTCGCTTCATCTCGTACACCGATTTGGCGCAATTCAATTCGCGTCCGGAAAATCGACGCTAAGTCTTTCACAAGTTCTCGGAAATCGACGCGTCCTTCGGCAGTGAAGTAAAAAATAATTTTATTACGATCAAATGTATAATCAACATCCACTAAGTTCATCTCAATGTTGTGTTCATGAATCTTCTCGTCACAGAGTAGAAAAGCGCGCTGACAAGATGCCGCATTCTCCTCTACACATTTATAATCTGCGTCTGTTGCAACACGTATCACCCGTTTTAGAGGCATAACAACATCCTCTTCATCGACGTCACGCGGAGCAATAACTGCTTTCCCAAACTCAATTCCTTGTGCGTTTTCAACAATAACACCCTGGCCCTCTTTGATCGTGAGCTTCTCGGGCGAAAAATAATATATTTTACCGGCTTCTTTAAATCGAACGCCTACAATTTTTGGCAATTAGACTACCTCCCTTGAATTTTGAGTACGAGCTGCTCCATTAATAGTTGTGTATTCATATTGGAATCTAGTTTGCGCTTGGCTTCTAGGATAATTTCCATTTCAGCAGTCGTATCTGTGAGTGACTTCCGTAAGATGCCTTGTTTTAGCATCGGTTCTTGTTCCATACAAATCGGACGATAATCGTCGTTTAGGGACAGATGCAGGCGGTCACGATACAAAAGTAGCAACATTTCTAAGCCCAGATGCAACTGCGGCTTATCTTTAAAAACAGGCATCCACGATTCATGAATGAGCAAAATAGGATCTACACCCTGATGATGTAGCCCTTCGTATAGTTTCACCGTCACATTGCGCGCTTCGGCAAACCACTCATCTTCATTCCAAACGAGCGCCTGCTCTGCATTTCCAGCAACACTTGCTAACACGCGTGCCTTCTGCTCCAAAACACCTTGTGCGATTAAGTTACTAACAAATGCTTCAAACGGCAAAGCCCGAAAGCTAACTGGTTGCAACCTTGACTGAATCGTTGGTAAGATCTGTTGCGGATTTGCGGTAAGGAATAAAATCAACATCCCACCATCTGGTTCTTCTATAAATTTAAGCAAAGAATTGGCAGATTGGACTGTCATCTTATCAGCGCTGTCGATAATCAAAACCTTGCGATCCGATTCCATACCGCGCTTAGATAACTCCTGCTTCAATTCCCGTACTTGATCAATTTTGATACTGTTGCCATCTGGTTCTAGCCAATGAACATCGGGGTGGTTATCATTTTCGATTCGCAGACAATTATTGCACGTGCCACAAGCAAGTTCCCCGTCGCTCTTCTCCAAGCAAAAACGAGTCTGGGCAAGCCACTTAGCCGTGCGCTTCTTACCAGTTCCACGCGCGCCTTCTAGCAAATAACCATGTGCCAACCGATCTGTCAGAATACTTTTGATGAACAATTGCATCGCGATCGGTTGCATCGCTTGCAGATCAGCTTGTCGTCCCACGAAAAACCCCCTCCAATCATTTCTCTACATTATAACATGACAGGCAAGGTTGTGGCGCTAATTTAGCTAAAAAAGTTGGTTTAAAATTCTTCGCCTCGCATTATCGCAAGAACACGTGTATTCGGTAAGTAACGCTTGATTTCGCGCAGTTTGGCGTATGTTTCCAAGTCATCCGTGTATTCCGCCAACTGCATTGCCACAGCGCTACTTCGACTTACACCGGCGTTGCAATGCACGACAATTTGGCTGATTTCATCAAATTGGTCCACAAAATCGTGAATAATTTCGGCATGCTTTTTATTGAAAAGCATCATTTCGTCGGATTCTTTTTTACTCAACCCCCAATAATCGTCTTCTTCATTAATGTCGTTGAAGTTGATCTCCAGAATCCCCTGATATTGGCCAGGATCTTTTATCTTTGCAAACGCTTTATCTTTATCGGCAATGCGAATCATAATCGGCGTTTTTCCAATTGGATCAAACGAGGTTGCAATTACTTCTGGTAAGGCAATGATGGGCAATGTATATGGATCAAAGTCAATTTGACGATGTTTCTCATTAATATAATTAGCCACTTTTCTCACTCTCCTCATTCACCGAGCAGCTTTTTCTCACTCTTTCATTCTAGCATTTATTTGCGAATTCCCCTACTGTTAACGCCTTATTTTTGTGATCTATTTCACCTTGTCTAAAACAGACAAACGATTTTAAAACTTTATATGAAACGTCTAAGGAAATACATTTAGCGACATGCTATATTTAACATAAAGAAAGCGTTTTCTTACTATATGTAAACAAAAAGGAGGAAAAAAACGATATGGTTCAGGTGGATAATGCACAACTAGAAAAATATAAGTCTCGTGGTTATAGTGATGACTTACTGCCTAAAACAGAGAACAAGCGGACATGGGGTACGTTTAACTATTTCACATTGTGGATGGGTTCTGTACATAACGTTCCTAACTATGTGGCGGTTGGGGGATTTCTGATCCTCGGGCTTTCCACCGTTAGTATCATGGCAGCCATTATTGTAAGCGCCTTTATTATCGCTGCGGTGATGGTGTTAAATGGCGCAGCGGGATCGAAATACGGCGTACCTTTCGCGATGATTCTGCGAGCTTCTTACGGAGTTCGTGGCGCACTTTTCCCAGGTATTCTGCGGGGATGCGTGGCGGCGATCATGTGGTTTGGTTTGCAATGCTACGCGGGATCACTCGCCTTTTTGATCTTAATCGGTAAAATTTGGCCTGGATTTTTGGAAATTGGAGATGGGGCTAGCATTCTGGGGATTACGATTCCTGGTTTGATTGCATTCCTGCTTTTCTGGGCGGTCAATGTTGCGATTGGTTTTGGCGGCGGCGGCGTTTTAAACAAGTTTACCGCGATTCTCAATCCATGTATTTACATCGTGTTCGGCGGGATGGCTATTTGGGCGATTTATTTAGCAGGGTTCGGCAATATCGTGAATTACGTACCATCTAATGTCCAAACTGGCGGGAACTCCATTTTCTTATTCCTCGTCGTGATTAATGCGGTTGTTGCTGTTTGGGCAGCGCCGGCAGTCAGCGCATCGGACTTCACACAAAATGCAAAAAATTTCAAATCACAAGCAGCTGGTCAGACGTTCGGTCTTGCCGTAGCTTATGTACTCTTCGCTATAGCCAGTGTCTGTATCTTAGCAGGTGCGAGTATTCATTACGGTACGGAAACTTGGAATGTGCTCGACATTGTGCAAAAATGGGACAGCTTATTTGCATCGATTTTCGCCGTCCTCGTTATTCTGATGACAACGATTTCAACGAACGCGACGGGGAATATTATTCCGGCAGGATACCAGATTGCTGCGATTTTCCCGAAGAAGTTGACGTATAAGCATGGCGTTATGATTGCAAGTATTATTAGCGTCTTGATTTGCCCGTGGAAATTGATGGAGAATCAGGCGAGTATTTACTTATTCCTCGATATTATCGGCGGCATTCTTGGACCAGTTATCGGCGTGATGCTAGCCCATTATTTCATCATAATGAAGCGGCAAATCAACTTGGATAGCCTCTACACAGAGCCTGGTCAATTTTCATATTACAAAAATGGTTTTAATTCGCTCGCCTTCGTGGTGACCATCGTTGCCGTGATTGTGTCGCTTAGTGGTAAGTTCATCCCTGTCTTGGAGCCAGTTTCCAGACTTTCATGGTTTGTCGGTGTGATTGTCGCTTTCGGCGCTTATGCCCTGTTCGCCTCACTTCACCGCAAGAAAAACCCATCGTTTTATGATGAAAATACAGAAGTTCATATTAAAAACATAGGAGTTGAAGGAAATGAGTTATGATTTAATTATCAAAAATGGAAAAGTGATTTTAGACACAGAAGCGGTAGTAACAGATGTGGCAGTAACGAACGGGAAAATCGTGGCCATTGGTGCAGATCTTGGCGAGGCAAAGGAAGTCATCGATGCAAGCGGTCTCGTCGTTTCCCCAGGTATGGTTGACGCGCATGTGCACATTTCTGAACCAGGTCGTACGGAATGGGAAGGCTATGAAACGGGCACAAAAGCAGCTGCAAAAGGTGGCGTAACTTCGTTCATCGAAATGCCACTCAACCAATTACCGGCAACGATTGACCGTGAATCTCTAAATCTCAAATTTGATGCCGCAAAAGGTAAACTTAGCGTCGATGTAGCGCTTTTTGGTGGCCTTGTTCCGCATAATTTAGATCGCCTGAACGAACTAAACGAAGATGGCGTCGCGGCTTATAAGTGTTTCCTAGCAACGTGTGGCTTTGACGGCGTCGATAATGATTTCCGCAACGTAGACGACTATTCCTTCTTTGCCGGTATGCAAAAAATCGCAAAAATGGACAAAATTCTAGCAATCCATGCTGAAAATGCGTTAATCTGCGATGAATTAGGCAAAGTTGCTCAAGCAGAAGGCAAAACATCCGCAAAAGATTATGTGGCATCACGCCCAGTTTTCACTGAAGTAGAGGCTGTTCGTCGCGCCATTTATCTTGCTAAAATCGCTGGTTGCCAAATTCATATTTGCCATTTGAGCACTCCAGAAGGCGTAGAAGAAGTAACTCGCGCTCGTAACGAAGGCCAAAAAGTAACGTGCGAATCGTGCACGCATTACTTCGCGATTGATGAAGAGCAATTCGAAACGATTGGCACAACCGCGAAATGTGCCCCGCCGCTGCGTGATAAAGCGAATCAAGATCGTCTCTGGGAGAAACTTTTTGCAGGTGAAATTGATTTTGTCACGTCGGATCACTCGCCTTGTCCACCAGATATGAAGATCGGCCACGCATTTACAGCTTGGGGTGGCATTTCCGGATTGCAAAACAACGTCGATATCATGTTCGATGAAGCCGTGCAAAAACGCGGCATGGCACTTACTCAGTTCGCGAAATTGATCGCGTCGAACCCAGCGGATCTATACAAATTAAGCAACAAAGGCCACATCGCCATTGGCAAAGACGCTGATTTCGCGCTAATCCAACCAAATGCGCCGTACACGCTTGTAGCAGAAGACTTAGAGTATCGCCATAAAGTCAGCCCGTATATCGGTCGTACAATTGGTGCACAAGTCGTCGCAACAGTACTTCGCGGTTCAGTGATTTATGATAAAGAAAATGGCGTACGCGATACACATGAAGGCGCGTTTGTTCTTCAAAACGCAAAAGAAACCGTTCAATAAGGAAACAAAAAATAGGAGAATAATCCAAGTTTAATTCATTTAAACCTCGATTATTCCCCTATTTTTTATTATCTTGGTTGATTATCTTTCAATCTCAAATGCTACACGTTTGTTGTTCTTTAATTTCGCCTCAAAATCGAATTCTTGATAACGCGTAGACAGTTTGTATGTTTTTAGAATATGGTTCACGATCTGTGCGCGTGTTTTACCCGTTACATTATATGTCGCAAATGCTTTGTCGATTTCTGTTTGAGCTGCTGCTCCGCGTAATTTTTTTACGTGTGAAATCATTTTCGAATTCTACTTCCACGCGACCGTTTGATTTTACTTCAAACTCGAAATCTAGTTCTTGACGACCATAGTCTACCGATACTTCTACTTTTTTATAAAGATTCTTGGCTGTTGCTTTTGCTGCTGATGCTTCACTTGCTCCAAATCCTGAAAATCCTACGATCAATGCCATTCCACTTGCGATTGTTACTTTTGCTAATTTATTCATGTTCATTCTCCTTTGAAATATTATGAAGTATACTATTATGCAATGCATAGTACCTGTAAACAGCATAATACATGGACATTACTTTGTCAACCACAAATATTATATATACTACATACTAGCTAACAAGAGTATTGCTATTAAGCCTTAAACTTGCTATACTTATCACATATGATTGCACTGGAATAATTTTTTATTGGGGGATGAATATGAGCGTAACGACACAGTTTCGAAAAGGTGCGCTGGATATGTGTGTCCTTTTCATTTTACAGACGGATGATTTTTATGGATACGATTTGACGCAACAAATAAAGAAGCATATTCCAATTACCGAAAGTACGCTTTATCCTCTTTTACGCAGGCTTGTAAAAGAAGGTTATTGTGCAACGTATACGGTGGAATCGCCTACTGGTCCACAGCGGAAGTATTATCATATCACGCACCAGGGTCGCATTTTTTTAAAAGAGACATTGCAAGAATGGGATGAATTCACAGCAAGTATCGCAGCTTTACGAAAGGAGATAAATCCAAATGAATAGATCAGATTTTTTTGAAACGCTACATCATGGTCTGCGTTCATTACCGGAAGATGAGCGTGCCAGTATTATCAAAGATTTGGATGAACACATTGCGATAAGTTTAGAGAACGGAATATCGGAAGCGGATGCCATTGCTTTGTTGGGTGATCCGAATGATATTATAGAGCAGTATGTACAAGGAGCTGTTGTGGTACCCAAGCGTGTGCAGCAACCAATTATTCAGAAATCGATGCCACAAGAGGCCACGCCTCAAGTTCAGGTGGAAACAAAGACAGAGAAACCTGCGGCCAAGCAGATTTCTCCGTTTAAAATAGTGCTGATTGCAGGCATGTGTTTTATTATATTGATGTTGCTTTTGGATGCATTGGATTAACAAAAATAGAAACGTGGACTGATAATCTCGAAATCAGTCTACGTTTCTATTTTTGTTCATCAGTATTTTTTGGTCTTCGCTATTTTGAAAGCGTTTGGCATGTTCTTTCTCTTCTTCCAGTTTATCTTTTACAATCTGAATTGGGAAGTCATTCTCAAGTAGCGCATAATTCATGAGCATTAGGACTGGCGTTTCTGCTGGACTGGCTGTTTGAAAATCAGTGCCCAAAATAGCGTTCTCACCAGTTTTGAATTCGTCTCTATCGTATTGTAGTTTATTGGTAATATTTCCTTAGATTGCTTTAACCGTGCCTGCCAATGAAATTGTGTCGCCTTCTATCGTGCTAGAGTGATGAGCTAGAGGAACTAGTACGTATTTTATAGTGATTTATTCATGATCTGATTCCACCTCCTGATCCATTTTTTCTATCAAACTAAAAAATCCCCACTCTCTCAAGCAGGGATTCTTTACTATATTTAGTTCTCACTATAAAATTTCAATGCGGCTTGTGCTGCTTCACCTTTTGCAATTTTGCCGCCGTGGAATGTGATCGAGGCTTCTAGTGCGTTTAAAGTGTGCAGAACGTTCTCTTTTCGGCTGCTGAAGCCCATGTTTCCGATGCGCCAAATCTTACCGGCAAGGGAACCGAAGGAGCTCGCAATTTCGACGCCGTAGTGGTGTAGTAATGTCGCGCGAACGGCCTCTCCGTCAAGTCCTTCTGGGATGTTAACGCACGTTACCGTCGGCATTTTGCTAGCCATATCGCCGAATAGCGTTAAGCCCATCGCATTTAGACCGGTCATCATCGCTTTTTCATGTTTGCGGTGACGGGCAAAACGGTTTTCTAGCCCTTCTTCGTGAACAATGCGCAAGCCTTCGCGTAATGCATAAATCATCGATGTCATCTCCGTATGGTGGTTGATATGCTTTGGTCCCCAATACTGCTGAATTTGGCTGAGATCCAGGTAATTGCTCGAAATGAAGCGGTCATTTCGAACGTCTTTTGTTAGGCCGAGTTCTACTTGGTAACGGGATGCGAGGATTTTCTCGACTTTTGCATTATAGGTTACTGGGGCCATCCCTGTTGGAACACTGAGGCATTTCTGCGTTCCGGCAACGGCGATATCTACTCCCCACGCATCGGTTTGGAAATCGGCTCCGGTGAATGTCGCTACGGCATCGACCATGAATAGAACGTCGTTTTCTTTACAGAATAACCCGATCTCCTTTAAGTCTTGCATTTGGCCTGTCGACGTTTCGCCGTGAACCATGATGAGCATTTTTGGATTGTAGGCTTTGATTTCTTCTATGACCTTCTTCGGGTCAAAAATAGTACCCCATGCTTGCTCGACGATTTTAACTTGCGCGCCTGCACGTTGCGCGAGTTCCGCCATCAAAAAGCCAAAACGGCCAAATGATGGTACGAGTACTTTGTCGCCAGGTTCGATGATGCCACAAACAGCTGCTTCTAGTCCTGCGCGGGCTGTGCCATCAACGGCAAGGGCCCATTCATTTTCAGTTTGGAACGGTAATTTCAAAAGGTTCGTTACGTCGTTCATCATTGCGAAGAATTCTGGATCGTATTGTCCTAGAATTGGTGCGCTCATTGCTCTTAACACGCGTGGTTCGGCTTCTACTGGGCCGGGAGTCATGATTGTCCGAATCGATGCTTGTAGTTCTTTTACCATACTATGTTCCTCCTTCGATATTAAAAAAGAGCGGTTGGTCGTTTATGTATATTTATTCACAACGTTACTTGGGAATTCATCATACACTCTCCATTGACCGACCGCCACAATAGCTATGCTTCTGCTTTTATTTTAAGATAATTCTAAATAGGAAACATTAGTCAAGTAGCACGAAAAGATAGAGGCGTTTTGTCCATAGTAGACAATATTTTCTAACGACAAATGAGGCATTTCTATAGTACAATTGAGGGGACTAAACTTTGGTGTGGTCTGATGCTTGGTCGTCCTGCCAATGGAAGGGGTTTTTACAATGACAACAATGTCCGAACTGCTACTAACGCCAAGGTTTTCCAATATTGAAGTGATTAATGCGGAGGCTAATCTCGAAAATCTGGTTGATACGATTGAGATTTCGGAGACGCCCGATATTGTTGCTTATTTGCCTAAAAATACGTTTTTGCTCACAACTGCGATGGCTTTTCAGAACGATCCGGAGGCACTGTGTAAATTGATTGAAGATTTGCATCGTTTGCCGGCTGCCGGGCTCGGGATTAAGTTGGGGCGGTTTATTGATAAGCTAGATCCGATGGTAATCGCGACGGCGAACCGATTGCAGTTTCCGATTTTACGGATTCCGCTTACGGTGACACTCGGCACGATTTCTCACCAGTTGTTGTCTTATATTTGGGATCATCAGACGGAGAAATTCCATTATGCAATTGATATTCAGCAGAAGTTTTCGAAAATGATGATTAAGGGCGCATCGCTTCAGTCGCTAATTCAGAATTTGGGTGGTATTTTGAAGCGACCGGTTGTTTTGATTAACCCGTTTTTGGAGGTCGTAGCAAGTACACAGCACTTTAAACAAGCGAGTTATGCAACGACTTTGGATGATATCCATGAAAAATTAAAAAAAAACGCCGGAACTCATAAGTGAGATGACGTTTTTGCTCGAAAATGATTCGTTGTTGATCTCGGTTTTCCCTGTGAAAGTGACGACGTATTATCCGTATTTTCTGGTGATTTTAAAGGCGGATCAAATTCCGTATCCGTTCTCACAGCTAGCGATTGAGCAGGCGAACACGATTATTTCGTTTACGATTTATAAGAATCAGAAATTGGCGGAGAGTAATCGGGCGTTGCGTGGGAAATTTTTCACGAAGTTGTTGCAAAAGGGCGATGATGATGCGGAATATACGCGGAACTTGTTGGATTACGGGAAAGGTTATGGGTTGTTGCCCTCGGATTATTATCGGTGTTTGATTGCGGGGATTGATGAGAGTTCGATGGCTTTGAAACATTTGACGCTTCAAGAAGAAATTTATTCGCTGACGTATGAGTGGTTGGAGCGGGAATTGCATCGGAATTTTGAGAGCGCGCTGATATTTCCGCACCCGACGGAGGATAAGTTTATTATTTTGTTGCAGCAGCATGTGGTGGATTTAAAAGAGCGCCTGGTTGCGATTCAGACAGCGCTTGACCGGCTGTTCCCGATTTCGATTTCGTTTGCGGCGGGTAATGAGGTGTATGAGACGGCTTCGATTCATTATTCTTACATGGAGGCCGTTGATACGTATCGGCAAAGTGAGATGGACCACTACCATTCATTTGTGCATTTTTATGAGTCGAAGGGTATTATGGAGTTGATGCAATTTATTCCGGTAGAGCAGATTCAGCATTTTTGTTTGTTTACGTTGAAGACGCTTGCGTATCCTCAAAATGAAATGCATCAGGAATTGCGGCGGACGTTGCAAGTGTATTTGAGTTGTCAATGTGAGATTACAGAGACGGCGAAACAGCTTTATATTCATCGGAATACGGTGAAGTACAGAATTGCGAAATGTGCGGCGTTGTTGGATCACCCGATTACGCATGCTGATTTTTCATTGAAGCTACGGTTGGCGTTGTTGTTGTCGGACAAAAAAGGTTGAGCTAGAAATTCTAGCTCAACCTTTTTTAGAACTGTTGAAACTGATCAACAGGCATGACAAATACTGTCGCGCCGCCAACTTGGACTTCAATCGGATACGGCACATAGGTGTCTACCGTCACACCAAGCGATGCAGCGGGGCTCATGATTTGTTCACGAGCTTTACAGTTATTCTTAATAATTTCAAGCGCGGTTTCGACTTGCTCGTCTTCCACACCGATAATAAAAGTCGTGTTTCCTGCTTTTAAAAAAGCCACCTGTTGATGCTAATTTAGTGGCACGGAAATTGGCATCCGTTAACGCGTCGGATAGGCGGTTGCTGTCCTGATCTTGAACAATCGCAAAAATAAGTTTCATCATTTTCCATCCCCTTACAATGTTTTTCTTTATTATATCAGAAATCAGTCGAAAGCTTTACTAATAAAACCTCATGACGGACGGGGCTCATCTCGATATGTAACAAGTGCTGTCAGCCTAGTCTTGACTTTATTCGTCCGAAAATATCTGCGACGATTTCCTCGATGGTTCTTGTGGCATCAATAATTTCAATCCGTTCTGGGAACATGTCGCGCACGGTTTCATAGCCAGTTTGTACTTTGTTGTGGAATGTCACATCTTCCATATCGAGCCGGTTGACTTCGCGACCTTTATTTGCAGCGATTCGCGCCAACCCAACGTCTGCTGGAACGTCTAAATAATACGTCACATCTGGCATCGTTGTTTCCACAGCAAATTGATTGATTTTCAAAACTTCGTCAACCCCAATATCGCGTCCAACGCCTTGATAGGCAAGTGAACTATCGATGAAGCGGTCGCACAAAACCAGTTTCCCTTCGGCGAGCGCTGGGCGAATAAGTTCCACAACGTGTTGACGTCTTGCACCCGCAATCAACAAAGCTTCGGTTTTCGCGTCCATTCTGCTGTCGAGATCGTTCAGGAAAATTTCCCGCACGACATCGGAAATCTTGCTACCTCCGGGTTCACGGGTTTTGACAAATTGGATTCCGGCTTCTTCTAAACGCTCTGCTAAACGTGTGCCGACCGTTGTTTTTCCTGATCCGTCTGGACCTTCTAACGTGATAAAAATACCGTTCATTTTTTGTTACCATCCTTATTCATTTTCTTAGTTCTAAGCATACCATGAACTGGCGCAAAACGCTTATATTTATATGAAAATAGAGGTAAGAAATCGAAATTGCTGATTCCTTACCTCTATTTATCTAGCGCCTAGTCTTGTTTGCGTCGTCTTTGTAGTAATGTGCCGAATAGGATGAATGCTGAACCAAGAAGTACATACAGAAGCGCAGATGTATCGCCTGTTTTACTTCTGGTTGCTTTATTTCTGGTTGTGTTGGTGTTGGCTGTTCTGGTGCCGGTTGTGCTGGTGCTAATTGTGGTGCAGTGACTTGCAGGTTTACTGTCGTGGTTGTTGTTTTGTTATTGCTATTCGTTACGCTGTAGACAACTGGATAATTGCCTGCTTTCGTTAAATCGGCTTGGCTCGCGTCGTAGCTGACCTGATCTGTGATATCTCCGTCAACGGTATCTTCAGCGGTTACGTTTTCTAGCCACGCAACGCTTTCTTCACTTGTACCTTGCATCACGCTTAGATTTGATGCTTCCAAAATTGCCATTTCGGCTGTGACTTCGATTTGAACCGTTTCTACAGTTGTTTTGCCGTTGCTGTTGGTCACGCTGTAGTGAACTGGGTAGATGCCTTCTTTTTTGAAGTCTACGTTCGCATAATCAACCGTCACGTCGGAACTCAAATCACCATCTACTTTATCGGTCGCAAAAACGTCATCGAACCAGCTGATTTCTTCTGATGTTGTGCCGGCTAAAATTGATTTGTTTACGGCCGCGATGACTGGGTTTTCAGCAGTGACTTGTAGGTTGATTGTGGTTGTTGTTTCTTTGTCGTTGCTGTTTGTCACGGTATAGCTGACTGGATAGTTGCCTTCTTTTTTGAAATCTACTTGGCTGTAATCGACGGATACGTGTTGCGAAATATCACCGTCTACTTTATCAGTTGCTGTAACATTTTGGAACCATGGGTATTCTTCGCTCGTTGATCCTGCTAAAACGCTGATATTGCTTGCTTCGATGACTGGATTTTCGGCGGTCACTTGTATGTTCACGGTTTGCGTTGTTGTTTTATTATTGCTGTTTGTGGCCGTATATGTGACTGGGTAATTGCCTTCTTTGTTCAAATCCACGCTGCTGTAGTCGATTTGGATTTGGTCGTTGATGTTTCCGTCTGCTTTGTCTTCGGCGGTAACGTTATGGAACCAGGCAATGTCTTGTTCTTTTGTACCGGCAATGATTGCTAGGTCTCTTGCGTAAAGGACTGGATTCTCAGCGGTTACTTGTACATTGATTGTCGTTGTTGTTGTTTTTCCATTGCTGTTGGTCACGCTATACGTTGCTGGATAGTTGCCTTCTTTTTTGAAATTCACTTCGTCATAATTCACTGTAATATCGGTGCTGATGTCTCCGTCTGCCAAATCTTCTGCGGAAACGCCTTGATACCACGCGATATCTTGCGCATCAGTTCCTGCGATAATGTCGAGATCCGTTGCTGTTAAAACGGGTTCTTTAGCTGTAACTTGCAGGTTAACGGTGCTAGTCGAGGTTTTACCATTGCTGTTCGTCACGGTGTAAATGACTGGGTAATTACCCTCTTTTTTAAATTGAACCTTTGAAAAGTCGACCGTTACGTCTTTACTGATATCGCCGTCTGCTTTATCAAGTGCTGTTATGCTTTGGAACCACGGGATGTCTGTGGCTTTTGTTCCTGCGAGTATATCTAAATTATTAGCTTGAAGAGCAGGTTTTTCAGAGGTAACGGTAATGTTGATTGTTTTGGTTGTCGTTTTGTTGTTGCTGTTTGTGATTGTGTAAACGACGGGGTAACTGCCTTCTTTTTTGAAGTTTACTGCGCTGTAATCTACCTTGATGTTGGCGCTAATATCACCATCTGCAAGGTCGGTTGCGGAAACATCTTGGAACCACGGGATTTCATCCGGTTTCGTTCCAGCGATTGTCGCTAGGTTTGTTGCTTGGAGCACTGGATTCTCCGCGGTAATGTTCATATTGACTGTTTTGCTTGTTGTTTTGTTGTTGCTGCTTGTTACGCTGTACACGACTGGATAACTGCCTTCTTTGTTAAAATTGACTTGACTGTAATCCACTTTTACATCTGCGCTAATATCGCCGTCTGTTTTGTCGGTTGCAGAAACACCTTGGAACCATGTGATATCTCCTGCTTTTGTGCCAGCTAATGTGTCTAGATTGGCGGCTTGCAATGCAGGGGCATCTGCGGTGATTGTGACAGTAACAGTGACTGCTGTTGTTTTGTTATTGCTGTTTGTCACGGTGTACACGACTGGGTATGTGCCCTCTTTTTTGAAATTAACGGCGCTGTAATCGGCGATTACTTCGGTGCTTAGATCGCCGTCTGCTTTATCTGTTGCTGTCACGTCTTGATACCACGCTACGTCTTCTGCTTTTGTTCCAGCTAGGAGTTGTAGGTCTGTGGCTTGAAGTACTGGTAAATCAGCGCTTACGGTTACTTCGATTGTTTTCGTTGTTGTCTTGTTGTTGCTGTTTTTCACTGTATATGTGACTGGGTATTGGCCTTCTTTTTTGAAGTTTACTTTGCTGTAATCGACTGCCAAATTCGCGCTAATATCGCCATCTACTGTGTCTGTTGCGGATGTGTTTTGATACCACGGGACATCTGTTGCTGCGGTTCCTGCATTAATGGTGATGTCTTGTGCTGAGATGACTGGTAGATTCGCTGTTACGCGCGCTGTCACGGTTTTCGTCAAAGCTTTATTATTACTATTTTTGACGCTGTAAATAACCGGATAGTTGCCTTCTTTGTTAAAATTAACTTGGCTATAATCTGCGACAAGCTGGCTGCTTAAATCGCCGTCTACCTTGTCTGTCGCGCTAGCACCTGTGTACCATGGAACTGCATTTTCATCTGTACCTGCGATGATATCAAGGTCTGTTGCCTCGATGACTGGAGCGTCGGCTGTGATTGTCATTGTCACGGTTTTCGTTGCAGTTTTGTTTTTGCTATTTGTAATCGTGTATGTGACTGGATAGTCGCCTTCTTTTTTGAAATCTACCGCGCTGTAGTCAACGGTTACTTTGTCCGAAACATCGCCATCAACTTCATCTATCGCGGACATCGTGCTCGTCCAATCGATGCCTGCCGCCGTGGACCCCGCTGTTGCGTGAAGATGACTTGCTGTTAAAACTGGTGCTTCGAAAATTCGAATTTTGGCAATCGCGCTATCGCTTGTTAATGTTTTTGCGGCTAACTCGGTTTCTGATACTGCTGGAATTTCTAAGTGTTTATTTTTCACGTAGGAATCGTAGTTGGTGCCTGCTTTTAGATTCGCGGTTACTTTTAACATGTAGCTATTAGAGTATAGGTTCGTATTTTTTAGCGCCGCTGCATTAGCCGTTGCCGTCACCGTATTCGAATTTTTGTCGATAGCGATGGTGAATAAAGATGACGCGTCTTTGCCTGAAATATCTGTGATTTTAACATCTTGAATATCTAGCATATTTTCGAGCGATGTCTTCATGACTAATTTGCTCTCAATATCGTCTGTATCTCGGTATGGTACTTCTTGAATTGTCGTGTATTCTACTTGGTTATCCTCCACATTTGATGTAGCTTCGTCTGCCATGAACTGTGGTTTTGGAAAATCAATTGGCACGAGAGATTTACCGATGTAACCTATGACAAACGTTCCAGCTGCTCGCGGTGCCATAATAAGATGATCGGTTGGTCCATATATAAAAGAACCCCAACTTTCTTTGACAAACTCATCGCTTGCAACGCCGCCAGATGTGATGGATGTGGATGTTTCATCATCGCTGTATAGCAAAGTACTTTTTTCCATAACATAGATATTTTGCACGTTGCTTTCTTTAAAAACTTTCAGGCTTTCTGTGTTATCAATATCCGTGTAAGTGAAAAATCCGGATACGTCAACAGGCTGTTTCGTTTCGTGATCTAGGTATTGAATTTTAACGATAGGATCTGAGGTTGTACCTGTATTCGTGAATCTTAGGAAAGTATTGGCTCCATGACCTACTGTAATTGGTGATGTTAGTTCCAACGGGATAAGACGAAGATCGACCCATCTCGAGTTGTAAATACCAACTTTTGAGGCTTCCATATAAGTGTCTTCTGCACCCGGCGTGATTGTATTCGGTTGAAAGACAACATCGCTTGCTGGTAGCGCTCTTTCTGTACCACTAACTACGTAAGATATCTCTGTATCCGATGTAAATCTCGGGAAAAAAGAATATTGATTTGGAATGTAGAGTAGTGGATCTTTTTGTGTTGGTACTTTGATTGAGTATGGGCTATCGATGAGTTTGCCACTAGTAACTGCTGTGGCCCCAATAGTGGTACTCATATTTTCGATTGCTAATGCTTGGTTGGACGGTACTAATGAGCTCATCCCAAGGCAAAAAACGATGACCGGGACTGCGACTTTATTCATATTATTGTTTCCTCTTTTCTTTGAATTCATTAGGTTATTCACATTTGAAATATGAGCCTTGGATTCATTATACCGGATAAAGAGGCATAGTGAAGAGGTTGCCTTTGGGTTCTGAAGGGGTTTTCTGTGAACATTTTGTGAACTTTGAAAAAAGTTCTCTTTGATTATGTAACTTAACCAATGAGAACTAGTTTGTCTATATAAAAATTTTAAGTCTATCTTCGTGGAGTTTTTCGCCACCTTGGTAATGATGCTTTTTTACCCTTAGGAGCATCTCGATATGCGCCGCTGTTATTATCTCTCCAGCTAGAATAACGGGAATTCCTGGTGGGTATGGGATAACCATTTCTGCTGCTGTTTTGCCAATTGTATGTTCAAGTCTTTCGAAATAGATTGAACGAGATGTATTGAAAGCTTGGATTCGAATAATTGATGGGATTGTCATTGGATTTGGTGGATTTGACGTGCCAAATTCAACACCCTCCCACTTTAGCCCTGTTGTCGGTATCGGGAATTCCATCCCCTCTTTAATTAAGGGCAGTGTAAGTAAAACATTATTAGTATCCGCGAGTTCTGGATAGTAGCCTGCTTGCTCGAATACTGTTTGAAGGTCAAAACCTGACACCCCGTCTTTGCGCACGATGAGTTTTAGTGGATCGCCGGGCGTGATGACGGTGAGCTTATTTTTTTGAAGCCAAGCTAGCCAATCTGCGCGCATTTTTTGGAATGCTTCGGTGTCTTGTTTGTTGTATTTTGCCACATAATGCCGCGCGTAATCGAGGGACGCCATGATTAAATAGGATGGGCTGCTCGATTGCAACATTTGCAAATAGCGCGTAATCTCGGCTAATTCGTCACGCCATTTTGGTATATGTAAATAAGATCCCATCGTCAAGGCTGGCAGGGTTTTATGCGCGGAATGGACGACAACATCAGCGCCAAGTTGGATGGCTGAGACCGGAAACAACGATGCATCCACTTGAAAATGAGCACCGTGCGCTTCATCGACGAGTACGAGTGCGCCAAAGTCTCGGCACGCTTCGATGCAGGCTGCTAAATCAAAATCGAAACCGTAGTAGCTCGGATAAGTGAATATGACGGCGCGAATCGTTTCCATCTGTAAGGCTTCGCGTAATAGCGAGGCATCGACACCATTTGCCGTCTCTGTCTGCGGTTCCTTTCGTGTTGCCAGATAAATCGCATGAACACCTGCCATTTCGATTGCATGCATCACCGATTTATGACAATCTCGCGTCACAATCACCGTATCACCACGCTTACAAGTCCCCAGAATCATCGCCAAATTCCCAACTGTCGACCCATTCACTAATATGTAACTTCGATCCACATCGTAACATGTCGCAAGTAGTTGCTGCGCCTCAAGTATCGCACCTTCTGGGTGATGCAAATCATCTAATCCCAAAACTTCTGTGAGATCATAACGCAAAACTTCGCGATATTTCCCGGGAAATAATAGTCCGTTTTTATGTCCTGGTACATGTAGAGAAGCTATCTCCACGTGACTCTCCAAAACCTCCACGATTGGCATCCTATTTTGCATCAATCATCCCTCCAATCTTATCCCATCTATTGTATCACAAACGTTTAATCTCCCACCATCAGGGAAATTTATAATTATAGTAACTAAATTCAAGGAGGAGACAGCAAAAATGAAAAAGATTCTAAATGAAGTGGATCAAGCCGTGGAACAAATGGTCGAAGGTCTCGTCAAAACGCATCGTGATCTTATTTATCGTGTCGCAGGAACCCGCGTTATTGCTCGTAACGATAAACGTCCTGGAAAAGTTGGGCTAGTGAGCGGCGGCGGTTCAGGTCATGAACCCGCTCATGCTGGTTATGTTGGCAAAGGAATGCTGAGCGCGGCTGTTTGTGGCGACGTTTTTACATCACCAACTCCTGATCAAATTTTGGAAGGAATAAAAGCCGCGGATCAAGGAAACGGCGTGCTCCTTATCGTGAAAAATTATACGGGGGATGTGATGAATTTTGAAATGGCGGCAGAGCTTGCAGAGGCAGAAGACATTCGCGTCGCATCTGTCCTCGTCAATGATGATATCGCGGTGGAAGATAGTTCCTTTACCACTGGTCGCCGAGGTGTCGCAGGAACCGTATTTGTCCATAAAATTGTTGGCGCAGCTGCCGAAGCCGGCGCCTCCCTCGAAGAACTCCAAGCCCTCGGTGAAAAAGTCGTAGCTTCCGTCAAATCGATTGGCGCTGCCTTGTCAGCAGGAACCGTTCCCGAAGTTGGGCATCGCGGCTTCGAACTCCTAGAAGACGAGATTGAAGTCGGCGTCGGGATTCACGGTGAGCCTGGATCTAGTCGCGAAAAAGTGATGACTTCGCACGAACTCGCAAATTTGCTTTTTGCACGGATTAACGCGGAACTCATTCTTGGCGCGGATAACAATATCGTCGTTCTCATCAACGGTATGGGCGCAACACCACTCATGGAGCAGTACATTTTCGCCAATGACGTGCATAAAATCATCGCAGCGCACGGGATCCCCATCGTCAAAACTATCGTTGGTGATTTCATGACATCACTTGATATGAACGGCTTATCCTTAACGATTTTGAAATTAACTGACGAAAAATGGCTCGATATGCTGGATTATCCTGTCGTAACGAGTGCATGGAAATAGGAGGCGAAATCATGAATTATAATACACAATGGGCCATTCTGTGGCTGAACGATTTCAGCGAACGCATCATCCAAAATAAGCAACTACTTAGCGATTTAGACCAAGCGATCGGCGATGGCGACCATGGCATTAATATGGCGCGAGGCCTCACCGAACTCCAAAAAACACTGGGCGAAAAGGAGCCACAAAGCGTAAAAGAAGCATTCAAAACAGCTGGTATGACAATACTTAGCAAAGTCGGCGGTGCGTCTGGACCACTGTATGGCAGTGCTTTTCTCGCGATGAGTAAAGCTGTGGAAACCGACACGTTGACCGAAAAACAATTCATCGAAGCTTTAGAAGCAGGACTTGCAGGTATCGAACACCGCGGTAAATCCCATGCTGGTGAAAAAACAATGATCGATGTTTGGGAGCCCGTCATCCATGCGCTACGCCAAGACGAATTGACACCTGATGTCATCGAAGCCGCACTTCAAAAAACAAAAGATTTGAAAGCTACAAAAGGACGCGCCTCGTATCTTGGCGATCGTTCCATCGGCCATCTCGATCCAGGCGCCTACTCCTCAGCCCTTCTTTTCAAAGCCTTACTAGCACAGGAGGCGAAGTAATATGACGAAAAAATATGGCATTGTCATCGTATCGCATTCCGCAGATGTTGCATACGGCATTCATCAACTCATCCAAGAAGTAGCGCGAGACGTTGCTATAACGCATGTCGGCGGAACCGATGATGGGAAAATCGGTACTAGTTTTGAGAAAGTAAGCACTGCTTTTGAAACAAATGAAGCCGACCATATCTATGCATTCTACGATCTCGGTAGCGCCAAAATGAACATTGAAACCATTCAGGAGATTTCCGATAAAGAGATCATCTTGTTCGATGTTCCAATTCTGGAAGGAGCTTACATCACTGCTGCCCAGCTCCAAATGGATGAGAGCACCCAGAAAATCAACGAGAATTTAAAAACAATCATCATCAAATAAAAAATGCCTCGCGCTACTCCTAAAAGTAACGCGGGCATTTTTCGGTTTTACCAGCTTGCTTTTCTTACGCCAGGAATTTGTCCTTTATGCGCATATTCACGAAAAGTGATCCGCGACATCCCGAACTTTCGCATGTAAGCCCGTGGTCTACCATCTATTAAATCACGATTTTTATAACGAATTGGGTTAGAGTCTTTTGGTAATTTACTTAATCCGATCATATCGTTATTCGCTTTTAACTCACTTCTGCGTTCTGCGTATTGGGCAATAAGTTGACGTTGCTTGGCGGCTTTTGCTATTTTTGATTTCTTAGCCATATCTTTGTCTCCTTTCTATAAATAGTAATCATTACGATTTACTAAGTATACGCCCATACACTTTAGAAAGCAAGCCCAAAGAATCATCACATTAGTAGATAGAGCCATAGCTAGCACTTACAGCTCTATCTACTTGGGATGAGGGCCGTGTAAATAAGCTGCACACATATAAAACCTATTTACAAAGCCTCCTTTATTCTACCTTATTTTTTCAATGCAGTCAATCATTTGTCAGAAAATACTTTTTAATTCATTTTAACTAATTTTATAGTCTGAATAACTATTTTTATGGGTGATTTTCGATGAATTGCTTAATTTCTCGATCCACACCGATATTAGCATGGAGCCAACTATGCTGTGCGAAACGACCAGTGAACAAGACCTCTTGATAGTCGTTTCTGTTGAAAATAAATGCCGCGCTTTTGGCACTGTCCACCGCCACCGGGCCATCGCTTCGACTACCATCTTTCAGGTCACCAACAATATTTAATACTGGCAAATCGTTTGGAATTTTAGTTTTTCGCTTCATCATCTCTCGAAAGTACGCGGACTCCTTTTTTGGTCCTGTCGCCGTTAAGTCATATGGTGTGTCTCCATCGCTCGATACCGCAGAACCATTGAATGGAGTGCCTATCGCTGTGAACGTGTCTACTTTGGGGTAGCTGTCTGATTGATAGTTGTATTTTTGTAGGAAATTGACGAACGTCAAACCGCCATAAGAATGCGCGACAATATCCACTTTTTCGATGTCGTATTCTTTTTTCAATTTGTCCATGGCATTGGCAAACCAAGCCGCGTTATTTGGTATGATAGATCGCGGGTTTTCAAAATTGACACGAATCATCGGTCGCTTCATCGCTTTATCATAAACTCCGGAAACATCAATATCGCCATTCTCCCGCACGAGTAATTTCAAAGAACGCGTAGCAAAATCAGAGGCGCTATAACGAACTGTCGTAGTGAAAAAAGTCCAATTGGAGCCGTCGTAACCATGGATAAACACAATTGGTTCATTAGTTGTGTCTGCAGTGCTCGTAATCCCCATCGCATGCTTCACCCGAAAACCTAAAGGATCGAGCAACGTCGTTCTAAATGTAGCAAATAACACTAACCCTATTAGCAAAATAGCGAGGGTCAGCATAATAACGTTACGTTTTTTCATTCTCTCACTCCATATTTTCTATTTAAACATGAAACTAGAGACCCTTTTCGAATAGGAATCTCTAGTCTTCTATTATTTCGGCGCGTTTTTTAAGTTGCGGTGTCTTGCTTCACGAAAAAGATAGAAATATTTAGCCTCTGCTTTTTTCAATTCATACTCGGTTTCGGAGTTGTATCCGAAGCTTTTGCGAGCAATATTTTTATGTTGATTCCACTTTTCTTGGGTGACTTCGATTAATTCCACCAAGTAGGCATCGTATGTTTTATGCAGTTTACCTATTTTTTGTTTCTTTTCACGTGGAGATTTCGCATTTTTGTCGCTTCTTGTTTCCATTTTCGCTCACCTCGTTTTTAAATTTCGCGTCGCCCTTCTAATGCTTTGGATAGCGTCACCTCGTCAGCATATTCTAAATCGCCACCAACTGGGAGTCCGTGTGCAATTCGCGTCACTTTAATACCGGATGGCTTCAGCAACCTTGAAATATACATCGCCGTCGCTTCGCCCTCCACATTCGGATTTGTCGCCAAAACTACTTCTTGGATCGTATCATCTTGCAGGCGTTTCAGCAAATCAGGAATATTAATGTCTTCTGGACCAATCCCGTCCATCGGCGAAATCGTACCGTGAAGTACATGATACAAACCGCGGAAATCACGCATTTTTTCCATCGCAATCACGTCTTTAGCTTCCTGCACGACACAAATAATACTGCGATCCCGCGACATATCCGCACAAATATAACACGGATCCTTGTCCGTAATATGCCCACAAACCGAGCAAAAGCTCAAGTTACGCTTCGCATCCACGAGCGCCTTCGCAAAATCAAGTACATCTTCTTCCTTCATGTCCAACGTAAAAAAAGCCAGCCGTGCCGCTGTTTTCGGTCCGATCCCTGGCAATTTCATAAAGCTGTCCATTAGTTTAGTAATCGGTTCCGGATAATGCATCTGGGGTTTCCTCCTTAACTAGGGCAAATCGGCGGCAAGCGTTCGCATTGTTGGGGCTGTTTGAAACGAAGTGAATTACAGCCCCAATATAAGGGTGAACAAAGTGAACCGTTAATCCATTCGCAACCCATGAAATACAAACGCTTTCGCTCGATTTGGTGCATTGCGAAGTATTAATTCTATATCAAACATGGCAAGTTCCTAATGCTGCTCATTGTTTGCTTTAGATCAATACTTTTAATACAAATTTCAATCTAATATCTAATTACATTCCAGGTAAGTTCATACCTTGCGTAAATTTGCCCATTGTGGATGCCGTCGTGTCTTCTACTTGTTTCAACGCGTCGTTTGTTGCTGCTAAAATTAGGTCTTGTAGCATTTCGATGTCTTCTGGATCTACTACTTCTTCTTTCACAATGACATCTGTCACGAGGCGTTTTCCTGTCATTTCAACGGTTACCATGCCGCCGCCTGCTGTTCCTGTGAAGCTTCTTTCCTCTAGTTCAGCTTGTGCTTTCGCCATTTCTTTTTGCATCTTTTGCATTTGTTTCATCATACCTTGCATATTTCCCATTCCACGCATTATTAAATCTCCTCTTTCTTATCTTAGTTTTTTATTCTTTAATTTCAAGTAAGCCTTCTCCAACTAGTTTCGCAGCTTCACTGATAATTGGGTCAACAGCCGGTTCTGACGGTTTTTCGCCGCCGTCTTCTGATTCGGTGTTGTCCGCATTTTTCAGGAAGTTCTCGCGGATTTCGCCCCATTGGTCTTCAGGAATACCGATGAAGGAGTAGTTATTCTTCGTCAGCCGCGAAATACCGTTCGTTACTGTTTCCACAAAATTGGGATTATCCATCGCCATTTGACAATGAATCTCATGCTTAAATTTTAACACAAAAGTGTCGCTAGAGGCAGCTACAGGCTCTGCTTCGTTTAAAAGTGCGGCTTGTGAGGCCATCAGCATCGAAATCAAGTCACTCCAACAGCTACGAATGAGTTGCAAATCTTGTTTTTTCGCAGCGCTTAGTACGGAATTGATACGGCCTACTGGTGCTTTAAACTGCTTGTTTCCTGATATCGCTTGCTTCTTGCGCGGTGCGGCGGATGGAGCATTTGTCCCATTTGCTGCCACTGCACCATTCGCGATTTGCCGTTTTAGGTCGTTTAAGTCTTGCTCCAAACGATCGACTTTGTTCACGAGTTCGGCAACATCTTGACTCGGCGCAGCAGTTGTATTTGCTGCCGCAACGGGTGCGGCTCCACCAACTTGAATCAACTGCACAAGCGCGACTTCGATGTAGATTCCTGGATGATTCGAAAACCGCATTTGTTGCCCAGCATCGTTTAAAATCGTCACGTATTGGTATATTTTATTCGCATCCGCAGACGTCGCCAATGTTTGGAACGCTTCATCGATGACCGCACGCTCCATCGCATCTGTTAAATCCGGTGCCTTTTGGAATAGCAATACATCGCGGAAAAAGACAAGTAGGTCTTCCACTAGGCGAACTGGATCTTTTCCTTCTGCAAGTAGTCCGGATAGCTTTTCCAATGCCATTTTTGCGTCCGAGTTGATAACGGCTTGGACAAGTTCGGTGAGCATGCCTTGTGCTACGGAACCAGTGATTTCAAGCGCATCGGCAACAGTGACCTCTTGCGTACCGTACGAAATAACCTGATCGAGCAAACTTAGCGCATCCCGCATCCCGCCTTCTGCTGCACGGGCCACAATGTCAAGCGCCTTCTCATCATACGCCACTTTTTCCTCGTCTAAAATGAACGCCAAACGCCCAATAATGTCTTGCGTCGTAATACGTTTGAAATCGAAGCGCTGTACCCGTGAAATAATGGTCAGCGGCAACTTATGCGGTTCTGTTGTCGCCAAAATAAAGATAACATGTTTCGGTGGTTCTTCGAGCGTTTTTAAAAGCGCATTGAAAGCTCCCGTCGAAAGCATGTGTACCTCATCGATAATGTACACTTTATACTTTGCGATAGTTGGCGCATACTTCACCTTTTCCCGAATATCGCGAATTTCCTCGACACCATTGTTCGATGCCGCATCAATCTCGAGAACATCAGGAATCGAGCCATCCGTCGTACCCGTACAAATCTCACAATCATTACAAGGCTCGCCGTCCACGCTATTTGGACAGTTAATCGCCTTTGCAAAAATCTTCGCCGCACTCGTCTTACCCGTTCCACGCGGACCAGAAAACAAGTACGCATGAGACGTCTTATTTTGGACGATAGCATTTTTGAGTGTTCGTGTTACATGTTCTTGCCCGACCACATCTTGAAAACTTTGCGGCCTGAAAACACGGTATAGTGCCTGATATGCCATTTTTACTCCTTTCAGCGAAGCGACAAGTGCTCACCTTTGTTGGTACTGCTCGAATGTAATAAGTTACAGTACCACTATGCAGGGGAACGAAGTGAGTCTGTAGTCCATCTCCCGACTTTTCTTCATTCCGAATTTGCCTTGTCTGCTATCTGCGTATTCTGTATTTCCATTATATCTTATAAAACCCTATTTGATAAGCTCGAGTTAGCCTTCAATCTTCGAGACTAGATCCTTATGTTGTTGGATTACCAAGGCTTCGATTCCGTCTAGCATCCGAGTGATTCGTTTCTTACGCGTGAATCCTAGCATACCGCCGACAAGGATATTATTCCAACGCGCCATCGCCGTCTTCGCTTCCACTGTCTCATCATAAATCACTTCACATGTATGCTCTGTAACAGCCTCAATCGTGTAGCTCGTCGTGTGCGTATTCACATGCGTCTTCGTCTGGAATTCATAAACTTCAGGTGGCGTACATTTCGTAATAATCATCATCGCTTCCGAACCGTTCGCCATCTTCCGCTTAAACTTAAGACCTTCCAACTTCTGCACAAGCGGTTTCTTCCCTGTTGCCACTTTCACATCATGGACAACGGAATTCATAATCGTATCAAAACACTCTTTTTGCGAGATCGCGAGTTTTTTTCGTAATTTTCAATGGTTTAACGCTCCTTCTTCACTTTATTCCATGGCAACTGCTTCTCTAAAATTATCCCATTTACGTGCTCCTTTTACAAGCATATAAGGAAAGAAAATGAGATTTGTAGTATAATGAGAGAGAAATGGAGGTCATAGCATGGCACAAAAAGCAGATTTCCCAGACTTCGACAACGGCAAACTGGTGAAGAAAAATGATTATACCATCGTGCTCCCCGGTGACAAGGAAATTATTTTACCGACGAAAAAGAAGGCTGATGATGAGAAAGACGAGTCCAAAGATACAGAATAGGGAAAAGCCTCGATACTTAGACCAACAATCTAACGTATCGAGGCTTTTGCTTTTTTATGCTATTCATTTACTGCATAACACAAATATTTGTAACCTGCGTATACAGAAAAACGATTGTACTTCTAAAATATTCCCCCGTATAATTTGAGGTGTAGAGAAGCTTAGTAATATTATTCTTGGAGGTAGTATAGATGACTGCAAAAGTTACAGAAAAAATGTGTTTTAGTTCATCCTTTGAATATCTTGATAACGGTATCGAGCATGGCGTTCTTAGTCCATTTGAAACAAAAGAAATGCTTTTGAGAAAAGGCCAATTAATCGCTGAAGGTTTTAAACCACTGACTTGCGATATTAAAATGTTAAAAGACGTACCCGTTAAATTACGTGATGGTGTTACGATTTACACGGACATCTATTTACCCGTAACAGAAGAAAAAGTGCCAGCTCTCATCGCTTGGAGCCCTTATGGAAAAAGCGCTGGAACTGCCCCCCGTTACAAAAATCTTTTCAATATGCTGGGCATGGGAAACGGATGGAACTCAGGGTTGACAAAATTCGAAGCGCCTGATCCTGCTTACTGGTGTGCACATGGTTATGCCGTTTGCAACCCTGATATGCGAGGTATCGCTCATAGTGAAGGCGACACAACTATGATTGGCTCTCAAGAAGCAGAGGACGGTTATGATTTAGTTGAATGGTTAGCCTCTCAATCTTGGTCTAATGGCAACACAGCGCTTACAGGAACGTCCTATTTAGCTTTTTCCCAATGGTTTATTGCATCTGCCCAGCCCCCCCACTTAACATGCATCAATCCTACCGAGGGACTTGCAGACGGCTATCGCGATTTAGCTTTTATCGGCGGTATCCCTGATGAAAATTTCATAGATCGTTTGCAAGTGAATCACGTTAGCGCTAAAGGTGCCCAACGTGAAGATCTAGTAAAAGAAATGAGCGCTTATCCGATGGCCGATGCTGATATTTGGAAAGACAAAATTGCGGATGCAAGCAAAATCACTGTTCCTGCTTTCGTTATAGCAAGCTACTCCAACACATTACACACATGGGTACATTCCGTGCGTGGCGCTCATTGGGCTCAACAGAAAAGTGGCTTCGTATTCACGATCGTCAAGAATGGCCATATTACTATGATGAAAGCAATACAGAAGAGTTACGTCGATTCTTTGATTATTATTTGCTCGAAAAAGACAATGGTTGGCTAGATACACCAACAGTGCGCTATTCCCTTATCGATTTCCATGGAAGTAATCAAACGGACCTACCATCAGAAACTTTCCCACCTGTCGCTAGCGAAAATAAACGTTACTACATGAATGGTAAATTCCGTACGTTACAAGAAAGTCCAGAATCAGAAGACTTCCCAGTGAAATATGTTGCCAACAGCTTACCAGGGCGTACTTCTTTTCAAATGACCTTCGACAAGGACACGGATTTTGTTGGTTATCCGAAAGCGAAACTCTTCATGGAAGTGGATAGCTATGACGATATGGATGTTTTTGTTTGGCTTCAAAAAATAGACAAACTCGGTAATGTTTTGAGTGAATTCGTCGTTCCAAATCACGGCGCTGCTCTGCAAGATTTTACGCAAGAAGGAGCATCCGCTTTACGGTATAAAGGCTCTTGGGGACGTCTTCGTGCCTCCATGCGTCACCTTGATAGTGAACTCGCAACCGATGAAATTCCCGCTTACAGTTTTGACAGAGTTGAAAAATTAGTACAAGGGGAAATCGTTGCATTGGATATTGTATTAAGTCCCCTTGGCCTATCTTATAAAGCCGGTGAAACGTTACGCGTTGTTATTAGTACGAAAGATGAGCTTGGATCAGTTATGCTCGGAACACCTGGTTGTACGCCGGATAATAAGGGCACTCATATTCTTCATCTTGGCGGAGAGCATGCTTCCTATCTCCAATTACCATTGATGGCAATTTCATCAAAATAACTTGTGAATTAAAGGTGTTAACTTTATAATAAAGCTACTACCAATACATTGGATTGGAATGGAATGGAGTTATGATGAAGTTAACAACCTTGAAGTATTTTGTTACCGTTGCTGCGGAGAGTAGTTTTACAAAAGCTTCCGAGAAACTGTATATTTCGCAACCAACGCTAAGTAGGCGCATACAAGAATTAGAAATAGAATTAGGTGTGGAACTGTTTATCAGGCATAGTCATACGATTGCATTATCAAAAGCTGGCGAACAGTTTTTAACAGAAGTAAATGATGTTTTAAAGCGTGTAGATAAGCTAGCTCATATGTTTGATAAACAAGCACATCTAGATTCAACATCCCCAATTATAAAAATCGGTTATCTCGCGAATTTCAATATGGGTATCATGTTCGAGCTGTTGAAACGTTTTAAAAGTAGCCGGCCTAATGTCCAATTTGTGATGAAACAGGATACACCAATGAAGCTAGCTGATGGACTTTCTAGTGGTCAATATGATTTGGTTTTTAATTTATTAACTTATATTCCATCTAGTGAGGACGTTGAGAAAGCGATGTTTATGAAAAATCATTTACAAATTGCTATGCCTGTTGATTCAACGCTATGTCATAAGAAAAAATTGCGTTTTGCTGATTTAAGTCAGGAAACTTTTATCTTACTTGAAAGGCAACAGTCGCCTGTTATTGTAGATTACGTGGTCAGCCAGTGTCTCAAGAATGGTTTCAATGTGAAGGCAAATTGTTATGTGAAAGAACTTGATGAAGGTTTATCTTTGGTTTCACTTGGTAAAGGCCTGACCTTTTTATATTCAGGAATGAACGACGGCACGCTAGAGAATAAGTATCATATCAAAATTATCGACTTAGAAAACGACGGCGAAGATCAAAATATTGTAGCTGCTTTTGATAGAAGTAATGAAACGGATCTCCTTTTAGATTTGTTTATGTTTATACAGAGGAATTTAGCGGCTTTGTAGCCTAGAAAGATACAAAAATGGTTCTTTAATAAATGTTGAGGTAGATTATTCCTGCCCTGACATTTATTATAGAACCATTTTTCTAGTTAACTTTAGGATAGGTAAGCAACGCGCTGTAATCTTTGGATTCGTCGTCCTCAGGATCAATCCAGTTCCCGAAAACACTCATATTCACGGTCACTTCTCCTTGATCATAACGGAAAATATAATACCAATCCGTACTTTGCGGGTCATTTGTGTTTTTCTTTTTGCGGACTTCCTTGTTGTTCTTGTCATAAGTAATGTCGTAATTCGCATCTAGATGCTTCGGATTTTCGAGATAAGCTTTCCACTTCGCCATGTCTTTTTTTGTCGTGATAATACGACTGTAACCACCGCTTTTGAAGTCATAGCCGAGCTTGCTTATATCAATAATATCATCGGATGGGATGCCGTATACCGCGATCCGTTTGTCGATTGCTGTACTTGCCTTCGCTTTGTTTGTAGTGAAAATGACGGTTGGGATAGCAATGATGCAGATGACTGTCAGCACTGCGATTCCCCATGATTTTTTTGTGAATTTCATTGGTCCGACTCCTCGTGTAGGTTCATTCGTAATTTATTACATTATAGCATAATTAATCATTAAAAAAGCGCCCTGGCTGGACACTTTTTCAAATTTCTTCAGTAACTCCCTTTCTCATTTGCATAATTACTCCTTCATTTTATATGTTTTTATTTTTCTGACATCCTTACACTTATACTAACTCACCGAAATTTATTGTCAACATTTTTCGAATTCATTTTGAGTGATTTGATAATTCATGCCCAATTTGACTGATTTTTTTAAATCACGCAAACTTCAATTTCTGATGATAATATTACATAACTCAGCCCCCAAATAACAATAATGTCTTTTATATAAATTTTTCTAAATATATCTTGTGTTTTGGAGATTTCCTAGGTACAATAAACTAGAAAGACATCATAGGAAATGCGGTTATATTGTTGAAAAAAATGCTGATTATATTTACTGTACTACTCTTTGTTTGTTTACCACTCTCAAAATTGAAAACGGAAACACTCGTTGAACCTTCTGCCGCATTGTTGAAGCCTCAAGAAACATACACTGCTACATTCCCTGTTAAAGAAAGTGAAGCATGGTACAAAATTGTAGCACCGTCCAGTAAAGATTCTGGCCATACGCATTTCAAAGTAACATTAACAAGTAATAAGTGGTGAAATAAGCCCATAAAAAAGGCGAGGAAGGTGTCTATTGATTTTTTAGATCAATGGCTACCATCCTCGCTTATTCCTATTCCACCTCAACCACCTGATACTTCTTAAAATTCACAACTGTACGTACTGGTGCATTGTGTTCCTTTTGTAAATCTTCGTCGATCGCTACAATGGCTGAGTTGATGAGCATTTTTTCAATTCGACCGAAGTATAGCTTGTCTTCTCGTTCCCACGTCACGTAATCCTCTATTTCCCCTTGTATTTCGGGGCTCAACTTTGGAGATTTCCGCAGTTCTAGCAAATTCACACCTTGATTTTCTACTGGCATTTCATTCACCCCTTTTATCTAGTATAGCTTATATGAGGGGAATTAGATACATCAATCGCGTTATAGTGCCTTCGCAACAGGGGCAAGATACTCGTTATTTGGCGTTATTCGAACAGCTATAGGTGGATTACACGTAACTCATGTCATTAAAAGACTCCAACAAAAAGCCTCCTCTCAATGAAGAAAGAAGGCTCGTACATTCTAAATTATAATGCCATGCACCTTATTCCGGCGATGTATCCATCTGCGTTACCTCTGCAGTTAGCTCAGCCCAGGCGACCTCACGGCACATGGAAAGCACTGCTTAATGCTGCTTCCTTCCGGACCTGACATGGTTCACAGGTTTCCATTGCGCAAGACCCAAACGTCAACACCACTTACAAAGGGCTGACCAAACAGGTACAAAGCCTCGATAAGGAATTCAACCCCACTAGAGCGGATTGTGGGTTACAGGGCTCCGCTACGTCCCCATCTAGCATGACAAATTAGCTGCCATTTCTAAAAACGGCTCATGTACTAATATACCTTTATTTCTTGGAAAAGGCAAGTGGAAACATGGTTTTGACTCGAATTCATACTACTTTTTAAATTGGTAATCGTAATGTTATTGCGTCCATCGCTGGAATGATGAAATCTTGATTTGGTAAGGGTTCTTCGATAGCGTTTAGTAATTCGACTTTTGCTTTTGTGATCTGTGTTGGTTCCAGTTTTTGTGGTGTGCTTGTTGGATTTTCGAGTCGAATGATGTATTTGTCTGCTTCATAGTAGGAGGGATAGCACGCCGAAACGAGGTATTCTTTTGGTATGTCGATGAGTTCTAGGGTGCGCGGTAAGCCTCGTTGTTGTTCGGTTTTCTGGATTTTATTATCTAGCCGGTGCAAAAAATAATTGTAAGCTTGGCGTTGATAGGACACGGTTGTCGCGTTAAATTCGCGGCTTTTTTGTGCTGTTCTAGTGGCATCGAAAGTCGTGCTGCTCAGATGGATTGCGAGTGAAAATGTGTGTGTACCAACGAGCTGGGCGCCTTCTGTCTGGATGAGAATGTGGCCTTTTTTGGTCGTGTCTCCTGATGCGCGGCCTGGACGGTATGCGAGATCTGGTTTGCCGAGTTGACCTGTCGTTGCGAGAAGCGTTAGCGCTAACTGATCGCCGTGTTGTTGGTATTCTTTGATGCCTCGTGTGAAGATCGTGCAGCTTCTTGTTGAGTTGCTCAGCGTGACGCTTTGTTCCAGTGGCTCGATATCGATCGGCATTTCGCTATAGGTTTCCTGCCAATTCGCCGGTACGCCTGGTGTTCTTTCGAGATAGCCAAATGGCAGTGACGCGATGTTTGTCGTTGTTTTCACGCCAGTGTTGATTTTTAGGCGAAGACGATGACTCAGAATCTGGTTATCCACTTCGATATTAACAAAAAAAGTAATTCGCTGCCGATTTTGAGTTCTAGCGTCATTTGGATGGCTAATTCTCCTTCCTTCGTCACGTTCAATCGATCATCTAAATCCAGCGGGAACTTCCCTACCCCTGACAAAATTAAGCGCTCCACTTTTGACGACTTTTCGGTGTTTGCCTCCGTGAACAAGAACGAGCGTGGCTCATCGCCTGCTAACGGGGAGTAGTCATACGTGTCACCAGCATTGGCGCTATCTTCTAACTCGATGAAAACGGGTTGCTTCGCGCCATCTGGTGTTTCTAGCGTGATTCCGCCGTCTTGAAAAGCAATTTTGTAATGCTCATTCTGAATCGCTGTTTTGTCTGTCTGGGTCATCGCATCCAGTGATTGCTTGGTTTCCTCAAACGCAATTACCTTGTAACCCAATCCTGGCAGATCTATACCCAGCCTCACTTGCAGCACATAGTATCCTGGTTCTTCAATAAATTGATTCCCTGCTGGCGTCTCTTCTAACACGTTTTCTCTGGCTTCAATGTATGTTTCTTGTGTGATCGTTGCGTCTGGATATTCCGGAAAATGAATCTGCTTCGTTTTCGTGATTACCTCGATATCTTTATAGCCGCTAAATCTGGTAAGCTCCGTGTTGAAAACAAGGATTTCGTTGCTCGCAAGCGACAGGTCGTCCGCGATTTTCTTAACAATCGTGTTTTCGATGCTATCGCATAATTCGTCGGCCTCCTTCATCCGATGCAAAATATCTTCGGCAACAGGATCGGAGACACAACCTGCTAGACTATCGTGGGCTTGCCCTTCCAGCAACTTTTTCCAAGTGTGCATGAGCAAGCGTTCGCTGATGTGGATGCCGGATGCTTTAGCAATAACCAGTAACGGTTCGATGCGCGTGAGTAGTTTTTGCTCCAGTTCGGCGCTTTTAAGCTTGATATTCATGCGGCTTGAACCGATTGTTTTGTGAACACGAGCGAGTACGGGGCTTCGGAATTCGCCTCGAAAATGCTTCAAATCAGGCAATGTTTTCACATACTCAATAAAATCCTGATACGTACTCAAAGCGTAAGAATGACGCCCCATCTCGTTTATTTGCGCCAATTTCCCAGAAAAATCAGTGATGATGTTTAGTTGGTCATTTCCCGATGGAATCAGTACTTCTTTCGTCTGGCTATACTGCGTAATAAAATCAATTGCGGGGTCTAGACGCCCATTCACATACGCCGACGTCGGCTCAAGTAACATCCCCGTTCCGTAACCTTGAGGCATATTAATCGCATAAATTTCCGCCTCATCGCCCAAACCCTGCCACTTAAAATACGTTGATTGCACCTGCTCACCGAGATGAATACCACGCCAAAAAATGATATTATCAAAACCAGCGTGGGCAAGCAATGTCGGCATTTGGGCGTTAAATCCAAACGTATCTGGCAAATAACCGATTTTCATGTAGTCGCCATATTTTTTGCTATCAAAAATGCCAATCATCGCGTTCCGCAAAATCGATTCGCCGTGCGCGAAAAAAGCGTCTGTTTGTGTAAACCATGGCCCAATAAATAGTTGTTTATCCGCGATCAATTGCTTTATGTCGGCTAATTTTTCAGGATACAGCGCGACATAATCATCCAAAATCGACAATTGCCCGTCCAACACGAAATTCGCCTCTGGATGCTTCTGCAACTCCTCGATGACCTCTGTAAAAAGTTGTTCACTTAACACTAACGCATCGGCGGACGTAAAATACCATTCCCGATCCCAATGCGTATGATTAACAATGTGTGCTTTAACCATAATTACCTCCGTTTTTTAAGCTTCCCATTCTGCTTCGTCAAAATCATCTTCTTCCACTGTATAAGATTCTTCCTGACCAGCGCTATCTTTGCGCAAAGCAACAGACATACCTGCAACAACGAGCGCTCCAACCGCGATAGCTAAAATATAGAACCACCAGTTTTGCACGGTAAACCAGCCATAGAAACCGCTGATGGGTGCTTGGTTGATCGCGCCTAGCCCTACTGCTAGAGCTCCACCGATTGCTGAACCTAGAACCGTTGCCGGGATGACTTTGAGCGGAGACTCGACTGCAAATGGAATCGCGCCTTCACTAATGCCGACAAGTCCCATAATCAGCGAGGATTTCCCAGCTTCACGCATTTCGGTATTGTATTTTCTTTTGGCAATAAGTGTCGCCAAACCTAGGCCTAGTGGCGGAATGATGATCGCTACTTGCGCTGCTGTGTTCGGTGCGTAAATGCCACTCGTCAAAAGTGCCATCGCTGTTGTAACGGCCGCTTTGTTCACAGGTCCACCTAAGTCAAAGCCAACCATCGCCCCAATAATCGCCGCCATCAAAATTTGATTCGTCCCTGACATACCGTTTAGCCATGCCTCTAGCGCTTTGTTTAGATCCGCAAATGGAATGCCGACAACATAATTAATGATGAGAACCGTGATCAACGTCCCGAATACTGGCACTAAAAAGACCGGTACGATCGACGTTGCTGCTTTTGGTAATTTGACATGTTTTTTAATTAATAGACACGCGTAACCTGCGATCAAACCTGCTGCAAGCGCGCCGAGGAATCCTGCGCCAATATCACGTGCCAGCAATCCACCGATGAGTCCTGGTGCAATTCCCAGCTTATCCGAAATCGAATAGGCGATGAAGGCCGCAATCACCGGGAACATCATGCCCAGCGCCAAGCCGCCAAACCCATCAAGGCTATGCAACAACGAAATAATACCATTGGCACTATCCGCATATTTCGCGTCCCAAATGTCCGTAATCCCATAAAAAGAACCACCAACACGCGCAATCGCCATGATCACCGCACCCGCGATAACGAGTGGAATCATATATGAAATACCTGTTAAAACATGTTTTTTAAGCTCGCTCCCAATTTTTCTAAACATATTCGTTTCCCCCTATTTTTCATCGATTAGTTTCAGTGCTTCATTAATCACTTTTTCGGCATCTTTAATCGGCGCGCTGACAGGAACTTCGAGAATCGTCTTCCCAGCAAAGCGCTCACTATTCCGCACTTTCGTATCCACTGCAAAAATGACAACTTCGCCAATGTTCACGTCTTTTTCGGTTAATTCATTCTCGATTCCAGTCGCGCCTTGGGTTTCCACCTTAATCAAGTCACCCATCTTTTTCGCACCTTTTTTCAAAGCTTGCGCTGCCATGTATGTGTGTGCAACACCCGTCGCACATGCGGTTACTGCGATAATTTTGCGTTTCATACTTCTACCACTCCCTCATTTAAAATACGGATGACTTCTTCTTCATCTCTCGTTTCTTTCAACCCCGCGACAATATCGTCGTCCATTAACTTTGTCGCAATTTCAGCAAGGATTTTCAAATGTCCATCTGTCTTGTCGGCGTCACTGATGGCAAGGAGAAAAATCATATTTACCGGCTCATCATCGAGCGATTCCCATTCAATCAGATGGCTCGTCTTCGCAAAAACGATGGCAGAATTTTTGACACTTTCACTTTTACCGTGGGGGATTGCGATGTTGTTGCCAATTCCCGTGGTAGCGTGGGTTTCGCGGTCGAAAACAGCCTGGATGTAGCTCGCTTTATCCGTCAAAATATCGTGCGCATCCATGATTGCCGCCATTTCTTCAATCGCCATTTCTTTCGTTGTCGCCTCCAAATCGAATACGACGAGTTCCTTCGTTAAAATATCTTTGACTTCCATTACATCCCATCCTTTATTAAATGTTCATATATTGCTTCTGACGTTCCTAGTTGCGTGAGTCGTTCCATCCATCGTTTATTATCAATATATTTATAAAATTGCTCATATACCGCGTCCAAATCAAGATCATTCTGTTCCGTCAGCGCGATGAAAAAAATTTTATCCACGTCGACGAGTCCCCATTTAACAGGCTTTTCTAACGTGGCGACGATGATCGCGGATTCGTTGATAAGCGCTGGTTCCGCGTGCGGCGTTGCCATCTGATCAAACGAGGTAAACGATAGTTCTTCCCGGCGAAGCGCGCTTTCAACGATTCCCACCTGCGCGATTCCTTGTGTGATAAGTTCTTTTCCAATCGCCGCAATAGCCTCTTCCATCGTTGTCACCGCTAGTTTCGCAAAAATATATTCCGGTTGGATCAAATCTAGAAACGGCTGGCTACGCGTTTTATTCCGATGTCGTGCCTGTCCCATATGTCGCTCGACTTGTTGCAAATCTTCTTTACTCATCATCGGGCTCACAACAATGCTCGGAATGCCCTCTAGCTCCAGATAAATCGTACTGATAACAAGATCCACATCGATGCGCGCCTCCATCATCGCCTGCACAGAGAGGATTTTTTCGATTTTGATCATTGGGAAGTATTTCTTAATCCGAGCAGCGAGCAACCTAGACGAACCAAGGCCGGTGCTACAGACAAGCGCCACGTGGATTGGATCGGGGAAGGAACGGATGCGCTCATGATAGGCCTCGAAATGAAGCGCGATATATGCCGTCTCATCCTCATTCACTTGTACGTCATACTTTTGCTCCACGTTTGTCTTTAAATAAAGCGCCTCCTCGAATGCTCTAGGAAAGTTCTGCTTGATTTTGCTAAGGTACGGATTTTTAAAATGCATGCCGAGTTGCAATCGATTAATCGCGGATTTCATATGTGTTGTGAGGCCCTCTAACAGCTCTTGATCATACGCCATTTGCGCCAAACACGCGGCAATAAATCCCGCAACATCGTCTTGTGGATCAACTGGGTTACTGAAAAAATCGTCATTTCGCTGATTGTACGCGGCGGTTAAATGCATTTGAATATAGCCAATTTCAAAGTCAGGAATGCTGATATCTAGGCTTTCTTCAAGCATCGTCACGAGCGCCTCGGTGTTTTGTTGCTGCGATGCCAACGCGTCTTTCATGACACTACTTGCCAGATTTCCCACATATTCTTCTTTCCGAATTCGCTCCACCGCAATGGCTAAATGGATAACAATCGACTGAAAAGCGTAATCGGTAAACTCGAAATCGTGTGTCTCACTAAATTCGCGAACAATCGCAATGATTTCTTTCAAGCCTTCTTCTGGAAAAATACCGGTGACATCCGCCTGAATCGTATCAAACGCTTGCAGAACTTTTTCCCCCTCTTGCTTTAAATACCAGTTGCTACCCCAGAAATTGCTAATAAACTTCGATGTTAAGGCGCGCTTTTCGCGTTCATCAATGAGTAGTTTCATGCCTTTACTCGGCTTTTTATAAAGCGCCACGCCTTCGTTTTCCAACATTTTAGTGACTTCGATCATGTCTTTTTCAATCGTTGCGCGGCTGATGTAGAGCGCTTCTGCGAGCTTTTGAATCGTTACGTAATCGCTTGCTTTTAGTAGCTGGATGAAAATGTAGATGACGCGCTCTTCTTTCGTCGAGGGAATCGTACTTGCTTGGCTCTCGATGAACCGCGCTACTTGTGTGAATGCCTGACTATCCCCTTCCAGATACACGCCGATTTTCGGTTTGCGCACGACGGTTACTCCGAACGCTTGTAACATTGGATCGATTTCCTTGAGCGAATTAGATACGGTTTTTTCTGAAAGTCCCAGGTGGTCCGCAATCGCCCCTACACGTGTCTGGCCTGCCTTCATTAGAAACTGGATGATATTTTTTTCACGATTTGCAATCATTTTCGTTACCGCTTTCATTTTTGATTTCCTTTCCCTAAACCTATTCTATTACAAAGTTCCCACGCCGAAAACTACGAAAATTACCGCATTGAATACCGTAATTTTGGTATATTGCCGACTCATAACGCGCATGATACGTTTAAAAGGCATCATTAATTAGGAGAGGAAGCTTGTTATGTTGATTTATTTTGTTGCCTTATTACCTGTTCTTGGTTGGGGCTTTATGCCAATCATTGCGAACTTACGAAAAAGCACCCCAGAAGAGCAATTACTCGGGACGTCGATTAGCGCACTTGTATTCGCTTTTATTTTATTTTGGATTGTGTCTCCCGAAGTCACACTCGCTTCATTTATCGTAAGCTTCGTATCGGGCATTTTTTGGAGTTTTGGACAATTACTACAATTTAAAGGAATCGCGGCATCTAGTGTCGCTAAGGCGATGCCGATCTCTAATGGCACGCAACTCGTTGGAGCCACACTGTTCGCCGTCGTCATTTTTCACGAATGGCAAACCGTGAGCGCCGTTATCATTGGGATTTTTGCAGTGATTTTAATATTAGTTGGGGTGGTGATGACCGGATTTCAAAAACGCGGGAATCATATCAAGGAGTCTGTTTCCATTCATGTCTACGCTATCGTTATTTTATCTTCGTTCTTTTTAACGCTTTACGTCGTGACGAACCAGCTTTTTCACGTCACTGGTTTCGCTATCATCTTACCACAGGCGATCGGGATGCTGACATGCGCCATTGGCATTAATTTAGCGAAAAAATCTGCCATTTCCCGCAAAAATATCACGTTCAATCTGCTGACGGGGTTATCGTGGTCGATTGCGAATCTAGGCATGTTCCTTGCGACCGCAGTGCTTGGTGTAGCAACTAGTTTCTCGATGTCACAGGCGTGCGTGATTGTGGCGACGATTGGTGGAATTCTGATTTTCAAGCAAAAAAAGAGCCCACTCGAGTGGACGTTTATTCTTTCGGGGGTTGGATTGATTATGGGTGGGGTTGTGATGCTAAGTTTGCTGAAATAAAAGGTATGAGAATATAAGAAAACTGGCACTCCACGCGTGCTTAAATGGAAAAATACGTATGATATTTTTTACCCAAAAGTGAATGAGAACCCAAAACAATACCGTGTACACTATCAAAATAAATGTTGCTATGCTATCCAATTCCTTTTCATTTTTAATCACTTTCTCGTTTGTTGAAATAAAAAAAGGAACAAGACCGACTAATCGGTGTCATCCCTCATTCCTATACTGGTTTATCACTCAAATCAACGCGGTGTGAAATAGGCGTATTGTTTATAGGTCTTTTTATTATATTTCACAGTTACTTCTACTTTTACCTTGTATCTTTTTGTCGCTGAACTAATTTTAATGTTGTACGGCGTACCTACTTTTCCGTAAATGGTACGTTTCGTTGTTTTGTAATGAAGAACCGCAGAATAAGATGTATTTTTTGGTACACCTGACACGTTTAGTTTTACCGTGCTGTACTGCTTTGGTGTCGTCGTGCTCAGTGATACTTTGACAGGATTTTTAACTGCCGCCTCGGCTTGAATACTTGAAACGCCTGTCATTCCAGCTGTAACTGGTGATAGGACAACCAAGACCGCCATTAGAAATAACGCTATTTTATTTTTCATCGACATGTTTCCCCTCTTTAATTAAGTATTATTTTTGACAAACCAATACATGTATTATATTACCACATTCGTTCCTACTTTCAAAATTTAACCAATAAAAAAACCGGCCGAAGCCAGTTCTTTAAGCGTGAAAATAAAATAAGTTTGCCAATACTGCGATCAATGTCCCTAACAGACAAATTCCGACTAAAATAATTAACGTCCATACTAATTTGCGGTTCATTTGTATCACCCCACGATTTTTTTGTTACGATGCGCTTCTCATCTGTTATTTCTCTCTATCTTACCATTTAGTTGGCTTTTTTGCCAATCAATTAGGCGTTCGTAACTACTCATTAATTGCGTCGTGATTTGTTGGAAAATCGGTTGAAGGCTTTTATAAATCGCCACATTCTCTGGATTCGGTTGGTACACATGGCTTGGTGGCCATTTTTTTGGAAGTTCTAGTGTCGGCAAAATGCCTAGCGAATATAACGCGATGATGGCCGCGCCAAGACTTGAGCCTTCGATTGTGTGTGGCACGATGACTTCACGGTCGAATACGTCGGCAACGAGCTGGCACCAAATCGGATGTTGCGATAAGCCACCGGTGACGTGAATTTTGTCGTTAGGATCACTCATTACTTCGTACACATGCGCCAAATTAAAAGCGATTCCTTCTAAAATAGCTCGGATAAAGTGCGCACGTGTATGGTTAATCGTGATCCCGACGAAACTACCACGAATTTGATCGGTCCAGTAAGGCGCGCGTTCACCTAGTAAATAGGGTTGAAAAAGGAGACCGTTTGCACCTGGTTCTGTCTGCGCGATATCGTCGATAAAACGTGTGAAATCGTTCGTGGCGCGCTCGGCATCCGTACCAAACTGCTCTAATCCCCAAGCAAGAACGGCACCGCCATTGTTTACCGCACCGCCTTGCACGAAGTAACCGTCCGCGACGCCATAGCAAAAGGTTCGCTGCCAATCATCGACGTGATACGTTTGCGTCAGTTTGCGTACGGCACCGCTTGTTCCGACAGTCAGCGTGACGTCATGCTCACCAACCGAGCCGATCCCCACATTGGCAAGCGCACCGTCACTGCTGCCAACGACGAAAATCGTGTTTTCCGCAACGACGTGTAGCGCCTCTTTCCAAGCTGACACCACGCCCCGAAGCTGATACGATTCCCCGACAACTTTTGGCAGTTGAGACGCTGTGATTCGCGTAATGTCGAGTGCTATCGGCTCCCAGTCGTGTTCCAACATATTGTAAAGTCCTGATGCAGAAGCCGACGCCTCGTCCACGACATACTCGCCAAAAAGCGCGTGCAAAACATAGGTTTTAATCCCAATAAACTTGTCCGTTCGCGCCACCACATCTGGAAAATCATCATGCAACCAGCAGAGCTTCGCAAACGGGCTCATCGGATGAATCGGTGTCCCTGTCTTCTCATACACTTGATGCAAATAAAAATCGCGTTTCCGTCGCTCCAAAGCCGCACCACTTCGCTGATCCGCCCAAGTGATGCAATTCGTCAAAGGCTCACCGTCCACGTCCACCGCAATCAAACTATGCATCGCAGCACTAAAGGAAATCGCTAGCAACTGTTTCGCGTCCACCGCCGCCGTCTCTATCACGGCATTAATCGCCGCCACAACCGCATCCAAAATCACGCGTGGCTCCTGCTCCGCCATCCCAGAATCATCCGTCAACAAAGGATAGCCTCGCGATTCCCTTGCTACAACCTCCCCATTCCCATCAAAAATCACTGCCTTCGTACTCGTCGTCCCAATATCGACACCCATGACCAAAACCGTATTTCCCATCCACATCACCCTCAATTTTTCCTCATTTGTCCCCAATTATAACGATAAAAAAAGCGGAGTCAAGGCTTAGCCCTCAAACACCGCTCCTGCTTCAATCATAGAAACCCGTACTCCCTAAAGCCATCACCATGACGACCCATAAAATAAGTAGGCTAGCGAAAGCAAAAAGGATAATCAAACCAATCGACCTTTTTTCCTGTTTCGAAATAATGCTCAAAAAACTGCTAATATAGCCTACCAAAAACAGTACCCCGCAGATTCCAGCGCTAATACGATAGAATAATAAAAACATATCCGAGCTACTGTAAAAGGTCGTTCCTAATAAAACTAGCGCGAATAAAAGTATACTAATAATAGTGTAACGAAAACCGATTTTTGTGCGCCAAGTAATTTCTTTCATCGTTACCCCCTCCATTCTTGCATTTATAATATCATATTTGGGCAATCCTTAGCCTTCCATTCACCTTACAATTTCAGCACCATTGTGACATTTTTGACACAACAAAAGGTGAAGAGCGCTATCACTCCTCACCATTCGCATTTTCCACTTAGACCATTTGTCGAAAGATTAATGCTTATACTTGCAAAATCCCATCTCTCTAACTCCAGAAATTTTTAATTACCGCCTAAAACTCTATATTCTGGCATTTCCAATAGCCCTTTCGCCATTACTTTATACGTCGCTTGCTTCTTCGTTTCTATTGTTTCTTTGGTTTCCAAGTTCGTGAATGTAAGCCTGTTTTCATATTCTTCATGCGTAATTTTGATATAATATCCTTCGTCTATCTTCATATTTCTTGGCACATAACCTGGTACATACCCACGTCCATTGAATTTTCTTTCGTAAACCAATTTCCCTTGTTCGTCGTAGATGCTGGCAGATGCGTACATTCCCGCAAAATTCCCGTTTGCCTCACCCATCTTTTGCGTGAGCACAGCTTGCTTTTTCTGTAAATCGAGTGTCAGCGCTGCAAAACTCCAATTGTTGTGGCCTCTGAACTCAAATTCAAATTGCTCCCCGTCCATAAAATATTTTGGAGTGTCATCATCGATTACAAACAGGTCAGCATAATTTTCTTGAAAAGTCGCTTTATCTGCATCTGGTAAATAATCGATTCCTTTTCTGAGCTTTGTTTTTAGATTAATGTAATTTTCCTGTTTGAAGGTGTTATTACTACTAATCATCGTCGCGAAATTAACAAGTTTCGCCTTATAATTATCTAACGCTGCTTGGGCCGTCACTCCAGTTATATCGCTCGTAAGCCCATATTTCGTTACCTTAAAAATTTGCAGTGACCCAGTATTAACTAAATTAGCGGGTGTTCCACTCATACTAAAACGATCCGCTTCTCTATGAGCAACTCTAATGGTATAGCCCGGTTTAATAGTCGTTTGTAACTTCTCTGTTGCCGTATGTCCCCCATTCATCACTTTCTTAAGCAACGATTTCCCTTGATCGTCTAACACTTCCACCGAGGCATACTCATCATCAAAATAAACGTGTGGCTGACTTCTAGTGACATCTAATTCAAAGCTGTTTTTTTCGGCATCAACCGTTGCTCTCGCAAAAATCACATTTCCTAATCCTTTAAAAACCATGTTCTCTTCTGCAATAGTCGATGTTTTTAGCTCATCCATTTGGATAACCGCGTTACTCACATGATCCGATACCGCTAAATAGTTCGATGAAGGTTCATAAAAACGGCTAACTCCTGTTGGAATATCTAATGAATAAATCCCAATCGGCATGTCTTTTAATGTCATAGTCGGAGTCGTAATTTTGATCTCCCGAACGACATCTGCCCCATCTTTTATGCGCAATACTTTTCCTTTTATTTGGCTGAAATCATTGATTGAAAAATCTAGGTCCATCGTCTTTGTGAGCTTATATTTTTCAATTTGGTCATTACTTACTAAGCCCCACTTCGAGTCTAGTTTGATATCTTTTCTTGCTGCTTTTAAGTTATCCTCAGAAAGTAAGGATGCGAGTGGATAAACTGCCTTATTTCCAGAATATAAGTTCTCTGCTTTTTGATATTCAGACATAGGACCTTGCACAAGTTCCAAGAAAGCTGCGAAATCATAGTGACTCGCTTCGCCGAAATACTTGCTAACTAAATCGAGTATGAGTGGATTTTCACCCACCGTATTTGCGGCAACAGCTGCACGGTATGATTGATTGAAATGCGCGAAGGCTTGGTCGCCCGCTTTATCTTTCAAAAGTGTTAACAGGTATAACTTGCTACGCCCATCCCAGTTATCCGCCACTGTTTTTGTCGTGTACACATTTTTTTCAAAAGTGGTCTCTAGTCTCGTTGTATTGTTTTCATAAAGCCAGCCGCTAGGGTACTCACTTCCCAACGTCTTTTTTTGCATGGTATCCGCATAGAGATTATTCCATACTTCGCTCGTTCCAAAACTAGTATCGGACATAAAGTTACCTTGATAACCATGTCCAATCTCGTGTAGCCCACCCCAATACGGTCTTAACCAGAAAGTAATGACAGACGGTCCAGTTTCAGCAGTATAATTAGCGCCATAATACCCACCACCCGCACCGTGTATATCTGCTTTTGCGAAGTAACGGTTCGCGATATTTTTATCCGTTGCTTTTTGTGGTGTGAAGGACAGTCCTTCTAACTCATTGTAGGTTTCAAATAACGTGTCATAATAATCGAGTAATGCGTTGATGGATGCAAAGTCATTCATTTTTTTCAAATAAGATTTATCTCTTGCAGGCACTAAAATTTGGATGTATTCATTGCCTATTACACCAAATGCTGCTTGTGTTTTATCCCACTCTTCAAAGAAATCCGCTTCTTTATCTCCTTGTTTAAATACTGGTAAATCCATTGCTGTATCGCTTACTTTGTACTCTATGGTTGGCGTTTCCGTCGTGAATGTTGTTTTGATGAATGGCACGGAATCAGTATTTGCCGTAATCTTTACCCATGAACTACCGACCATATGTGAGCTCTCTGTTTTATTATCATCATTTAGTAGTTCTAGCGTTAGCTCCTTCTTAAAATTCGGATTAACTTGCCTGATCTCGATGGTTGCATTCTTTGGAAGTAGGACACCTAAATCTTGACGGTCATGATCGATCCCCTTAGATAAACCTTGGTTCCTCATCCATGTTGGATTTTCTAGTGTATCCAGTTTCTTCGTCATTGTCGCGGCAGCAACTTTTAAGTCACTTGTCGCAAACATCGTCACCGCTGCCGTTAGAAAAATAGTTGCTAAAAATAATCTCCATTTGTTCTTCATCAATTAGTCCCTCATTTCTAAATTATCGTTTTCTGATGCATCGTGATGTTTTGCTTATTTTCAGAATACCCCATTCCCATATTTTAGTTTTCTATATATCTATAAATTAAAATCTTCTTTGTGACGGAGCAGTTAAAATCAAGCCACATTCACTGTGTATTTTTTGTTTTAGAATGGAAACAAAAAATGTTGAGGCAGATTATTTCCCACCCCAACATTTATTTAAGAACTATTTTGTCTACCATGTTGTTATTTCCAGCTCTCTATCACCATTCTTGATTCATTGACACTAGACAGAATGGCGGAGAGTTCTACTATTTTTACTGCCCTATTAAACCATTCGCTACTACTAAAAACTCGTTTTGCGCTTGCATGGTATATCTTACTTTTGTCTCACTATCCGTTACCCAGAGCCTGCCTGGTTCTTGGTGATTGACCTTGATTGTATAGCCATCTTTTATTGGTATATCTAATGACTCTGCTTTTTGAGTCACATTTCCGATGAAATCTTTTGTATAAACGACTTTTCCTGTTTCATCGATAACTTCGACGCTCGCATACGCATTTGAAAAGTAATAATGCGGTTGAAAAGCTTTAATATCTAAGTGTAGCATATTTTTCGCCTTGTCTAGATTGAGCGTTGCAAATTGACCGTCACTAAGACCTTTGAAAGCAAAATCAATATTGTTACTGTATATTTTCTTTTTAGTAAAACGGTCTGGTATTGGGATATCTGACAATGTCTTTTTCACCAGTCCATTTTTGCCAATTTGCCACACGTTTTGATTTGGCAAACTATTTTGCGCTTTGTTATCAACACTCATCTGCAAGCGACCTGCAGCCTCCAAGTGATTCACAATCAAATAATATCCTTGTTCTAGCTTGATTTTTTTCAGAACTGCACCCATATTTTCATTTCCAATCATCGTGTAGCTGTAAACCTCGCTACCATCCTGATCTTTCACTTGAATCGTTGCGTACGGTGAATTTTTGTCAAAATACACATGTGGTTGTCCGCTATTTTTCGCAAATGCCAGTTCCATCGTCGATAGGTTTAAGGATAGATTAGCAAAATTCCAGTTACCCAATCCAAGGAACTTGTATGTGAATACTTCCCCATCAACATCTGCAAGACTTGGCGCTGGAATACTATCTTCTGCTACTTTTAGCAAGCCGTCTGCGGTTACTTTATAAGTTACTTGTTTGCTTGTCGCATAAGCCTCCTTAGTTGCTGTATTCGTGAATAGTAGTCTCCCTTGGTATTCTTGATGCATGATCGTAATGTAGTATCCTTGATCCAAGGTCACATTATCCAAAGAACTTGGCACATTTCCACGGCCATTGAAGTTTTTTGTGTACACAAGCTTGCCACGCACATCATGAATTTTAATCGATGCATAGGTATCTGTAAAATACCAGTGTGGTTCACCTGCATTTTGTGTGATTTTTGCTTGTTTGTTCTGTAAATCTAACACCATTGATGCAAATTTCCAGTCACCTAAACCTCTGAACTCGAATTGGAAGTTTTGTCCGTCTAGTTCATTTGCATTTGGTGTCGGGATTTTCGACGCGGCTACTTTTTTGAGACCATCCGTCGTGACAAGGTAAGTCGCTTCTTGATAAGCCGCATAGCGTTCGCCTGTCTTTTCATTTGTTGCGATTAAGCGACCAGCGGATTCTTGATGGGTTACCGTGATAAAGTCGCCGATTGCGATATCGACATTATTTTCTGATGCCGCGACCCAGCCTCGTCCGTTAAATTCCTTTTTGAAAATTTCTTTACCTTTTGCGTTGTTAATTTTGACTGTGGCGTAGGTTCCTGCGAAATACCAGTGCGGTTCGCCTGCGTTTTGGGAGATCGTTGCTTTATTTGTGTCTAAGTTGATGCGTAGGTTCGCAAATTCCCAGTCGCCTAAGCCTTTCATTTGGAATCGGAACTTCTCGCCATCTAAGAGGTTCTGTGAGTCGTCATTTTTGAGTGCTAACAGCTCTGCGTAGTCTTTTTGATATTTGATTTTATCTGTGTCTGTATCTGCTAAATAAGCGATTCCTTTTCTTAGGCTTGTTTTTAAAGCCGCGTAGTCCTCATTTTTGATCGCATTATTGTTGCTGATCGCCTTCGCCAGGTCAACCAATTTCGCTTTGTAATTCGTTAGTGCATGTTGGGCTGTTACACCAGTGACATCGTTTGCGAGACCATATTTAGTCACTTTAAATGTCTGTTCTGTCGTTGCTGCCACTAACTTAGATGGTGATCCAGTAATGCTGAAACGACCAGGCTCTTTATGCATTGTTTTAATTGTATAGCCCGGTTTAATTATCGTTTGGAATTTGCCGGTTTCTGTGTTACTACCATTCATTACTCGCTTAAAAACAGACTGTCCCTGTTCGTTAAACACTTCAATGGAAGCATATTCGTTCGCAAAATACGAATGCGGTGCGCTGCTTGTTACGTTAAGTTCCAAGCTTCCTTTTTCAGGATCTACTGTCGCTATTGCAAAAACACCGTCGCCTAATCCTTTGAATACCATTTTTTGTGCTACGATCATTGATGTTTGCAATTCGTTTATCGTGATTGATGTGCTTGTATCATGATCTGTAACTGCCAAATAGTTCGTCGATGGCTCGTAAAAACGGCTCACTCCTGTTGGGATATCTAATGAGTAGATACCAATTGGCATGTTTTTAAGTGTCACGGTTGGCGTCGTAATCTTAACTTCACGAACGACATCCGAACCATCTTTAATCCGCAATGTTTTTCCTTTGATTTGTGTGAAATCATTGATTGTGAATTGGATGTTCATCGTGTTGGTTATTTTGTATTTGCTTAGTTGATCGTTGCTTACTAAACCCCATTTGGAGTCGACTTTGATGTCTTTTCTCGCCTTTTTCAAATTGTCTCCCGAAAGCAGGGATGCGAGTGGATAAACGGCTTTGTTTCCAGAGTATAGATTTTCTGTTTTTTGATTTGCTGACATCGAGCCTTGGACAAGCTCTATGAAAGCGGTGAAATCGTAATGGCTCGTTTCGCCAAAATATTTGCTGATTAAATCTAGCAGTAGCCCGTTTTCTCCTACTGTATTTGCATTCGCCGCCGCACGATAAGCTTGGTTGAAATGCGTGAATGCTTTGTCCCCTGCTTTATCTTTCATGAGCGTTAACATGTATAGCTTTTCGCGCAATTGCCAACTATTCACTGGTACCTTTGCCGTATACGTATTTGTTTCAAAAGCACGTTCAATGTTCGCTACATTTCCAGTGTAGAGCCAGCCATTATAGTAATCAGCTCCAAGCATTTGTTTCTGCATGGAATCTGCATAGAGATTATTCCAAACCTCTCCTGTGCCAAAAGTGGTATCTCCCATGAATGACCCTTGGTAACCATGCCCAATTTCATGCAAGCCCCCCCATCCTGGTTTTAACCAAAAACCAATGACCGAATCGGCCGTCTGGGCAGTATAATTTCCGCCATAGTAAGCTGCACCTGCACCATGTTTATCTGCTTTTGCAAAGTAGCGGTTTGCGATGTTTTTATCCGTCGTTTGTTGTGGCGTGAAAGACAGCCCTTCTAACTCATTATAAGTTTCAAATAACGTGTCGTAGTAAGCTAGTAGCGCGTTGATGGACGAGAAATCATCCATTTTCTCCAAATAGGCTTTATCTCTTGTCGGCACTAAAATTTGGATGTATTTATTGCTGACTAACCCAAAGCTAGCTTGTGTTTTATTCCATTTTTCAAAAAAATCCGTCTCTTTGTCTCCCTGCTTGAATACTGGTAATTCTACGGCTGTGTCACTTACTCTATATTCTACGCTTGGTGCATCTGTCGTGAATGTTGTTTTGATGAAAGGTACAGCCTCACTATTCGCCGTAATTTTCACCCACGAACTCCCAACAGAATATGAACTTTCTGTTTGATTATCATCATTTAGTAATTCTAGCGTGAGATTCCCTTTGAAATTCGTATTGGTTTGCCTGATCTCGATCGTTGCATTCTTTGGAAGTACCACGCCTAAATCTTGACGATCGTGATCAATGCCCTTAGACAGCCCTTGCTTTCTCATCCATGTTGGATTCTCTAATGTGTACAGTTTTTTCTCCATTGTCGTCGCTGCATTTACTTTTAAACCGCCAGTGGCAAAGATACTCACCACAGCAATTAAAAAAATAGTTGCGATTATCGTTTTAATTTTATTGCTTTTCATCCTTTTAACCCCTCTCTTCTATATTCCATGATATCTTGCTTCGATATATTAAAAAACACAATCCTTCCTGTTTCCCGTGCTTTATTATGACAACTTTGTGAAATTTTTGATAAGCATGGTTAAAAGCTCCGAATATGATAGACTATGCTTGTGTATTGTTACATCCTCTATCCAATTAATGCACATGAGACTTGGGAAACTGATTTCATTGACTCACTCAACTAGTGTAGCATGTATTTCGCTTTTACAAATGCAGATATCCCTAGTATCGCTCCATATTTCCCGCTATTTTTTTAAAGTTTTGTGAACATTTATTATCTTTCATATAATTTTGGAGATATGTTTACCAGATCTAGCTTTTATTCTTGTTATTCACTAACACCTTACATTGTTATCCTTCTAAAACCTGTAGTATACTTAATCTGTATATAAAAAAGGAACTTCGAAAGGAAGATAAAACTATGAAATCACGTGCAGCAGTGGCCTTTGCGCCTGGAAAACCTCTGGAAATCGTTGAAATTGACGTAGAGGCTCCGAAAAAAGGAGAAGTTTTAGTTAAAATTACGGATACGGCGGTTTGTCATACCGATGCTTATACGCTCTCTGGTGATGATCCTGAAGGCGTTTTCCCGGCCGTTTTAGGACATGAGGGTGGTGGCATTGTCACCCAGATTGGAGAAGGCGTGACAAGTGTTGCGGTTGGCGATCATGTGATTCCGCTCTACACAGCCGAATGTGGCGAATGTGAATACTGTACATCGGGGAAAACGAATCTTTGTCAAGCCGTTCGCGAGACGCAAGGGAAAGGTCTGATGCCAGATGGTACGACACGGTTTTCTTATAATGGCGAGCCGATTTATCATTATATGGGGACGAGCACGTTCAGCGAATACACCGTTATTCCAGAGATTTCACTTGCTAAGATTAACCCAGATGCGCCGCTCGAAAAAGCGTGTTTGCTCGGTTGTGGTGTGACGACAGGGATTGGCGCGGTTCACAATACAGCGAAAGTGCAAGCTGGCGATACGGTGGCAGTTTTTGGCTTGGGTGCGATCGGTCTTGCGGTTATTCAAGGGGCAGTGCAAGCTCGTGCTAGCCGCATTATCGCGATTGATACGAATCCGGATAAATTCACGCTGGCAAAAGAGATGGGCGCGACAGACTTTGTGAACCCGAAAGATCACGCGCGACCGATTCAAGAAGTGATTGTCGAGATGACAAATGGTGGCGTGGACTTTAGTTTTGAGTGTATCGGAAATACGGATGTAATGCGTTCGGCGCTGGAATGTTGCCATAAAGGTTGGGGCGAGAGCGTGATTATCGGCGTTGCGGCGGCTGGAAAAGAGATTAGTACGCGTCCATTCCAACTCGTGACGGGTCGCGTGTGGCGCGGTTCGGCTTTTGGTGGCGTAAAAGGGCGCAGTGAGTTGCCGGGCATGGTGGAGCAAGCGATGAAGGGTGAAATTCAGCTTGATCCGTTTATTACGCATAGCTTGCCTTTTGCGAGCATTAATGAGGCGTTTGATTTGTTGCACAACGGTGAATCGATTCGGACGGTGCTTTCGTATGACTGAAAAACTGGAATTGCTGGAGGAGCATCGGAGTTTTGACGGTGTTCAGAGGAAGTATCGGCATTATTCGACGGTTCTCGGTTGTGACATGACGTTTAGCTTGTTTTTGCCGAATCGGGAACAATTTGAGACGCCGCCGCTCGTTTGGTGGCTTTCGGGCTTGACGTGTACGGATGATAATTTTACGCACAAGGCTGGGGCGCAGAAAAGAGCCGCGGAGCTTGGTTTGGCAATGTTGATGCCGGATACGAGTCCTCGTGGGGATGCGGTCGCGGATGATGCGGACTGGGATTTGGGTCAAGGTGCTGGATTTTATGTGAACGCGACGCAGGAACCGTGGGCGCGGAATTTTCGGATGTATGATTATATCGTGACGGAGCTTACGGGGATTGCGCGGGATACGTTTGGTTTGACTGGTCCGGAGTCGATTATGGGACACTCGATGGGTGGACATGGCGCGCTTGTGATTGGACTGCGTAATCCTGATCGCTTCCGTTCGATTTCGGCTTTTGCGCCGATTGTGAATCCGATGGAGGTTCCGTGGGGTGTTAAAGCGTTTGATGCGTATTTGGGTGCGGATCGGGAGAGTTGGTCGAAATGGGACGCCACGAAGTTGTTAGCGAAACATGATGGCACGCAGCCGCCCATTTTGATTGATCAGGGGACTGGGGATTCGTTCTTTGGCGAACAACTACAACCTGAGAAGCTAGCCAATATCGCGAATTCTAAAGATTATCCGTTGACGCTACGCATGCAAGACGGCTACGACCACAGCTATTATTTTATTGCGAGTTTCATCGAAGAACATTTGGTGTTTCACCAAAAATATTTATGAACAAAATAAAACCGCTGGAGCTAGACACATTATCTAACTTCAGCAGTTTTTTTGCTCTGTTTTCCTAATCGTATCTGATAAACTTACTGCCTCTGAACTTCCACGCCGCGCCAAGAAGAGCTACTTTCTTCGCTGTATTATTTGTAATCGCTCCAACACCGTCCGCAATGTATTTAGGCATACTACTGTTGATCCTTTTTGCCGTTTGGATCAGTGAAGTTTTTTTCAAGGACAGACGTTGTAATGAAGTGCGAGTCAACTGCGAGACAATGACCACCAACGCCCGGTCCTGGTGTATGAATGTTCACACGGGGATGCTTATTCGCCATTTCGATAACGTCTAATGCACGGATACCAAGCTCATCAGACAGTTTCACTAATTCGTTTGCAAGGGCAATATTCGTATCGCGGAACGTGTTTTCCATCAGTTTAGAAAGTTCCGCCGTCGAAGCATCCGTCAATAACATTTCGCCTTGTACAAACGTTTGATATACTACCGCACCAGCAATCGTACATTCTGGTGTTACACCGCCGATAATACGGTTATTATGCACCAATTCCATCATAATTTTGCCTGGCAGCACACGCTCTGGACAATGTACTAAATAAACATCCACGCCTACCGTAAATCCAGCTTCTTCAAGCATCGGTTGAATCACGCCTGTCGTTGTTTTCGGCGCCACAGTAGACTCTAAAATGATCGTATTTCCTATTTCAAGTAGCGGAATCACGTCTTGCACCGCTTGACGGATGTATCTCGTATCACACGAATGATCTTCCGTATGTGGCGTCGGAACAGCGATGATGAACGTACCCGCTGGCTCTAATTGACTCACGGGGCGCAATAATCCATTGCCTAACACGTCTTCGAATGCTTCCTGTAATCCCGGCTCTTCAATGTGAATGCGGCCGGATTGCAAGCTTGCGATAACATCTTTATTCGTATCAAAACCAATCACTTCTTGCCCGTTTTTTGCGAACATAACTGCTGTCGGTAAACCAATATATCCAAGTCCAATCATGGCTATTTTCATCTTTGTTCCTCCTAAATCTATTCATTTAACATTAAAGAAATTTTTTCTCCAATGAAATACTGGCCATTATTATTTGGATGAAGCCCATCAGGAAGATCATTTTCATATGCAGCTTTCTCACTGTACAAATCTAAATACCTTGCATTATATTTTGAAGCTACATTTTTAACAGCAGTTCCGTAATCGTTCAAGTATAACCCCAATTTATTTGGATATAGATCTGAATCTTTGCCATCACCTACAACTTGACGTGCTCGCCACATAGGAGTCACAAAATGTATTGTTGTATTGGATGCCTTTAGTTTCTCTGCAATTTGATTTAAAGCACCGTAAAATGTATTTTCATCTGTACTATTTGGCGTCCCCATGGGTGTATTAAATTGAAAATCATTAGTGCCACCGAAAATCACGACATCTGTTGTGTTGGAAGTATCAAGTGCTTCTAATCGACGTACAATAGAGATAGGTGCCGCGCTATTTTGTGCAACGGATGCCCCGCTTATTCCTTCGTTCTGAATCGTGGGTAAGCGGAGTTGCTTTGCTACAATATTAGGAAAGGCAACATTTGCGCGAAGGCCTATTGTGATACTATCTCCTAGGAATAAGAAATTATGATTCGCCCATTTTGCGCTATCTTTCGGAATTTCTCTGATTTTCAATGTCACGTTCTCTATTACTTCACCTTTTTTATTATAGGTTTTGACAATAACTGTATCTGATGTTTTGCTAATTTTATTGTCTACATAAAATCGTAGCTTATTATTGATAACGTCCCCACCGTAATAGATTTTCTGATTTATTTCTACGCTCATCTTGACAATGTCAGGATTACTGTACACTCCTGTTAGGTATTTATCGCTGAGCGTAAACTCATCTAAAAACACCTTGCTTACCTCCCGTACTTCTTGAGTCAGTTGCCCACTAAAATCGCCTTGGTTGTTGCTCCAAAACAATTGTTGTATCCCTACTTTATCCCACGCCAGCTTATCTCCTGATAGACTGTACGCCGCGTTTGTATAAATACTTGGTGTTTGTCCATCTCTATCTTTTAGTGAAAAGGGGACGCTTGCGCCTAGTGAAGTAGTAGCTATCACCACTTGTTGATTTGTAGCGTAAAAATTCAATAATTGGGGCAAATTGTTCAATGGTGTGATATCTGAAATATGATTTTCCGATATATTTAATTCTTCTAATCTAGTTAAATTTTTTAATGGCGTAACTGCCGTTAGTTCATTTTCTGCCAAATTTAAATACGTTAATTGGGGGAATAGTGCCACCACATCTGCATTTTCTACCCCATTGTCGTTCGCTTTTAGATAGGTTAGTTGGGTTAACTCTTTTAAACTGCTGATATTCGAAGCTTTGTTACTTGAAAAGTCCAAACTCGTCAATGTTTTGATCTTACCAGTTGGAGATATATCACGTATGTTATTTGAAAATAAGCCCACAATTGCTAAGTTAGGTAGATCTTGTAGGGGGGTGATATCTTCCACTAGGTTCGAATTCAATTGGACGGACTTCAAATTCGTTAAGGAACGGAGCGCTTCTATCTTTTGAATACGGTTCATTCCTAAATCTAGTGCTGTTATTTTATTTAAACTTTCTAAGCCTTGAATATCAACAACCTGGTTAGCATACAAATTAATTGTCGCTAAATTTGCTAAGCCAGCCAACGCAGATATGTCATGAATCGCATTCCCTTGTAGTTTTAAATTTTTCACTTTCGTTAATTTGCGGATTGGTGTGATATCTATAATTTTGTTATACGTGAGAGTGAGGTCTGTTAATGATAAAATGTTGGCTATCGGTGTTAAATCCGCTACATCCGTATTGGTTACTTGTAGGCCTGTTATATTCGTCAGATTCTCCATTCCTGTTAAATCTGATACTTTTTGATTTTTAATGATAAGCGAGCCAAATTTGCTAAGTTGCGTTTTAGTGACGAGATCGCTCTTCTCCTTTTTCAATCCTGTTGCAATGATTTGAGCAAGTATGGGATCTGGGAATAAGTCGGCGATGATGTACTCCTGTTCTCCGCTTTTTACTGGTAGTTGGAACCCGCTTAGTAACAAAACGGATATCATAATTAGTACTATGTATTTCTTAAGTTTGCTGTTCATCTTTCGCATCTCTCCTTCTTTTTTTTCTGCTTTTTAATTAATCGCGGTCTTTCAAATATATGGCGAACGCAAATGCCAGTAATCCAAATTAGATACGTGCTATTTGATGCTCGTCTTCTAGTTATACGAAACATGGCAGACTTACGAATTTCGTTTTCCATCATTTATGAAGGTAAATATCCTCCCATTTTTCGTGTGCTCAATCGCTTGGGAATACCACCGACCGTCGTACTCAGATTCGGAATACCGTGTGCCATCGTTTCTAAAATCGACATTGGGAGCCCTTCGTGATAGGAAGGTAACATATGCACCCTTGAGTATATCGTAGCTTCCTTTTCTCTTGCCGATACGTCCAAACATCACAATATTTTTCGCGTTCTGATTGTAAGTATTCACCGCGGGTATCTCGACCGTATTCTCAACGACGCTTACAGGAACCTTCGTCAGCCCGTTATAAAAATGCGCCCACTCTTCACTTAAGACCACAACCTTATCTGGTTCCCCTAAAATGTAACGAATATATCTTTGAATAAGTGGGGCGCTATTATGATAAAAACGTCAAACTGAGAGGTATGTACATGCAAAACCACCGCACATTCCTTTTTCGCCTGCAAAATGAGTAGTGCTTTTCGAAAAAAACTGCCATCTTGTGCCATATGCACATGAACGATATCAGTCTTTTCACGGCGAAGTCGCGATCTAATCTGCAAAACCGAAGCTATCGCCGCTTTCACTCGTGTCATAAACGAGCCTTCTTTCCATGTAGTCAAATAGCTTGTTTCATGCTTTTCCGAGTGAAAGTATTGTTTAACATTCGCAATTACCGTTGCCATTCCACCCTTGCTTTGGCATCTGGTCCAATCATCAAGATTCGCATTTTTTATTCCTGCTTTCTTTTTTTGCTTGTAAAATATGTCCTAGGAAAATTAGATTTCCTTTTATATATCGTTCGAACATCCGTACTGGCTCTTGGATGAAACGGTAAAACCATTCTAACCCGACTTTTTGCATCCAGAGTGGCGCGCGCTTTGTCTTTCCTGCAATCACATCAAAACTTCCGCCTACGCCCATAACAAATGGCACATCCATGCGGTCTAACTGATCGTGAATCCAAAACTCTTTTCTCGGGCTTGAAAATGCGACAAAGACGATATCTGCCTTACTTTCACGTATCTCATTTGCAATTTTTTCTGACGTCACATCCTCGAAATAACCATTTCTATATCCTGCTAACGACATATTCGGATACTTTTTAAGACTCTGCGTAACTACCTTGTGTACGACTTCATCCGTCGCACCAAAGAAAAATACGCGATACCGCTGTTTATCTGCAAGCTTCAATACTTCTTCCATCAAGTCAATCCCAGCGACACGTTCTGGCACTTGCAACTTCAGTATCTTTGCCGCCAGCAAAATCGAAGCACCGTCCGCATTGATGAGCGCCGAACTATTCACAATTGCTCGCAATCGTTCATCTTTTTTCATCAAATTAATCTTGTTAGCATTGATAACCACGTGCTGGACTGGCTTTCGTGCTTGGATAATTCGATCCACTCTCATCACTGTCGTTTCCATCGTCAAGGTATCTAATTCGCTACCTAGCAACTCTACACGCATACTTTTCAACCTCGTTCCTATATTTGAGCTGTCTTCCTAAATGGCGTATGAAGGTGTACATTTCCCAAATGCATACGTGTTACATTTTCCGCCGTCGTTTTGACAATATTTTTAGTATCTAGCATGCGAGGTATCGCCATTCTAGCAGTCGCCTCACTTGCAATATCAATGAATTCCGAGTGATCCGTTAATACCAAAATCAAAGAACTATCAACACAGGCCTCATTCATAGATAAATCACCACTCACCACATGTGGATCATGTTTCGCCACTTCATAGCCTCGTGCTTCTAGTAGTGCTACAATCTCCATCGCCGGGCTTTCCCGTATATCATCAATATTTCCTTTATATGTGAGTCCAAAAACCGTCACTTTCTTTGTTGGTGCATCCTGCATCAATTTCTCCGTGAGTTCTACCACAAATTCTGGCATAAATGCGTTAATCGCTCGCGCCGTTTGAATAAGCGGTGAGAAATCAGGAGAAGCAGCCGCAACAAAATACGGATCTACAGCAAGACAATGTCCACCAACACCAGGCCCAGGTGAGTGTAGGTTCACTCGAGGATGACAATTTGCCATTTCAATGACCTTTAAAGCATCGATTTGGAGATCCATCCCAATTTTCACAAGTTCGTTTGCTAGGCCGATATTGACATCTCGAAACGTATTTTCCATCAATTTGCTCAGTTCTGCTTCACTCGATGTAGCTGCAATCAGCGCACCTTGCACCACCGTTTTATACAGCGTTCTTTATTTTTTCTGTACAGGCAGGCGTCACACCACCAATAATACGTGGATTATGCACCAACTCGTACGCAATATTTCCCGGTAACACACGCTCTGGACAATGTGCCAAGTAAATATCCACACCCACCGTAAATCCAGCCGCCTGAACCATTGGGCGTACCACATCTTCCATCGTCCGTGGCGCGATAGTTGATTCGATAATTAATAGATTCCCGTTTTCCAGGTAAGGCAATACGCTTTCAATCGCCGCCTCTACGTAAGAAAGGTCACAAGATTTCTGCCTATCATTCTTGTTTGGAGTTGGCACTGCAATAATAAATGCGTCCGAAGCGCTTGGTGTCTCTGAAACCTGGAAATTACCTATCGTCCGTGCCTCCTTGTATAATTCTTGTAAGCCAGGCTCTTCGATGTGAACCGTCCCCTGATTCAACATTTCTACCACGTTTTTATTCACATCCACACCTATCACTTGATGTCCGTGGGTCGCAAATAAGAGGGACGTTGGAAATCCGATATAACCTAAACCGATTGTCGTAATTTTCATAATTTTCCTTCACCTTTCTTTATTCCAAATTTATTTCGTTTGAAGCTCGGCGTCTTAGGCCCTCAGCATTTTAACAAGTGATGTTCTCCCCTTTAAATGCATATCTATTTATTATTTGATAAAAAAATACTGTGCCATTCCGAGTTTTCGAATACCTTTGAAAAAGATAGTGTAGAAAACAAAAGCAAAAATAGTAAGACAAAGCGTCGCCCATATGGGATAGCTGAGCTGAGCCAGTTCCCCCGTCATCATCTTAATCAGATGGGCGTAAAGAATCAGGAAAAAATAATGCGTGCCTAGAATGAATAATGAGTGACGCCCGAATCGTCCCCACAAATCTGACTTCCCAATTTTTTTGCACATTGAACAAAAAATGAAAATGCCAATGAGTGCTCCGACCACAAAAATAAAGAACATCCCTAAATTATTACTTCTAAAACCAATAATTTGTCCATTATTAACATGAAACACAATAAATAAATACCCCATTAAACCGCATATAATAAACCACCACCTATCCCACAACTTTCGATTAGCGACATCCCATTCTTTACATTTAAAACCGAGATAAAAGAATAGACAACTCAGTGGAACAATATGCAATCCAAAGATAATTCGTGTTCCTTCATTTGTATTGATTACAAGCGATAGCACAGCCATTCCTAGCATAAACAACCACTGTCCCTTTTTTATAAAACGATTAAATAGATAGAAAATCAATTCTACATTAAATAGGACAACTAAAAACCACAGCGGACTATTAAATCCTACATCTCCATCGAGGTAAAAAAACTGAGTAAGTAGCGTAATTGGAGATTCATATAACTCTCCAGATGCTACTAGCGATAAGCCGTTCACAACTAATAAAGTTAACGCTTGAAAGAGGAAAAACGGCAACAATAGCTGCTTACTTTTCTTGCGTAGCCAAGGTAAAAAGTGTATTTCTTTCACTTTATAGAGGTAACCTGATAGAAATAAAAATAATGGCATATGAAAACCATAGATCATTATTTTTAACGTATCGCTTGCATAAAAATGCCCCCAAACAACTAAGAAAATACCGATTCCTTTCGCCGTATCAATCCATGCCAATCGTTTCATCTGATCTACTCCTTACTTTCCATTAATGAATTGTATTGTCTGACGTAATTGCGTGGACGATGTGCCTTTTTGTATATGGTAAATATTCTATCGCGACGCCTACTTCTGCAAATTC
>NZ_AODD01000027.1 GCF_000525835.1 Listeria grandensis FSL F6-0971
CCGAAAAAAATTTGTTAGGGGGCGCAGATAAATCCCTCCCTTGGATTTTTCGGAGTCCACGAAAATTTCGAGGGTCTGGCCTTTGAAGCTGGATCTAGAACGAAAAGCTGAAACGGCCCGTTTAGCTCCGAAAAAAACTGGAGCGGCCGCAGTAAAAACCCGCTCGTGGTTTTTGCGGAGGGCGTGAAGTTTTCAAGGAGTTGGCCGTTGAAACTAGATCCGGAGGCGCTAAACATAACATCACGCCATTCTTTAGAACTTAAATTCTGCACCTAATTCAGCGTCATAAGAGCCTCAACAAAGTAAAATAGACATAAAAAAAAGCCATACCTAAAATTATAAGGTAGTAGCTTTCTCAAGGATAATATTTCTATTTCACAGCATCAAACTGAACATAAGACCCTCTATACTCCCTAGAACGTTCCCTAGAAAATTCTTTAAAAACTTCTAATACTTCACCTTTTCTCAAATTAATATAATGTTTCCCTTTACTATCGAACGCAATTCCCTCTTGTATGTCATGATTCTTCGTAGTCTGAACTAACGGATCTAGCTCCTTATCCACATCAGGATCTCGAGCAACATACGTCACCTCATATCTCCCAGCTGGTATCTGTGCATCAATTTTATAGTAACCGGAATGATAAATCCTGTACACACCTTCACTCGCAGGCTCCAGTTTTTTATATTTCGCTGGCTCAAATATCACTTTTCCCGAACCTTCTATCGAAAATTTTTCCCCATCAAAAGCAGGTTGCGCAAACTTAGTATCTCCCACCGCAAGTTGTGCACCTCCATATATTACGTTCCCATCCACCACCGTCACATCGTAGTCCCCTGGATTTAAATCTTCCCAACTGTATACTCCCCAGCCGCTAAAGTAACTTTTTCTGGTTTTACCATAAAGTCCTTCACAAAAAAAACGCCAACTTACAAAACCAATAAAAATAAGGACAATACATCCAAATAGTATTACCTTCCCTCTACTCACAAAACATTCTCCCATCTACCATTTTTAATGCCACATCTGATATTGAGTCAATATCTACTTTATGGTGCGTCGCCACAATAATCATCGCCCCTCGTTCTTTTTCCTCCAACAACAATTGATGAATCAGTTCCACACCACTATCATCAATCGCGTTCGTTGGTTCATCTAGCAATATGATGTCTGGTTTTTCAAAAATGGCTTGCGCTATATTTAGCCTTTGTTTCATGCCCAAAGAAAAACCCTTCACCTTCTGCTTAGATTTAGGATCAAGACCCACACGTATTAAAGCTTCTTCAATATCCGCTGATGTCGCTCTTTTTTTTTTTTTTTGGCCAAAATAGATAGGTTTGTAAAAGCATCGTATTGAGGAAGCAATGACATGTTCTCAATAATAACGCCTACGTTTGGTAAAAAAGATATATCTTTATGCAGCTTTAAATTATTATAGACAATGGTTCCTGAATTCGGAATAATTAATCCAGCGATGACTCGTAGTAGCATCGTCTTGCCAGAACCATTTTTGCCAAATAGTCCATATATTTTCGCTGGTTCAAACTGAAATGTAATGTCGGTTAGAACCGGTATTTTTTTGATTTTTTTATTTACACCAGAAATCGTTAACAATGCGTTCACCTCAATATATCAATTTTTTTGATTTTATACATAGCAATAGAAATGCAAACTATCTCAATCGCCAGTAATACTAACATCGTTTCTATCATAGTGCTGATTTCACCCCTCCGATAATCCATACCTAAATTCGTAAACAAAAAATAGGCTACTAACTTAGGGGCGTGCATTACCATTAAACTAGGCATCGCTAACACAGAACAAATAGCCATTATATTTACTACCAAAAATGCAATTTGCACATCTGTCACTATTTCCAGAGTAACTTGAACACTAAACAATACGATTAAAGTAACAAAATAGAAGAAGACTGCTACTAAAATAGCCTCGCTAAACTGCATACCCTTTCGGAAAAAGCAGATGTGTACAGCAACTTGCAAACTTACAAAGATTCCTGTCACTATTATTAAGTAAAGAAACCTTTTCAAAAGCCAACGCCATTTGCTGTACTGTCTAACTAATAGTAGAACGCCATATTGGCTGAGAGAATCCTTTACAAAACCAGTAAAATAAAAACCTAAAGCTACAATTGGGAGATACCAAACCATTAAATAAATACTGGTCGTAACAGCTGACACTGTCATAGGAACACCAGCTAAGAATGGATAGACGTTACCATGCATTAATTTTGAGCTTGAAAACAGAACTTGAATTATAAATAACCCCATAAAAACAAGACACCATCTCATATTATTTTTCATGTGATAAAATCCTTACGTTCAAAAAGCATGGAGGCTAAGAGCGACGTGATGATAGCTATGACTACTAGCCTTAAATAATTTATCCCAACAACCCCACCATTGAATAACAATTCCATAACACCCACATCTTGATAGAGCGACCAATGTGTCATAGATATTCCTATTTTTTCGATGAAATAGCTTGTAGCGAATAATAGCACTGTGATACCCATGCTTAAGGCTGTCAATTTTGTGATCGTCTCTGTGATTTTGAAACAAAAAGCGGTAATTAGATAGAACAGAATAAAAGCTATCGCATTATATAACGTCGCTTGATAGAAACTGGCTTGGTGAAGTAATGGCTGATCAAAGAATAGAGTTGTCCACAAAATATTAACGCAACATTGTATTCCCGCATAACTAACCGCCAGTTGAATAGACTGATATACAAATAGGCGATACAAGCTACTTCTCTTGTCAAATCTAGTAGTTATTTCTGCAGAGTTATGACGAACTAATAGATTTAGCAGCAATAAGAACGGCAGTATATATATAAGAGAATAAGCTGCCGCGGAATTATAGCCAAAAACAGAAACATTTAACTCGTATAACTTTTCATAGTCGGTATCAATCAACCAGTGTCTCCCTTGAAAAAACCACACTGCGCTAAAGAATAGAAGGGAAGTCAATATTATGTGCCCCCATTTAGTCTTCTGCATAGCGCGCCTCGTATATGTATACAAGAATAGGTATTATAATAAATGTTAGCAATGAAGCAATGAATATACCTAGCAAATCTGAGATACCGTACTCCGCAAAGGGCTGAAACAAAAGCATTATCGATTTATTCTGCAAAATAAAAAAGAACCAAATAAAAAATGTTGCAGGATATGCTAATTTCTTGTTTAAGAAAAGCAAACTCATACTTGCACCTAACAAACTTACTAGACCTGTATAAAAACTAGTAATAAAGATAAAAATAATCGCCATTATGTACCTATGTGTGATTCCAAAGTGGAAGAGAGTATTATCATCGAACGTCATTTCCTCCATGCCTCTCATAGAGTCCCCACCTTGGAATACAACACTTGTTATTATTACGTTTAGGGTTAAAGCAATAGCCATTACACCAAAACCTACGAGAAACGAGGTGATCATTTTTTCTAATAGATACTTTTTCTTTCCAACTTTACTAATTAGTATATTTCGATAACCCGTCAAGTAATCCATTATACTGTCATCTGATACGACGAGTAAAAAATAAATTGGAAGAAACCAGAGTAATAATATTTGTGTGATGTGTCCTTGTGAAGCTCCTGAGAGGAAAGACGCAAAGGCAGGATGAAAATTTTCACCAGTTGTATTTCTTAACCCAATTAGTTGTCCTATTTCAATGAGCGGAAATAAGATAATAACAAGTATTATTATCCTGCTCATATTATTTTTTCGTATTCTCGTTAAATGACTTACCATCTGCATCTCCTTCTTATCGTATTTAAAGACTGGTAACATCATTACAATGCTACCAGTCTCCCATATCGGTGAATCTTAATTAGTTTCTTCATCCCAATATCCGCTTGCTGTGTAGGATTTTGCACTATAATTATTGTTTTCAGCACCTAATCTTACATTTTGCTGGCTAGCGCTACTATATGCTGGCTTATAAATCGTTGTTCCTTGCTTCACATTGTATGTTCCGGATACAACTTGATGATTTAACTCTGCATACCAAGGCATTTTTTTGTCCAACCAAAATGTTGTGACGGTTCCTGCCCCTTCACCAGAATAACTAAAATTGACCTTCCAATTATTCTTCGTATTAGTCGTCTGTCTGTACTTTTCACCACTTACGCTGTTCGCATGATAGGTCTTAATGGTAAAATTAAACTTAATATTATCATTTGATGCACTTACAGGTCTCGCTAGAACTACTAGACTAAGCAATAAAACTATAATTAAAACTAACTTCCTTTTACTCTTCATATGTAATCCTCCCTGTTATAATGTAACTTGCATTTTTAGAATAGCATATAATTATCCATTAAACAAGACTATTTTATCTTTAAAAGGAATTTAATTGGAAACGATATGATGCTATATACATAAAAAAAGTATATAATTACTGTATCACAAAAGAAATGTTCATAAATCCACTATCCTTGAATATTTTTCACATTTAAGATCTCCGTTCAAAGATTTATTTTACACTTTCGACATATTAATGGCTTGGTTTCCATGCTCGCTTCGTAAAATCCTCAACAAAAAGACCAGCACACAACTTACATGTACTGGTCCATAACTTTACTTATTCACCTTTTTTATCATCGTTCGGTGTTTTTTCAGCGTCAGGTGCTTCTTCTGTCACGACCTCTTTTGGCCCCTCTGATTCAGCATCTTTCTCCGCTTTCTCATCTTTGTCTGCATAATCCCAAACCTTATCTTGCTTCGCTTCTTCTACGATTTCTTCCTTTTCTTCTTCAAAAGATTTTGGTTTAATATCATCTTTTTCAGAAGGGAATTCCATCATTTGTTCGTCAGCATCTAATTCAGTTGGTAAAACACCATCATCATATAGAGAACGGATTTGGCGTGCATCTAATGTTTCTACGTCGAGCAATGTTTCAGCAATTAGCTTATGTTGCTCTCTGTGCTCTAGAATAATATTTTTCGCACGGTCATAACAGAAACGGATTAAGCTTTGTACTTCGGTATCAATTTCATATGCGATCTTATCGGAATAGTTTTTACCATTTCCAAAATCTCGACCCATGAATACTTGATCGTTTCCAGACGCGAATTGAAGTGGACCGATCTTATCGCTCATACCCCATTCGGTTACCATCCGGCGCGCGATTTGTGTCGCACGTTCGAAGTCATTACTTGCGCCTGTCGTTACTTCACCAAATTCGATTTCTTCTGCAACACGGCCACCTAAAAGACCAGTGATACGATCCATGAGTTCGGCTTTTGTCATCAGGAAGCGGTCTTCTTTTGGTAGCATAACGGCATATCCGCCTGCTTGCCCACGTGGTACAATCGTTACTTTATGGACTACTTCTGCTTCATCAAGTACCATACCGACGATTACGTGACCACTTTCATGATACGCAACGGTACGACGCTCTTTAACAGAAATAACGCGATTTTTCTTGGCTGGGCCAGCGATAACACGATCGCTTGCTTCGTCCAAGTCTTTCATATCGATCTCTTTTTTATCGGAACGGGCGGCAACAAGGGCAGCCTCATTCAGAAGATTTTCCAGATCGGCACCAGAGAATCCTGGTGTACGTTGCGCAATAGCTTTTAAGTCGACACTTTTCGCAAGTGGTTTATTACGAGCATGGACTTGTAGTACTGCTTCACGTCCTTTAACATCAGGACGATCTACCATGATTTGACGGTCAAAACGGCCTGGACGTAGTAATGCTGGATCCAGTACATCAGCACGGTTAGTTGCCGCAATGATAATGATTCCTTCGTTACCGCTGAAACCATCCATTTCTACAAGCAATTGGTTCAATGTTTGCTCACGCTCGTCATGTCCGCCGCCCATTCCTGCGCCACGTTGACGACCTACAGCATCAATTTCATCGATAAAGATAATACATGGAGCATTTTTCTTCGCATTCTCGAATAGATCACGGACACGGCTTGCACCGACACCGACGAACATTTCCACGAAGTCCGAACCACTGATAGAGAAGAACGGTACGCCTGCTTCACCCGCTACTGCACGGGCAAGTAATGTTTTACCTGTACCTGGAGGACCTACGAGTAAGACCCCTTTCGGTATACGTGCGCCAAGTTCAGCAAATTTGCGTGGATCCTTCAAGAAATCCACAACTTCTACTAATTCTTGTTTCTCTTCATCTGCACCAGCTACGTCAGTGAAGCGGACTTTTTTCTTGTCGTCATTATAAAGTTTGGCTTTACTTTTACCAAAGTTCATAACTCGACCGCCACCGCCGCCACCTTGTGCTTGACTCATCAAGAAGAAGAACAGGATAAAGATAATAACGAAGGGTATGATGGAAGTGAAGAAAGTAATCCAGCCACTATTTTGCTTGGCAGGAACGACTGTCATTTTCACATCGTTGTCATCCGCAACTTTATCCATTTGTGTTAGCAGTTGATCACTGTTGATAGCGTACGTCGTGAATTTCGTTGTCGTTTGATCTTTCCCGACTTTACTATCTGTTTTCACTGCATCTTTGAACTCTCCATCAATGACGTAAACGCTACGGTCTGGCTGAATGGAGAATGATTTGATCTTATCGTCACCCATTTTCGTAATGAATTCATCATAGCTGATTTCTTTTGCGGTCTCACTATTGTTGTTGAAAGTGGCCACGATTCCTATGATAACAAGGAAAATGATAACGTAAAATATGGCGTTTCTAAAAAAGCGATTCATTCCTTACCTCCTCCCACGTAAGAGCTTGGACTGTTCTTTCACTCTAAAAATCGGGCTTGACTTACTCTCCCTTTTTTTGCTGTAAAAACAGATCCGCCTTGTGTTTCTCTTACGAAGACTTTCTATTAAAAAGCATTGTTTATTATTATTCCTCAAATAGGCATATTGAGCTAAAAACTAAGACTAATGATAGCACACTGATCTTTAATTTCCCAATGATTTGCATGTTGTTCCTGCGGTTTTTTTGTTACAGGAAAATTTTAACGTGGATAAGCTACCTTGGTGCCTTGTTTTCTATATGGTAACAAATTTAATTCATTTTGTGAACTAACTTAGTCTGCATAAATTTCTGGTTTCAAAACACCGATGTACGGTAAGTTACGATATTTCTCTGCGAAGTCAAGACCATAGCCAACGACGAACTCATTTGGAACGACAAAGCCCACATAATCTGCGTCAATATTTACATTGCGACCTTCTGGTTTATCGAGTAGCGTCACAAGTTTTACTGACTTTGCTTTGCGGTACTTAAGTAGGTCTACTAAATAGCTAAGCGTGCGTCCGCTGTCAATGATATCTTCAATGATTAAAACGTCGCGCCCCTCAACGGAAGTGTTCAAATCTTTGATGATTTTTACTTCACCAGTCGAAACGGTCCCATTACCGTAGCTCGATACATCCATAAAATCCATTTCTAGATATGTATCCACACGTTTTAGTAAATCTGTCATAAACGGCGTCGCACCTTTTAAAACACCAATAGCTAATGGGAATCTGCCGTCGTACTCCACCGTCAGCTCTTTTCCTAGTTCAGCGATTTTTTCTTGAATTTCAGTCTCGCTAATCAACACTTTTTGAATATCGTTGTGCATGCTTTTGCTTCCTCCTAAATTACGATGATATCTGATTATATACTGCTTTATTTCACGGCTAGGCTTCGCTTGGTAACTCGAAGCTTGAACACCCGGAATCCATAAAATTTCACCTGAATAGTCTGTCACAATTGGCCATGTATCACGCTTGTGCTTGGGAATTTTGGCATCAATGAAAATCGATTTGAGTTTGCGCGTACCACCGGTCGTCTTCATTCGGTCCCCATTCATGCGACCTCTGATAATTAACGGCAATTCGATATCCGCTTGATTCACAATAATCCCATCAAGCCCAGCAGTTTGCACCACGGAACTCTTGGTTTTAATTCGAATCTCTGCGCCATCCGTCAATGTTACGCGATCCCCATCATGCAACTGATGGTAAAAATCCTGCACCTTCTTGCCAGTCTTACCGTAGAAAAAATCCAACTGATTGTAAGCACGCCTCACGATCAGACTATTCGGCAAGTGCAACTCGCCAGATGGATTCACTTCCCGATTCAGTCGCAAAATCTGCTCCACATGCCCCGCTGAAATAAGAGCCAAATTGTCTTTGTACAGATACTTTAATAGTAAATGAATTGTGCGGCGTTGTAAAGGTTGAGCCAGTTTTCGCCACTCCGTTAAAGAAAGCTCTACTTTCGTTTCACTGTATTCCGTCATATCTGGCAAAGCTTGTTCTGCCAATTCATTCAAATACCTAAAATCTTCTGATGTTTCTTCTGAAAAACGGCGGAACTGTTCGTCGACATGCGCATTCTCTTCTTTCATAAACGGTAGTAATGCTTTGCGATAACGATTACGTGTATAGGAATCTTCCTGATTTGTCGCGTCTTCCAAATAGGGGATACTTTGCGCCTCGCACAACTCCACAATTTCTTGCTTCGTTAATGGTAAGAACGGGCGTATCGCCATGCCGTTTGCAAATTCTCGCGTCGGTTGCATTCCAAGCCATCCCAAGTCTGAACTCCCTCGAACAAGTCGCATTAAAATCGTTTCCATCTGATCGTCAGCATGATGCGCAAGTACGAGTCGCTGGCAATGATGTTTTCGCATTAAACCTCGAAAAAAAGTGTAACGATATTTGCGAGCCGTTTCCTCGACACCAGCTTGTTCTTGCGCCGCCAGCCTCCTAATATCGAGTTGCGTCGATTCAAAGCGAATACCGTACGTTTCGCAAACGTCGGCAACCAATTGCTCTTCGTCAATGGATTCTGTACGTAAACCATGATTGACATGGGCAACGGTGATCGCCTCTTTTGGCACAATCGTGGCCTGGATTAGAAAATGAAGTAACGCCATAGAGTCTGCACCACCAGAAACGGCGACAAGCAGATGATCATTAGGCTTAATAAGTTGATGCTTCCCAATAAACGTCATTACTTTTTCGCGAGCATTCATCTATTTCTAACCTCTTTCATGCATCAAAATCAGGCAAAAAAAGGAGTTGTACCTAAGCCAAGTAAATCAGACTTTAGTTGACTTTGAACAGCTCCTATAAAATTCATTATTTATGATTAGCTACGTTTTGCCCCACGGCCGCCACGTTTCGACTCCGTTTGACGTTTTAAGGTAGATAAACGGTCTTCACTATCTTTTAAGAATTTAGACATTTTATCTTCAAAATTCTCTGGACGAACTGGTTCAGCAGCTTTTTTGTTGTATTTCGGTTTCCGAGGTCCGCTACTATAACTTCTCTCTGGTCTTTCAGGACGCTCTGGTTGATCGACTGCTTTACGAATCGATAGACCAATTTTCCCATCATCACCGACATTCATTATTTTTACAGTGACTTCATCGCCAACTGTTAAAATGTCATTGATATCCTTCACATAGTTATCTGCAACCTCACTAATGTGAACAAGACCTGTCTTGCCACCTTCTAACTCAACAAACGCCCCAAAATTAGTAATCCCAGTAATCTTCCCTTGTAACTTGTTGCCTACTTCAATCGACATAAAACAATGCTTCCTCCTTAAAATTTCACTCTACCTTCAATTATAGCTAATATAAAAAGAGTGTCAATTACACGAAACTTTTTTCGCAAATTAATTGGACGACTCTTTCTTCTTATCGTTTTCGTCAGGAATATTAAAAATGATTTCCCCCTTCTCAGAAAGGAAATACTCACTCCTAGCAAGCTTCGCGATGTAGTCATCATCATGTAATTTGGTAATCGTGCTCTTTAGTTCTTTCTGATCTTGCGCTACTGCGAGTGATTTCTTGTTCAGTGCTATTTTCTCTTTTTCCTTCGCGTGTAATAAGCTTACTTGTTGCGAATAAGCGTACACTAGGCCTCCACTCACCGCAATGATAACCACCGCGAGCATTAATAATCTCCGAAATAGCGCGACTCTTCTGCGTGATCGTTGTTTTTTCATGATAGCTTCGTCTTGTACATAGCGATTATTAATCTTCGTAACATTACGTTGTTCTTTCCTCACACATCATCCCCCCATTTCTTCAACATTAATTAGCCACCAGCCTTATTTCACAAGCCTGTCGTGACGCTCCTTGAAAAAAATTGGTTCTTGTTTAAAATAATAACAATATTTCGGGCTTTTGTCCATTGCTATTCGTTATTTCAACAATCTTTTTTGCATTTTCCAAAACGATATAGTTGCCAATTTGATTTTATTATGATTTATGGTCTGGATATTTGTTCCTAGTTGCTCTTTTTTCCCTTTAAAAAGGCTTGCAACGAAATAGTTCCATCGCAAGCCTCTCATGTACTATTACTTTCTCACTGTTTTTTTAAATTCAAACTTCGCCATCCAACCTTTTTTGCGTTTTAAGTTGAGGTAGCCGATGACCGCAAAGGTTAGGGCTCCGAGGAAATCGACGAACAGATCTTCCATCGTATCTGATACGGCAGCAGTTCCCGCGAGTTTGGTGCCATCTTCGAGCATTGTTTTTTGCATATTCATACCAAATAGGTTGTCCGCTGAAAATTCATAGAACTCCCAGACAACGCCTAATGTCACCGCGAAGCAAAGGGCAAATAACGCCACAAATGCCGGGCTTAAATTCATCGTTGTCCGCTCGTCCTCATTCAAGAAGGAAACGATAGAGAAACCTAGCGCACCAAGCATCGCACCACTAAATGTATGCAAAATCGTATCCCAGTTCGGAATTAGGTAGTAGAAACTCCTCACTTCGCCTAGATAAATGGAACAGTATAGGAAAATAATAAAAATCAAATACATATTTCCCGGAATTTCAAATCGAAAGCGACGACCCACAATGGCTGGTAAAAACATCGCCACCAAGCCGAGCACGCATTGGCTGACCATTAAAGCATAGTCGCTGCGTGTTGGATCCCCTTCTGGTGTTCCTGTCGAAGGCGTTGTGAACATATTATAAAGCGAAAAAACCAGCGATATTAATAGTGATGCAAATATAAAAATCCCGATAATTTTTGTCCAATTCCACTTTTCTGTTTTCTTCAAATGAATTACACTCCCTTTTACAAAACTATTGTCATTTATTCATTATAGTTACTTTTTCTTAGAAAAGGAAGTTTTAACTGAAACTATTTACAAATCGATGAGGTTTTTCTTAATCGCGTATTTTACGATCTCGGCGCGGGAGTTAAGATCCAGTTTATTCATGATATTTGACTTGTGTGTCTCCACAGTTTTGACCGAAATACAAAGCTTGCTGGCAATTTCTTTGTTGCCGTAACCGAGCGCGATTAATGGCAGTACTTCTTGTTCACGATTGGATAGCTGAACATAGGAATCCTTGGCTTCTTCGCCATTATTTTGCTGTAAGAATTGGCGGACAAGCGCGGTTGTTACTTTTGGATAGATGTATATTTCTCCTTGTTCGAGTGAACGGATGGCATCGAGTAGTTCGTCGTCTTTGGCATTTTTTAAGATGTAACCAGATGCGCCAAGTTTTAGGGCTCGAAATAAATATTCTTCGTCATCATGCATCGTTAAAATAAGAACTTTGGTGTCGGAAAAGTTCTCCTTGATTCTTTTTGTGGTGACCAGGCCGTTTTCACCGGGTGGCATACTTAGATCCATTAAAACAACGTCTGGCGTGTGGCGTTCCGTTTCCAGATAAGCTTCTAAACCGTCTGCTGCATCTGCTACTACCGTCATGTCTTCTTGTGAATTGATGACGAATGATAGGCCGCTACGAACGACGGCATGGTCGTCAACAACGAGTACTTTAATCATGTTGTTCTGCCTCCTTTTGGCTCGATTGGTATCCTGACAAGTACTTTTGTTCCTTGTTGTGGTTCTGAACGCAACTCAAAATCGCCATTTAAAAGTTCCACACGTTCTTTCATATTCAACAGACCAAGCCCACTTCCTTGTGCGGTAAAATGGTCTGGTGAGAAACCAATTCCTTGATCATTTATTTCAAGAACTATTGACTGTTTCGTTTTGAAAAGGTATACCTCAATCTCGCCAACATCGGCGTATTTAGCGGCATTGGTCAAGGCTTCTTGCGTCACACGGTATAGCATGGTTTCCACACTTGCTGGAAAACGGGTTCCGTATAGTTCGGAGACGAAAACGACATGGATGCCAAACAATTGTTCATATCGCTTAAAATAAGCTTTTAAAGCGGCGAAAATGCCGAGATCATCCAATGAAGACGGGCGCAATTCTATAGCCATATTACGGATATCTTCAAGCGTCGTAGCGAGCATCGAGTCCATCTCGGAAAGGCTTGATTCATAGTCTTCTTTTTTGGTCATGTATTTGATTTTGCGCAGTTCGATAAGCGTACTAAATAAGCCTTGCGCCAGGCCATCGTGAAGTTCACGAGACAATCGTTTTCGTTCGTTTTCTTGGGCATTGATCACGTACTCCGTCATCGTTTTTTGCTTCAGCAGTTGTTCGGTATGTTGTTGTTGGGTTAAATTGCGTAAAATGAGCACACTGATGCCAGCTTTTTCGTCGATCAATGTGTAGCTCGCGCTGAACGGGATATTTTTCCCAACCTTCAAGTTCAAAAACAGTTGAAAAGACTCATTATCGACTCGTTTTCGTAAAGAACAGCCTAGGCACGTCCGTTCTTCAAAGTTGGAGGTGTAGCCATTACAAAACGTACAGAAATCATCTAGATTGACTTCATACTGGTCTAGCAAGCGATTTGCCGCTGGATTCGATGTAATAATCTCGCTTTTACCTTGCAATAAAAAAACAGCATCACTCATTTGCTCATAAGCTTTCCTAAATAGTTCGGATGTTATTTCCATTTCACATCATTCCTTTATGGCTAGTAGACTTTTCTTCATGCCTTCTGCACATGTTTTAAAGTTGCCGATCAACGGGGCCTTTATATGTGTAACTTTGCGATAACCACCGAGCATAACGCCAATAACTGTATCTTCAAATGTAATCGGAACCGCGATAATACTCGCCAAATTTTCCGTGAGGGCAATCGGATATTCTTGCAATGGCGCAAGTCTGTCATTTTTCAGATCTTCAGCGATCATGGGCCTCGCCGTACGCCAGACAATGCCTGCGATACCTTTGCCAACTTGGAGAACGATTTTTTGATAGCGTTCATTACGGTTACCAGCGACGTATTTCCATCGGATTTCTTTCTGACCACCTGCTGCAATCGCTGTGGCAATCCCAACAAAATCGAGTCCAAGTTGCAACCGGATATCTATTAGTTCACTTGCTATATCTTGTTCTTTCATCGAATGTCATTCCTCCTTGACTACACTCCCCTAGAATAACATGTGCATCGTTATTTTGGAATATGTGAAATGTTTCATTTATTCCAAGCCGCGCTAATTCTTCTTGCAAAATTCGAACCGGAGTTCCGTCGTGCAATAGGATGCCGTCCCAATTTTGCTCCGTTAGAACGCGTGTAGTGATATCGTCAAAGCGTGTGTCTTTGGTGTTTAATGATGGAAAAGCATAGATATGTGCGCCGAGTTCGATATATTCGCATATCTGCTCAAAAGTGAATCCTCTTTCGGAAGCGAGTAAGTAGCGTTTGCCAAACAAAGGTTGTTGTTCGAACCAGGAGGGAGCTGTGCGTTCGGTGACAACATGGCCGATAATGATCATCGCTGGGTTGGCGAGCATTGTTTTTGCTAATGCTGCTTCGATTGTATCCACGCTTCCAGTGAGCACTTTTTGGCGTCCTAGTGTGCCCCATTCGATGATGGCTATTGGAAGCTTGGTCAACGCCGGTTGTCGTATGAGTTTTTCGCAGATGTGTGATAGGTTTTCGATGCCCATATAAAAAGCGAGCGTCCCACCTTGTAGGAGGTTATTCATGTCTATTTCCGTGAGGGCGTTATTTTTCTGATGCCCCGTTGCAAACGTGACGTGTCCATTGTGATCGCGATGCGTTAGGGGAATTCCCGCATAGATGGATGCAGCGGAACTCGACGTGATGCCAGGAATGACTTGGTAGGTGAAACCGGCATCTGATATCGCCTTCATTTCTTCACCGACACGTCCGAAAATGGCTGGGTCTCCGCCTTTAAGACGGACTACTTTTTTCCCTTGCACGGCGTTTGCAACGATAGCTGCATTGATTTGTTCTTGACGCATTGTGTGATGGCGCGGTAGTTTACCACAATACAGAAACTCAGCGCCTTTTTTAGCCAGATGAAGTAGTGTCGGATTTACTAAACGGTCGTAAATGATGATATCTGCGGTTTCAAGATGGCGTCGTCCTTTTAGTGTCAGGAGTTCTGGATCGCCTGGCCCTGCGCCTATGAGATATACGTGCGTCATGGACTCGTTACCAAATAGATTTTGCCGTTTTCCACAGTTGTTTCGTAAGTTTGGACGCATCCTTCGTCGGGTGCTGCGACAATACCTGTTTCGAGTGATATTTTGTAGTCGTGAAGGGGACAGAAAACATCGGTCCCAGACACAGTGCCTTCTACTAACGGTCCATTTTTATGTGGGCAACGATTACTGATGGCTTTCACGCTGTCGTCTGTCAGGCGAAACAAGGCGATTGGTACGCCATCCATGCGTATTTCGCGACCAATGAGCGGCGTCAAGCTTTCTAAATCTGCTATATATTTTTTCTCCATCGCGAGTCACACTCTTTCTACACGGTATAGTTTTTGTTTTTCTTCGTCTTGTAAAACTTGTTTCCACGGATCATCACGACCTACGAGCGCCTCTTCTAGCGATGCTTTTAGTTGCGCTTGTTCTGCTGGATCGAGGATGATTTCGCGGACGTGCTCCATGCCCATTCGCTCTAGCCACGGCGCGGTCCGTTCCATGTAGACGCCCGTTTCCCGATAATATTGGACGAAAGCACTACATATATCGATCACTTCTTGTTCGGTTGCTACAGTTGTCAAAAGTTGTGCTTCTTTGACTTCTGTCCCGCCGTTTCCGCCGATATAAATTTGGTAGCCATTCTCGATACAGATGATCCCGTAATCTTTGATGCCTGATTCGACGCAACTTCTTGGGCAACCAGAAACACCCATTTTGAATTTATGCGGCGTATCCACGAACTCAAATTGACGTTCTAAAGCTTCGCCGAGCGCCAGTGCATCTTGTGTGCCAAAACGACAAAATTCCGAACCGACACAGGATTTAACGGTACGCAATGTTTTTCCGTAGGCAAATCCAGAGCGCATATCGAGCTCTTCCCAAACTTTCGGAAGGTCTTCTTTTTTCACGCCATAGAGTCCGATGCGCTGGCCGCCAGTCAGTTTTAATAATGGAATATCGTATTTTTCTGCGACTTTCGCGATTTGAATCAATTGTTGCGGATCTGTTTGACCGGCATACATCCGTGGGATCACAGAGTACGTACCATCATTTTGAATATTGGCGTGTAGCCTTTCGTTGACGTAGCGACTTTCTGGTTCATCGGCATGCGTTTGCGGCCAAACCATGTTGAGATAATAATTGAGAGCTGGCCGACATTTGGAGCAGCCTTCTGGGTTCCGAAACGCTAATACGTGGCGGACTTCTTTTGCAGTTTGTAGTTGTTTCGATCTGATTTGAATGATGAGTTGGTCACGCGTGAAGTCGGTACAACCGCATATTCCGGCTGGTGCTGCGCTCACGAAATCATCGCCAAGTGTGTGTTCTAAAATATCGCCAATGATCGGCTTGCATTTCCCACAGGAACCACCGGCTTTTGTATGGGCTGTAACTTCCCCGATTGTCGTGAGGCCTTTCTCTGTAATCGCCTTCGTGATGGCACCTTTTGTGACGCCATTACAACCGCATACGGACGCATCGTCTGACATTTCAGCAACGCTTGTACTCTCTACTTCTCCTGATTTATGCAATAAAGAAACGAGTGTGAAATCGGTTAGTTCTTCTTCTTTTTTGAGGAGATTGTAAAGACGGTTTCCCTCGGTCGTATCACCGTAAAGTACGACACCAACCAGTTTTCCGTCGCGCATGAATATTTTTTTGTACTTATTTTCGATGCTGTTAAAAATAGTGACGCCTTTGATTTCGGCGTTTTCTTTAATGTCGCCTGCCGAGAAAAGGTCGCAACCGGATACTTTGAGTTGGGTGAACATCTTGCTACCGTGGTACCCTTTTGTTGCAATGTCACATAGTCGATCGGCGAGCACTTTTCCTTGTTCATAAAGTGGTGCTACAAGGCCATATGCGATGCCATTATGTTCCGCACACTCCCCCACCGCAAAAATGTCTGGGTCTGCCGTTGTCATGGAATCATCGACTAGGATACCGCGTCCTGTTGGTAAATTCGCCTGTTGCGCCAGTTCGATTTCAGGCTTGATTCCGATCGCCATGACGACAAGATCCGTCTCGATTTGCGTGCCATCCTTAAAAGCTAGCCCTGTCACGCGTGATTTCCCGAGGATTTTTGAGGTTGCTTTTTGCATGAGGAATTTCATGCCTTGCGCCTCCAAGTCTGCTTTTAAAAGTTCCCCTGCTTTGGCGTCAAGTTGGGTTTCCATGAGCCATTCTGCGAGGTGGATGACAGTGACATCCATGCCTTGATCAAGTAAACCTCGCGCGGCCTCTAGACCGAGCAAACCACCGCCAATGACAGTAGCTCGTTCGTATTTTTGCGATATGTCGATCATTTTTTCTGTGTCGTTAATCGTGCGGAAACCCAGTACGCCGTCAAGATCCGCGCCAGGAATCGGGAGAATAAACGCTCTAGATCCAGTCGCTAAAATAAGCTTGTCGTAGCTGATGTTACGCTTCGTAGTCGTTACGGTTTTCGTGTGTCTGTCGATAAGTAGTGCCTGTTCACTCGTATGTAATTCGATTTGGTTGTCTGTATACCATGCTTCGTCGTTCAGGATAATTTCGGATGGAGTCATCTTGTTTTGCAGAATATTGGATAGCATGATTCGGTTGTAGTTCGGATACGGCTCGTCGCCAATGATGGTGATGGCGTATTTGCCTGGCTCGCGTTCCAGTATTTCTTCGATAGTCCGCACACCGGCCATGCCGTTACCGATCATGAGTAGTTTTTGTTTTGGCATTGGTTTCCCTCCTGTCAATTGTGAATATACGCACAATTAATTGTAAAATTAGATGTCTTTATTATACAGGGATTTGGGAATCTCGAATATGAGGGGAATCACTGAAAAAAGGCTTATGGTGGGCTTATTCCGCATGATATGATGGACAAATTTGGAAGCAGAACGCTAAAATTCGGTGTTCTGCTCTATTTTTGTACGGATGTTTTTGGATCTGGCTGGGTCAGTGCCGTCAGTGGATATCGCGATCAGGTGGTCTGCTTTTCGGATCGTTGCCATGTTGAAAAAATCCGATCGGGTCCTATTGCTACAATCGTTGACTAATTGGGGCGCGGTTGCATCTGTCGTCACTCGGGTGTTTATTTCGGGATCGTTCGTACAGCAAAAAATGAGGAATGCGTCTTTGATATGTGCAGCATGATAGTTTTCTTCGATTCGTGTGATGGGCATTTCTTGTAGCGTTTTTGTGAAGGTGGGTGCGATAACCGTGATGTTGGCGCCAGTCGGGAGTAGTCCTTGTGCTTTACGAGTCGCTATTTTGCCACCGCCGATGATGGCTACGTTTTTATCCGCTAGCTGGAGTAGAATTGGATAGCCTATAGTCGTCATTGGGACACCTCTGTGATCTTGCGAAGTACGGCGGGCGCGAGGCTGGAATCTAGTTCAAGACAATTGGTTTCATGCCATGTGGTATTGGGGGTATGCTCGCTTACCTCTGTGATTCCAGCGCGGATTTTATCGACGAGCTGGCCTGTGAAAAGGAAATAGGGCATCCAATAGATATTATCGTTTGTTGCCGCGAGTTCTGTGGCAACTTGGCGATAGTTAGGTTCGCCATGGAGCATGCCTAGTGTGACCGGGTTGCCGAGCTCGGCGCTAAGTTTCTCTGCGACGCGCTGCATCTGGATTCGCGGTTCGTGATAAGTTGCGCTGCCGTGAGCGATGACGAGAATCGCTGCGCTTTTTGCTGGACTTGCTGCTTTGATTCGTGATGCGGCAACAGCAATCGTTTCCTCTTCTGCTCCAAATGTATCGGCAATTTGGAAAGTCACATCTGGATGAGCTTTTTTTAGCGCGATGACTTGTTCTGGAATATCTTTTGTCGCGTGCATGGCTGGGAAAAGTAGCATCGGGATCACCGTGATTTCGGACGCACCGGCTTCCATCAGAGTCTCACCAACCAGTGCCATCGTTTCGTCTTCTTTTTCTAGGAAAGCGATTTTTTGATGGGTTTCTGGTCGTTGTTGCATGATTTGTTCTACAAAACAGCGAAATTCGCGATTTTTTTCGGGTAAACGGCTACCGTGAGCGACGTACATGATTGCTCTCATTCGTTTTTCCTCCTCAATGATGTGAAAAAAGAGCTTGAAACCACATGCGCGTCTCAAACTCGTATTTTTCGTTTATTCTTCGTCTTTGCGTTCCTCTTTTAAAATCGTGTACATTTCTGTCGCGACTTCTTTACGGGCATTTTCCTCTAAACGATCGATTTGCGCCGTCACTGTTTTTTGACCAAATTTGATGATTAGTTCATCGCCGGCTTTGACATTGGTGCCTGGTTTGGCAACCGTGCCGTTAACAGAAATCCGACCTTTTTCAGCAACTTCTTTTGCGACGGTTCGCCGTTTGATCAGTCGTGATACTTTTAAAAATTTATCTAAACGCATTGAATCAGCCATGTTACATCCTTCCTTTGCTTGTAAAATTTATCTTTATCTTCGCACGGTTAGGCGGAAATTGCAACTATCTACGATGGATTTTGTTAGCGAGCCAGAGCAGTTTTGAGCCAAATGGCATGAAGATTAGATCGCGTGTCGTGAGTAGTTTGAACTTGATGAGGCAGTAGAAAAAGATGATTCCTCCGATTAGTGCGCCGAATAGGGCTTGGACCGCGCTGCCGATGCGGCTTGTCAGTGGCCAGAATGCTTCCCACGCGACGGGAACAATGATCATCGCTACAAAGGCAAGCAGTGCCCAGCCGATCATGTTTTTGCGGATGAACGGGATCGGGAGCTGGCGTTTGAGCAGAACGTAGCACAGAATGAGCGTCGCGCTGAGGCCAATGACGGTGGACCAAGATGCGCCATATGTTGCGAAACGCGGTACGAGCATGGCATTTGTTGCGAGCTTGACGGCGAGTCCGACACAGACCGCGACGGCGGGCCCTGCCATGTTGCCGAACCCTTGCAAGATGCTGCTCATTGTCACGATGAGTGAACTCAGGAATAGTGACAGGATAAATACCTGCAGGACACCGGTTCCTGACGCGGTCTCAAACAGCATTTGGTTCGTCGGACGCATGATAGCGATAAGTCCAAGCGTTGCGGCTCCCGATAGAAGGATGGTGAGTTTGATGATGAGTAGGACGGATCGCCGTAATTCTTTTGTTTCCCCGCGCGCTTTTGCTGACGTAATCATTGGCACGATGGCGAGCGCGAGACCCATGCACAAGACCAAGCCTAATTGCAAAAGTGGCTGGCCACGATCATAGATTCCTTTTAAGGCTTTCGCGGTAGTCGTCTCAATACCAGAATTGCGCATAAGGCGGTAAACTTGGAAGGAATCTAGTAGTTGGAACAAAATCAGCATCGCACTTGTTGTGCAGACCGCGATGCTTTGTGCGAGGAACTGCTTGACAAACTTGATGCTAGCCCATTTTTTAGTAAACTTGATTTGTTCTGGTTTTTTGCGCCAGTAAAAATAGAGTAGCGTACCTAGCGCGCCAAAGCCGCCGATCACAGCACCGCTCATAGCCACTGCGCCAGTCATATAGAGATTCCAACCAAGTGCCACGGCCCCGGTTGCCCCAGCAATAATAATAATGACGCGCACTAATTGTTCGATCGTTTGCGAAACTGCTGTCGGGATCATCTGCTCATGGCCTTGAAAAAAACCACGTAAACTAGCCAAAAATGGCATCAATAAGAAGGCGAAGCTGATGACGCGAATCAGAACGGTTAAATGAACATCTCCCATTACGCGCGCAATGAAACCCGCTCCGAAGAAAATTGCGATGAAAAAAAGGACTCCGACACCAATCATGACCTGAAGCGCTGACTGAAAAATCGTTTCGCGTTGTGCCGCATCTTTTTCCTCCGCAATCATACGTGAGACAATAATCGGAAAACCAGCCAAAGCAAGCGTCATCGCAATGCCATAAATCGGATATACTTGTTGGAAAATATAAAAACCAATATCGCCAACCATGTTTTGGAACGGAATCCGGTAAACTGCGCTCAGTATTTTAGAAAGTAGTGACGCAAGCGTTAACCACACCGCGCCTTGCATTAAGTTCTTAATCGTTTTTTGAGCCATCGCTTGCGTCACCGCCTTCTTTAATTATCTTAATTCCGATTGTGATTCCACGGTTTCTTTTTTCGCTTCTGATAATTTGTCAGTCAATGTTTTCAGCTCATACAGCCATTCTTGAAGTGACTTGGCACCAACATTTACAGTAATCTTCAACTGTTGACCGTCCATGCCTACACCAATCTGGCGACCGTACTCACCGATGACTTGCATCACCATGTCGCCACGCATATTTTGCGTACCATCTTCCGAGAAAAGAATCGTAACCTTCGTTGCTTCTTGTTTCACCGACTCAATTCCAACCCGCATCGCATACACTTTTAATTCGGTAATCGTGAATAAATATTCCACCTGCTCCGGATATTCACCAAAGCGATCCGTCATGTCAGAACGCAATTCTTCCAAATCCTCCATATCAAGCACCGTCCGGAAACGTTTGTACATCTCAATTTTTTGACGTCCATCTTGAATATAGTGCTCCGGAATATACGCATCCACCGTAATATCAATTTCTACAGGAACGACCCGCTCATGCGCTTCCTTAGGCTGCCGCGCCGCAATCGCTTCTTGCAGCATCTGCGAATACAAATCAAAGCCGACAGAATCGATGAAGCCGTGTTGCTGTGACCCTAAAATATTACCAGCGCCACGAATCGACAAATCACGCATAGCGATCTTAAATCCAGAACCGAGCTCCGTGAACTCTTTGATCGCCTGCAAACGCTTCTCCGCCTCTTCCCGCAGGATTTTATCTTTTTGATACATAAAGTAGGCGTAAGCAATCCGGTTCCACCGACCAACACGACCGCGCAATTGATAAAGCTGAGAAAGCCCCATGTGATCTGCATTTTGAACGAATAACGTATTCACATTTGGAATATCCACGCCGGTTTCAATAATCGTCGTCGTTACTAGCACATCGTATTCGCCCTCAAGGAAACTCAAAATCACTGACTCAAGCTCCGTCTCCGTCATTTGACCGTGCGCCACCGCAACACGCGCGTCCGGCACGAGCATCTTAATCTCATCCGCCTTTTGCAAAATGGAATCTACCCGGTTATGCAGGAAGAAAACTTGGCCGTCACGCGCAAGCTCCCGCTCAATTGCTTCCCGAATCAACACGTTATTCTGCTCCACCACATAGGTTTGCACTGGAAAACGATTGGCTGGAGGCGTCTCAATGACTGACAAATCACGCACACCTAGCATCGACATATGCAGCGTCCGCGGAATCGGCGTAGCGGTAAGCGTCAACACATCAATTTTCGATCGGATATGCTTAATCTTCTCCTTATGCGTCACGCCAAACCGCTGCTCCTCATCGATGACAAGGAAACCTAAATCATGGTATTCCACATCCTTAGAAAGCAGGCGATGCGTTCCAACTACTATATCCACGTGCCCCGACTTCAAACCTTTTAGCGTCTCATTCTGCTGTTTACGCGTCCGGAATCGACTCAGCAACCCGACCTCAATCGGAAATCCTTGGAACCGTTCCTTCATCGTTTCATAATGTTGCTGCGCCAGAATCGTTGTCGGCACAAGGAACGCCACCTGTTTCCCGTCCATCATCGCCTTAAACGCCGCACGCAAGGCAACCTCCGTTTTCCCGTAACCAACGTCCCCGACAAGCAAGCGATCCATTGGCCGTTCGCGCTCCATATCCTTCTTGATTTCCATAATCGAACGCAGCTGATCCTCCGTCGCCTGATACGGAAACGCATCTTCAAACTCACGCATCATTTCGCCGTCAGGACTGTAGCCATAACCACGCTCCGCCTCACGTTCCGCGTACAATTTAATCAAGTCATCCGCAATATCCTGCACAGAAGCCTGAACCCGCGTCTTCACACGTTTCCACTCCGCGCCACCAAGCTTGTTCAACTTCGGCGCTTTACCTTCCGAGCCAACATATTTTTGCACGAGCTCCAGTTGCTCCACCGGAATAAATAACTTATCATCGCCTTGGTACATCAACAATAAGTAATCCTTATGAACCCCGTTAATATCCAGCGTCTCCATCCCAACATAGCGCGCAATCCCGTGATTCACGTGAACCACATAATCGCCAACCTTCAGCTCCGAATAACTCTGAATCCGCTCCGCATTCGACAATTTCTGCCGCTTCTTCGGCTTCTGCTGCTTCTTATTATTAAAAAGTTCCGTCTCACTGATAAAAACAACCTTGGCAAGCGGCAACTCAAACCCATTCTGAAAACTACCAAGCGCAAATTGCGTCTGGCCAAATTTCGGAACCTCCGACTCATCCTTCAAAATCACGCTTTCCATCTCATAATCCGCGAGCGTCTGCTTCATTTTCTCCGCACGCTCAACCGACGGCGCCAAAATCACGACCGCATAATTATTTTTCGACCAGCTATCCATCTCCGTTTTAAGGACACTCATCTGACCATGGAATTGCTGCATTTGCTTATAAACAATGTTCGTCATCTTCGCAATTCGCACACTGTTCGGCGTCTTTTGGAACAACGACAAATAAATCCGCGACAAGCGATCCGTTTCCAAAAGCGCTCGGAAATTATGGCTCATCTTCGTATCACGAACTGTCTCCAACCGTTCCAGCGTCTCCGTTTGCCATTCTGCTTCCTCTTTTTCTAAGCGCTCATCCGTCTCCTGAATCCGCGCAAATTCATCAAATAGCAAAATCGAGTTTTGCGGCACATAATCCAGCAACGAAGCCGGATCAGGATAACACATCCCGATATACTTGAAAAACATGTCCGGTTTTTGGCCGTCACGAAGCAACTCCAAATCCTCTTCTAAGTTTTCCACCAGCTGTTGCTTTTCCTTCTCACCCGCCATCTGTTTCAGCGTCTGCGCCAATTTTTTCTCAATCCGCGTCACCAAATCCGGGAAAAACGCCGGCTCCAGCAAAATCTCCGTCGCAGGCACCAAGCGGAACTCCTCCACCGTCTCAATCGACCGCTGCGTATCCACATCAAAAAAGCGCAACGACTCCACTTCCGTATCGAATAACTCCATCCGAATCGGGTGCTCCTCCGTGATCGGATAAATATCGATAATACCGCCGCGAATACTAAACTCTCCCGGCGTGTTAACCATATCACTTCTTGAATACCCCATTGTCACCAATTGTTGCTGCAATCCCTCTGGATCAATCTCCGCACCTTGAATCAACGAAATATTATACTTCTCCCAAATCGAAACTGGCGGCAAAATTTTGCGCATCCCAGAAACAGGTACAATCACGATTCCCGATTTTCGAGACAGCAGAAATTGTAGTACCTCCACGCGTTGCCCTCGAAGTTCTGGGCTTGAGATACTAAGCTCCGACGAAATCAACTCATCGGCAGGATATAAGTAAAGACGATCACTGTCCACCAAAGCCGACAAATCATCGTATAATTTCTGAGCATGGTATAAATTATGTGTCACAAAAATAACCGGTCGCTGCGTCCCACCCTCGATAACACTGGCAAATAACGCTCGACTTGAACCCGAAAGCCCCGTTACTAATTGCGATTTTCCCTTTTCATCCAATTCTTTGATAACGCCACGAATATCTTTTTGTTCATAGACAAGCTGTTGTAATCCCTTCACACTAAAAGGCCTCCTTTTTTTGAATATTCCATCTAAATTTCTCGCCGAAATAATCCGGCTGCTAATCACTAGTTAAATTGATTCATAACCTCTGCAAAATCTTTACTTGACCAAGCTTCCACGGCATCCGCACTCTTCTTGATTGCGTCGATAATATCCGCTTGCTCTGCTTTTGGAAAATCACCAAGCACATAATTAATAATATCACCGTTCGCAGGCCGATCCACACCAACACGAATCCTGTTAAATTCCTGCGTTTTCAAATGCTGAATCAATGATTTCATCCCATTATGACCACCAGCGCTCCCCTTTTGTCTAAGTCTAATTTTCCCAGTAGGCAAGTCCAAATCATCATAAATAATCATCACATCGTCCACTGAAATATCATAATAATCCATTAAGGGACGTACACATTCCCCCGAAAGATTCATAAAAGTTAACGGTTTCACGAGTAACATTTTCTCGCCATTCACGACGATACTGCTCGTCATCCCATTAAATTTCGACTTCTTCCAAGGCGTTTGATATCTAAAACTAAGCTCATCGACGACCATAAAGCCGACATTATGCCTCGTACGTTCATATTTCTTACCCGGATTTCCGAGTCCAACTATCATCTTCATAACGACTCTCCTCAACAACTTAAACCACTTCACGGATGAAATGGTTGTTCGCAACTATACGTTTCGTTTGATTATACCATGATTTGGCGATGTAAGAAAGGGATGTCATTTGTTTTTTGAGATGCTTCACAGACTTCCCCGCTCTCGGTAAATATCCATCACTTCAAATGTTTGACAGACCAGTAATAAATCGTCCGTAAAAGCGCGGCCATACTGACCAAGTTCCCATGTGAAAAAACTTTTTATGCCCCGTATACCAGTATTCATGGCTCAAATCGCCTTCACCTTCTGATCTCGC
>NZ_AODD01000028.1 GCF_000525835.1 Listeria grandensis FSL F6-0971
TTCTTTAAGAAAGTAAGATCCCTGAAAGAAGATCAGGTAGATAGGTTTGGAGTGGAAGTATGGCGACATATGGAGCGGACAAATACTAATCGATCGAGGACTTAACCAAAGAAGTAAGAGACTCGGGCACGAACGGTCACGCACAGACCAACTTTCTTATCTAGTTTTGAGAGAACCGCGTTCTTTCAAGTAGTTACACATTGTCTGGTGGTTACGGCGAAGAGGTCACACCCGTTCCCATCCCGAACACGGAAGTTAAGCTTTTCAGCGCCGATGGTAGTAGGGGCTTCCCCCTGTGAGAGTAGGTCGTCGCCGGGCAATGTACATATTTTAAAATTACTAAACATTTTTCGTTTGGTTTTTTTTATTTTTTTAAAGGGCTAATTCTTGCAATTGGGCTCTTTTTTTTAGTATAATTAAAGTCAAAAATAGTCAAAGTCAGTGTGTTGAAAGGAGTGCATCCTTATGAAAAATATATCGGATATTATTGAGGCGTATTTGAAGCAAGTGTTGGAGGCAAGTGAAGCTGTTGAGATAAAACGAAGTGAGATGGCGGATCAGTTTCAGTGTGTGCCGTCTCAGATTAATTATGTGATTAATACTCGTTTCACGATGGAACGTGGGTATTTGGTGGAGAGTAAACGTGGTGGTGGCGGTTATATTAGGATTATTAAAGTGAAGATGAATGATAAACTGCAACTGCTAGATGCGATTATTGTGATGGTACATGAGAAGAAGGTGTCGCAGAATTTTGCGGAGGATGTGTTGCTTCGATTGCTTGAAGAGGAAGTTGTATCTAAGAGGGAGGCACGATTGATGTTGGCTGCAATGGATAGGAATGTTATTGCTATGCCACTTCCTGATCGTGATATTATAAGAAGTCGGATGCTTGAGGCAATGCTCGATGCATTGAAATATGAGTAGGAGGCGTTTTATGATTTGTCAGAGTTGTGGGGAAAATGAGGCGAATATTGAAATTAGGCATGAGTTTAATGGCCAGACCTTCTCGGTATTTTTGTGTAAGGCGTGTGCGGAAGCGCAGAGTATGGCTTATATGGAGGAACAGGTGACGGAGAATAACATTGATTTCTTGAGCTTGCTACAGAAGACGCCAGAAAATGATATTGCGCTTCTTGAATGCGAGTATTGTGGAATGTCTTTACAGGCTGTGATGGAGTCTTCGAAATTGGGATGTGAGCATTGTTATGAGCGTTTTGATGGGAAGTTGATGCAGATGATAGAACGAGCACAAAATGGGAATAAAGGGCATGTTGGCAAGGTTCCTTTAGCTGAAAGGGATGTTTTGGCGGGAAAGCAGCAGTTGAGCGTGTTGCAAGATAGGATTACTTTGCTGGTTGCTGAGGAGGCGTTTGAGGAGGCGGCCGTTGTTCGAGATCAGATTAGGGCTTTGAAAGAGGATGGAGCTGGTTTGGATGAGGAATGAGAGGCTATTTGAGCCTGTGCTCAGTTCTTGGTTGGAAAAGGTTGGTCCGGAAAGTGATGTCGTAATTAGTTCGCGTGTGCGGCTAGCCCGGAATTTTAAAGGTTGGAATTTTTCTGGGGCGGGGTTGGAGTTGCTGGAACGTGTTCGTGAGGTGTTTGGAAATGACGAGGATTTTCCATTTTTAGAGATGGGGGACTTGTCTTTGCTTGAGCGCGGGATGCTGGTGGAACGGCATTTGATTAGCCAGAGATGATGCGTCGGCATGGTTTTGGTGCGGTGATGATTCGTGAGGATGAGACGGCTAGTGTGATGTTTAATGAGGAGGATCATATTCGAATTCAGTGCATGGCGCCGGGGTTACAGCTAGAACAAGTGTTGGAAGATGCTTTTAGGCTAGATGATAGGTTTGAGGCTGGCATGGCGTATGCTTTCGACAAGCGTTTGGGGTATTTGACAACGTGTGTGACGAATGTTGGAACGGGACTTAGGGCTTCAGTGATGGTGCATTTGCCGGGATTAGTCGCAACAAAACAATTACAAAAAACGATAGAAGCGATTAGAAGGTACGGTTTTGTGGTAAGAGGAATGTATGGGGAGGGAAGTCGGCCTGCGAGCAACATTTTTCAAATTTCAAATCAGGTGACATTGGGGAAGACGGAACTTGAGATTGTGCAGGATTTGTCGGATGTGATGGAGCAGGTAATTATGCAGGAACGGGTTTGCCGAACCAAATTGAAACAAAAGTTCCATATCGTGATGGAGGACAGAATTTTCAGAGCGTATGGGATGTTGAAACATAGTCGGATATTGGCGCAGAAAGAGGCAGCGGACGCTATTTCTGATTTACGACTTGGCGTGCAAATGGGATATATTGAGCATATATCTAGTCAAAAGGTCAATGAACTGGTATTATTTTCGCAACCAGCTTTTTTACGAAAGTTTGCGCAGCGGGATATGAATGAATTGGAAGAAAAAGTGATTCGGGCTGCGGCTATCCGAGAAATTTTGGATACATACTAGGCTTCGAAAATTAGAGGAGGAAACTACCATGATGTTTGGGAGATTTACACAAAGAGCGCAGAAGGTATTGGCTTTGTCACAGGAAGAGGCTATGAGATTGAAACATAGCAATTTAGGGACGGAACATATTTTGTTGGGGTTGGTTCGTGAGGGTGAAGGTATCGCTGCGAAGGCGTTATATGAGCTTGGAATTAGTTCGGACAAGGTGCAAAAGGAAGTAGAGAGTTTGATCGGTGAGGGTGAAACGGCTGTTCAAACGATTCAATATACGCCGCGTGCGAAAAAAGTGATTGAGTTGTCAATGGATGAGGCGCGTAAACTTGGCCATACGTATGTCGGGACAGAGCATATTTTGCTCGGTTTGATTCGTGAGGGTGAGGGGATTGCGGCTCGTGTGCTTGGGAATCTTGGTGTGAGCTTGAATAAGGCGCGGCAGCAGGTATTACAATTGCTTGGTGGTGGCGATGGGGCGGCTTCTGGTCGCTCGACGAATACGCAAGCGACGCCGACTTTGGATAGCTTGGCGCGAGATTTGACGGTGATTGCGCGGGAAGAGAATTTGGACCCTGTGATTGGGCGTTCGAAGGAGATTCAGCGTGTGATTGAGGTGCTTAGTCGCCGGACGAAGAATAATCCGGTTTTGATTGGGGAACCTGGTGTTGGTAAAACGGCGATTGCGGAAGGGTTGGCGCAACAGATTGTTCGCAATGAGGTGCCGGAGACATTGCGCGGGAAACGTGTGATGACGCTTGATATGGGTACGGTTGTTGCTGGAACGAAATACCGTGGTGAGTTTGAGGATCGCTTGAAAAAAGTGATGGACGAGATACGCCAAGCGGGAAATGTTATTTTGTTCATTGATGAGTTGCATACGTTGATTGGTGCTGGTGGTGCAGAAGGTGCGATTGATGCGTCGAATATTTTGAAACCGTCGCTTGCTCGTGGGGAACTGCAATGTATTGGAGCGACAACGCTTGATGAGTATCGGAAGTACATTGAAAAGGACGCGGCGCTTGAAAGACGTTTCCAACCGATTCGTGTGGAGGAGCCAACTGTGGACGAATCGATTCAAATTTTGCGGGGGCTTCGGGATCGTTATGAGGCGCATCATCGGGTTGCAATTACGGACGCTGCGGTTGAGGCGGCAGTGAGATTGTCGGATCGTTATATTTCGGATCGTTTCTTACCGGACAAAGCGATTGATGTGATTGATGAGGCTGGTTCGAAGGTGCGTTTAAAGGCTTATACGACGCCTGCAAATGTGAAGGAAATGGAATCGAATTTAGCGGAACTGAAAAAAGAGAAGGATGCGGCTGTGCAAGGGCAAGAGTTTGAGAAGGCGGCATCGTTGCGCGATAAAGAACAGAAGTTAAGACGTGAGCTTACGGAGAAGAAGAAGGATTGGCATGCGAAACAAGGCCAAGATAATAGTGAGGTAACAGAAGAGGTAGTCGCTGAGGTTGTGGCGAGTTGGACGGGTATTCCTGTGACGAAGCTAGGCGAGACGGAGACCGATAAATTATTGAACATGGAGTCTTTACTTCATAAGCGTGTGATTGGTCAAGAAGAGGCTGTTAAGGCGGTTTCGCTAGCTGTGAGACGTGCTCGTGCTGGTCTGAAGGATCCGAAGCGCCCGATTGGCTCGTTTATCTTCTTGGGACCCACAGGTGTTGGTAAAACGGAATTGGCGCGTGCGGTTGCCGAATCGATGTTTGGTGATGAGGAAGCGATGATTCGCATTGACATGTCAGAGTATATGGAGAAATTCTCGACGGCGCGTCTTGTTGGGGCTCCTCCAGGCTATGTTGGTTATGAAGAGGGCGGGCAGCTAACGGAGAAAATTCGCCAAAAACCTTATTCGGTTCTACTTTTAGATGAAATTGAAAAAGCGCATCCGGATGTGTTTAATATGTTGCTGCAAGTGCTTGATGATGGGCGTTTGACGGATTCCAAGGGTCGTGTTGTTGATTTCCGAAATACGGTTATTATTATGACATCAAATATTGGGGCGCAAGAACTGAAGGATGATAAATCTGTTGGCTTCAATGTTTCTGATATGACGAAGGATCATAAGGCGATGCAACACCGGATGTTGCAGGAGTTGAAAAAAGCGTTCCGACCGGAGTTTATTAACCGGATTGATGAATCGATTGTTTTCCATTCGCTGGATGATAAGGAATTGAAACAAATCGTGACATTGCTTACGGAACAGTTGACGAAGCGTTTGGGTGAGCGTAATATCCACGTTAGTTTGACGGAAAGTGCGAAGGAAAAAATTGCAAAAGATGGCTATGACCCAGAGTACGGTGCGCGTCCGCTCAAACGTGCGATCCAGAAAAATGTCGAGGATCGTTTGTCGGAAGAGTTGTTGCGTGGAACGGTTAAAGTTGGCGATACGGTCGTTATTGGAACCAAAGCTGGTGAATTAACGGTTTCGGTGAAGGAGAAGAAGAAAACTCCTGCTCCTAAGAAGAAAACAACGACAACAACTGCTACGAAGGCAAAAGCGAAGGCGAAACCTAAAACAAAGACGGCTAAACCTGCTAAATCGGAGTAAATGAATTTTTGAAAAGTGATGAGAATCTGAAACTGGATTTTCATCGCTTTTTTGTTTAGGCATATTGCTTGTGTTGGAGTGGACTTTAAGGTTTATACTGGACTGGATGGCATAACTTTTTGGAGGGGATAGATAGATGGAATATATGAAATTTGGGAATACGGGCATGGATGTTTCGCGAATCTGTTTGGGCGCGATGGGGTTTGGCGATGTGGAAAAATGGACGCATAAGTGGGTTTTGGATGAGGAGCACAGTCGGCCAGTGATTAAGAAAGCGCTTGATTTAGGAATTAATTTTTTTGATACGGCGAATGTTTATTCGATGGGCGAGAGTGAGAAGATTCTTGGCAAGGCCTTGAAAGATTATGCGAATCGGGATGATATTGTGTTGGCAACGAAAGTACACCAGATAATGCGTCCTGGGCAGCCGAACGGTGGCGGGCTTTCGCGCAAGGCAATTTTGAGTGAGATTGATCATAGCTTGGAGCGTTTGGGGACGGATTATGTGGATTTGTATATTATTCATCGTTGGGATTATGATACGCCGATTGAGGAGACGATGGAGGCGCTACATGATGTGGTGAAGTCGGGAAAAGTTAGGTATATTGGGGCGAGTGCGATGTATGCGTGGCAATTCCAGAAGGCACAGTATGTGGCGGAGCGCAATGGTTGGACGAAATTCGTTTCGATGCAAAATCATTATAATATGATTTATCGGGAGGAGGAGCGTGAGATGGTGCCGTTTTGTCGGGATGGGAAAATTGCGTTGACGCCGTATAGTCCGCTTGCTTCTGGTCGTTTGACGCGTGATTGGTCGGAAACGAGTCTGCGTTCGGAGACGGATCAGGTGCAGCATTCAAAATATGATGGGACGATGGAAGCGGATCGCGGGATTGTGGAACGGTTGGCGGAAGTTGCTGTGAATCATGGTGTGACGCGTGATAAGATTGCGCTTGCTTGGTTGTTGAATAAGGATCAAGTTGTTGCACCGATTGTTGGTGCGCAAAAAGAGAGTCATTTGGAGAGCGCGGTTGCGGCACTTGATTTGGAGTTGTCGGCGTCTGAGATGGGCTATCTGGAAGAATTGTATGTGCCGCATCCATTGGTAGGGTTAATTCCAGATCCGCGAAATAAGTAAGGCAAATCTAACGCTAGGTATATCATTAAAATAGTCTGGAAATTGGAGGGCGTGATGGCCTTCCTTTTTTGTGAATGGAATTTTGAAGATGGGTGATTTTTGTGGGGGGAAGTGTGGTAGAATAGGGACAGATATGAAAAATTGGAAGGTGATTTGAGAATGGCGAAGGCGAAGCGTAGTGTGAAATTTATGTGTCAGGAATGTGGATATGAGTCGCCGAAATGGATGGGGAAATGTCCGAATTGCGGGGCTTGGAATCAGATGGTGGAGATGCTGGAGCCAACGAAAAAGGGTCGCTCATCGTTTACGCATACGGATGAGGCTGCTGCGGCTGTGCCTATTACGAAGATAACGAGCGATAATGAACCGCGGTTCTTGACGCAGATGCCAGAACTCAATAGGGTGCTTGGTGGTGGGGTGGTGCAGGGCTCGATGGTACTTGTTGGCGGCGATCCGGGAATCGGGAAATCGACTTTGCTGTTACAAGTTTCGGCGCAACTCACGATGACCGGAAAAAAAAGTGTTGTATATCTCTGGTGAGGAATCGGTGAAGCAAACGAAATTGCGCGCGGAGCGGTTGCTTGTGACGGGAGATAATTTGTATGTGTACGCGGAGACGAATCTGGATGCGATTCAGCAAACGATTCAGCAAGTGAAGCCAGATTTTGTAATTATTGATTCGATTCAGACGGTGTATCATCCAGATGTGACGAGTGCGGCGGGGAGTGTGTCGCAGGTTCGGGAGTGTACGGCGGAATTGATGCGGATTGCAAAAGGTGGAAACATTGCGGTGTTTATCGTTGGTCACGTGACGAAGGAGGGCGCGATTGCGGGTCCGCGAATGTTAGAGCATATGGTGGATACGGTGCTTTATTTCGAAGGGGAGCGGCATCATGCCTACCGGATTTTGCGGGCGGTTAAAAATCGGTTTGGATCGACGAATGAGATTGGTATTTTTGAGATGCGTGATATTGGGCTGGTGGAAGTCGCGAATCCGTCGGAGGTTTTCTTGGAGGAACGATTGGACGGGGCTTCGGGCTCAACGGTTGTCGTTTCGATGGAGGGGACACGGCCAATTTTAGTGGAAATACAGGCGCTTATTTCACCGACGATGTTTGGAAATGCGAAGCGGATGGCGACTGGGATGGATCATAATAAGGTATCGCTGATCATGGCGGTGCTTGAGAAGCGTGTCGGACTCTTACTTCAAAATCAGGACGCGTACTTGAAGGCGGCGGGCGGCGTGAAGCTAGATGAGCCGGCGATTGATTTAGCAGTGGCGGTGAGTATTGCGTCGAGTTATAACGATAAACCTACGAAAAGTACGGATTGTTTTATTGGTGAAATTGGTTTGACTGGTGAAATTAGACGAGTGTCGCGGATTGAACAACGTGTGCAGGAGGCCGCGAAACTGGGCTTTAAGCGGATTTTTATACCGATGAATAATCAAGGGGAATGGAAGATCCCGAAAGATGTTAGTATTGTGGGGGTTTCGACACTTTCTGACGCGCTGAACAAGGCTTTACCAAAATAATTTTTATGTGGGACTGTTATTTTGCCAAAACAGTCCCGTTTTAATTGCGGTATGGGCTTTTGTTAGTGTAGAATGAAGGGGTATGGACATAAAAAAATAGGAGAAAGGAGGAGAAATAATGCTGAAATGGGTAATTAGAATTTGTTTTATGATTATTGGCGGTACGATCGGCGTGTTTACGCTTCCTGAGCTTTGGATAACACTCGGCGTGAACGATATTTTTGTCATTAATAATCCTTATACAGACGCATTGGTTGGTGCACTTATATTTTATCTTATTACTTTTTGGGCGGTGAAGTATGTGGTTGCCGCGCTGAACTGGTTGGAAAATGGTCTTACGAAAACTTCCAATACAGTGATTATTTATGGTGGTCTGGGGCTTATGATTGGCTTAGTTATTGCTTTTTTTGCAGGGAATGCGTTGAATCAGACGAAAATCCCGATTTTAAATTCAGTGGTACCGGTAATTTTAACGTTGGTGCTAGGTTATTTGGGCTTCCGGGTTGGGATTAGCCGGCGGAATGAATGGGGGAACTTATTTGCGAATCGCGGTGTGAAGAAGAAAACTCCTGAGGAAGTGAAAGAGGAGGCTACGGCGGCTCGGGAATATAAGATTTTGGATACGAGTGTTATTATCGATGGTCGGATTGCGGATATTTTGGCGACGGGATTCCTTGATGGGACGATTGTGATTCCATTGTTTGTTTTGGCGGAGTTGCAGCATATCGCGGATTCGTCGGATACATTAAAGCGGACGCGTGGTCGTCGTGGTCTGGATATTTTGAACCGACTGCAAAAAGAGGAATCAATCAAGGTCGAGATGTATGAGGGCGATTTTGAGGAGATTTCGGAAGTGGATAGCAAGCTTGTGAAACTGGCAAAAGTGATGCAAGGGAAAGTCGTGACGAATGATTATAACTTGAACAAGGTTTGTGAGTTTCAGAACGTCGCGGTTTTAAATATTAACGACTTGGCGAATGCGGTGAAACCTGTGGTGTTACCGGGTGAGAAAATGACGGTTCTCGTTGTGAAGGATGGTAAGGAGCACAATCAAGGTGTGGCTTACTTGGACGATGGAACGATGATTGTTGTCGAGGATGGTCGTAAGTTTATTAATGAGACGATTCAGGTGGAGGTAACGAGTGTGTTGCAGACTTCGGCGGGTCGGATGATTTTTGCGAAACCGGCTTAATTTGGACTTTAGGAGTAATGCTGGATGAAATATGAATTGATTCTTTTGGCCGCGGGGCAAGGAAAACGAATGCAGTTGGACGGAAATAAAATGTGGCTGGACATTTCTGGTGATGTTTTGTTTATCCATACGATTCGAACGTTTTTAGAGGATATCAAGTGTTGCCGGATCGTTGTTGTGGCGCAAGAGGATGAGTTGGATTATGTGCGCAGGATGATTGATGGGCTGCATGTGCAAAAGGAAATTTTGATCGTAACGGGAGGATCGGAGCGGCAGTATAGTGTTGCGAAGGGACTTGCGGAATGTGGCGAGATAGCGGACGTGGTGCTGGTGCATGATGGGGCGCGACCTTTTGTAGAACAGGCGATGATTGATCGACTACTCACGGACGTTGCGGTTCATGGGGCAACAATTTGTGGAATGCCAGTCAAGGATACGATGAAACGAGTGCAAAATGGGATGATCGAAGAGACCATTGACCGCTCGGTGCTATGGCAAGTACAGACGCCACAAGCTTTTCGAACGGAGATTTTAAAACAGGCGCATGAGATTGCGGCGGCAGCGAAATTTTTAGGGACGGATGAGGCGTGCCTTGTAGAACGACTTGGTGTGACGGTTCACATGGTTGAGGGAAGTTACAATAATATCAAGGTGACAACGCCAGAGGATATTGCTTTTGCGGAAGCGATTTTGCAGGAGAAATGGAGGAATCGAGCATGATTCGAGTGGGGCAAGGATATGATGTGCACCAGTTAGTGGAAGGTCGTAAGTTGATTATTGGCGGGATTGAGATTCCGTACGAGAAGGGCTTACTTGGACATAGTGATGCGGATGTGTTGCTACACACGGTGACGGATGCTGTGATTGGTGCTGTCGGCAAACGCGATATTGGTCATTTTTTCCCGGATACGGATATGGCTTATAAGGACGCGGATTCGGCGGAGCTCTTGACGAAAGTTTGGACGGAAATCGTGGCGGATGGCTATAAGCTTGGCAATATTGATTGCACGATTATAGCAGAGAAGCCCAAGATGGCGCCTTATGTGGATGCGATGAAAGTGCGCATTGCGGAGTTGTTGCACGCGACGCCAGAACAGGTGAACGTGAAGGCAACAACATCGGAAAAATTAGGATTTACAGGTCGTGGCGAGGGAATTGCAAGCCTAGCTGTTGTACTTTTAGAAAAATAAAGGAGTGGTAAACATGAGTGAAGCTAAGAAGGTGCGCGTACGTTATGCACCAAGTCCGACGGGGCATTTGCATATTGGGAATGCACGTACGGCGTTATTTAATTACTTATTTGCAAGACATAATAATGGGGATTTTGTGATTCGCATTGAAGATACGGATTTAAAAAGAAATATTGAGAACGGTGAGTCGAGCCAGTTAGAGAATTTGGCATGGCTTGGTATGGATTGGGATGAAGGCGTAGATAAAGGCGGCGAATACGGTCCTTACCGTCAAAGTGAGCGTCAAGATTTATACAACCTGTTGATTGAGCAAATTCTCGCAGAAGGCAAGGCGTACAAGTGTTACTGTACATCAGAAGAGCTGGAAACCGAGCGCGAGGAGCAAAAAGCGAATAGCATGATGCCTCGTTATAGCGGGAAATGTCGTCATTTGACAGCAGAACAACGCGCGGAAAAAGAAGCGCAAGGCCTAGAACCGAGCATTCGTTATGCGGTACAACCTGGTAAGACGTATACATTTAATGATATGGTCAAAGGTGATGTATCATTCGAATCAGACGGTATCGGTGATTTTGTTATCGTGAAAAAAGACGGAATTCCAACCTATAATTTTGCTGTGGCGGTAGATGATTATTTGATGGAAATGACGCATGTGTTACGTGGAGATGACCATATTTCCAATACACCAAAGCAGTTGATGATTTATGAAGCGTTCGGTTGGGAACCGCCTGTATTTGGGCATATGACGCTGATTGTGAACGAAAGTAAGCGTAAATTAAGTAAGCGTGATGAGTCGATTATTCAGTTTATCGAGCAGTATAAAGATTTAGGTTATTTACCAGATGCGTTGTTTAACTTTATTGCGATGCTTGGTTGGTCACCAGAAGGCGAAGAGGAGATTTTCTCGAAAGACGAGTTTATCAAAATTTTCGATCCGAAGCGTTTGTCGAAATCTCCAGCTTTGTTCGATACGCACAAATTAACATGGGTCAACAACCAATACGTGAAAAAATTAGATCTAGATCAAGTAGTGAATTTGAGTTTGCCGCATTTAGTGAAGGCTGGGGTTGTTTCAGCAACTGCGGATGCCCAAGAATTGGCTTGGGTCCGAAATCTTGTTTCTCTATATCATGAACAAATGAGTTACGGCGCGGAAATCGTAGAACTCTCGAAGATGTTCTTCACGGATGATGTGACGTTTGACGAGGAAGAGAGAGAAGTTTTGGCGGGAGAACAAGTTCCCGAAGTTTTAGCAGCATTTAAAGAAGAGATGGCAACGATTGAGCCGTTTGCAGCAGATGAGGTAAAAGCAGCTATCAAACGTGTGCAAAAAGCGACAGGTGCAAAAGGAAAAGGGCTATTCATGCCAATTCGGATTGCAGTTACTGGCGAAATGCATGGCCCAGAATTACCACAATCCATTGAGGTTCTTGGTCGAGAAAAAGTAGTAAACCGTTTAGAAAATCGTTTGACCGAAGCAAAATAGCATGATAAAAGGACTTATCCGATTTAGGGTAGGTTCTTTTCGTTACAAATATATTACATTTAAAGAACGGTGGCGTAACATAATTAGGCGGATAAACGCTTTTATATCAGCGTTTTATTCTATTTCGGTTAATTATTAGTAATTTAATTGTAATAAAAGTATTGACTTCGTAATAATGTTGATGTAATATAAAGATATCGAAAGGGCGCCCCTTAGAAAACAAAGGAAATTTGCACTTATTAATGAATAATACAACTCAAAGGAGAGATTTATGATGAGCAACGTAATGAGCGGTAAAACAGTTAAAATGGTGGCAGCAACAGGATTGGCTTTGGCATTAGCTTTTACAACAGTAGCAGCAGGAGCGTTTACGGCAGATGCAGCGCAAACAACGTATTACACAGCGAAACCACAAATGGTAACAGTGAAATCAGCGGTGAATGTGCGTGCTAGTGAATCTATTAACTCTAAAGTACTCGGCACACTGAAAAAAGGTGAAAAAATTTATTTCGTGAAAGACAACTATGGCTGGAGTAAGGTTACTTATAAAGGTAAGACTGGTTATGTCGGAACGCGTTTCTTAAATATTCCTGGTCAACAAGTGGGTAAAGCAAAAGCAGTACTAGCCAAAAAAGCAGTAGTACCGAAAGTGGCAACACCAGCAAAGAAAAAAGCAGTAAAGACCTCAGAAGCGAAAGTAACAACAAAGATGGTAACAGCCAAATCAGCAGTTTACGTTCGTGCTAATGAAAGTAAAAATGCAAAGATTTTAGGTACGCTACAAAAAGGTGAGAAAGTTACATTTGTGAAAGATGACTACGGATGGAGCAAAGTAATCTATAAGGGTCAAACCGGCTATGTCAGCACACAATTCTTGAACGTAAAGTAATACGCATTAAAAATCCTCTACACGAAGAACAAGTCGCAAAGAAAATGTGGCTTGTTTTTTGTTTGCATTATCAGAATTTAATGTATAATAAAGTGGCGCTATAGAAATAGTGGCGAATCGATATGTGGGGGAATTGAGATGACATTAGAATTTAGATACGCAGTAGAAAAAGATATACCATTGATTTTAGGATTTATCAAGGAATTGGCGGACTATGAAAAAATGCTTGACCAGGTCGTTGCAACAGAAGCGGATTTGCAAGAATGGCTTTTCGATAAAGAGAAGGCGGAGGTTATTATCGGAGAATATGAGGGAGACGCTGTTGGTTTTGCTCTCTTTTTTCATAATTTTTCAACATTTCTTGGTCGAGGCGGTATTTATTTGGAAGACCTTTATGTTAGGCAGGAATTACGTGGGAAAGGCTTTGGTAAGGCGTTTTTGAAACGTTTGGCGGAGATTGCGGTAGAGCGTGGATGTGGACGTTTAGAGTGGTGGTGTCTGGACTGGAATCAGTCTAGCATTGATTTTTATTTGACGATGGGAGCCGAACCGATGGAGGATTGGACGGTGTATCGGATTGCTGGGGATACGCTTGCTGAACTGGCGAAATAGGAAGCTGATTTTAGAAGTAATTTTTAATGACGGTGGGCGTGCTCTGTGGTACAATGGGGATTAATAAGTTAAAATGTTGATGGGAAGAAGTAGGAAATATGGCGGCTTTGTAGAGAGAGCTACGAAAGGCTGAAAGTGGCTTAGTACGCCTATTCTGAAATGCATCTCGGAATCTTTGTGGGAAAATTGCAGTATCACAAAGCGGCGATTGACCGTTATTCAAAATGAGATAGGTTTAGGTACAAATTCTTAACGTGAAACAAGCGAGGGGCGTCCCCCTTCTTTTAGAAAGAAGGGACGCCGAACGGTGTTTTCGCGCAGATACATCAAGAATGGA
>NZ_AODD01000029.1 GCF_000525835.1 Listeria grandensis FSL F6-0971
TCGCAGGGTTATAGGTTTGGACGTCGTATGAGGATGAGCCGGATAATTTTGTCGGATTGCAAGATTATTTGGAGGATGTGGCGGTTCGGGAACACTTTGAGGAACTATTGGAAAACCCGAAAAAATGGTTGCGAATTGGGCGGATTATTCGGAAAGAGGACGCTGTGAAATGCGTTGCTATGGAAGAGATTGTAAGCAAATCAATGATGGAATTGGCGTATTTATACAGCAAGACGGAAAGCTTCGAATAAATTTGAAAAATCTCGTTGACAGCGCTTTCGATAAGGTGCTATACTTAGCCTTAAGATAAGGATTGTTACTGATTCGATCAGGCATTACCAACGTCGACGGGGGGAGCACGTATTTTTTTTTGTATGTGTGAGCGCGTGCGGTATTGGTATTTTTTTCGTCCATGAAAGCGAGGAGGCTTCTATGAAGATTATTAAAGCGATTAATAATAATGTTGCTCTAGCGATGAATGAGCAGGGACATGAGCTTGTTATCATGGGCAAGGGTGTTGGATTCCAGAAGAAGATGGATGATATTATTGATGATGCGGTGATTGAGAAGGTTTTTGTTTTGGAGACAGAGGAATTGTCTGAGAAATTGATGGATTTACTTGGCGAGATTCCGGCGATTCATTTGGAGATTGCGGATGAGATTGTGAATTATGCGAAGGAAACCTTTGATGCGAAAATCAGTGACAATGTGTATTTGACGCTTACAGATCATATTAGTTTTGCAATTGCGCGCTATGAGAAGGATATGGTGATTCGCAATGTGATGCTGTGGGAAATCAAGAAGTTTTACAAGGATGAGTTTAGGATTGGGCTTAAGGCGCTTGAGATTATTAAGGATCGGCTGGACATTCAGCTTGGTGAGGATGAGGCGGGATTTATTGCGCTTCATATTGTGAATGCGCGGACGGATGGCCTGGCGATGAAGACTACGGTTGATATGACGCAACTGGTGCAGGATGTGCTGAACATTGTGACGTATCACTTCAATGTAGTGTTGGATGAGTCGTCGCTGAATTATACGCGTTTTGTGACTCATTTACAGTATTTTGCACAGCGGTTATTGAGGAATGAGATTGTGGATTCGGGCGATGATTTTCTGTATGATCAGGTGCAGGTGAAGTATCCAGAAAGCTTTGCGTGCACTGGGAAAATTGACGCGTATTTGCAAAAGGCGCACCATGCGACGCTTACGAAGGACGAACGGGTGTATTTGACGCTCCATATTCACCGGGTGACGGAGCGAAATCGAGCAATTGAATAAAGATGACGATCGAGCGATGGATTGTTACTGGTACGACCAGGCATAACCTAGATTGATGATGAGAACGAGCCACATTTGTGTCCCGTGATTGTTGTTGGTTTGGGTTTTGTTGAGGTTCTTAAGAAGCGTACTATGCTGAATTAGAACCTCAATATGCATAGGAGCGAAGCGAGTATGTAAACCATCAGCGGTTCTTAAGATACCAAGCCCTGATCAGTTGCCAAAACAACTAAAGAAGCAGAATACCAGAAGAACCTCAATATGCATAGGAGCGAAGCGAGTATGTAAACCCTCGCGTTTAGCTTTTCATTTGCTCTGTAATGCATTACAGGATGTAAGATAGAATTAAGATCAGTTTATAAACAAAAAGGAGGACATAATTTTGAAATTTATTATTACAGATTCTTATGAAGAAATGAGTACGGTTGCAGGGCAGCATCTATTGGGTTATATGTATCAGGATCGCCGTGTCAATATGTCGATTACGGCTGGGAATACGCCACTTCGCATGTATGAGCAACTTGTTCCGCAGGTGAAGGGAAAATCTTATTTTGATAATGTTCACTATTACAATTTCGATGAGATTCCGCTCAAAGGAACTGGTGAGCCTGGTGTGACGATTAGTAATTTGGCGAAGTCGTTTTTTACGCCAGCGGGGATTCCGGCTAAGCAGATTCATGCGCTGGATGAAACGAATTATGAGACGCATGATGCGAGGTTGAAAGCGGACGGCGGGCTTGATGTGATCTTGCTTGGTATTGGCGCGGATGGCCATTTTTGTGGGAATTTGCCAGATACGACGGACGTTCATGATGAGACAGTTGCGGTTCCGACGACGCCTGAAATGAAAGAGATTTTGATTGGCGAGGTTGGCGGAGATGCATCGAAGGTTCCTGATTTTTATGTGACAATGGGGCCAAAAGCGGTGATGCAGGCGAAGAATATTATCATGTTTGCGAATGGGAAGCATAAAGCGGAGATCGTGAAAAAAGCCTTTTTTGGTGAAATTACGAAAGATGTGCCGTCTTCCATTTTACAATTGCATCCGTCGATTACGGTTATTTTGGATAGGGACGCAGCATCGTTGTGTCCGTTGTGATGCACTATTCATCGATTTAGAATTTCATTGTGCTTTTCGTAATTAACTAATTTTGAATAGAGAAGGAGAGAAAAATATTATGACAAAATCACCATTTCCAGAAGGATTTTTATGGGGCGGCGCTGTTGCTGCCAATCAATGTGAGGGCGCGTATTTAGAGGATGGTAAGGGCTTGTCGCCTGTCGATGTCTTACCGGCAGTTGAGGGAGGGCGTTGGGATGCGGTTATGAATCCGACGAAAGCGCTGGAAACGAAATATGATTATTATCCGAGTCATGAGTCGATCGATTTTTATCATCGTTATAAAGAGGATATTGCGTTGTTTGCGGAAATGGGATTCAAGTCGTTCCGTTTGTCTATTAGTTGGCCACGTATTTTCCCAAATGGCGATGATGCGACTCCGAACGAAGCGGGTCTTGAGTTTTATGATCGTGTGTTTGACGAGTGTGCGAAATATGGCATCGAGCCTGTTGTGACGATTAATCATTTTGATACACCGGTGGAACTTTTCAAGAAGTATGGTGGTTGGAAGAATCGCAAGTGTATCGATTTTTACATGAATTTCTGTGAGGTTATTTTTAATCGTTATAAAGGAAAAGTGAAGTATTGGATGACGTTTAATGAGATTAATATGATTTTGCATCTGCCGTTTTTCGGTGGTGGTATGGATGTGAATGGGGAAGCGAATCCGGAAGAGGCGAAGTATCAAGCGGCGCATCATCAGTTGGTGGCTTCTGCGATGGCGACGAAATTGGCGCATGAGATTGATCCGGAAAATCAGGTTGGTTGTATGTTGGCGGCAGGTTCGACGTATGCGTTCTCCTGTGATCCGAAAGATGTTTGGAAAGCGATGCAAGCTGATCGTGAGGGTTATTTCTTCATTGATGTGCAAGCGCGCGGCTACTATCCGAGTTATAGCAAGCGTTTCTTCAAGGAGCACAACATTAACTTAGTGATGGAAGACGGCGATTTGGACGTTCTGAAAAATCATACGGTGGACTACGTGGCGTTTAGTTATTATTCTTCTCGTCTGACAAGTGCGGATCCTGAAGTGATGAAAGAGACCGAGGGCAACGTTTTTGCGACATTGCGTAATCCGAATTTGGAAGCGAGCGAGTGGGGTTGGCAAATCGATCCACTTGGTCTGCGTATTACGATGAATGCGATTTACGATCGTTATCAAAAACCACTTTTCGTCGTGGAAAATGGTCTTGGTGCAGTGGATACGGTGGAGGCTGATGGCTCGATTAATGATGATTACCGGATTGATTACATGCGGGAGCACGTGCGCGAAATGGGCGAAGCGATTGAGGACGGTGTCGATTTGATTGGCTATACGCCGTGGGGTTGTATTGACCTTGTCAGCGCTGGCTCTGGCGAGATGAAGAAGCGTTACGGTTTCATCTACGTTGACCGCGATAATGAAGGTAAAGGTACGCTTGACCGTTCTAAGAAGAAATCGTTCCATTGGTATAAAAAAGTGATTGAGAGTAATGGTAGTGATTTAGTTTAATAAGGTTTGAAAAGGAGCATCCTGTCTTAGATAGGGTGCTTTTTGTGTAGAATTTAGTTGATACATGTAAAAAAGAAGTATTATCCAAAATTATGTTGCATTAACCAATTCATTGTGTTACGATTTTCACATATGGGTGGAGAGCGAGAATACAGGGGGAGTTAATTTGAAGAAGACGAAAGTAACATGGATAGTAATACTTGCAGTTGCTAGCTTGATTGTTGCAGTAGCATCTTTGGCAGTTTCGACTGTACAAGCTAGGTATACTGTTCGGGGAGTAGACGCTAGCTACCAGTGGAGTAATACGTATCAAGTGAACCAGAGTGCCTCAGCCATTGAAACTAAAAAACATTGGACCAGTGGTAAAGTATACTATGGGGTGAATCAAAAATCTGGAACGGTAAAAACAAAGTACAGTATATATTATAAGAAAAATAACGGTAAATATATACTCGAATATGATAATGGATATACTTCGAAAAACAATACTTACTATGGAGAGTTTTTCGCACACTCTACAAATGGAAAAGACAAATATTCGTACAAACTGATGAAAAATTCTAATAAAAATGTGAAATCTCAAATGCTCATAGATTTATTCGTACTTTAAGAGCATCAGCAGAGCTTTTCATTCATCTAATTGAAAAAAGAGGGACAATAAAATTGCATATAATTCAAAATGGTATATACATATTAAGTGGGAAAAATGGAGCAGGGAAAACTACATTAGCAAAGGATATATTAGCAGCTAACAAAGGTATATGCAGCATGATGAAACAAGATGATAATCAAATATTAGAACAAGAAACAGTTTTAACTAATATCACAATGAATGTGCTCTCAGAAGAATGGGTTATTAGTTTTTTGAAAAATAATAAGTTGGACTATCTACTCACTAAAAAAAGTAAGTATTTAAGTGGTGGCGAAAAAAGATTAGTGAATTTATTGAGGGTTATTTTATCGGAACAAGAAGTTCTTATTCTTGATGAACCATCCAACGATTTAGATATAGATATTTTTGAAAAGTTAAAGCAAATTATTCATCAAGTAGCACAGAGGAAAAAGATACTACTAATAACACACGATGACAGATTTACAGAATATCAAAAAAAAGTTAACTATTGAAAATGGAGAGGTTTACGATGAAGCAAAGCAGCCTATTAGTAGGGAATTTTACTTCGATAAAACGAATGAGAAAAAGCGAGAAATTAAATTAAAACCAAGAAAAACCTATTTTCTGTATGTGTTTTATCTTTTATGTACAATTTTATTTGCTGCTTGCTTAGGAGTCTTGTTGATGATAAATAATGAGGACGAAAAGCCAACTAGCAAGAAGGGGACGTATCGGTTAGCGGCATTGTATAGCAGTAATGCTTCTTTATATAATGATAATGAGTCTATTAATACGTTACTTGTGCAATCGGCAACTAAATTTAACAAGAGTAAATTTTTTAATGAAGAAAAGCGTATAAATGAAGATGAGTATTTAGAGCAGGCGATAGCATTGAAGAATAGTACGTACAAAAACTTATTTTATTTGGAGTTATATGATCCAAGCTCTAAGGAATTTATGGATATTAAGGAGCTAATGATAGACGAGTTACGGCGTTATTTGAAACTTGGTGAGGATACGGAATTAATTATAGATGATGGGGCTTATTTTAAAAAATAACAAAAATCCATCTCTGTATGTACCGGATAATTTAATGTTGACGGAGGACTTTCTAGTTAAAGCAGAAAAATTGGATTATCATATTAAGCATAATAAATCGCTGGTAAAGAATCAAATAGAGACGGAATTTAGTCCGATTTTATATTCGAAAGTTCTATCTAAAATTAATCAAGATAATGTATTACTGACAGAGGCCCAAGTGGAGTTAAAGAAAGACGATTCCTTTTATGATTTTTTAGCAGCAAATAAATTGTATGCACAAAAAATACTGATTAAAGGCTATGAGCCAGAAATATTGAATGCAGAAGTCAACCAATACAGTAGCTCTCTGACGCTAATAAAAAAAAGTACTGCTCTTTATATGTTTGCTTTTAGCCGTGCTATTAATTTTATTGTATATATACGAGGCTAACTATAAAAATAGCTATAGTACTTTAGTTTTTTATGGATACGATGAAAAAGAATTAGTGAATTTCAGAAAAAAGCGTATATGATTGCTAATTTCAAACTATTTTCTATCATTGTTTTAGTAATCGAAATATTGGTTATGTGGATATTAACGCACTCGTTCCTTATCACCAGCATTGTAGGTGTTACGACAATATTTTCTATCATCACTTATGTAATAATCCCTAAAACTTTAAAAAATAGCATTAGAAAGGTGATTTTATGAATAATACAGAGGCATTTAGCATTTTTTCAATAAAAACTCCCGGGATGTATGTAATTGTTGGGAATAACGGTAGCGGGAAAACCACCTTTATTGAAAATGAACTAAAAAATAAGCAATCTCAACAACTGGACATTGCTTATTTTGGACAAAAAAATTGGAAATACAAAACAACAGTGCGAAAATTTTTAGAGTTTCCTGAAATAAATCCTCAATTAGTAAAGAAATACTGTGAGCTTTTTTCTATCGATGCACACTATTTGGACAAAGATATCCAAGCGTTAAGTGGCGGCGAGTTTGTTAAGGTAGAATTGGTCCGTACTTTATCGCTCAACACTGCCATTATTATTTTAGATGAGCCAACCAATAGCTTAGATAATCGCTCAACGGAAATTTTGTCTAATGTGCTATGTGAGTTATCAAAGACTAAGGTCATTTTTTTAATTAGTCATGACAAGCGATTAGAACATTTGTCTGATAAAATGATTTTGATTGAAGAAGGGCAAGTAGAGGTTTCGTCAGCGATTGAACTAGAGGAACCACGTTTGGAAGCGATAAAAAAGAAGTTTGTATTAAATCGGAAAATCTTTCTGTACTTAATTAAATCCAAATTTAATATACTGATGTTATCATTTATTCTTGTGCTAACGAGTCTGCTGACAATTATCGTTTCAAATACTATATTATATTCGGTTCCTATGGATGCAGAGCTGGAAAGTGATTATTATTTTGAAATGTTGGATATTGGAGAAAATTATTCTAGATATTTTGATACAGTAATGACAGGTAGTGAAGCAGAGGAGAAGTTTCAAACTCTAAACTATCTTTCAGTGAATGAGTTAAGGGAGTTAAATAACAAAAGATATATCAATCAAATTTATGTGGTAGATCAAGGTTATATAAACGAACTAACTTTGGATAACTCTAAACTTGAATTACTAGCACTTCCAGAAATAATAACAAGCTCGCCTAATTACGAAACCACATTTCCTGTTTCAAAAAAAGCGTTAATTAAAGGACGTTTGCCTAAAGATAACGAAAAGGAGATTGCGCTATCATTCGCGCAATTAGAGAAATTTTTCGACTACGATTCTAATAAAAAATCAGTTATAGGAGAACAGGTAGCAATAAGCGATGTCCCGCATGAAGTTGTGGGAATTGTTAGTTCCCCCGTAGCTGCGATTTCTTATTCTGATCAAATACAGTGCTATGGAGTAGCAAGGGTAGTGGATAAAAATATAGAGCAATTAAATAAAATGTTGGCTACTCTGAAAGAACAAGGATACGAAGAGCCCTATTTTTCAAAAATATTTATAGAAACAAACACAAAAAAATCACTAGAGCTGCTGGATTATTTAGAAATCCATGGTCCAAGTTATCAATATGCATCCAATTATGTTGATCAGGTCATTCAATTATCATTCTACAAAGAAAAATTAACACTGATAATCTCGATCTCGGTGATTTTGTCAGCCATAATATCAGCGCTAATTGTAGCTTTTGGACAAAGATCTTTTAATTTAGTTAATGGTTTCTTAAATGATATGTCTAATTTGAACTTTAAACCAAGAAAGAATAAGAGGTTACTTTATTTTATTTTGATGATAAATTATATGATAAGTGTGCCTATGTGTTTGGTGTGGAATCAACTCATTATCGGTAGTACAGCTGGATTCATTATGTTACTCCCTACGATGGTCATTACATTAGTGATGTTCATAGCAGCGTTATTTTTGATGAATTATAGGGATAAAAATAATGATTTTAGAAATTTATAAAAGTTGGATAATCGTTCTGGTATTACATGAGTGCGTTCACCTATTTTTTATTACGCTTTTTAGGGGGGAGATTGATAAAGTTGTCATTGGAAACTTATTCTTTTTCAACATAAAAAAGGTCGCTATTTCTCCGATCATTGTTAATTGTTCTGTCTCATTTGAAGAGGGGAAGAATTGGAATCTATTCAAGAAAACACTTGTTATAATGATGCCGGCAGTTGTTAATATTATAATGGGTATGTTGGTGGGCTATGATCTTATATTTGTAAAGATATTTAGTATTTTTATTGGTATAAGTTCGATACTTCCAATTCCTTATTTACAAACTGATGGTTATCTTATGTTTAAAGAAGTGCAGCAAGTTTTTCGCGCTAAGAAGCTAAAATGATGCGAATTCTACTATAAGCCGGACTGCAAAAAATTATTTTGTAGTGCGGCTCATTTTATGCTTGCTCTGTAATGCATTACATGCTGTATACTAAAAATGTAAACAAGATTGAGAGGAGCGAATAAACAAATGGCAGAGATCAAAAAGCAATTTCCAGAAGGATTTTTATGGGGTGGCGCAACGGCTGCGAATCAGGTTGAGGGCGGCTTTGATTTAGATGGAAAAGGTCTTTCTACGGCGGATATGGTGAGATTTGTTCCGAAAGAGGAGCGCGGCAATGGGCATGCGCTAGACGTGACTTCGGCTGAGATTGAAGAAATTTTGGCGGGGAAATCGAAGGCTCGTTTTCCGAAGCGTGACGGTGTCGATTTTTATCACCGTTATAAAGAGGATATCGCGTTGTTTGCGGAAATGGGATTCAAGACGTTTCGTTTGTCGTTTAACTGGGCGCGGATTTTCCCGAATGGTGATGATTTAACGCCGAATGAGGCTGGGTTGAAATTTTATGATAATGTGATTGATGAGTTGGTGAAGTATGGGATTGAGCCGCTCGTGACGTTGTCGCATTATGAGACGCCGCTCGGTTTGACGCAGAAATATAATGGTTGGGCGAGCCGCGAGGTTATCGATCATTATGTGCGTTATGCGGAAACGGTGATGACGCGTTACAAGGATAAAGTGAAGTACTGGCTGACTTTCAATGAGATTAATATCATCGCGATTAGTCCGTATACTGGTGGTGGCGTGGTTGTTGATCGTGTGGAGAACCCGCTGGAAGTTTCTTATCAAGCCGCGCATCACCAGTTTGTCGCGAGTTCGAAAGTTGTGAAACTGGGTCATGAGATCAATCCTGATTTCGAGATTGGTTGTATGTTAGCGCGGATGGAGACGTATCCTGCGACGAATAATCCAGACGATATCCTACTTGCGCAACATCAAAATCAGATGAACCTGTTCTTTACGGACGTCCAAGTTGGCGGTTACTATCCTGGTTTTATTAAACGCTACTTTGCAGAAAATAACATCACAATCAAAATGGAGAACGGTGATTTGGAGCTTTTGAAAGATTATCCAGTCGACTACTTATCGTTTAGTTATTACATGACGCTTTCCGTTTCGGCAGATCCAAACCGAGATCAAACGGGTGGGAATTTCATGGGCGGCGTGAAAAATGAATACTTGGAGAGCTCTGATTGGGGCTGGCAAATTGATCCTAAGGGCTTGCGTGTGGCGTTGAACGGGTTATACGACCGTTACCAAGTACCTCTTTTCATTGTGGAAAATGGTTTAGGCGCGTATGATACGGTGGAAGCGGATGGTGCGATTCACGATCCGTATCGCATTGATTATTTGCGCCAACACATCGAACAGATGAAAGAAGCGATTGCAGACGGTGTAGACTTAATCGGTTACACAAGTTGGGGTCCAATCGATCTTATCAGCGCATCTACGAGTGAAATGTCCAAACGTTATGGTTTCATTTACGTTGATCAAGATGATGAAGGCAAAGGCACACTCGCAAGATCACGTAAAGATTCATTTTTCTGGTATAAAAAAGTGATTGATACGAATGGCGAAGATTTAGCATAAACTTAGAAAGAGACTGGTCGGTTTTGTGGCTGGTCTCTTTTTGCCTTGATTAACGGCGGCGTTTGCGTTACATTAAACGTATTAGCGTAACGGAAAGCGAGGTTCAGCATGAAGAGACAAGAACTAATCGATGCAGCAATACAGGTCATTCAGGAAGATGGTATTCATCAGCTAAGTTTAGCTAAAATCGCCGAAAAAGTCGGCATCACAAAACCTGCTATCTTCTATCACTTTAAAAATAAACAAGATTTGATGATGGCTTTGACGTATTTCACAGTCGGTGAGTACGAACAAACCATCGCTGAGGAATTCGAAAAAATACCTGAAGATGATGCTTTGCGCCATGTACACGCTTTTTTGAGAGGAAATTTGCGTCAACTAAACGATTCTGAGCTGATTAAGGTACACGCGGCTTCGATAGAGGTCCTGGTTTCAAATCAGGAGGCAACAGAGGTCTGGCGGGATGTTTATAACCGAGAATTAGAGAAGATGACACCAGAAATTGGTGCTTTACGTGCAGACTTGCTCAGTGTGGCGCTGGATGGCATGTGGTACGGAGCCATGTGCGGTGTGTGGGATGCAGGGCGCGCGGAAGCGGTTATACGCTACTTGGGACAGCTAGTACAGGAGTGAATAGTTGCTTTTTCTATAGTTTAGTACTAAACTAAATAGGAGGAGGCGATTCTTTTGGTGAGAAAAGAGCAACGACTAGGTGTACTGCTGTGGTTTCGACTGAGTAGATTTTATAACCGTAATATTAAATTGACTAATAAAAATCTTAAGGATGCAGGGCTTTCGATGGCCCAGTTTGACGTGATTGCGCAAATCGGCATAGAATCAGAGAGTACGCAACAAGCGCTAGCAGATCGGCTCGTAGTAACAAAAGGTAACATCGCTCAGCTACTGGCAAAGCTGGAAGAGCAGGGCTTGATTTGTAGACGTAAACAAGGTAAAGAAAAATACATTGCATTAACGGAAAGTGGGAAGGTCTGCTATTTGGAGAATGTGCCGGCACAAGAGGCATTTCAGCAAGAGCAGTTTGATAAATTGACGCGCGATGAGCAGAAGGTTTTACTCAGTTTGTTGAAAAAATTGGATGATTAGTGAGGAGTGGCGAGATGGAATTAAGAGGATTGCATCATATTTCGATTATTACGGAAAATGCACGGGCTAATTTTGATTTTTATACGAAGGTTTTGGGGTTGCGATTGGTGAAGAAAACAGTGAATCAGGATGATCCATATACCTACCATTTGTACTATGCGGATGAGATTGGGAATCCAGGGACAACGGTTACTTTTTTTGAAATCCCTAGGGCAAATCGGGGGAAGAAGGGCTATAATTCGATTGCGCGAATGGGACTAAGAGTACCGAATGATGCGGCTCTTGCTTACTGGGAAGAGCGTTTAACAATGTTTCACGTGAAACATGAGGGTGTTTATGAGCAGTTTGATCGGAAAGTTTTGGATTTTGAAGATGTGGATGGTTTAGCGATTCAACTCATGTCAGATCAGCGGGATAAGGGTGTAGCTGGCGGGAAACCGTGGTCAGAAAGTCCAGTCCCAGTGGAGTTTGCGATTCTGGGATTAGGACCAGTTTTATTTTCGACATTGAAAAAAGAGAAGACGGATCGTGTGTTGACGAAGGTTCTTGGCTTTGATCGGGTCGGTGCCTATGAAGATGATGAGCGTTTGGTGACCGTTTTTCAAGTTGGAGAAGGTGGGAATGGTGCTGAGGTGCAACTAGAAGCGAATTTTAAAGATCCGCATGCTGTGGAAGGGATCGGAAGTGTGCATCACGTGGCGTTTCGAGTAGCAGATGATGCGGAGTTGCAAGAATGGATTCAATACATTCAAGATTTAGGGTACCCAAATTCTGGTTTTGTGGATCGGCATTATTTCCATTCGTTCTATTTCAGGGAGGAAAACGGGATATTGATTGAGCTTGCGACAGATGGTCCAGGATTCCAAACGGATTTCGAGAAAGAGCATGGAACGTATGTGGAGTTACCACCAGATTTAGAGGGACGTCGGGCAGAAATTGAGGCGCATTTAACGGATCTTAATAGTGATGTATAATATTGGCAAAAAAAGCTGCCATCCATTATGATAGTAGTAACATAATAATAGGCGGTGAAACAATATGACAGAAATCAGATATGAAGGGATAGCGAACAAGAACTGCCCTAATTTAGAGCGGTATTTGGTATCCAGTAAGCGGGCGGTTCCAGCGATGTTAATTTTTCCAGGTGGATCATATGAAATGCGAGCAGAACATGAAGGAAAACCTGTGGCGAAGTGGCTGAATAGTATTGGTATTGCAGCATTTATAGTCAATTATCGGGTAGCACCGTACCGACACCCGGTTCCTTTAGAGGATGCAAAATGGGCGATTAGAATGGTTCGTCACCGTGCGGAGGAGTGGGGAATTGATCCTAATCGTTTAGGTGCGATGGGCTTCTCGGCGGGCGGGCATTTAGCTTCGACGCTTGCGACACATATAGAGGATGGTCAGCCCGATGCGTCAGATCCGATGCATCAGTATAGTACACGGCCAGATGTGTTGGTACTCGCTTATCCAGTGATTACGATGCGAGCACAAACACATAGCGGAAGTCGTCAAAATTTGCTAGGTGAGGCACCGAGTAAGCAGCAGATTTTGGAGCTTTCTAGTGAGCTAAATGTGAGCAATCATACGCCACCGACATTTTTATGGCATACGGAAAACGATGCTTCGGTACCTGTGGATAATAGTTTTATTTTTGCGGCGGCGCTTCAGAGACATCAGGTTCCTCATTCAATCCATACCTTTGAGCGAGGAGAGCATGGATTGGGTTTGGCGCAGTGGAATCAAGAAGCGCGAATTTGGCCGAAATTGTGTGAAAATTGGTTGAAAGTGCGAAACTTCATTTAATTTTCTCTGAAACAGTGGTACAATTTTAGAGGAGAGTTAATTTATGAGGAGGCAATATTTTGGGTAAACGCACTTTTTATTTTGTACGTCACGGTAAAACCGAATGGAACTTGGCTAGAAGAATGCAGGGATGGGGCGATTCACCGTTGATTGAAGAAGGCATTAATGGTGCGATTGCAACTGGTGAGGCGCTTTCAGATATCGATTTCACGGCTGTATATTCTAGCCCAAGTAAGCGGACTGTAGATACAACTGGTTATATAATTGGTGATCGAAATATAGATGTAACAACGCTTGATGGACTTCGCGAAATGAGTTTTGGTATTTGGGAAGGTGAGCGTTTTGTTGATATTACAGCAAATTATGGTGAGGAATACGCGATGATGCTGGATAATCCAGAATACTATAAAGCAGAGGTTAGCCAAGGTGAAACTTATCATCAAGTGAAGGAACGTACAAAATTAGCGATAGAGCAGATTTTAGAGGAGCAATCGGAGGGCAATATCTTGGTTGTTTCGCATGGCATGGCGTTACGCGTGTTGATTTTTGTGGCTTTACAGGAGGCGGATCTACAGACGCACCGCACGGAGACACCGCATTTATTAAATACAGGAATTACCGTCGTAGAATATGAAGATGGCGAATTCCGAGTGCTTAAAGCGAATGATATCTCTCATCTTGAGGGAATAGTTGAAGGGGTTTAGATAATGATAAAACTAGTAGCAATCGATATAGATGGCACATTACTCAATGATAAGCACGAGATTACGCCGGAGGTTCACGCTGCGATTCACAAAGCAAAAGGATTAGGCGTGAAGGTTGTTTTATGCACGGGGCGCCCAATTACAGGTGTTCAGCAGTATTTGTCAGATTTAGAATTGAAACGTGAAGGCGATTATGTGATTACGTTTAATGGCGCGATGGTACAAGATACGTTTACGAAAGAGGTTATTTCTCATCTGACGCTTGATCATGCGAGTATTTTAGATATATACAATATGAGCCAAGAAGTCGGTTTGCATATGCATTTTAACGATATGAAGAATCTATATACGCCGAACCGCGATATCGGAAAGTATACAGTTTATGAGGCTCAAATGACGAACACACCACTATTTTACAAACCGATGGATGAGGTTCCTGAGGATGTGATGGTTTCTAAGGCGATGTTTATCGATGAGGAAGAAGTCTTAGCACCAGCGATTGCAAAAATTCCAGCAAGCTTCGGCGAAAAGTATAACTTGGTTCGTAGCGCACCATATTTTCTAGAGGTTTTAAATCCTGAGGCTAGTAAAGGAAATGCGGTGCACAGTTTGGCGCAAAAGCTTGGCATTAAGCAGAGTGAAGTGATGTGTATTGGTGATCAGGAGAATGATACGACGATGATTGAGTACGCAGGTGTTGGCGTTGCTATGGAAAATGCGATTGATAAAATTAAGGAGATGGCCGATTTTATCACACTTTCTAATGAAGAGAGCGGCGTGGCACATGCGATCAATAAATACGTTTTGAAAGGCTAGGCGTGGCTGAACCATATGTACTTGATACAAGTTGCGTTCCGGACAATGCAACACCTGAAAAAGCCAAAGAAGTCATTCATCGCTGTCCAAGTGGAGCTCTTAAATATAGTGCGAAATAGGAGGTTATTGATGATGGAATTTGTTAAAGGTGAAAATCGTTTTTTCAAGGAAGATGAGAATGGTAAATTGATTGCGGAGGTAACTTGGGTTCCGAGTGGGGATACGCTTGTTATTTTGGATCATACGTTTGTTGATGAGAGCCTTCGCGGGCAAGGAATTGCTTCGCAGCTAGTTGAGAAAGTTGCAGATACTATGCGTGCAGAAGGTAAAAAAATCAACCCGACTTGTCCGTTTGCGAAAGCGGAGTTTGAACGTAAGCCTGAAAAATATAATGATATTAAAGCATAAAGAAGTGAGACCCGTTTGCAAATTTGCGCGGGTTTTTCAATATTTCCCGGGAAATATTGATCTTCCGACTACCAATTTAAAAGAATATACTTTAAAATGAAGGCGTAGACATTTTACCTAAATGGAGGTTTTAATAATGGAGCATAAACAGCATACAGCTTTTCCGAAAGATTTTTTATGGGGTTCTGCCTCAGCGGCGTATCAAATTGAAGGTGCTTGGGACGCGGATGGCAAAGGCCCTTCTGTCTGGGATAATTTTGTGAAGATTCCTGGTACGACATATGAAGGTACGAATGGTGATGTCGCGGTGGATCATTATCATCGCTATAAGGAAGACGTGAAGTTGATGGCGGATGCTGGCTTGAAGGCGTATCGTTTTTCAATTGCTTGGAGCCGTATTTTCCCGACTGGTAAGGGTGAGGTGAACGAGGCTGGTTTGAAGTTTTATGATGACTTGATTGATGAGTTGTTGAAGTATGATATTGAGCCGCTTGTGACGCTGTACCATTGGGATATTCCGCAAGCGTTGATGGACGAGTACGGTGGCTGGGAATCGCGCCAAGTGGTGGAGGATTTCACGAATTATTCGGTTGCATTATTTAAGCGTTACGGAGATCGTGTGAAGTATTGGGTTTCCTTGAATGAGCAGAATATCTTTGTTTCGCTCGGTTATTCGATGGCGCTTCATCCGCCGAAAGTGACGGACGATAAGCGGATGTATCAGGTGAATCATATTGCGAACTTGGCGAATGCGAGTGTTATCAACGCATTTCATGAGATCGTGAAGGATGGCAAAATTGGTCCGAGTTTCGCGTACACGCCATTTTATCCGGTCGATACGGATCCGAAAAATGTCCTTGCTGCGGAAAATGCGGAAGACTTGAACGGCTATTTCTGGATGGATATATATGCGTGGGGCGTGTATCCGAAGACGGTTTGGCGTTACTTGGAAGAGAACGATTTAGCACCGACGATTGAGCCTGGCGATATGGAATTGCTCGCGTCCGCGAAACCAGATTTCATGGGCTTGAACTATTACCAATCAGCGACAGCGGCACATAATCCACTGGATGGTGTCGGTCAAAGCAACACGTTCAACACGACTGGTAAAAAAGGAACGGCGGAGGAGACTGGGATTCCTGGTCTGTACAAGAAAGTGAAGAATCCGTATGTGAAAACAACGGACTGGGATTGGACGATTGATCCTGATGGGCTTCACATCGCGCTTCGTCGGATTAACAGCCGTTACCAATTACCGATTTTGATTACGGAAAATGGTTTGGGTGCGTTTGACAAATTAGAGGACGGGGAAGTGCATGATGCGTATCGGATTGATTATTTGAGCTCACACGTGAGTGCTATTCAAGCGGCAATCGATGATGGTGTTGATATGCTTGGCTATTGCACATGGTCGTTCACGGATCTTCTGAGCTGGCTGAATGGCTATCAAAAACGTTACGGTTTCGTGTATGTCGATCGTGATATTTCCGACGATGCACCGATGACGCGGATACCGAAAGATAGTTTTTATTGGTATAAGAAAGTGATTGAGACGAACGGGAAAGAGTTGTAATTTAAAAAAGAGCCGTTTTCCATGTTAGCTTTTGCTAGGATGGAAAACGGTTTTTTTTTGACGTACACAGTTGGCAATCTAAATGGATTATAGATACATTTAGAAGTAAGGTCGTTTTCTAAAAGTTGATTTAACACGAATTGTGTGGTATTGTTTAATTATATAAAAAGGGAGTTGGTTAAATTGATTAAAAAATTGAAGTATTGTATCGTTGCTGTTGTGTTTTCTATGGGTGTGCTTGTCCCATTAACAGCTTATGCGGCTGTTAATAATGTATCGTATGATTTTAAGCATATGGTCGCAGTTAACGGTAAGATGAATGCAACAAAAGGAACCTTATCAGGAGGTGTGAGTGTAAGCAATTGGGGGAAAGATAGCTCATTTAGTGTGAAATTATTTGAACATCGAGTAATTTTAAATGATATCTACAAAGGTGGAACTTATTTTTCTCCAACAGGTAATAAGAAGTTTTCTTATTCTGTAACAAAAGGTAAATCTTATTGTGCAGAGTTTTGGAAGAATCAAAATGGTAAATATATTAGTGGAAAAGCTAGTTTTAGCTACTGAAGCTTATGTTGAAATTTATTTTTCCATTGTTAATTATGATTGTTACATTCATCTGTACTCTAATTATTTACAAGAAGGCAGTAAATAAAAAAAACAAATCGGGAACTTATGATGATTTCATTTTTTGCACTTTATATTATGATAGTTATTTGTCTTGTTATTTTTCCGCTACCTATACAAAAAGAATATATATCGGATATGATTAAATATAAGCAAGGCGTGTCTAATAATATGATCCCATTTATGGCGTGGATTGACGCAATGGGTGATATAGATTATGTTGGTGTACTAAGTGCTTTTTATCAACCAATTGCGAATATAGCCTTATTTTTCCCATTCGGATTTTATCTGCCAATTATTCTTCCAGGATTTGGATTTAAAAAAATTATCTTTGTTTCATTTTTGTTTTCCTTGACTATCGAGTTAACTCAAGAGGTCATTAATTTCATTTTGGGCTTTAACTATCGTTCATTTGATGTGGACGATCTTATTTGTAACACACTGGGTGCGTTGCTTGGTTATATATTATTCAAGTGTATCGCCAAGTTTGTCACGTTTCTTAAAGTGAGGGAACAAAGAGATATCGATGCTCTTTAGAATTGTGAAGTCCTGTGTATTACTTCGGTTTGCATTTGAGGAGGTTGGATGCGTCCGGCTTCTTTCTTATTTGCCTAAAAACTTAATTCCAAAAAATAGCCCAATTTTATTTTTGTCATAATTTAAACAAAGCGGTCAGTCGTGAAAGCGTTGACAAAACAGTCTGGTTGACCAAATTGGTATAGACCCTTCATAGTTCGAACCAATTATTTCCGAGGTTTTGCTTCTAAAAGGCACGGGTACTTGCTTACTGTCAGAGCTGTTGACAAAAAGTAAAACGCTTGATGAAAGCGTAAACAATGAGGGGGATTTACTAATGATAGATTGGAAGAACACGAAAAAATGGGTAGCAGGCGGAGTTTTGACAGCGGCGGTAGCAGTTGGGGTTTCTTTAACGGGGGGAACGCAAGCTCATGCGGCGGTCGATGATGCCACACCAATGCCTAGCATTCAAGGAAAACAGGTTCTAGTCGGTTATTGGCATAGTTGGAAATCCACGGGCAGAGATGGTTATAAACAAGGTACTTCGGCTGATATTGCGTTAAAAGATGTGAATGCGGCGTATAATGTGATTCCGGTCTCTTTCATGAAGGGCGATGGCGTGAATCGGATTCCGATGTTCAAGCCAGTTGGGTTAACGGATAGCGAGTTCCGCGCACAAGTGGGAGCTTTAAATAAACAAGGTCGTAGCGTGTTGCTAGCGCTCGGTGGTGCGGATGGACATGTGCAACTGCAAACCGGCGATGAGCAAGCGTTCGCCAATGAAATTATTCGCCAGGTAGAGACTTACGGTTTTGACGGTTTAGATATTGATTTGGAGCAAACGGCAATTACGGCTGGGAATAACCAAACAGTAATTCCTGCAGCGCTTAAAATTGTAAAAAATCACTATGCGGCAGAAGGTAAAACATTCCTAATTACGATGGCGCCAGAGTTCCCATATTTGAAACCAGGTGCTGCGTATCAAAGCTATATTACGTCGTTAACAGGTTACTATGACTATATCGCGCCTCAATTTTATAACCAAGGTGGCGACGGTGTCTGGGTGGATGAAACGAACCAATGGATCGCGCAAAACAATGATACGTTGAAAAAAGAATTCCTATATTACATGGCGGATTCGCTAATTCACGGTACACGCTCGTATTTGCAAATTCCTGCTGACAAATTAGTTATTGGTTTACCTTCTAATAATGACGCGGCGGCAACAGGATATGTGGTTAATCCACAAAATGTTTTCGATGCCTTCAATATGTTGAAAACTGCGGGAACTCCGCTTAAAGGGATCATGACTTGGTCGGCAAACTGGGATGCTGGTAAAAGCAGTGCAGGCGTTTCGTATAACAATGCGTTCGCCAACACTTACGGCCCATTCTTAGGCACAAAATAATAATTAAAATTAGCCGAGTAGTCTTTTGATTACTTGGCTTTTTCTTGTTTCCAGAAAAAAATGTTTGGCTTAAAAGTAGATTTAACGGTGATTCTTAGGGTATAGTAGTAAAGCAAAGGTTTTGCAATACGCTTCAGGGGAGGAATGGAATCATGCGTAAATTTTATTTGTATTTTATTTTAGTAATGGGACTTGTAATGATTGGACTGGGACTTTGGTTTGTATTTAATCCAAGTACGTCGCTTGCGGCTTTCACATTCGTAATTGGAATTGTATTATTACTAAACGGTCTGAACGAGATTATTTCTTATTTCAAAGGTCGGAAGGTTTTGAAAATCTCGAACTGGATCCTTTTGGATGGGGCGTTATCGTTCTTAGCAGGTTTAATTATTCTGATTAACAATAATATTGGTGAAAAGTTCATCGTGCTTATTTTCGTTATTTGGGTACTTGCTTCGGCAATTCTGAATATCATTATGGCATTCTCGGTGAAAGGCTCAAAAGGCTGGATTTTCATCATGGTTATCGGTATTATCGGTGCTTTAATTGCAATTATTTCGTTGTTTAGCTCAGCGATTGTTGCAGTAACTGTGGCTTTGATACTCGGCGCGTTCTTTATTTTCCAAGGAATTGCGTGTTTGTTACTGTTTAACGGAATCAGAAAACAAATGAAATAGTGGGAAAACTCCTTGTGACGTGTTCATGGGGAGTTTTTTTGCGTGGATTGAATATCTTTTTGGTGTGTGTTAAAATGGAGTAGAAAAGGAAGCCATGCGCTAACATGACTTCCAAGTGTAGAGCCGTTGAAAAGACGATGGCTAAAAAATTGTGTATAATAGCCATCTATCTCCTCGCCAAAAAGTGAGTTAGATGGTTATTTTTTGTCTTTATTCATTGCTGTGATGAGGACAAGTATGAACCCCAAGAATGATATGATGAACATACCAAATTGGAGCGCAACTGTCATCGCTTCAGCAACAGACATTAGGCGTTTCCTTTCTACAGATTTAGTACCTATTTCCATAAGCACCACCACCCTTCGATTAGGTTGGCCACCATCTTTTCACTTCTCTACAGGGCTAGTATATCAGAAATATCGTAGCAGTGCCGTGCGATTTATTCCATATTTCAGTGGATGCATGGTTTGCTTCTTTTTGGTGAGGCATGATATTATCAGGGTGGACAGGAATGAGGTGAGTTCAGCGGATGAAACGTTTTTTGATGATCGGAGTTGCGGGGATTGCTGGGGCGCTGTGTCGGTATTTTGTTGGAATGGGCGTCGGTGTTTTCTGGGGAACTGATTTTCCGCTGGGGACAATGCTTGTGAATTTGAGTGGGTGTTTTGTGCTCGGATTTTTCACGACGTATTTATTTCGGTTGACGATTCTGAATACGAATTTGGTGATTGCGATTGGAACGGGATTTTTGGGCGCGTACACGACTTTTTCGACGTTTAGTTTGGAAACTGTACGGCTGTTTGAGTCGGGAGAAGCGATGTTGGCGGTTACATATTTGGGGATTAGTTTTTTAGGCGGGAACTTGTTGGCTTGGCTAGGTTTTACGCTTGGTGAACGGCGGTTCGTGCGCAAAAGAGAAGCGACCAAGGAGGGCGATTTGTGATGTGGCTTGATGTGGTTTCCATCGCGATTGGTGCTTTCTTTGGGGCGAATGCGCGATATGGCTTGTCGACTTGGATAAAAAGGCGTGTAAAATGGGATTTTCCGATTGCGACGTTGATTATTAATTTGTCGGGTGCGTTTGTGCTAGGATTTGTCGTGCAGTTGCAGCTATCGTTTGATTGGAATTTGCTAGTGACGACGGGATTTTTAGGGGCATTCACGACTTTTTCAACGTTTAAATTGGAAAGTGTGCAGTTACATGCCGAGCAAAAGTGGAAAAAAGTGATTTTGTATCAAGTGGTGACGTATTCGGCGGGCTTGGCGCTAGTCGTTGTGGGAATGTTTTTAGGCTCGATATTATAACAAAGAAGTGTGCGCTATTCGTCATCTAGCGCACACTTCTTTGACTATTTCCAAAAACTGTGTTAATTTCTAAAAGAAGCGAAGACGAGTTGCTAAACATGATGTGACGTAGGATAAGACGCGCTACCTCTTTTGAACTTTGGGGTAGGACGAAAAATTTTGCTTCACACAAATTGAGCGAAAGCGTTTGAAATGAGCAAGTTAGATGGAAGCCGGAAGCGGAGCGTACCTGCGTACGTGAGAACTGGAAGTCCATCTAACTTGCTCATTGCGAGCGCTTGCCGCCGATTTATCACGTGTAGGAACAAGTTTTAAAGTTTCCGTGGTTCGAGATCTCCCACGTAAAAAAACTAAGGAGTGAAAAGTAAATATGAGAAAACAAGAGGAACTAGCTGGTGTCACACATTTAGGAAATCAGGGGACGGAGTATTCTATGGACTACGCGCCGGAAGTGTTGGAAGCATTTCCGAATAAGCATCCAGATAACGATTACTTTGTGAAATTTAATTGCCCTGAGTTTACGAGTCTTTGTCCAATGACTGGGCAGCCTGACTTTGCGACGATTTATATTTCTTATGTGCCCGGCGAAAAAATGGTTGAAAGTAAGTCGCTGAAGCTTTATTTGTTTAGTTTCCGAAACCATGGTGATTTTCATGAGGATTGTATCAATATCATTATGAAGGATTTGATCAAGCTGATGGAGCCAAAATACATTGAAGTATGGGGGAAATTCACGCCGCGTGGTGGGATTTCGATTGATCCGTATGCGAATTATGGCAAACCTGACACGCGTTGGGACGAAGTTGCGATGCATCGCCTAATGAATCATGATATGTACCCTGAAAAAGTGGATAATCGGTAGGAGGAAATGAAAATGACAAATAAAAAAGCGTTAGTGGTTTTTTCTGGTGGGCAAGATTCGACGACTTGTTTGTTTCAAGCGATTCAGGATTATGGGAAAGAGAACGTGGAGGTTATCACATTTTTCTATGGTCAGCGGCATGCGATTGAGCTTGAGAAGGCGAAATGGATTGTGCGGGATTTGAATGTGAAGCAGACAATGATTGATACGTCGGTTATTAAACAAACGACAAATAATGCGTTGATGGATGACTCGATGGAGATTTCGCAAGGGGAATCGGAGGAGTATCCGAATACGTTTGTAGATGGGCGTAATGCGCTGTTCTTGTTGCTTGCGGGGACGTATGCGAAGGGGCAGGGCATTACGGATATTATTATTGGGGTATGTGAAACGGACTTTAGTGGGTATCCTGATTGTCGCGATGTGTTTGTGAAATCGATGAACGTGACGCTGAATTTGGCGATGGATTTCCCATTTGTGGTGAAGACGCCGTTGATGTATTTGACGAAAGCCGAGACGTGGGCGTTGGCGGATGAGTTGGGACGGCTGGACTATGTTCGGGACCATACGCATACGTGTTATATGGGCGTGGACGGCGGATGTGGTGAGTGTCCGAGCTGTGAGTTGCGAGAGAAGGGCTTGACGGAGTACTTGGCGCAAAAGGCTGGAAGCGCGTTATGATGAGGATTGCGAAGGAGTTTACGTTTGATATGGCGCACATGTTGGATGGACATGATGGGAAATGTCATAATTTGCATGGGCATACGTACACGCTACAGGTGGAAGTGAGCGGGGACTTGATTGCGACGGGTTCCAGTGCGGAAATGGTGCTGGATTACGGCGATATCAAGCGGATTGTGAAGGAGCATGTGACGGCGAAATTGGATCATGCTTTTGCTTATTTTGAGGAAAATGAGAACGAGTGCCGCATTGCAAAATTATTGCAAGAGATGGATCGCAAAACGGTCGCGCTACCTTGTCGCTCAACGGCGGAAGGCATTGCGATGGTGATCTATGATTGGCTAACGCCGTATTTGCCGGTTTCTGCGATACGATTAGGCGAAACACCGACGTCATTTTGTGAATATACAGGTGAACCGTCATGATGGATCGCGAGTATCGGATTGTAGAGATTTTTGAGACGATGCAGGGTGAGGGTTATAATACGGGGATGCCCAGCGTTTTTATTCGGTTTTGGCCGATGTAATTTAGATTGTCCGTGGTGTGATACGAATTATAATGAGTTTGAGATGATGACTGGACAACAGATTTTGGATGAAGTGCATAAATATGCGGCACGGAACATTGTCATCACTGGTGGTGAGCCAACGATTCAGCGCGGTATCGAGGAACTTTTGCAAGTTTTGAAAGCGGAAGGGTATTATTTGGCGATTGAGACGAATGGTTTGAAGGAAGTGCCAGCCGAGATTGACTATGTGGCAACAAGTCCGAAGCGGTTATACAGTAAAATGTATGAGAAGCGTCATTTGTCGCAAGCTGATGAAGTGCGGATTGTCGTGGATGGCAATATTCAGGAGTTTTGTGCACAGGTTGAGGCGTTGATCCCAGCAAAACGGTATTATTTATCGCCGTGTGAAGAGGATGGCGCGTTCAATATGTTAGAGACCATCAGCCAATTGGGATTACTTAATGCTGAACGCGGCGAAAATAAATGGTCGCTCAGTATTCAGACGCATAAATTGGCAGGAATTGAATAAATTTTGAAAGTAGGCCTATCTTGACTACGTGTTGTGATAGGCTTTTGAAGTTTATGTCAAACCTTCTTAAAGAAAACCTTAAAATTGCTTGAGGGTTTCTTTATACGCTTCTGTTAACATGTACTTAGACTTGAAGGTAGGTCTAAAACAGAGCGGAAAGAAGTGAAATCTATGGCAGAATTAAAGCCAAAGGAATCGAAAAAACTTATTTCAAAGGCCCTTATCATTGTTTCTTTATTGATTATTGGTTGTTTAGCATTTTATTGTGTGCAATATTATAAAGCGTTACATTCTGTGAATGCTGATTTTGCATCAGCTAAAGGTGAGAATTTTAAATCGGCGAAGGATCCGAAAATGGATGATTTCAATGTATTGTTGATAGGTAGTGATTCGCGCGGGTCAGATCAAGGGCGCTCTGACTCGGTACTCTTGCTACATTATGATTCGAAGGCAAAAAGTCCAAAAGTAGTTTCGTTTATGAGGGATTCGTATGTGGAAGTTCCCGGCGAGGGCAAGAAAAAATTGAATGCGGCGTTTTCGCATGGTGGAGTAGAGTTGCTACGCAAGACGATTCAGAAAAATTTCGGTATACCGATTGATTATTATTTAATGACAGATTTCGGTGGTTTTGCGAAAATTATTGATACGGCATTTCCGGATGGCGTGACGATGGTAGCGGATAAAGATATGTCTAAAAATATTGGGATGACAATTCACGCTGGTAAGCAACAAATGGACGGAAAAACATTGCTTGCTTATTCGAGATTTCGGTATGATGCGCAGAGTGACTTTGGCCGTGTGAAAAGGCAACAGCAAGTCGTTCAAAGTGTGATGAAACAAGGAGTATCGGACATAAGCGTTATGAAAATTCCATCGTTGCTTGGCCTTGTCCAAGGGAATATTTCAACGAATATCCCGACGAAGCTACTAATCAATATGGGGCAGGAATTTTATTTTCACACACCTAAGGGGTTAGACTCACTCACAATCCCAACGAACGATAGTTATGAAGACAAGAGGTATGCCGGTGCAGGTGCTGTTTTAGAGTTGGACTTGGATAAGAATAAGGACGCTATTAAAAAATTTCTAGAGGATGATGAGATTTAAACCATAATGGAGGGATGAGCAATGAACAAGAAAGTGATGATTATGGCATCTATCGTATTAGTCCTAGTTTGCCTCGGTATTGGTGGTGGGCTGTTCTTTACGCAACAACAAAAAGAGCAGCAGGCAGAGCAATCGCAAAAAAAAGAGCTTGGCTGCACAAAAAGAAAAGGAAGCGGCGGAAATGAAGAAGAAAGAAGCGGCGGCAGAAAAGCCTAAGCCAGTGGATGGAAAACAAAAAATTGCTTACCTCACGATTGATGATGGACCAACGCAGTATTTATCGAAAATTTTAGCAGCTTTAAAGAAGGAGAATGCGCGGGCTACTTTTTTCTTCATAGGTAACAATATTAAGAATGAATATAAAGCTGGAATTAAACAGGCGGTTCAAGATGGTAATAGTGTTGGCGCGCACAGTATGACGCATGATTCTAAGAAATTATATAAACAGGGGCAGTTTATTCCGGAGATGGAGCAGACCTCGGAGTTGTTAAGTGGCATTGTTGGTAAAAAAATCGGCCTCATTCGCGCGCCATATGGCAGTACGTATTTAAGCAATGAACAAGTTCAAAAAGCGAAGGCGGATAAATTTCGATTGCTAGATTGGAATATTGATAGTAATGATTGGAAGCATAAAGGAAAGCCACAAGAGATTGTTGATTTTGTGAATAGGGAGTTAGATGGGTTTCATAAGATATCGCCGGTTATTTTAGTGCATGAAACGAAGGATACATTGGATGCAATTCCGGCTTTAGTGAAAGCAATTCGAGCAAAAGGTTTTCAGCTAGAACCGTATTTTGAAGATAATGATTTTCATTTGAACTTTAAAAAAGATCCAGATTTATAAGAGGTATGAAAAGGTGTTTCCCGAGTTTGGGAGCATCTTTTTTTTTGTGGAATCATTTATTTCGAGGTGGGCGGAATTTTTGATAATATGCCGATCTGGGCGCTATCTGCGTGTAGTATAGAGATATACGAATATGCGAGAATACACCTTTAAATATGCCTTTGTGATATATGAGAGGAGTTTTTATAATGAAGAAGAGAATGAGGATGGTATTTGTTATTTTATTAATTTTTACAATGGCGATGGTTGGGCCGATTAATAGTGTGGGGCTTGGTAGTTGGTTTGCAACTGGAGTTTCTGCTAGTTCGGGATTGTCGCTGGTTGTGGATAAGCCGAAACAAGAGGAGAACCGCCAGTTTAGTTTGAAATTAATGGATGAAACGGCGCTTGGTTCTTCGGATGACCCGCCGAGTGATGAGGACGTGGTTGAGAATTTTGTCGAGCTTGCAATTCCTGCTGGCATGATTCTGGATTTGGAAGAGACGGAGATGCGTAATGCAGCAACAGCCACGGGCAAGCTTGTGTTTGACGCGGATTCTGGGGTTGCTAAGGTGACGTGGAATGAGGCGGCGACAGAGCGTGTCTATGAATTGATTTTAATAGCTGAGAAGCGCAAGATTATACATTGCAGGCCGTGAAGAATGATGTGGTATCCGATGTTTTGACGCTAACGGTGGAGGGCATAGAAGAGCTAGCGCCGACAGTGGCGGAAGCACCGCCAATCCCGAAAGTGATACAAAAAGCGGCGGAAGCACTGGTTAGTCTTGCGGATGCGGAGGACCCAAGTGTCGCCAATGTAAGTACATTGACGGAGTTTCATAGTGCGATGATGAATAAGGATATCGCGACGATTAACGTTTTAGCGGATATTAGTTATGCGGGGTTTTCTGCGGCGGATGCGAGTCCGACGAATACGAGTGCGTCTTATCAGAGGATGCCAGAGCGTCCGTTTACGATAAATGGGAATGGTCACACGATTGACTTTAGAAATCAGTCTTATGCACCGACGAATACGTATTCATTGCCGAAAGTGGTTACGTTCAATGATTTAAATGCCTATGGAAAAAATTACTACGGGTTTTATACGGATAATTCAGCTGGTGGAACGAATGACACGAATACGATTATTTACAATAATGTGAATTACCGTGGTTCTCAAGCTATTCATGCTCCAGCAACAACGACTCAAATTTCAGGAAAATCTTCTTTTGCGCAGACGAATAGTTATGTTAGCCCATTTGATGGTGTGAGTTATGCGACATTGGCGAATCAGACGACGTTTGCTGTGGGTGATATGAATATTCTAGAAGATGCGGATGTGAAGGTAACGAATGAGTCTAGTGGCGCGATGTATATATATACAGGTGGAACAGTAGATATTGCGGAGAACTCGATTTTGGATATTTATACATCTGGAACGAATTCTACAGTCGCGGATGGTGCAGTTTCAGGAATCACTAGTTATGGAAATATTAATGTGCGTAATGGTGCGACGCTTAAGATGGATAATGCAGTTCCAGCGGCTGGCAAGACAGCGGTTGGCGGGATCTGGATGAACGCTGGGCAATTCAATGTTTCTAATAATGCAAAAGTGGACATTAGGACGCGTGGTGCGATGTATTATGGCAGCCCGTTTTATATCAACGGTGCTGGCGTTTTAAATGTAAGTGATGATGCTGAGTTTAAGTTGGAAGCATCAGATACTGGTACTTCGACGCAAGATATTTTTAGTACTGGAACGGGGACGATTTTGATTGGTAAAGATGGTGTGTTTGATGTCAGCTCGGATGGAACGGGTGCTAAGTACTTGGTTTATCTGCGTGGAACTTCTAAATTCCAATTTGCGAATGCGAAACGTGTAGATATTAGGTTTAATAATACGAATCCTGCTGCGACGGCGCGTCTGTTGCGGATGTCGGGAAATTTGGATGTCGACGTGCAGTCGATTCAAGCATGGAATACGAAGACTTGGACGGACGGTCTGGACGATAATTCTGATTTTGTTTGGAACCCAATGTTTAATGTCAAAGTCACATACAGTGCTGCGAACGTTACGGCTGCGACGGGACAATCGGTAAACGCGGCGATTAAGAGTAGCTTTACGACGAACTTTAGAACGCAGAACTTCAAGCGTGTTCTTTTTGAAGGAATTCCGGATGTAGGCGTGACAATTGGTAATTTGAGTGATAATGAGGATCGTGAAAATAGCCGCGTGATTACGGGATGGGCAAATCCAGGCGCTGTGGTGCAATTTTCTGGAGATCCTGCGATTCCTGTAGGGACGATTGATTCGCCGAACGAGGAAGACAAAGCGATGAAGTTTCATTTGATTGCAGATATGGATGGAAACTATCGTTACGAGTTGCCTGAGGGAACGCATTTTACAGCGGGTAACACGGTTCAGATTTATGCTTTCTTGAATGGTAAGGATGCTTCGGCACAGACGGTTGTTCAAGATGGTACGGCTCCTGAGGTACCAATTTTGACCGCGATCAAGGATACGGATGCGGTGATTAGTGGGCAAGCGGAGGCTGGAACGACGGTGACCATTTATGATTCGGAAGATGATAGTGAATTTGTGAGTGGCGCGGTGAATGGGACTGGTAATTTTGCGATAACGGTGCCTGTCGAGAAGCGTCCATTGACTCCAAATAAGGTATATTATGGGGTGTCGAAGGATGAAACTGGAAATAGGAGTGTTAGGTCCAACGAGATTACTGTCGTTGATACTACGGCTCCGACGGCGGATGTGATTAGGCAGTTTGTAACGCTTGGTGAGAAGTTCACGACGAACCCAAAGAATTTAGTGGAAAATGTGGTGGATAACGCTGGAAACGGCGATGATAATATTAATTATGCGATTACAGAAGTACCTGATGTTTCGAAAGTTGGCTACACAACTGCGACGGTAACTTTGACGGATAATGCTGGAAATGCTGCGGATTTCGTGATTCCAGTTTTTGTAGAAGACGATGGATCAGCCAAAGATGATACGTTCTTCTTACATGGCGCAGATTTCGCGGTAGCAACGGCGGATATGCCAAGCGCGCAAGAGGATATTAAAAATATGGTTTTGGAAATGGCAAACGTGCAAGCTTACTTTATGCCCACGGGTACAAGTGTGATCGGCTCGGTTGAAATGACAGGTGTCGACGCAATTACTGCTACACCAGGAAAGTATCCTGTGAAATTGAAGCTGAACGAGTTAGAACGCGACATTATGGTTACAGTTTTGACTGGTACGCTACAATTTAAAACGGCCACACCAAAAATTTCATTTGGAACGGCAGCTATTAGCTCACGTGAGCAATTTTTGAAGCCGCAAGATGATGTGAAATTAACGGTGGAAGATACGCGTGCAGAGGCGACGAATTGGAAGTTGAAGGCGCAACTCGAGACACCACTTGCAACGGCCGACGGTAAGGAACTCGTGAACAGTTTATTTGTTAGAACGCAAGAGGAAGGAAGCACGATTTTGACACCACTTAATGGGGTTGCGAGTATCGTATTTGCTAATACGGATGGACTTGAAGGCGTAACGGAGGTCAACCTAAACGAGGCAGATGCTTCGGAATTGGTGTTGAATGTACGTCCCGGAACAGCGCGTGCGAATCAAGAATACAGCACAACGATTCATTGGACATTAGAAGATACACCGTGATCTGAAGTGCTTATAAATACGATTAATGGCTTCATTCCTTATGTAGATCGGAATGAAGCCATTAATTTATGTGAACATGCGGGAGACTCGCTTTTTGTAGCCGTAATAGTCATTTATTTCTTCTAATAATTCTTTATCATGCGTATGTCTAATGCCTACTTGTAGAATCTCTTGGTATAGATCGATATAAGGAAGTCTACTTTTTTGGGCAATAAGCAACTCTTTTTGTCTGTCGTAGTCTACTTTTCTAAAATCAATGTGCGTGTATCCATAAGCATCAATTTCTAAAATGGCATACTGAGCTCTTAAGTCCATTTGAAGGGGTGGCCAGCTGCACAAAGGTTGTCCGATAGAGCCAGGATTTATAATTAATTGTTCCTGGCTACTATATCGTAACATTGGGTGGTGCACATGTGCATAGACTGCTATATCTAAAGTATTATCTGTAAAAAGAGCATCAAAGTTTTTTTGTTTTGTTGTAGGGAATAGAAAATCACCGTTGTTGTGGCAGGGTAAATTATGAGATATTCCGATTTTTAAACCGGAGACTTCTTTAACAGTGGATATTGGCCAACTTTTTAAGGCTTGAATATCTTGTAGGGTCATATTAGGGTAAATATGGTGTGCTAGTGTAGCTAGATAAATTGCTGTGGGATCTGTGATATCTATTTCTTCTGAGATGGAATGAAGGAAATAATCTTCCCAATTTCCGCGTATATACACATCCGTATGAACTTGTTTCAATAGCTTAAATAAATCAGAGGATCCAGGGCCAGGTAAGAGAAGGTCACCTAAAAACCAGTACGCTGTAGCGCCTTGCTCTATACTATCTTCAATCACTGCTTGTAATGCTGTTGTATTTCCATGTACATCCGCCAGTAATGCAATTTTATGTTTCATGTTCTTCTCCTCGCTTTCAAGTTGCCTTTGTATGATGACCAGATAATTGATCAAAGATTTGCGTGGAAGTGTTGGATAATGTTTTAATTATAACACAAAATTAATAGCATATAAAGGAATGTTTGTCCGCTTTTAAACGTGATGAATAGGAAAAAATAAGTCTATTTATTAGGAATCTGTAGTGTTATGGTTGTTCCCTTATCTTCAGAGCTGTCTACTTGGATCGTCATGCCATGTAAATCTGCAATACGCTTTACAATCGAAAGCCCAAGTCCGCTACCACCGATTTTGGCTTGCCTGGAAATGTCAGCCTTATAAAATCGTTCGAAAATGCGTAGCTGGTCGGCTTTGGAAATACCGATGCCGCTGTCTTGGATCGTGACCTGGGTTTGTTGTTGTTTGTTTTGTGTGAGCGAGACTTGAATGGTCCCGTTCTCAGGGGTAAACTTGATGGCGTTGTGAAACAGGTTTTGCCATATTTGGTAGAGTAAGGATTCGTCGCCATAAAATTTAGTTGGCTCTAGTTCCACGATCACGTCGATATGTTTGCTTTGCCATTGCGGCTCAGTGGTTAGGATCAAATCGCGGATTTGGTAGTCCAGCCTGAATTCCGTCGAGTGGAGTTGGTAATCATTTTTTTCGAGCGCAGTTAATTTGAGTAGATTCTCGCTAATTTTGGATAGTCGGTTTGTTTCTGCTTGGATGATTTCGAGGTAATGGGTGCGTTTTTCGCTGTCGAGATTATTGTCTTGAAGTAGTTTGGTGAAGCCGGAAATGGAAGTGAGCGGTGATTGGATTTCGTGTGAAACATTGGCGATAAAGTCTTGCCGTAACGTTTCCATTTCACCGAGTTGTTCAGCCATTTTTTCGACTTGGAGCACGGTATCGCGAATATTGCCGTCGTCCATTCTTTGTAATGGACGGAGTTGTTCGCTGATCTGAAAGTTACCACGCCCTATTTCTTCTAACACGGCACCGAATATTTTGAAATAGGCGCGTTCATGCCGAAAAAAGTAGCGACTGAGAATAAAGCCGATTATTACCATCAGTGTGAGTCCGCCAGCTGCGATTGTTGCTTGCTCCCAAATCGCATGCCAGGAGAAATCATACTTTGTTTTTAGCCAGGTGAAGATGGTGTAGGAGGCGAGATTGCTTAGGACGAAAAAGATAGCAACCATCAAACTACTGATAAGCGCTTTTAGTTTGGTCACCATTATATTTCCTCCAGACGATAGCCAAGTCCGCGAATAGTGCGGATCGAAAAACCAGATTGTTCGGCGGGGAATTTCTCGCGTAGCCGTTTGATATGGACGTCGACAGTGCGTTCATCGCCTTCATAATCATAACCCCAAATTTCTTCGATGAGCTGTTCTCTAGAAAAGGTTTTATCGGGATAGCCAGCTAATCGAAACAGTAATTGGAATTCTTTGAGTGGTAATGTAATCGACTTGTTTTGGAGTACAATGATCATCTCTTTTTCGTTTAGTGAGATCTTACCGATACGGATTTCTTGGGTCGCTAAAATTTGATAGCGTTTTAGAAGGACGCGGATCCTGGCTACTAATTCTTCGGGAGCGAAGGGTTTGACAACGTAGTCATCGGCGCCTAGACTAAAACCTTTGATTTTTTGCTCGATTTCTCCACGTGCTGTCAGAAAAATGACAGGAATCTCTTGAAAATTTTTAATGGCACTGCATAGTTCCCAGCCATCCATGTTTGGCATCATGATATCAATAATCGCCAAGTCAACCGTTGTTTTTTCAAGGACTGCAAGGGCATCCATGCCATCTTCTGCATTGAAAACGGTGAAGCCTTCTTTTTCTAGAAAAATCGTGACGAGCTCGCGAATGTTGCTATCATCGTCTACCATCAAAATGCGATTCATTGTTTCCACCTCCAAATTGTATGTATAGCCTCGATATTTCCCGGGAAATATCGAGGCCTTTTGTTTATTTAAGTCAATTGTTGTTCTGCGAATGTTGCGTATAGTGGGTGACTTGCAACGAGTTCGCTATGTGTTCCGCGCCCTGTTATTTCGCCGTGTTCGATAAATAGGATTTGATTGGCGTTCACGATAGTCGATAAGCGGTGGGCAATCACGAATGTTGTTCGACCTTCCATCAAGTTCGCCAAAGCTTGTTGTACGATGCGTTCTGATTGGCTATCAAGGCTTGCAGTCGCTTCATCTAGCATCAAAATTTTAGGATCACGAAGAAAGGCACGCGCAATCGCGATGCGCTGACGTTGACCACCAGAAAGTTTCACACCACGTTCCCCAACTTCTGTATCTAGTTGGTTTGGTAATTTTGCAATGAAGGTGTCGGCGTAAGCGAGTTTCGTTACTGCCCAAAGCTCATCATCACTGAATTCTTTATCTAAACCATAACATAAATTATCGCGAATTGTACCGGAAAGCATCGCACTCTCTTGGGAAACATAGCCAATCTGACTGCGCCAAGAGTGAATCGAAATCTCATTTAGAGGCTGATTGCCAACCAAAATCTCGCCGGAATTCGTCTTGTAATAGCGTTCCAGTAGGGCAAATAAAGTCGACTTACCGCCGCCACTAGGACCTGCGAAAGCAATAACTTCACCGGGGCTAGTTTCAAACGAAATGTCTTGCAAAATCGGCTCATTTTCATTATAGGAGAAAAAGAGATTATTTGCAGTAATTTTCTTACCGCTAACATCGACTTTCGCACCTTCATAAATGTTTTCTTCTTCATGTTCCAAAATTTCAGAGATACGTTCTGTAGCACCTTTGGATTTTTGGAGTTGGGTGAAGAATGTAACGAAAGATGTTACTGGGACGATGATTTGGAATAGGTAAAGCAGAAATGCGATCAAAGTACCGGTGGAAAGTGTGCCAGCTGAGACACGGATACCGCCGTAGCCGATAATACCAACGATGACACCCATGACAACAAATAGCATCAATGGCCCAATAACGGCTGTTACCTTGGCTTCGCGGACACCGAATCTTAGCAGGCGCGAAATTCCGGATGTACCGTCACTGATTTCTTTTGCTTCTGCATTTGATGATTTTACAAGGCGGACCTCGGATAATGTTTGGCTAATAGAGCCAGTGAAATTCGCTGTTTCTTTTTGCATACCGCGCGATATTTTGAACATTTTTTGTCCAAGTGGGGCGATGATCAGTGCTGTAATGGGAACAGCGATGATAAGTAGTAGTGTCATTTTCCAGTCCATAACGAACAGGATTGCAATGGAACCGATGACAGAAATGACTCCCGTTACGAATTGAGGTAAGCTGTCGGCGATCAGTTCTTTAATGACGACGGTATCATTCACCATCCGGCTAACCATTTCGCCTGATTTCGTATTGTCAAAATAAGAAACAGGGAGGTTGAGCGTCTTCTTCCATAGTTTTTCGCGCATCGAAGCGACCATTTTCTGCCCCATCAAATTGAGCAAGAAGATCGCAAAACCATTCGTTACGGCTTGCAAGACGAAGACGGCGACGATGGTTGTGATTAGTTGCCAGCTCAGTGAAGAAGGCGAGAAGCCATCGATTAGGTTTTTTGTGAAGAGGGGAATGAGCAACCCCGCTGCTGTTGTGACTAAACTTGCTAAAAAACCGCCAATGATGACAGCTTTTGAAGGTCTAGTTGAGATAAGTAGTTGGAAGAATTGTTTCCAACTGTAAGATGACTCTGATTTCTTTTTCATAATTTCTTCATTCCTTTCGAGTTGTGCTATCTGTTGAGGTTTCCCTCCTGCCACTCTAATATATAGCATGAATATGAATGGAATATGAACAGCTTCAAATGTAATAAAAAGTACATTGGATATTCATTCTAAAAATAGTTTCAAAATTAACAAAAATAATGGTTTAATTGCTTATTAAGGGAATCATATGACTAAAAAGTACCTAAAAATCATGTTTTTGTGAAGTTTTCGTTGTGTTAAAGAAGCTATGTTACAGTAATATAGTAGTCATTTTTAGTTATCATATGTTATAATTCAAGAATACATCGATTAGAAAGTGAGAAGGAGAGCCTATGCTATTTCTAAAAGAAAGAGATTCAATAGTTACTGTAGCTAAGTTAATAGAGTATTGCTTTGAACACCCAGATTTTAAAAAATATTGCTCGGTTAGACGTACGAAAAAAGGAGACGTTTTGAGGAGCAAGCAAGACGAAGAATTCAAAATATACTTTATTTTGAGTGGCATCTATGGATTAGTAATACAGGACGATAAGCCAAAAGGTGGCATTACACGTTTTTTAGGGAAACATGATTGTTTCGGGTTATATCACTTGTATTATGATATTTGGGAGCCGAATCTTTTGATGCAGAGCCTAGGCCACGGCGAAATTATGGAAGTGGATAGTACCTTCTTGTTTTCCATTTTGGACCAGCAGGAAGAAGATGTGTTTTTCATGGTTCAATATTTGGCGCATGAGTTACGGGAATCACAATACTTCTGCAAGCTTACTTTTTTAAAGAAGGAAGAGCGAATCAGAAAGGCTTTACTTAAGTGTGGACTTGAGCTAGGGACACTGACGGAAGATGGTATCATTTTGCCCCGCCAAGTAACACAGGAAGTTTTAGGAAGGTATACAAATACGTCACGGGAATATGTAGCCCACACGGTGATGAAGTTGATTGAGGCTGGCGTAATTCGAAATAGGCCGAAGCCGTTACTTATTGTTGATAAACATCGATTATAGATGCAATATGCTAGGTATGACACCAATGTCATGCCTAATTTTTTTTTGTAAAAAGCGGTTCGGGAGACATTCGACAATAAAAGGTATACAATGGGATGGAAGTTATGAAAGCGTTTAACGCATATGAGGAGGATGAACATGAAATTTTTTATTGATACTGCAAATGTAGAGGAAATCCGTAAGGCGAACCGAATGGGATTCATTGCTGGGGTGACAACGAACCCGTCATTGATAGCAAAGGAAGGCCGCGATTTTAATCAGGTGATTGAGGAAATTACGTCGATTGTGGATGGACCAATCAGCGGGGAAGTCGTGAGCTTAGAAGCAGAAAAAATGATTGAAGAAGGTCGCGTGATTGCGAAAATCCATCCGAATATGGTCGTTAAGATTCCGATGACGGGTGAAGGTTTGGCTGCAGTTGCGGTACTGAATAAGGAAGGTATTAAGACGAACGTGACGCTTGTTTTCTCGGCAGCGCAGGCTTTACTTGCGGCACGAGCGGGTGCTACATATGTTTCGCCGTTCCTTGGACGCTTAGATGATATTGGTTCGGACGGCTTGATTTTGATTCGGGATATTGCGGAAATTTTTGAGGTGCACGATATTGAAACGGAGATTATTTCGGCGAGTGTGCGTCATCCGATTCACGTGATTGAGTGCGCGCGTGCTGGTGCGGATATTGCGACAATACCGTTTAAAGTGTACGAGCAAATGTTGAAGCATCCGCTAACCGATTCAGGGATTGAGAAATTCTTGGCGGATTGGGAAGCGACTCAGAAATAATGAATAAGCAGTATATTGTAAAAGTAGCGCATCAACCGACAGAGTCAAGTCCGCTCTTTGTGAATAAAAATGAGGATTTGTGGATTGGCGAGCGCGCCGGAAATACAGGTTGGATCACTTGCACAACAAAAATGTCTGGAAAAACTGGCTTGGTTCCAGAACAAATCCTATCGCGCGCCAGTTTGGATGCAAAATCAGGTACGGCGACAGAAGATTATTCGGCGCGTGAGTTAGTTGTGCAGACTGGTGACAAAGTGGAGAGTAATCGCGAATTGAACGGTTGGGCTTGGTGTATCGATGAGGACGACAATGCTGGATGGTTGCCAATTCAAAAACTGAAACGATAAATGATAAAGAAGGAGGCTGGTGCATCAGGGTGTCTAAATCCCCAAGTGTTCCAGCCTTTTCTTACGTTTAGTCAAGCAGTAAGCTTCACCAAAATAAGTAGCCAATTTAGGCATACCAAATGAAGCCTATCTCTTTTTAATTATAGTAGGATCCATACATAGCGTGGTGTTGTCATTTGTATTTATAAATGATTCAACAATAGAGTAGCATCCAATAAGGCTTTTCTTTAAGATAGAGGAATCTCAAAAGGTATAGGCAAAACGAACGTGGAACTATACCGCATGAACTTAATAGGAGTGTAGGATTAAGGTGTGGTATATTAGGAGTTTATGAATTTAAATAGGATTTTTTTCTATAAATCGTTTCGGGACTAGGAAATTTTTTTGCTAGCGGCAAATTTTCCTCATATGAATCAATGTATCATTTTTGGGGAGCGTGTGAGAGTGGATAAATGTCAATAAAGTAGACAGTAAAATAGCTAATAGAATATTCCAAAGTATATGTTACGATATACACTTGACTTATTAGAAACATTAATGTAACGTTTAATTTGTAAGCGGATACATAGGTAAGGAGGTTGGGATGAAAAAGAGAGTAACAGTTAATGCTGTAGTAATAAACGAAGTCTGGGTCTCGAAAGAGTAAGGTCAGTCCTTTGTTGGCTTGAATTGCAAATAGCGCCCTAGCTCATTTCAATATAGTACGAAGAGCATGCAAGGGCCTGTTTTATTAGTAAGGAGATGGATGATTTGAAAAAAAATATAATTGGTTTGTTTTTCGGGATACTTATTCTAGTAATAGTAGGTGTGTACATTTCATACGTCTATATGAATCAAAATTTTATTTGGATTGCGGGTATACTTTTATTGCTAGGAACAGCATTTAACTGGTATTTGTATAACAAATATTTGTCTAAAAAACATTAAGGAGCGAAATGATGAAAAAATTTATTATAGTGTTAACATCAGTCATGTTATTTTCCATTTCAATTATGCCTTTATCTACATATGCAACTGAAGGGGATGTTTCTACAGAAACTTACTACAATGGTGAAAATTTCACGGCAACTAAAGATGGAAATACGCTAGTTATTCAAGATAAACAAACGAGTGAAACAGTTACGTTAGAGATGAAAGATGATGAGAATGGAGTCATGACATCAGAAACTGGTGAAACGGAACATGTTCACAGAGACGAAGAAGGAAATGTTTATGTAAATAATAAATTAGAAGTAGCTGCCGAGGCTGATTTAGAAGATACTATCGACACTCCTAAGCTGTTGCTACGGGCGACTAAGTGGATATATGTTCAAACAACGAAGTACAATACGTCAACACAAGGGAATATGAGAAGTATAGCACTGGGTATTCTTTCTTTCATGCCCATCAAAGGTCCCATTTTTGGGATAGTCGGCATCATTGATGCTGCAAGATCCATGGGTGCTAAAACGTTATATGTGAGGGTGAAACAGTACAGAACGAGTGGGTATCAGTTTTATAAATATGATTCGTATTTTTATGCGAATGCAAGCTTGACAAAGTTGGTTAAAAAGATATCTGAAACAAAGCGGATGTGGTGATAGACTAGACGACAAATTGAGATAGTAAAGACAGTGGGAAGACCATGACAATGGTTCCCTACTGCCTGTACTATCTTTGTTTTATTTTCAGCGATATCTGAGGCCATAATGAGTCAAGATAATATAGCAAAGTTATACGTAGAGTTATCTCAATTAGGAATTGTAAAATTAAATATAAAGGATACTGGAAACTAATTATCGAAGAGACCGGGACAAATTACAATGCGCGTATTCGCAAAGGGAATGCGCATTTGAAGAAAGTCCTGACACAAGCAGCGCTTGCTCTTAGTCGTGGAAAAGATAACCGTATTAAAGCATTTTTCTGGCGCATTGCTAAATATAAAGGGTCTAAAAAAGCGATTATTGCCACCGCATATTTATTACTTCGCATTATTTATCGATTATTAAAAGATAACTCCCGCTATGCGGAAGTTGTTACAATGCCATTAGAAGATTTATCATTTGCAGATGTAGATAGTTCAGTTAGCAATAATCAAGGTTCCTTCACATTAAAATGGGGAGGAGTCGCAAACGCAGCGGGCTATAAAGTATGGCTATCAGATGGCTATTTATACAATGGTTATGATGTAGGAGAAAACTATGAATGGACATCTAAAGATAAAGGGATTTGGCCGACAAATCAAGAAATTATAAATGGATTTAAAGGGCTACATCATGATAATAAGGGGCAAGAATTAGCGAGTAACCCATATGAAGTATACAAAGTAAATAACCCTAATTTCGCGAATACAGAGAACTATTATGCTAGGATAACGGCTTATGATGCTAACGGTGAAACGATAGCGCTCCAAAATGCCACGCGTTTTTCATTAGGTGATTCTATCAAGGAAAAAGTTCCTGACTTTGAGGCGATGACAAATGAAGAACTTGGCATTAAAGAGGGCGATTACAGCAATGATGAAATGGAAGTAGTGGAGAAAATATATACTGCAGTGGAAGAGATTCCTGAATCTGTAGTCAATAGTGGAGAGAGTGAAACTGTTGAATGGCTAGAAAAGGAGACTGGATATCCAGTTGCTGTTACAAATGATGAGCAGTTACAATTCTATGTAGAAGATCCTAATCAAATATCGACGTTTGGTGTTGCTGGATGTTCCATAGCAATAGGTTACGCAATTGTTAGTGTTGGTTTTCCAGATGCTAAGATATTAAAGGCTGCTATGAAAGCTTTGGGTGGTGCTACGAAGTTTGCCAAACAATTTTATATATCGTATAAATATTACGCGAAGAAACGGACTAAAGCTGCGGCTCTTAAAAAAGACTATCAATTCAATAGGGAAGAATCTAAGATCAGATATGAAAAATGCGTTACTTGATCTGTTGACTTCTGCTATGTTTGGTAGTTAGTATAGCAAGCATGGTAAAATAGAAGTAAGAAACGGGGGCGGAAAATGATGAAAGATGAATTACTGCAAATACCTGGTATTGGCAAGCGTTTGAGTGAGGCGCTACATAATATTGGCGTTTCTAAAATCGCAGACTTGAAAGGTAAAAATCCGCTACATTTGTATGAGTTGATGTGTGAATTTGAAGGTGAGCGGGTCGATCCTTGTGTATTGTACACATTTCGCTGTGCGGTGTATTTCGTGGAGACGGAAGATCCGGAGCCGGCGCTTTTGAAGTGGTGGAATTGGAAGGATCGGTTATATCCTGGGGAGGTGGAGTGATGGAAACACTTGCGGAGCGTTTGGCGAGTAGTGAACGGATCGTATTTTTGACGGGAGCTGGTGTTTCGGTGCCTTCGGGGATTCCAGACTATCGCTCGAAGAATGGGCTTTATACTGGTCGGGAAAACCCGGAATATTTGCTGAGTGCGACGTGTTTACAGAACGAGCCGGATAAATTTTATGCGTTTGTGCGGGATAATATGTACTATCCGGACGCGGAGCCAAATGCGATTCACGAGAAAATGGCGGAGATCGAGCGTCGTGCGGGGAAAAAGGTGACGGTTGTGACGCAGAATATCGATGCTCTGCATGCAAAAGCTGGGTCGCGCAACGTGGTGGAATTTCACGGTAGTCTGTATCGTTGCCATTGTCAGAAGTGTGGCATGATGGTGCATTCGGAGCAGTATTTGGAATCGGATAAACATGAGAACTGCGGTGGCATCATTCGCCCAGAAGTCGTATTATATGAAGAAAACTTGCCAGAAGTTGCGATAAATGGTGCGCTAGCTGCAATTACGGAAGCCGATTTGATCGTCATCGTGGGAACATCCTTCAAGGTAAGCCCATTCTGTAACCTAACAGACTATCGCAAAAGCGGAAGCACCGTTTTCGCAGTGAATCAGGAGTTGCTACGACTACCATTCCAATATACGATGATCCAAGACGACGCTGTCAGTATTTTTAAAGAATTATGATTTCTTGCAGAATCCTAGCGAACCATGGTAAAATTTTAAAAGTATGGACAAACTTTAAATGAAGCCGAGGTTCTTATTTTTATCTTTTTGGGTAGAGATGAGGAGCCGATTTACATGGAGTATGCTCTACACTATATTAAAGGAGTGGATGGTTGGATGAACCCTGACCCCGAGAGTCAGCAGATTATTGTGCAATTAATTCTTATTTTGGTGTTGACGTTACTCAATGCGTTTTTTGCTTCGGCGGAAATGGCTTTAGTATCGCTCAATAAAAACCGTGTCAGATCGCAGGCGGAGCAAGGGGATAAGAAAGCACAGCTGCTCGTGAAAATGATAGATGATCCGAGCCGATTTATTGCGACAATTCAAGTTGGTATTACGCTTGCTGGATTCTTCTCCAGTGCAGCCGCGGCAACGAGTATTGCTTCAGTTCTGGGAACGCGCTTTGGTGGTACAGCTTTTGCGAATGAGATGGCTGTAGTCGTTGTGACGATTATTTTATCTTATATTACGCTGGTTTTTGGTGAGCTTTATCCAAAACGGATTGCTCTGCAAAAAGCGGAGGCTATTTCTCGTTTTTCGGTACGACCAATCATGATTGTTAGTTTTGTTTTAGCACCTTTTGTCAAATTCTTGTCGTTTTCAACGAATGTACTCGTAAAGTTAACGCGCATGAATAAAAATGAGAATGCGGAGAAAATGACGCGTGAGGAAATGCAGCTTATTATTGAGACTGGTCGGCGTGATGGTGCTATCGAAAAAGCAGAACTTGACATGCTTCGTGGTGTGTTTGAAATGGACACGATTTATGCGAAGGAAGTGATGGTGCCGCGGACGGATAGCTTTATGATTGATGCGAATGAGGATTCGGGCATATTGGTGGATAAACTTTTGGAACGCAATTATTCGCGTATTCCGGTTTATTTGGACGATATGGACTCGGTGTATGGTATTTTGCATATGAAAGATTTATTTTTGGCGGCGAGGAAACAAGGTTTTGATAATATCGACGTGAAGCAGTTAGTAAAAGAGGCTTTTTTCGTGCCAGAAACGATTTTTGTGGATGATTTGTTGAAAGCGATGCAAAAGTCGCATAATCAAATGGCGATTTTGATGGATGAGTATGGCGGCGTTGCGGGTATCGTGACGGTGGAGGATTTATTGGAGGAAATTGTTGGCGAGATTGATGATGAGTTTGATGCGTTGTCTGACGAGGTGAGGCAGTTGGATGAGCATACATTTATCGTTGAGGGAAGAATGCCGATTGATGATTTCAATGAAATGTTTCATGTGGAACTCCCTGATAAGGGGATTGATACGATGGCGGGCTTTGTCCTGACGCAGCTTAAGACGATTCCGGATGACGGGGAAGAGGTCGTTTTAGAATATGATACGTTAACTTTTATTGTGACCGAGATTAAGGATTCACGGGTTGTCACGATGAGAGTGGAGATAAAGCAGGTTGAAGCGGAATAATTAGAAAATGCGTTTCTGGGAGAAGTCCTAGAGACGCATTTTTTGGTTAGATGATTGTTTTTAGTACTTGATTGATTTTGTAGCGGCCAAATGGGAGGAGTTGTTGTAAGAATGTGTCTAGCGTCTCGTTGTCAAAACAGGATTTTATCATGTAGCACGTGTCGCCTGTCGTTTTGTTGAATTCGATAATTTGATCGTAGCTTTTTACAAGGTCTTCGAATTCTTTAAAGGCGCTGGTGGACATGTAAAATAGGATGATTTGTAGGTGAGGGTAGGATTGCTGGATCGTGAATTTCTGGATGGTCTTGTTGTCTTGAAGTTGCTGGACGCGAAGCCCAACGGATTGGCCTGTCATGAAAACTTGTTCGCCGACGTCTTTCCATGATAAGCGGCTATTTTCTTTTAGGATGCGCAAGATTTTCTCATCAATATGATCCATGATAACTCCTTTCAACTTGAAAATGAATGTGTGGATTCTCTTTCAGCGGCGTATGTTAAAATGATGCCGTTTTCGTTACACTTAGTATATCAAATGAAAGAGGTGTTTCAAGTGAAAAAAGGACTTATCGTAGTGGATGTGCAAAACGATTATTTTGAAGGGGGCGCAATGCCTTTGTTTAAGCCAAATGAGGCATTGGAAAATGCAATTCGTATACAAGCGGATTTTCGTGCGCAGGGTTTGCCGATTTTTTATGTACAGCATGCGGGAACGTCGGAAGCTGGGTTTTTAGTGGAGGGTACGGAGGGCGCTGAGATTCATGCAGGGTTATTACCGATCGCGACGGAAAATGAATTTGTTGTGCGGAAAACGACACCAAATAGTTTTTTTGAGACGGATTTGGGTGAGAAATTGAAAGCGGTGGGTGTGGAGCAGGTTGTGATTGTTGGGATGATGACGCATGTGTGTATAGATTCGACGACGAGGCAGGCGAGCGAGTTGGGGCTTTCGCCGATTGTGATTGCAGATGCTTGTACGGGGCCTGATGTTGTATTTGATGGCAGAAAAACAAGTGCGGAAGATTTGCAGATTTCGTTTATGGCGGCGCTTGGATTCTTTGCAGAGGTGAAGCCGAGTTATAAATAAGGGAACGTAAAGAGGGCTCGCAACCTAAATTATGGGTCCTCTTTGAGACTTGAGATGCATCCGTTTTATCGGTATGATAGGGGTAGATGAAAACGGGGGTGCGTGGCTTGTCGAATATTAAGGATATTGCAAAATTGGCGGGGGTTTCAGTGACGACGGTATCGCGGGTTTTGAATGATCATCCGTACGTGGCAGAGGAAAAACGTAAGCGTGTTCAAAGTGTGATGGCGGAGCTTGACTATAGTCCGAATCGGAATGCGGTGGATCTTAGTCGTGGACGGACGAATACGATTGGTTTTGTGCTGCCGTACAATGATCATCCGTGGTTTGATAAGGTGATGAATGGCGTGCTAGAGCTTGCTTTTGCGAAATGTTATTCGGTCGTGATTTGTCCGACGGGATATGATCGGGCGGAAGAGGAACGGTATTTGCGGATGCTGAAAACAAAACGGATTGATGGGCTGATTATTGCGTCGCGGGCCAATGATTGGGAGACGATTGCGCCGTATGCGAAATATGGACCGATTGTGGCTTGTGAATACATTAATCATCCGCTGATTTCGTGTGCGTATGTGGATCAGCTTCAGGCGTACTCGGATGGTTTTCAGGCTTTGAAGGATGCGGGGCACGCGCGTGTGGCTTTTACGGTTGGGCGCGAGGAGCAGTGGAGTAATAGCACGCGCTTGAAAATGATGGCGTATGAGGCGGTGTTTGGCGAGGTGGATGCTGAACTGGTTTTGCAGGATTGTTATGATGTGGCGGACGGAAAACAGGCGGCTGAGGTGTTCTTGGCTTTGGCGGAGCCTCCGACGGCGATGTATGCGAATGGGGATGAGGTCGCGGCGGGGATGCATTATTTTGTGACGCATCGGGGCTTGACGGTGCCGGGAGATATGGCGATTCTGGGTGAGGAGAACTTGCCGATTGCGGATGTGCTGGATATTTCGACGGTGGACAAGAGTTTGCGGGAGATTGGACGCGTTGCTGTGGAGCTATTTTTGGATGGGAAAGTGGAGAAGAAGCAGGTGCAACATAAAATAATTATGCGAAATTCGATTTAATCGCTTGACCTGAAACGCATTTCATCGTTTATAACTAAGGTATAGAAAAAGCGAAGGAGGCGATGGAAATGCGGACGTTGCGCGACGGGGCAAAATTAGAAACGAAGCATTTTAGATATGAGAAGGAACGCCAGTATACGACGCATCATCAGCATCATTTTGTGGAGTGATGGCTCGGAAAAAGCGCGTGATAGTTTGAAATATATTTAGATGGAGAGTGTGAGAGGACAGCGCAGACTGTACTTTTCACGCTTTTTTGTTTTGCGCGGGGAGAATGATGGTAAAGAGGAGGAAGGCTATATTGGATTGGAGGGATATAAGATGATGCGAACCAAGATTATGATTGGGGCATTATTAGTACTTCTCACCATGATGTTTTCTTCGAGTGTAAATGGGGCGGTGAATGTATCGCTTGATGCGAAAAAAGCAACGATGAATAGCCAGATGATAGAAACAGCTTTACAAAAAGCGAAGAGCAGTAAATCGGCATCGGAGAAAATTGTGACGCTGCCAAAAGGTGTTTTTTTACTTGCAAAAACGGTGGTTGTGCCGGCGGGCGTGACATTGCGTGGTGCAAATGTGAACGCGATGCCAATATTGAGAATACAGCAGAATGAAGGAATTCCTGTTATCAAGATGGGAAGTGATACGAAGCTTGAAAATGTTGTTTTGGATGGGCAAAGTACGGTGGGGCATGTAAATCAGAAGCACAATGGGGTTGAAATTGTTGGTGCTAGTGCGAATCAGCGTGTGCGGAATGTGCAGATTGTGAATAGTCAGGTTCGGAATTTTGGCGGGAATGGTATTTACATGAAATATACGGATCGTGTGAGCATTTCGGGGACAACGACAAGTCAGATGGTAGTTTCGAAGATTGGTTATGCGGGAATTATCGGCTATTCGGCGAATAATACGAAGATCCAGAGGGTGACGGTACGTGATATCGGTGTGGCAGATCAGAAGTTGGCTTACAATATTGCGCTCTCAGAGTACTTTAATAGTAAGTTGACGAGTCAGATGCAGGCAAAAGTGAATCCACGCAGTATGGCGCGCTTATTGAGAGTAGCAATATTTTGAATAACGCGGTGTGGGAAGGGATTGATACGCATCACGGAAAAAATATTGTGGTTCGGAATAATGTGATACTGAATGTGAGGAATGCGATTGTGATTGTGTCGATTACGCTTGCCGGGGATGCAGGGACGTTGAATCCGCCACAAAATATTGTTATACAAAATAATCGGATTAACAAGCAGGCAGATTATGTACGGCTGAAATTGACGAAATCAGAACGCTATAAGACGGTGCGCGGAATCGTTGTTGCGGGCGCGAAATTGAAGAAGAGTCGGGATGCGGTTTATGCGACAGGAATTCAAGTTTTGAATAATCAGGTGGAAAATGTGCAGGCGATTAGTGTGTATGCAGGTGGAATCGTGGTAGAGAACTCATTTGGTGCGGTTGTTTTTAGTAATAAGGTGCAGCTGGAAAGGAGTGGCCGAACGAATTATAATGGGATTGCGTTGATCATAAATAATAAGCGGTTTTTGATTCGTGGGAATTACATTGGGAAGATTACCATGCCTACAACGGGGGTTATCGTTTTTCGTGGCTCGCAAAACAATGGGGAATGGAATAATGCGAAATGGAGTCGGGTGACGGGATATAGGAGTACGTTGACGAAAAATTATCGTGATGTGAAACTATTACCAAATGGAAGTCTAACTCTGAAAGGCGCTAAGTTAATTACGCAAATTGCTGATCCCAATGGTGTGGTTGTGAGGAATACGAATAAGTATGTGTTTCAAAAATAAAGACAAGCGATGTTTTTCGGAGGAGGTAGTTCGGACTAAGCACGGGGCAGAAAGCGTTTGCTCGTTGTGTGGAAAACAAAATATATGAATTCTTCATGAACATTCTCTCAAATACCTTCTAAATGACCGCATATCTAGTACAATAAGGTTATGTCTTTTCACTACCTGAAAGGATAAATGGGAGAATGTGAAATCTGTTGCTCTAATCCCACTGATAGATTTCACAACTCCTTTAGAGGTGCTAAGGTAATTGAACCCCTGAGATGTTACCGTAGTATTATCTAGTTCGGTATTTGAAGGCACTCGCAGAAATGCGGGTGCCTTCTTTGAAGATATATACATGACCGTTATCATATAATATTTCAGGAAGTATGGTTTTGGTGATTTTTTAATTTTAGAAATCGATATTATCAGGATCTGGCTCGACGCGTAGGTTTTGGTTGAGGGCATCGATTTGTGTGAGTTCCTCGGGTGTTAACGCAAAATCAAAGATGTCCATGTTTTCAGCGATGCGGTGGGCTTTTGTTGATTTTGGGATGACGATGATGCCGTTTTGTAAGTCCCAACGCAGGATGACTTGGGCGACGGATTTGTTGTGATGGGCCGCGATTTCTTGGAGGACTGGGTTGTCGAGGAGGCCGCCTTGCATGAGTGGGGACCAGGCTTCGACGCGGATGTTGTTTTCGGCGCAGTACGCGATGAGTTCTTTTTGTGTGAGTTGTGGATGGAGTTCGATTTGGTTGATGACGGGCATGATGGTGGCTGTCTTTTTTAGTGTTTCTAGATGGTGAATTTGGAAATTGCTGACGCCGATTGCGCGGATGCGGCCGTCTTTATACAGTTTTTCGAAGGCGCGCCAGGCGTCGATGTATTTGCCTTCTACGGGCCAGTGAATGAGGTAGAGGTCGAGATAGTCAAGTTCCATTTTGTGCAGGGTTTCGTCGAATGCGGTGAGCGTTTCTTCGTAGCCGAGATCGGCATTCCAGACTTTGGATGTGATGAAAAGGTCTTCGCGTGGGACGCCAGATTCGCGGATGCCTTGGCCGGTGCTTACTTCGTTGCCGTAGATTGCGGCGGTGTCGATGCTGCGGTAGCCGAGTCGGATGGCTTCTTTGACGGCGGACACGAGTTCTGCGCCTTCTTCTACTTTAAATACGCCGAGTCCGAGGACGGGCATGTTGGTTCCATTTGCTAATTTGACTGTTTTCATTTTTAAAATTCCTCCTGTTTTATTTCTAATTTTTTACTCCATGCGGTCAGGGCGACGGCGATGAGGACCATGATCATGCCGATCCAGGTCGTGTCGATGATTTGCATGTGGGTGATGACGAGACCGCCGAGATAGGAGCCGAGTGCGATTCCTGCGTTGAAGGCGGCGATGTTAAGGGCGGAAGCGATGTCGACGCCTTTTGGGACGAATTTCTCTGCTAGAATCACGACGTAGACTTGTAAGCCGGGGACGTTCATGAAGGCAAAGATGCCCATGAGTAGGATTGTTGCGAGTCCGAAAATTTTAGATGGGGCGGTGAAGTAGAGCAACCCGAGCACGACGGCTTGTGCGATGAACATGTAAAATAGGGCTTGGATGGGACGCTTGTTGGCAACTTTTCCGCCGATCATGTTGCCGACCGCGATGGCAATTCCGTAAATGAAAAGGAGAATTGCGATGGTGCTCGATGGGAAGCCGGTGACTTGTTCGAGAAGCGGTGTTAGATAGGTGAATACGACGAAGGTTCCGCCGTAGCCTAGTGCTGTGATGGCAAACACGAGTAGTAGCGGGCCATTTGTGAGTACTTTGACTTGGTCGCCGAGCGTCATTTTGGTGCCGGGACGCAAATTTTTCGGAATCAGGATGAGATTCGCGAGGAGGGCAATGATGCCGATTGCTGCGATGCCGAAGAACGCGACGCGCCAGCCGAATTGTTGTCCGACGAGTGTGCCGATTGGGACGCCGGTCACGGTTGCGATGGTGAGGCCGGTGAACATGATGGAGATGGCGCTTGCTCGCTTGTTTGGTGGGACCAGGTCAGCCGCAATGGTGGAACCGATGGACATGAAGACGCCGTGCGCGAAGGCGGATATGACGCGGGCGATGAGTAGTAGCGCGATGGTGTCGGAGAATGCCGCGGCCAAGTTGCCGAGTATGAAGACGATCATGATGACGAGCAATAATGTTTTGCGATTCATGCGTGATGTGAGTGCGGTCAAGATCGGTGCGCCAAACATGACGCCGACGGCATAAAGCGAGACGGTGAGCCCCGCGGTGCTGACTGGTATTACCAAGTCTTCGGCGATCAAAGGCAACAACCCGACGCTAATAAATTCGGTCGTTCCAATCGCAAAAGCACTAACTGCTAAAGCTAATAAGGCAAAAATATTTCGATTCGCTTTCAATGTAAAGCCCTCCTAAGTTCTGCTTGCTTTTTTGATGACAAGTGTTATTATGATACTTAGTAGCAATTAAAACAAGTACGTACTTTTTTGTAATGTAGGCACTTTTTAGTACCTATAGAAAGGAGCGAGATATGCAAAAGAAATATAATATCTCTGTTGAGGCAACGCTTGAGGTTCTCGGAGGTAAGTGGAAATGCGTGATTCTCTGTCATTTAACGCACGGCAAAAAGCGGACGAGTGAGTTAAAACGGCTGATTCCCTCCATCACGCAAAAAATGCTCACACAACAATTGCGTGAACTGGAGCATGACGGGATTATTAATCGGATTGTTTACAACCAAGTTCCGCCAAAAGTAGAATATGAGTTAAGTGAGTATGGCAAGTCATTAGAAAGTATTTTGACAGCACTATGTAACTGGGGTGATCTGCATATTGAACGCGTATATGGCGATCGATCGGAGTATTTGGAAGATAGCGTATTGAATAAATGAGATGAAAAACATGTATCAGGGGTCAAAGATACCCATTCTGATACATGTTTTTATTTTAAAAGGCTTGAATTAAGAAGCATTTTCCTAGTTCGCTCTGAACCTCAATGGTGGCGAGTTCTGTGCCGTGAATGAAGTGGATATCTTGAGGAGAGAGCATGGTGTGATGCTGTGGGCTCCGTAATTGAATTTCGCCACTGCTCACATAAATATAGCTTGATTGAGGCAACTCCACGATCTGACCTTTTGTTAATGTGATGTAGTTGAGTGTTGGCGTGCCTGCAATCCGCGGTAAAATCAAGGATGTCTCAGATAATAATGAATCAAGGCTCACCGGATTTTTCGCGTGCACGTGTCCCATTGATAAATTCCCATTATAGCCTGTTCGTTCAAGCAAAATGGCTTTTCCATAAAACTCAAAAACACCGGGAATAGAGAAATAAAAGCCTTTACACAGGGGGCCGAAATGAGTTCCCATGTATTCAATCGTGGCGCCGTCCTCTTCAATGATGCCGATAGTAGTTGTCGTGATATTTCCTAGCACAGAAAACGGTGTGTTATTTTCCATTCTAAAAATGGTATACGGGAAAAGGGATTCTTGGGCATCGTATAGTAGTTTGTAGTTGGCTATAGTATTTTGGAAGGGTACTTTAGCCAATGACGGCGCCTCCAATACACTCGGGACCGCTATATAAAGCGATATGTTGCCCAGCTAAAAGTGCTCGAATGGGTTCGTCAAACACGATTTTTGAGCCATGTTCTTGAGGGGAAATAGTGACCCTCACATTTGGTTTGCGATAGCCAGTTTTTGCATGACAAATGAGTGTATCAAATGGTTGGCTAGCTGGTGTAAATAGGTTTAGACTTTCAATAAACCCATCCGTGACGTACAGTTTTTCATGATTATGGTCTTCGCTAACGATGAGTGTGTTGTCGTTATAACGCTTCTCTAAAACGGTTAGCCGCAGCACACCATCATTTGTTGGGAATTCATAACTAGAACCAACTTTGTAAAACGCTAAGCCATCATGCTTTCCGATGTTTCTCCCTTTGTTGTCGTCGATAATATTGCCAGATGGTTGTTGGACAAAATCACGGATAAATTGATTGAATTCTTGTTCGCCGATGTAGCAAAGTCCGTCAGAATCCGTTTTAGCTGCAGTGGCTAGTTTTGCTCCAATCGCAAGTTCGCGTATTTCCCAACGTGCTAAACTAGAGAGCGGAAAAATCACATTTTTTAGTTGTTCTTTTTTTAGCATACTCAAAAAATAAGTCTGTTCATTTTGATCTGCACCGGTCAGTAATTGAATGTCATTGTCCACTTCGGTGATTCGCGCATAATGCCCTGTTGCAATGTAATCTGCGCCCAGTAGTCCGGCATATTTTTTGAAAAGCCCGAACTTGACTTCTTGATTACAGCGAACGTCAATGCTAGGATTTTTACCATCCAGATGACCGTGAACAACGTGTTTGAAAACCTGCTCCATATATTCCTTCTCAAAATTCACCGAATAATAAGGGATATCAAGCTCATTGGCGACTTTGACGACATCGCGGTAATCTTCCGTCGCTGTACAAACGCCATCTTCATTTTTCTCATCCCAGTTTTTCATGAATAGGCCAATCACGTGATAGCCTTGCTTTTTTAGTAAGTAAGCGGCAACAGAGGAATTTACGCCACCACTCATGCCGACCACAACAGTTGTATTCGCTTTCATACATACACTCCCTTTGCTAATAATGTTTGGATTTTGGTGGTTGTTTGAATAAGGATGTTAGCGGCTTGTTCGACATTTGCCGTTGTTAATTCTGGACCGAAACTGATGCGAACGGATTCAGTGTTTCGTGGATTATCAGCGCCGAACATCGATGTCAACACGCGGCTTGGCTTCACGCTCCCCGAAGAACAAGCAGAACCCGCAGAAATGGCGATCCCCGCAAGATCCAAATGAGTAATCAGCAAATTGGCCGGAATGCCAGGAAACCAGATGTTCAAAATATGGGGTGCCCTGTTAGCGTGACTCCCATTTATCTCAAAAGCCACACGATTCTCCATCGCTTGCAAAAATGTATCCCGCAATGTTTCGATATGGGCAGCAATGTTATTTTGAGGGGCTTGTACTATTTTTACAGCGCATGCAAATCCGGCGATCGCAGCAATGTTTTCCGTCCCCGCCCGCTTATTTTCTTCCTGTTCGCCACCTTTAATTAAACTTTCCAGCTTACACCCCTGTCTCTTAAATAGAAAACCGATGCCTTTTGGTCCGCCAATTTTGTGGGCCGAAGTAGACAAGAGGTCCACGCCAAGTGCTGTGATATCAATTGCTTGTGTTTCATAAGCTTGCACCGCATCCGTATGAAAAATAATCGCGGGATTCTGCTTTTTAATAATGCCACTAATCTCTTTTATGGGCATTATTACACCGGTTTCATTATTCACCATCATGATCGAAATGAGGGCAGTATCTTGTCGAATCGCTCGTCGTAAAGCGTCTAAACAAAAGGAACCATCCTTTTTTACGGAAAGGTAGGTCACTTCAAAGCCATGTTGCTCTAAGTGAGTCATTGGTTCGTGGACGGATGGATGCTCGATTTGTGTCGTAATAATGTGTTTCCCCGCATGTTCAGGCAAGCTGTAAGCGGTCCCGATAATGGCCAAATTATTGCTCTCTGATCCACCGCCTGTCATAATGATTTCACCTTCCTTAGCACCGATACTGGATGCTAATGTGGCTTTCGCTGAATCTAAAAGATAGCGTGCCTTTCTACCGAATCGATGAACGCTAGATGGATTCCCGAAATCTTCTTCCATAATAGTGCACATCGTTTTTCGTACCGACTTGTTCATCGGTGTTGTTGCAGCATAGTCCAAATACATGTTATCACTCGCTCCCTATAATTGTTAACTGTGAAAGATCTTCGTTGCAAAAAAAAAGACAATCACTTGTCTAGAGCTATATTATGACTTATTGGACGACTTATCTAATCAATATATACGTATGAAAAGTCATTTTTTGAAAAAATTAGGTACTTTAAAGTAATAGTTAAGCGCTATTATTTCTATTTTTTGTTTATATAGAGCAATTTTGAAAACGAGCTTCTAGTGTCCAAGGTGCTATATCATAACATAATTAGGATATTTGTGATTAAATTCATTTGTTGCTTCGGTAGATGGAGTGATAATTTAACAAGGAATATACTTCCTTATTTTTTCAAAAAATACATGTTTTGTGTCGGTTTTTGGTCAGATGTTTGCATCATTATCGCATAGAATGAAAACGTTACATCCATATTATGATGAAGGAGGGATGCCTGTAGTAGTCAATATGCGTACAAGAACATAAGCTCAATAGAAATAAAATTATGTGAGAGGGGAGGAATATGATTGAAATCAATTTTCAAGATGATGCTGATAGTTCTAGTGATTATTAGCCAGATGCAAGTAAGTATTCCAAATGCGGAGGCAGTCTCGAAAGGTAAAGTGGATGCCAAAACGATCAGCGTAACTAACTTTGAGGAGTTAAAAAAGGCGCTGCAGGACATGACAATAGATAGTATTAGTGTGGAGTCGGACATCCGCTTTTCAGAGGATATTAAGCTTCCATGGCGAAATGTGACGATTAATGGAAACGCAGACAAAGGTGTGGTTATTGACGCTGGTAAATACACCATCCGTGCCGAAGAGAAGTATACAGAAGCAAACCGAACCTTAATGATGGAAAATATGAAGGTATTGGGCATGCGTGCGGCAGATTATAAGTTTATCGCGGCAAATCATGGTTGGGATGTTGTCTTTCAAGATATGAATTACAACGGCCCTCAGCTGGTGAAAGCTTCTAATGGAACAGTGAGCTTTGGTGGTCAGAATAAAGTGAAGACGCTGTATGAAAATGCAACAGTTCGTCATGTCATTTTTATGGCAGATAGTCGTTATGAAGGCATTGCGGCGGACGGAGCTAAACGCGCGGCATTTGGTTTTGATGGGGATTACGTGGGCGGCAGAGCGGTAGGTAAAGTACGCGTGGAGCAGGGCGCGGACGTAACTATTGCGATTGCCCCACAAGATACAGGCGGTCTGTATTATTTCCCAGCTTTTGATGGCAAAGTGTATGACATCGATGTGGCGGAAAAAGCGGTGTTAAACATTGATGCATCAGGAACAGCGCTAGGTTTTGCAGCGAGAGGTGCTTACTATTCGACGCCAACAGTGAATGTGCAAAAAGATGCTAAAGTTGTGCTTGCAGGCCGTGGCGGTGGCGAGTATCCGACGATTAACTTGCAAGAAGCAAGTGTTATTAATGTACATCCTGGAGCGGAGTTCATGGTCTCTGGAAATAGCGTGAAGGGTGTCGTGACATCGGTTGGTGGTTCGCGAATCAAACTAGACAATCCCAAATCGTATGACATTAAAAACAAGAAACCGCAAGCTCCACTGTTTTTCAATACGAAAAATACAATGCTTCAAGTGGAAGATGCTTCGGTGATGACTTGGACGAAAACCGGTGGTGAGTACGATCGCGATCCCGATAATAACTGGGAAAAGAATGAAACGACCACAACGATCGAAGGTTCCAGTTCTAAAAACACGGAATCGACAAATGCCGCGCTAGAAGCTGAATTCCAGATGCTGGATTATGGCAGAATTAGCGGTAGTGGCGAGGCGAGCTCGAATGAAAAACCGGTGATCCACGCGGAAGACAAGACGATCAAAGTTGGCGCAACATTCGATCCGATGGAAGGCGTGACGGCGGACGACGCAGAGGATGGAGACTTGACGGCAGACATCAAGATTGTGCGAAACGAAGTTAATCCGAATGTGCCGGGCGTCTATGAAGTGGAATACTCAGTGACGGACTCAGATGGCAACACCACGAAGAAGACGATCAAAGTGACGGTGACGTCGAATGAGAAACCGGTAATTCATGCGGAAGACAAGACAATCAAAGTTGGCGCAACATTCGATCCGATGGAAGGCGTGACGGCGGACGACGCAGAGGATGGAGACTTGACGGCAGACATCAAGATTGTGCGAAACGAAGTTAATCCGAATGTGCCGGGCGTCTATGAAGTGGAGTATTCGGTGACGGACTCAGATGGCAACACCACGAAGAAGACGATCAAAGTGACGGTGACGTCGAATGAGAAACCAGTTATTAATGCGGAAGATAAAACCATCGAAGTTGGTGATACGTTTGATCCGAAGGCAGGTGTGACGGCACAAGACGCAGAAGATGGCGATATAACCAAAGACATCAAGATTCTCAAGAATGAGGTTAATCCGAACGTACCGGGTGTATATGAAGTGGAATATTCCGTTACAGATTCAGACGGCAACACCACGACGAAAATCATCAAGGTCACAGTGATTCAAAAGGAAGTATACCTTTTAACCGCGGATGAATACGAAATGTACGAAGACTACATTACGGGAACAAACTCTGCCAACATTGTAAAAGTACAGCTAGTTGTGGACGGCGTAGTTCAAAATACCACAGGAACAAGCGGTAGAAAACT
>NZ_AODD01000030.1 GCF_000525835.1 Listeria grandensis FSL F6-0971
CGGCTTGCCATCTAAGATGTAGCCACCATTCGGTGCTTGTGTTTCTACAAAGTGATAGTTGCCATATGGTAAGTCGCTTACTGTTACTTTACCTGTTGTCGCGGCACTTGTATAGACACCTACTTCATTACCTGGCGCGCTTGACGTACCTTCATACAGTGTAAATTCTGCACCTGCAAGCGGGTTTTGCGTATCTGCATCTACTTTTGTAAATTCTACCCCACCACGCGGGTCAGCAAAGGCCACGGTTTGATCGGCATCATTTAAATCTTCGTGTGTTGCGACGATAAGACCTGATGCTACATCAATCAGTTGCTCAAATACGACAACTTGTTGTCCACGTAGAGCTGTCGCGTCAAAAGCTGCTAAGTCTACTACTTCTTGACCTGTTGCGTTGGCTGCGGTGAATTGTTTTTGTCCTGTTGTTAGTTGCAAGGCGCTATTTTTTGTTAAAAGCGTTGCATCTAAGCGGTATTCTTTATTTTTAATTAAGTTGTTATAAGAAACGCGGTCACTAATTTTAGCTGCTTCTCCTGGTAAAAGAATTTTACTTTCTGTGCCTGTTTCAAAAGCTACTGTTTGGATTGTTGGATCTACGATTGCTTTATTAGAAACCTGTACTTCAAATGGTACTGTTACTTCTTGTTCTCCAATTGTAAATGGTCTTGGTGTTGCGTCCAACTCATAACCTGCTGGTGCTTTTGTCTCTACAAAGTAGTAGCTACCAAATTCTAAGTCTTTCACTTGGAAAGCTCCTGTATTATCTGTTGTATGGCTACTTACTCGTGTTCCTGATCCTGGTGTTCCGCTGAATAAATCAAACTCTGCTCCTTCTAGGCCCTTGCTTTCGTCTGCTTCATCATACTTGATTAATTCTACAGATCCTACTGGCTCTTCTAATTTCTTATTAGAAACCTGTACTTCAAATGCTACCGTTACTTCCTTTTCTCCAATTGTAAATGGTCTTGGTGTTGCGTCCAACTCATAACCTGCTGGTGCTTTCGTCTCTACAAAGTAGTAGTCGCCAAATTCTAAGTCTTTCACTTGGAACGCTCCTGTGTTATCTGTTGTATGGCTGCTTACTCGTGTTCCTGATCCTGGTGTTCCGCTGAATAAATCAAACTCTGCTCCTTCTAGGCCCTTACTTTCGTCTGCTTCATCATATTTGATTAATTCTACAGATCCTACTGGCGTTTCTTCGGGTACGTTAATAATAGCTTCCGTTAACTCTTTCACACCAGCTTCAGTTAATTCAAAACGATATGGTTTTTCCAACAATACGAAACCTTCTGGTGCTTCCGTTTCTCGAAGTTCATAGGTTCCAAATTTCAAACCATTATAACTGATACGACCATCCTCATTGGAAGTGAGGCCTGCTTCAATCAGCCTTTCATCACCATTTGTACCTATACGGAATAAATCAAATGTCGCATTCGGAAGTGGATTACCATTATTATCTTCCTTCACAACAGTAAAACCTGCTTGTGTTCCTTCTGCACCACCTTCTCCGCCTTCAATACGAACAGTCGTCTCTACATCTCTACTATAATCTCTTGCTGTTACCGTTGCGTTATTAGTAAATTCTTCTCTTTCTAAATCAGTAATTTCTGTTTTATAAATAATCTGTCTACCGTATCCATCTGTTAAATCGTCTAGGTTCACACGGAATGTCCCCGCCGCTTGATTATAGTCTAATACATCTGATGTACCTAGCTCTAAACCAACACCTGCTTGTCCACCTGACTTACCAAACGCTTGTCGCACTCGAACCTTATTTTCTATCAATTTTTGTCCTGGTCCGTGTGTATCCATAATCGATACATCGTACAATGGTTTGTAATATCCTGGATCACTTTCATTCTCTTTCAATGTCGGCGGGATGAAGGTAACAAACCATTCAATCGATTTACCATCATCACTTAAATAACCCCTTTTATACTGTTGATCTGGTACGACTTCTTCCGGATCTGGCTCTCCTGGAGGTCCACCGCCACCTGGCTCTCCTGGTGTAACCGTTACAGGCCCTTCACCAGGAATGTCAAAATCTAATTCGATATCTTCCCCAGGTACTACATCATCTGAAAATCTTACATAAAATTCAAAATATCCTTTAACATCAGAACGCGTTTCTGGATAGTTAGTGAATGTAACGTTGTACTCTTGTGATCCCGGTGATGTTGCTTGCCCAACTGCTACCGTTATGCCGTTATCATCTTTGAAATCCATCTGTACATTTTGAGCAGTTTTTAGTTGCGATGGTAGAGTTACTTGCATTCTATCCCCTGCATCTACATCTATATCATTAGGAATTTCCCAATCGTAACGAACTTTGAATCCTGCATCTACTGGGATTTCAGAAATGGGATTGCCGCTACTATCTAAAATTGTAGTAGTTTTTATAAATTGATTTCCCCACTGTTTTTCACCTGCTGCTGACGCGATTAATTGCATCGATAATTGATTAATAACTAATACACACAGTAGCATGATTGTAACTGCTTTTTTAAAATTTTTCTTCATTCATTTCCTCCTGGTATTTCGAATTTGTTAATGCCTGACTGCCTGTCTCAATTACTAGTATATATATAAACCTAATTTTACGATGTAACATATGTTACACGATGCTTTTTCATTCCATACCTGCTCTATATTTATCTTTCTTTATTTGTCTCTATACAAGATATACCAACTCTTCATACCATGTTTTAGCTTTTCTTACGACGTTGTATGATGGAAAAAGAGTATTTTCAGCATGCTGGATTGACAAAGATAAATCAGGGTATTTTCGTGTTGCTAGTACATCATTACATAACTATAGGTGTATCATTGTTTCCTCCCTTGAAGAGAGTAACACGATTCCTACTGATGCTTTGTAACAAAAGTGACAGGTCTGAAAAATGGCTGTTATGTACACTGAGAAGAGCCATTTTTCATGACTGTTCGTCAACTATCGCTGTGTTGGCAACGTTCTCAAACGAATTCCAACTCTCTCCCTTCTATAATATGTATCTTATTTTGTCATTTTCAAATGCAAAAATTCACATATAATAGAAACTTATTTACGACAAAATACGGATAACATATGTTACAATTCCCTTTCTTTATGTGTGTTACTGTAATACTGTTATTGGACTACCAGTAAATTCGAATAGGAATGGAGAGTGTTCTAGCAGATGGATTTTTTACATGTTCATGATCTATTGATTAAAAAACCTAACTTATTAATTGCATTGCTCGATATGACAGAACTTGATACTTGGCATCCAGATGTTTGTCAGTTTCAGAAACTAAAAAGTTATCAATCCTTAAACTTAGCAAATACCGAAAAAATTATTCATGTTACGAAGGGAGTTTTATTACAACAGGTAAATAACGCGGACATTTGTAAAATAAGTGTGAATGCGATTTGGTCGACAAATGATGTCATTTTCCATAATGTTTTTCAGCAAAACCAGTACGAGTATCTAGCTATAGGTGATGTAGAAATAGCTTATTTTTGACGCACGGCTTGTTTTGGATACCCTTTCGAAAGAACCATTTTTTCCCGATTTTTTAATTGACTATAATAAAAGGCAACAAGAGGAATTTTTTCAGTTTTCATACATGTTGACGAAAAATATTCGCGATCGTGTCTTAGATGTTATGAAGCGCTTCTCAAAAAAACATCCAGATGGCTATATGGTGCCAAAACGTGTCAATAGTTTACTTCTATCAAAATGCTGTCAAGCCACTCCTGCAACCATAAAAAAAGCCTTACTAGACTTAAAACACGAAAAAAGAATCATCAAAAAAGAACAGCATTTATTTATTCAAGAGGAGATGACATAATGCTTTTAGTCAGAACTTCTTCGTATCTATCTAGCTACTCTTTGTTTGTGAGCAGGTTTGTAAAGAAAGGCTAAATTTAACATTATTATTACGCTTTGTTGTATAATAACTATAAAGAGCCACATGCTGGAATCTGCAAGGAGGTAATGATAATGAACTTTATACAGTTTCATAAAGAGTTGTTTCGTGTTAATTCTAGGTTTTCAGAGTACGCGGCGAGCCATGCAGATACCCAAGAATTTTTCTTTGAAGGACCTAGCTTATTTCAGGTTGATTTAGAGAAATACGCGTTTCTCGTTCATGAAGGCGTTCTACTTAAATATCATATTTCTCCACTAGGGAAGATGCTATATGATAATTTTTATACGCGTAATTCTTTTGTCGGCTTACTTCCTAATATTTTTTATTTTGATGATTATTTTGAATACACAACACTAGGTAATATTCACGGGTTGAAGATTCCACTGTCAGCTTTAGATTCTTATCCTGAGGACCTTAAAAATGAGCTTTTCCTCCGAAATATACAGCGTGAATTATTTTGGAAAGATAGTGCCGCTAGAATGCTAGGATTAAATCTGAAAGAAAAAATCTATTATATTCTATCCATTATTCACAGCTTCCGTGGCATTAACCCATGGGATAATACCTACAGCATTCCTAAATATATTACACATGAAATTTTGGCTAATGTAGCTAATGTGAGTCGGACTCGTGTGTCTTACGTCATGTCTGAATTGCAGAAAGAGAACATCATTACGTACAGCAAGGAAGGCAAGATTGTTATTTTAGATATTGATTTTTTACATGATTCTTGCGGTTATTAGCGAGTGCAAGGCATCTTAAAAAACACCGCCTTATAAGCTCTATTATCCTGTGTACTGCTTCGATTTCGTAGCATTAAAACAGGATAATAGGCTTTTTTATTTAGCGTTTGGAATATAGATATGCTTTTACTAATCTCGCTTTTGGATGGAACATTTGGATTCATTCTTTATCGTATCCCCACATACTTTTCTTCATCAAATACGTTATCCGTTTTATTTTATATGTAATTAACCAAATTTACCCTTTTTATTAATGCAGAGATCCTGCTATTTCAAAGCCAACCATCTCCTTTAGTGCGCAACTATCTAAAATTGTAATTGGTTTGGGCGTTAGTTTAATGAGCCTTCTTCTTCAAATTGGGATAGCATCTTCGTTGTGTATTCTCGCGTGATTTGGCAGTAGCTAGCTAAATCATAGTGACAGATTTCTTTTGGTAAATAGCCTTCTGATTCTCCTTGTTTTTTAGACTCCAGGTGCAACAAAGATGCCGCTATTTTTTCTTTCGCTCGTAAAAGATTTAGCTTACCGTAATAATTAGCAGATTGTGTCAAATTATCAATGAATTTTAGTAAAATCGAGGTTCCCCAACCAGATGCATCAATGACATTTAATACGAAATACGGATCAATAAAGTAGGCCGTTGTTTCAGAAATCGTTTCCATTTCATACTGGTTATTCTCCTTGGACAGCAAGGATGCAAAACCAATGAATTCACCATCACCCGAAAATGAGACCGTCGTTTCTTTCGCATTATGACTTGCTACAATCTTGGTTAGTCCTTTTTCTATATAGATGAAAGAACGATTATCTGTCACCCTAGAATCGATAACTGTTTTAGCTGTTAGCACTTTCTTTTTTGCATATTTATCAAATGATTCATTAGAAAAAAGTAATAGTTTTAGAAAATCCTCATCGATTTCAACGCCTAATGTTTGTAACATAGTGAAGCACTCCTTCTGATTTCTACTCAACCTTTGTCTCTAGTTCTCTCTTAGACTTTGTTACAGTAATGGAGATTGTTCTCAGGTCTCACCCCTCTCTATGAACGTTCATCGTCTTTCATATATCAAACTGTACATTTTCCATGTTACTTCCTATTCCATATTTAAGTTTTTTTGTAGCTTATACGAACTCATGAATCGGAATAATCTGAATTATGATCTAAAATTATTTTTCCATCCTTGTATATGATTTTATTTGCTAACTCTAGTTCTTGCATTGCTTTTTTAGCAGTATGAGGTGATATTTGGCAACATTTAGACAGAAGTAGATAATTGACCGTTTTGGGAATATGATAGCCATCTTTTTCTCTTGTGGAAAGTAGCTTAATAATATCTATCACTCTTTCTTGCACACTTTTAGTAAGCATATGTGAATATTGATAAAACAGAGTTTCTTGATGTTTTAAAGTATCAATTAGGAGATCTGGGAAAAAAGCTTGATCAGAAAGTTCCTGTAATACAACGTTGGCGTCATAAATCGCTACTTCTGTATGCCCAAGGGCAATATATTCATAGTGAGTAGCTTGAAAAACATTATGAAAAATAAAATCATGTTCCATCCAAATAGCATTGACGGTTTGCTTATTTTGCTTTAGATTATTAACTTGTTGCAATAAATGACCCTTTACAACATAAATCACTCTGCCTGTATCTGATAGATCAAGGCTTTCATGACTTTTCAACACTTTAAGTTGGTAACAATCCGAATCCTCCTTATCAATATTTGATAGCTCTAGCAAAGGTAACAACAAGTTAGGTTCCCTAAGCAATAGACTGTGAACCACAAGAAAATCCATAGGAAGCCTCCCTTTAAATATGAACTACATTAATTAGCATAATGCATATTTTTTTAATATTACAGACAAAAAAAACACTAATTTACATATAAAACTCGTTATTTCATCGTTTAAAATTTGCAAATTGCAAATTATTCACGAGAACAATTGCGGCTCAACATATTTTTTTGTGTCTATTTTGTGTCGGAAAATTATACTGGCTAAACCCGATATGCTATCTGACAAAACAATCTGAGGCATAATCCAAATAAACCGACTCTCAAATGCTCACACTATTGGGGCTGTTCGATATGAAATAAGTTACAGTCCCAATATAAGCATGAACAACGTGGACGGTTAATCCTATCCAAAATCTCCTGAGTACAAACGCTTTCGCTCGATTTGTGTAACCTTATCCGAAATACAGATGGGGCGTTTTCGGCTTGTTTTGAGTTACAGATATGCTTTTGATTCAGGCTCTTAACTGATTATTTGATTTAGCCATCGCTTATTCCATCTGTTGGAATGGTCGATATTTTTTCCTTAGTCCACTTGCGTCCTGTTTTCTAATTTCGATTTCGTAGCGGTAAAATAGAACAGCCGATCCTTTTTTTATTTTTGTGATTTTACCGCGAGTAACTAAGGAGTGAAAGCATTGTTTAGATATACCTAAATGTTCGATAGCTTCTTGCCGAGATAGGAATTCTCGATTTAATAAAGACAGGAGTTCTTCTTGGCGATTCACGATAGCTCACCTCTTATTTTAGCTAATATTTGCAATAAGTATGGTGGGAAATAGTTACGTACGTCTGCATGAGACACGTATTGTTCTATGTCTCGCTCAACCTTGATTTGTTCATCTGCCAACTGTGATAAAAGTGGTTCGATATGGCTTTTGTAGGTGTGCTCTTTGTCGGAGTAGTGCAGGTAAATGTTTGGTGCTTCTTTTTCAGAAATGGCTTCCTTTAGCATATGATCTAATTGTTGTATCTTCGCTTCGGAGATTTCACCAAGCATCGATGTTAGCGTTGGTATGCGTTCAGGCTCTGCTCGAAGATATTCTCCAACAAAATACTGAGGTGCACCAGAGATCACATTCGTAGCGCCTAATCGGAAACCGAAATAAAGCGCTGCGTATCCACCTTTACTTGAACCGATATACGTGGTTTGTGTCGCTTTCATGTCTTGAGTGATCTTCGTGATAAGTTCCTCCACAGCATCACGGATCTGAAAACTTCCCTGTTCGCAAAGGTAATACACGCCTCGTTTCTGGAAGCCGAAATCATCTAAAATGAAAAGCTTATTTCCGGGTACTTCTTTGAGCGTATTGACATAGTTGTAGGTTGCAGACATTCCAGCTCTTGGGAAAGCGCTGAAGATGACAAGCAAATCTTGACTCTGCCTATCTTTTTGAAGCAGGTAGCGTAACTTTATCCCGTTGGACTGTGTCGCTGTTTTCCCAATGATTTGAAAATAAAGCTTAGCTAGTAGTTTTTTCATCATGCATATCCACCTACCCGCTTTTTTATGGCTTGATAAACGTATCCTGTGAAATTGTACAGCGTATGAATATAGTTGAGCTTTTCTTGCTCTCGGTACATCTTCCACGTTTGTTGCAGCATCTTGGTCTTGTTAGCGGACAATGTATTTGCTTCGACTTGGTAGTACGCGAGTCCTTCGTTCAAACCATATGCGTGGATGCCTGTTTTTAAAATGGCGAGCCATGTTGCGGTATCTTGCCTCGTACGGATATTCGGCATCGTAAAGTGACCAACAATGGTACGGTCAATCATGACAGTTAGGCAACCGATAATCGTGTTTCGTAGTAGTTTTTTATACGTCATCTCGGCCGGAGCTGGAACGAGACGCTTTTTTCCGTTTGGTTCATTGCGATAATAAGCCGTGAAGCTAAAGCCAATTTTATTTGTAGTCATGAAAGCGTGCTGGCGTGCTAGTTTTTCTGGATACCAGCTGTCATCACTGTCCAAAAACGCGATGTACCTTCCCGTCGCGGCTTCCATGCCAGTATTTCGCGCAACGGCTGATCCGCCATTTTGACTCAGCCGGATCAGTCGAATTCGTGTATCTGTTATTTTCTCGACAATACGACACGTTTCGTCGTTAGAGCAATCGTCAATGATGACTAGTTCTAAATCCTGATATGTCTGTGTGAGAACGCTTTGAATGGCGTGCTCTACTGTTTTAGCGCTGTTATAACTTGGCATAATAATGCTAATTCGTTCGTTTTCGATGGGGGATTCCTCCTAACGTTGTGTAATAACCGAGTAAGCGATGTTGCTCGTTGTCCCAGATGTATTTTTCTCGAATCGCGGCAATGTTCGTCTTGAGCTCGGCGTAATGATGCGGGTTTTCGATGATAGCATTAACACCATCCGCAATCGACGCTGGGTCATGCGAATCCACACATATTCCGACTTTATCGCCCTGCACCACTTTTTTTATTTCTGGAAAATCACACGCGATGACTGGTACAGCGGCAGCAATGTATTCGAATAACTTATTAGACGAGGCCGAATAATGATTGAAGCACGTATTGTTCAAAACTTGAAAACCAAGATATGCCTGCTCAGTATAGCTTTTTAAATCAGCAAGCGGCACTTGAGGAACGAATTTGACTTTGTGATCTAAACCATGTTCGGCGACCAGTGCTTCCAGTTCTGTTTTTTGACGGCCGTTTCCGATAAAGACAAGTGTTCCTTTTTTGAAGAATGGCGCTGCAGCTACTAGTTTTTCCAAACCCCGACCTGGATTGATAACGCCTTGATAAAGTAGAATGCGTTCATCTTTTGGTAGATTTAATGTGTTATGCAGTGATATGACATTTGTTGGTGTCCCATCAAGCTCGGGATAGTTATGCAACACGCCGGGCAGAAAACCGTATATTTTATCGTTGTATTTTGCTCGGGTATCATTTTCAACAATCATGAAGTCAACGGTCTTGATATAAACAGCTTCGATAAAGCCGTGAATCGTGCGATGGTAACCTTCGCGGCTCGTCTGTACTTCATGGGAATCATAGATAAGCGGCTTCTTTTTCAAGCGACATTTCGCGGCAATATGTGCTTGTGGCAATGTATTCAAATCATGCGCATGATAAAAATCGGGCTTCCTACTGCGAGCGACGCATGTCATTTCAACGATAAGTAATCCCATTTGCAGCAGTCGCCTAACTTTTGGAATCGCTAATGTTGCAAGAAGTAAGGCGCTTAGTGTGGTTGCAATCAGCCCTCCTGAGAATAAGCTCAGAGCAAGTATGGCTACAAGAAGACACAGAATCCAAATCATCCCTTGTCTACCACCAATTCGCGTCACCTGAAAACCTTGTTGTACCTCTTCGTTGAGCGGTAACATCGCTTTTCCCGCTTCTTGCACACATATCAAATCGACCTGATACCCTGCATCCGACAACGCTTTTCCTTCCTTGTACACTCGTGCATCATTCGCGAAATTATTAAAAAGTAACATCGTAATCTTCTGTTTCATATAGACATCCGTTCCCTATTGTTAATCTCTCGCAAAAATTGTTCCGTTCGCCGCCTCTGCCCTATTTGATTGACATGATAGACAGAGTTGGCAATCTCTGAAAGCGGTACAAAGTAATCATTTGGCGCACCGATGACCGTAAAGTTAGACTCCAAATATGCTTTTAAATCAGCGATATAACTAGAATTTTCATACGTATCAAATTCGAGTGTGCTGGGATATGTTAGTTTAACCTCGATGTTCCGCCTTTTCGCCATACTTATAAAACGATGCAACGCTTGAATCGCTTCTGTCTCCTCAAAATGATCTGGAAAGCGTAACGGCTTATTCTTGCTGGAATCTAAATCTGAAATCGCGATATTCTGATAGGCCCCACATTCGCTAATATCAAATTTTTTCTCGACAAATTTTACATTTAATCTTAAATTAGCAAGTAAATAGTAGGCTTGCATCTTTGGTGAAAAACGTTTCAATTTGTGTCGGTTGTACATCCGATAATACTCATACGCAAAAATATCATGATTTGGTCGATAATAAAGCGAATAAGCGAGGCAAAGTACGATTTTATCCCCTGATTTTGCATTTTTCATCGCTGTATCGAGGATAAACTGCATGCCCAAACCAACGTTTAAGCCAAAATTCACATGAGACAGTTCTTCTTGCTCATTCAAAAGAGCTGTATCAAAACTGTACAATACGTCGCTTCCTCCCACGATTAAACACTTCTTTCCTTGTATCCGAGCCGCATAATTCTCCTTCAATACAAGCAACCGTTTAATTCGCACAATCCCTTTTGCCTGATAGAAAAAGAAATACAGGAAGATTCCTACGATAAATAATACGACAACACTAACGACAATAACCAAGATAATCACCTCAAAACCGGTATTTTATCATGATTGTTCCGTCCAATGGAGTGATACATAATTCCCGCTTCTTTCATCTGCTTTTGATCCATACAATTTCGTCCATCGATGATAATTGGTACACGCATCATTGTTTTTAAAGCATCCAAATCAAGCTGCCTCACCTCATACCATTCCGTCACAATGATAGCCGCCTCTGCATCAAGCAAAGCAGGCTCCATCTTATCGTACAATTCCACCGAGTTCGGCAACAATGGACGCGCCTCTTTCGTTGCAACTGGGTCGTACGCCACAACATTCGCGCCAGCATCCAACAATTGTGTAATAATCTTAATCGAGGCTGCATCGCGCATATCGTTCGTATTTGGCTTAAACGCTAATCCCAGCACTGCTATTTTTTTCCCACGTAAATCATGGTGAATCGTCAATAAGTTCTCCATCACTTTTTCATAACGCACCGCATTCACTGCCTCGACAGCATCCAATAACGGCAAGTTCTCCCCCTCCTCGCGCGCCATCGCAATCAACGCCCTCGTATCTTTCGGAAAACACGAACCACCGTAACCAATCCCGGCCCGCAAAAATTGACTCCCAATCCTTTTATCCATGCCAATACCAGCACTCACAGCTTCAATATCTGCATTTTTCCATTCACACATATTCGCCATCTCATTAATAAAACTAATCTTCGTCGCTAAAAAAGCATTCGCTGCGTACTTAATCATCTCAGCGCTACGAATATCTGTCTCAAAAATCGGCACAGTAAACGGTTCAAAAATTGCTCGCATCACGCTCGCCGCTTCCTCGTGCGCCGTCCCCACAACAATCCGATCACCATAAAACGTATCATGAATCGCGCTACCCTCCCGCAAAAATTCGGGATTCGAAACCATCATCGGCCGAGTCCCGCAAGTCATCGCAATCGTATCCGCAATTAAATCATTCGTCCCAACCGGAACCGTGCTCTTCGTCACAACGACCGTTTCCTCGTACACAAATGGCGCAATATCACGAGCTACAGCCAAAATATAATCCAAGTTCGCTGAACCATCCGCACTTTGGGGCGTCCCGACCGCAATAAAGAACACACTATCTTCCTTTACAGCATCACGCAACTCCGTCTCAAACGCTAATCGCCCATTCCAAATATTATTGCCCATCAAACTCTCCAACCCTGGCTCATAAATCGGCGACTTGCCATCACGCATTCGCACCACTTTTGCCGTATCCAAATCTACACATGTCACCTGATGCCCTACTTCCGCAAGCGCCGTCCCAGTCACCAACCCAACATAACCTGTACCAATTACAACTATATTCATATTCCTCTCCTTCGCATCCTCTATTTCACCAGTACCATTTCTTGCTTCTCCAAATGCATCTGCTCTAAGCCCTTCGCCAACGTGTACTGCGGCCGCCAACCCGTCACCTCTTGAAATTTTGCATTAGAAAGACGACTATCACGCACATCCCCAATCCGATTCCTTCTATTTTCCGGTACCACCGTCACTTGTAATAAATCGCTCATCACCGATAACACATCATTGATCGACGTCTGCTCACCTGTAGAAATGTTATAAATTCCATTTTTCCGAACATTCAAAGCTAAAATGAGCGCTTCCGCAATATCGGCCACATAAACAAAATCACGCGTCTGCTCCCCATCTCCATGAATAATCGGACTTTTCTCATGTATCATTTTATCCCAAAAATCAGAAATAACATCCTTTGCTCCTGTCTCTTTTTGGCCATAAACGTTCGCAAATCGGAGGACACAATACGGAAAATCCACCATCTCATTGTTTAACTCCAAATATTGCTCCCCCATCCATTTCGACATGCCATACGGTGAAATCGGCATTGGCGCGGCATCCTCCATGAGTGGCAACTCCGTGCTATTCCCATAAACCGCTGCCGATGAAGCAAATACAAACCGTTCAAAATCTGCTAATTCCTTGCAAGCCTCCATCACGTTCAACGTTCCCATAATATTAATATCCGCGTCCAATTGCTGCTGCTCCAGCGACACCTGTACATCAATCTGTGCAGCCAAATGAATCACAAAATGCGGCGCTATCTCCTTAATATACTCCTGCGCGGCGTCACTCCGAATATCACAAACCTTCAAATCCACCAACATCTCAGGAATAGCCGATCGATGACCACTACTCAAATCATCCATCACAAAAACCTCATGTGGCGTTGCAAGTAAATTCTGAACCACCCGGGAACCAATAAAACCACAACCACCTGTTATTAAAATACGTTTTTTCCTCATGATTTTTCCCACTTTCGATAATCTCTTAAACCGCATCCCGTGATTTCAATACGACCACAACGGTTCGCATCAAAATAATCATATCTAGCCACAACGAAAAATTCTCAACATAATGATAATCCAGTCGCATCTTTTCCCCATTCGTCATGGAACTTCGCCCATTTACCTGCGCCCATCCCGTAATCCCCGGCTTTACTTCCAGACGTTTTCTCTGCTGCTCCGAATAACACGACGTAATCGCTGGTATTTCCGGTCTCGGTCCAATAAAACTCATATTTCCCATCAATACATTGAAAAATTGCGGCAACTCATCCAAACTCGTCCGCCTGATAAACGCGCCAACTTTCGTCACATTCGGATTTTCCTCCATCACATTTTTAAAAACAAACGTGTCAGGAACTCCGTGCTCCCAGTCATACTCATGCTCACCGGACATTTCACGCACACGCATCGATCGGAATTTATAAATCGAGAACGCTTTTCCCGCTTTCCCCGTACGCGTCTGCACGAATAGCACTGGTCCGGGGTCCTCTAACTTAATGCACAAGGCGGTTAGCAACATAATCGGCATTGCTAAAATAATACCAATGACACTCAAAATAATATCTACTAATCGCTTCACACAAACGGTCATCCATGATACTCTCTGTTTTCCCAGCGAACATATATCTTCATTTCTCATTTTTTCCAATGACAAATCCCCCTCTGACTTCAAAAGTTGCCTCCCAATAAACCATAAACAAAGATTGAAACTAGCAATAACGCTCCCATATATGAGCATCGTCTGTAAAAAATCGCGCTGCATCCATCCAAAAATAGCGATAACAAGAACCAGTTTGATAAGCTCCAATACAATTTGTAGTTTTTGCCGTTCCATCAAATAAAGAATTTGCGAAGTGGCACTACAAATTATTTGTGTTAAGAACATGCCACCCAAAACTTGTGTTAATTGTCCTGCTAACAACCATTCCTCACCAAAAAGCACTTGAAAAATAGGCGGTGCAAAAAACACAAAAATACAAAATGGAATCGTTAAGTAATAGGCTAATTTTTTCGTCAAACTCACATATAATTCGTAAACTTTTGCTTTATTCTCTCCAATTTCCTTCGCTGCAACGCTATAAAAAAACTGAGATAAAGTAATCGCTAAAACCGAAATTGGTACGATTATCACACGCTGCACAAACGCATACTGCCCGCTATCATTCGCGCCGAAAATGGCTAACACGAGTAGCAATGGAAGTTGTAACGAAAGCGTATTTATCAATCCTGCCGGCATCGAGAAAATAATAAAATGCTTGTATTTGCTAAGCAATCCTAGCGCATCGCGCCATGTGATACGATTTGTAACCTCTTGTTTCGAAACGCGAGATAATATCAAAACACTAATTCCTTTTCCAATCACATCACCGAGCAATAATCCTAGCCCTTTCATGATGTTTGAAAATGCAAAACCGATCTGTGCTAGCCCAGTAAATCCATTCTGTAGCGCTCGTGTCATCGCCAACATGCGGTACTGTTCTCGGTTCATATTTTCGTAATTATAAATTTGAATTAAGCTCGTCATCGCAATCCCGACGGAGAGCAAGATCGCCTCCCACAAGGCCGGATAGATCCCTACCCAGTTCAAAACACTAACGCCAAAAACAAGATACACCAGCAAAATCACTAGACTTATCAAGATCGCCAAAGATTGATTGATATGCATTAATTTTTTCGCCTGTACTCGGTTTCGCTCTAATGGAATCGCCTTTTCGAGCCCGAGACTAGCGACTTTCACCGTGATTGTAATGACCGTCACGTACGCCGCATAGATGCCGAATTCCGCCGCTGTATAAAGCCTTGCAATAATTGGCGCAAAAGCAATCATCAGCAATTGCGCAAAAGCATTGCCACTAAACAGCGTCCAGATGATTTTTTTGATACTCAAAGCTCTCCCTCCTTTGCATTTCCTCGCTCGTCCGGAATAAATAATTCAACCCCATCGCGATAAAAATACCATTCGTCATGAGCGCGATAATGAACGAACTATCTACCAAACTCCAAGCTGGCATGACCATCAACGCGACACTAATAACAAAATTACGATTCGCCGAAATACTATCATAAATCCACAGAACCACCGTGAGTAAAATGGTAAATAGGATCATACCGATGTAACCAAATGCCGAATATCCGTCCGCCCACATGTTCACATTCGCCGACATTTGCTCTGAACCAAAATAGTTAAATCCGATGACATAACTAGGATTCGCGTCATAAGGATAATCGACCAAGCCGCGAAATATGGAGTGCCCTAAATAAGTTTTCGGATGCGTGGAGAAGAAGTCGAAAAAGAAACTAGATAGTGCGCCTGGCAGAAATAACATACGTCTCGTGAAAATTTCTGTGAGCGTAATATTCCCGCTAAGCATATCGAAAACCATCGAAAACACAACGAGAAAGAGAATCATCCAGACAAACCTGACGCCAAATTTAGCACCTCGATGCCGCAAACAAAACAGAACAACCGCAAGTAAACACAACGATAAGGCAACACTTTTATGACCAGTAACCGAGTAAACATACACTTGACCAACGATTCCAGCGCCGATGAGCACAATATTCCCCTTCAAGACACCTAATGTGACTAAAAAGAGATCCATAATTTTAGAAAGCCAAACGACGGCGTATCCAGAGAAACGATTAGCCTCTCCCCGATAAGTTTCGCGAACATCATACACTTCTTTAAACGACACCACATCGATGCGAAATCCGAAAGTCTGAATCATAATCGCATATAACAACATCGTGAAAAAGACGATACCAACCTGAACTAAATTTTGCGATATGTTCCATTCTCTCATTTTAATGAGCGGTAGTTTTCCACCGAGGTAAAGAATAACTAAGCACAGCAAAAACACTAACTTGAAGATGAAAAAAGCATCAAATGGCGTCTCTCGAACAAAATCTGGTATCAGCATGACTGGTATATAGGCGAAAACATAGAGTATCCAATAGATAACTTGCGATGGCCTTTTCGTTCGATATTCCGACCATGTTGCTGGTAAAAAGGCCAATACGCTAGATACTAGGCAGATCCACAATGGCGGATGAAGGTTGACGAGCCGATAGTAGCTATACGATGGCGATATGAGGTAAATGTAGGCGATGTAAAGACTAATGATGTATAAAATAATTCCTACTAGCACGGATAACTTGCCGACTCGAATAGACATCCGATCCTTTCCCCCTTACCTTTTCACATAGTTGTAGTAATAGTTAGAATCGTTACGGCGGCGTTGTACCTTGTTACGAATAATTCCTAGAACATCAATATTTTGCATTTTACACTTCTCGATACATTCTTTTAACTGCGTTTTCGTCGTTTTCCCATTCTCTAAAACAAGAACCGTCGCATCACAATAGTTAGCGATGATAATACTATCCGACAAGCCAATAGGCGGCGCATCAATAAAAATAAAATCATATATTTCCTCATACTCTTTCAAAAGCTCCGGTAACAAACTATCGCTCAATAACTCAGATGGGTTATACGGTGAACCACCACTCGTCATCACATCTAGATGATCATCAATTTTTTGAATACCTTCATACTTATCGAATTGGTGATCTTTCAAAAGATCCGATAACCCAACATAATTCTTCAAGTTAAAAATTCGATGGATGGTTGGTAATCGTAAATCGCCGTCAATCAAAAGGACTCGCTTGCCACTTTTGGACATAAACATCGCTAAATTGGCAATCATAGAAGATTTCCCCTCGCCTTGCCTGCAAGAAGTTGCCATGATAGTTTTGATTTTTTTCTTATCAGCGATGTACTGAATCGAGGCTCGGATATTACGAAATTGTTCTGGTACCCTTCCTTTTTCATCCAATATGAGCGATCTTTTTTTCACTTGTTTTTTCATTACCATTTTTCAATCTCTCCCAACACCGGAATCACGGTTACTTCCTGAATATCTGTATCTTCGCGAATCGTAACATTGGTAAAGCCGTGGATAAACATGATAACCGCACCGATCATGAGACCAATAAATGCGCCCATCGCCAAACTCATCTTTTTATTCGGACTCACGATGGTACCTTCTACTGCTTTTGATAAAATCACAATGGTGTTGTCCTCGATAAGATTCCCAACTTCTTGTTGCATCGTCGCCACCGTATTATTGACAAATTTGATTGCTTTTTCAGCGCTGTCAGCCGTATATGCTACGGAAATAATTTGTGAGTCATTTTCGTTTTTTATTGCTAAATTTTTGCGCCAAAATTTCTGGTTTAGCTTTTAAATCCAAATCTGCTTTTACTTTATCGATGATGTAATTACTTTTCAAAATGCCCGTATACGTGCTAATTAGCCGATTATTTGTGTTCGCATCCAGCTTAATATCATCTTCTGCAAGCTTCTGCGGTTTCACAAGTATGTCCGAACTCGCTTGGTACATCGGAACTGCCATTTGCGTTACCCATATATATGACCCTGCAATACCAACGTTTGTCATGAAAAGCAACAAGATGGCATAGCGTTTCAAATACTGCACAAGCATTTTCATGTCAATTTTCTTTTCGATATTCACCGTTTTACACCACTTCTCTTTCATTTCTTTTCGAATGGGTTATTATACATAAATTCAAAACGAGTGTTTAATATTGTCACAAGAGATTCCTACGCATCATTTCGATGTCGCTAACTTTTTTATCTATAGTTTTTTAGTCCGTGAATGTCTAGTAGGAATCACTTCATCTACTTCTTACTTTACGCAACGTTTAGATTTATGTTCTTTGTCGAACTGTTTACCGTAGATTATTTTTTTTGCTTTAACCTTGAACCCCAGCGACTTGTTGTGCCTTTTTTGCTTTATATAAATTGCCATAGTTCACATAATTCACTTTTGTACCAACGCTTTGAACAATATTTTTCGTGTCGAGTATTGTCGCATCACGCATTCTATCGGTATAACTTGTTGGGATATTACGAAACTCGTCGTGATCACTCAACACCAGAATAAGAGAACTTCCTTCACAGGCCTCTTCTCCAGTTAGCGGCAGTTCGGCTACGTGCGGATCAAAGACACGCACTTCAAAACCAGCTTCATCTAGTCTGTCCCTAATTTCCATCGCTGGGCTTTCCCTAACATCATCAATATTTCCTTTATACGTCAATCCAAAAAGGGTTACTTGATTCCCTTCTCGCTCTGCCATTAAGATCTGGACTTGTTGTACAACATAGGCTGGCATGCTATTATTGACGGCGCGCGCTGTCTGCATCAACGGAGATTGTTCAGGAGCAGCTGCAATTACAAAATATGGATCCACCGCTAAGCAATGTCCACCCACGCCTGGACCGGGTTGATGTACATTCACACGTGGATGTTTGTTCGCCATTTCAATGACGCGCAATGCATCGATACCTAAATGATCACTAATTTTAGCAAGTTCGTTGGCCAGTGCAATATTCACATCACGATACGTGTTTTCCATTAATTTACTAAGTTCCGCCTCGCCCGCTTGCGCTTTTATCATTTCGCCTTTCACAAAAGTCCCGTAAACTGCTGCGGCTTTTTCAGTACAAGCATCAGTAATTCCACCAATAATACGTGGATTATGTATCAACTCATGCATGATATTTCCCGGCAAAACACGTTCTGGGCAATGCGCTAAAAAGATGTCTTCTCCTACTCTAAAACCGTTCTTTTCAACCATCGGTTGGACCACGTCAACCATCGTACGCGGTGCAATTGTTGACTCTACAATGATGGTATCGTTTGCTTTCACATATGGTAAAATGCTCATCAAAGCAGCTTCGATATAGCTCGTATCACACGATTGGTATTGATCAGCTTTATTTGGTGTAGGGACAGCGATAATGTAGGCATCCGCACTTATAGGTTGTGTACTTGCACAGAAATTTCCCAACAATAGCACTTCTTCTAAATCTTGTTCCAAACCAGGCTCTTCAATATGAATGAGTCCTGCATTTAACTGCGTGGTCATCCATGGTGATAAATCGACACCCGTCACTTTATGCCCATATTTCGCCAACAGTATCGCGGTAGGCAAACCAATATACCCTAGGCCGATAACCGTAATTTTCATATAGTTGCTCCCACCTTTCGTTTTATTTGGTCGGAATTGTAACTGTCCATGTCACATTTTCCGTCGTTTCTTGTGAATACGGCTCATATATTACGGTAACTTCCTTTTGATCCGTAGGTATCTCATAGAACCCTGGTCCTTTTAACGTCTTACCAGCGGCAATCTCATCACCAAAGTTTTTAGCGTTTAAACCATACATCGCATGTTTTTTTCCATCTTTTGTCTGAATAACGAAGTCCCCAGCACCTGCACCAGCTTCTTCCTTACCTGTATTCTTTACAGCAAAATCGAGCTGTATCATCTGTTTTTTATCGTTATTACTAATTTTCAATTGAATATCTGCCAATGTTATTTCTAAATTATTGGCTACTCTTGTTTTACCAATATCATCGCTAGCTGTCTTACCACAACCGCTCATCGCTAAAATCGAGACTAGGCTTAGTAAAAATAGCGCGAGCCAGATTTTTTTCTTTTTCATAAAATTGGAACTCCCTTTCAAAAATAGGACATCATAAGTGGTGATGAACGCCACTTATGATGCATCCGCTTTATTTCGTTGGTGCTTGAATCATTACTTTTTTGCTGTCTAGTTGTTTGCCTAATTTATCGTATACTGCAATCGTGACATTATCGTCTGCTTTTTTGATTTTATCTAATGTATAGAATTTGAATGTACCATCGCTAGCAATACTACCACCTGCGTATATAGTTCCATTCACGGTTACTTTCATAGCTGCTACGTCTCCTGATACAGTCCCAGTAAGTGAAGAATCACCTGGAATTGTCATAGTAGCTGGTGTTACTTGTCCTGCCGTTGTGACAACGTTGTTCGTAATTGTTACTGTTTTTGTGTCGAGAAGTTTGCCAACACTGTCGTAAGCACGAACAACAATCTTGTCTTTCGGTGATTTGGTTTTGTCGAAAGAATAGAACTTGAAGGTCCCATTCGCTACTGTACCGCCTTTGTACACGGTGCTCACTCCTGCTTCATTTGTGATGGTTACTTCAATTCTAGAAACGTCTCCTGTGTATGTTCCACTGATGTTAGAATCGCCTGGAATCGTCATGGCTTTTGGCGTGATTTGTCCTGCTGTTACGACTGCAAAGTTCACTTTCTCACGGGCGATTTCTCTGCCATTCTTGTCGTAAGCTACCATGTAGAGAGATTGATTTTTTGTGATACCAGGGCCTACGTAGAACTTGAATGTACCGTTTATTTTCGTTGCATTTCCAGATTCTACGCCATCTTTGCTAAGCGTGATACGGTCTACATCTCCTGAGTAGCTACCTGTAATCGATGTTGTTCCTAAAACGAAATCATCTGGTTTAAGTGTTCCGTTGCTAGATAATTGTGCTTTCGCTTTATCCAAATCTTTTTGTAGTTCGGCTTTTTTCGTTGGATCGGTTACTTTGTTGACTAAAGCTTGGGCTGCGTCTACGGCTGCTTGATCTGTTGTTGATTTGATCACGTTGCTTGATGGTGTGTCGTTGACGAACAGCTCATCTACTGCTTTTTTCGCTGCATCTTGTTTTGCTTTTTCTGCTGCTGCTGCGTCTTGAGCATCTAGTAGGCTTTGGGCTTTATCTAGATCTTTTTGTAAGCCTGCTTTAATTGTTGGATCGGTTACAGCGTCAATTAGCTTTTGCGCGGCATTGATTGTTGCTTGGGTTGTAGTCGATTTGATTGCATTGCTTGATGGTGTGTTGTTGTTGAATAGCTCATCTACTGCTTTTTTCGCTGCATCTTGTTTTGCTTTTTCTGCTGCCGCTGCTGCATTTCGAGCGTCCAGTAAACCTTGGGCTTTGTCTAGATCTTTTTGTAAGGCTGCTTTAATTGTTGGATCCGTTACAGCGTCAATTAGCTTTTGCGCGGTATCGATGGTTGCTTGGATTGTAGCTGGTTTAATTGCATTGCTTGTTGGTGCGTTGTTGTTGAATAATTCGTTGACTGCTTTTCTCGCTGCATCTTGTTTCGCTTTCTCAACTTGATCTGCCGCTGCATTGCGTTGATCTAGTAGCTCTTGTGCGCGATCCAAGTCTTTTTGTAAGTCTACTTTCAATGCTGGATTTTTAATTTTGTTGATTTCAGCTTGCGCGTTATCGATCGCATCTTGATCTGTGGAAGCTTTGATCGCGTCGCTTGCTGGTGTGTTATTCACGAATAATTGATTCACTGCGTAGTTTGCCACTGCTTTTTGAGCTTGGTCCTCTGCCGCTTGTTGGTTGCGTGCATCGAGTAAACTTTGCGCTTTGTCTAAGTCTGCTTGAAGCGCTGTTTTCACAGAACCTGGTGCTAGGACGTCGATTGTTTTTTGCGCGTCATCGATGGCTTTTTGGTTTGTCGTGTCTTTAATCGCATTGCCTGCTGGATTGTTATTTGTGAACAGTTCTTTCACTGCTGTGTTCGCTGCATCTTGTTTTGCTTTTTCGTTTTTCGCGTTTAGTAAGCTTTGCGCTTTGTCTAGATCTTTTTGTAAGTCTGCTTTCGCGGTTGGATCTTGTACTTTGTTCACGAGAGTTTGTGCTGCATCAATCGCTGCTTGGTCTATCGTTGATTTAATACCTGTTTTTGTTGCATCTGTGAATAGAGCGTCAATTGCAGTTCTTGCTGCGTCTTGATCAGCCGTTCCTTTTTGGACTACTGTTGTTGCGCTAGAAGTTTGAGCATTCCACGTTGCCGTTGCTGTCACATTTGTGCCGACCGCTTGTTTTTGAATGGCAATGTTGTATTTACCGTCATCTCCAGCTTTCCCTTGTCCAAGAATAGTGGATCCAACTTTGATGACAACATCCGCTTTCGGCTCTGCTGTTCCAGTTACTAATGTAGAGTCTGTATCTAATTTATTAATAGTTGTTTGATCGATGATTGATGATGATGCAAAACTTCCACCAACAATTTTACCCGTTTTCCCAGTATTATATGTGTTATCAAATAAAGTATTGTTTGATTTCAACTCTGTCTGTTTCACACTGTTTAAATAGCCAGACAGCCTAAATTCAGCATTTAATAATCCTGGATAAGTCGCAGTTGGCATAGGGTTAGTAACAGTTCCACGATCCCATGTACTAATGCCTTTATCAGATTTCATGATTACATTTGCTGGAGTAGTGTACGTCCCAAGTGCTGAACCATTTCGATTAAAGTTCGTTATCGAGAAATTAGACCCTTCGGCTAGCTCAAACGTTCCACCCATAATTACTGCGCCTTGTGTTCCATTACCTTCTACTTCGAAAGTTGCTCCTTTTTCTACATAAATGCTACCGTCATTTGTTTGTACGGATTCTTCTACTGTGTCACCTGCAACAGCTTTTAAAACACTTCCTTCTTGGAAATACATATTACTTTTAGAAGCTAGGTGGATAGCTTGAAATTTCTCTGATTTCAAATCCATGTTACCGTAATTTATAATTGTAGAATTAGTACCGCCGTAAATTGTAGCAGCATTAGAACGTACTTTTAAGTTAGCCTTCTTTCCAACATATAATCCACCATTGTCCACAAGGAAGGTAATTGGTGAAACTGATCTACCTGTTGCACTTGAAACGAAATTTACGTTTGCATTATCTTTGATTGTTAATTGCTTTCCTTCGAAAACTTCCTGTGCTGTCGAATTACTACTCACTGTGCCTTCAATGATAAGTTCCCCTTTTGGCAAAAACATCAATTGTTGACCATTGTGATCTATATTCTTGTAAGTTACTTTTAGGTTCTCAACGTCACCCCAGAAAAGTCCAGAGGTATCTGTATTCGTAATTTTTAGATCTTCCATTGATGCTACAGTGTTGGCCGTAGTTAGTCTAATGTGTTTAAGATTAGCGTTTAATGTATGGTCATTACCATGGATATTTTTTGTTGTACTCGTCACAGTAGTTGCTTCTCCAACTGTAATATCCGCATCAAGGTAAATATCTGTAACAATTGCATTTGTAAGAGCTGATTTTAGTTCCATCCAAGTGCTAACTGTCGCACTGTAGTATGGAACAGCTTGCGTTTGTACGCTGTTTGTTTCTACTGCCAATACGTTAAATGGCACTGCAGTCATTAATTGACTTCCGATCAGGGTTGCGACTAATGCCACACTACTCCCTTTTTTCAATAAACCTTTTTTCTTCATGTCTATAAACACTCCTATGATTTGATTTTTATCTAATAATGATGAAGGGATTATTTGTAATATCTTCCTTCAAACTATTCTGGATGGTAACTTGCTCATTTTCCACTCGTGCTGCCGTTACTTTTACTGCTTTACTCATAACCCTTTTTACTTCTGCATTGATCAATCTCCTTTTAAGTTAAGTAATACCCCTATATTGCTCTCCCTCTCTAGTATTTAAGTTTTTTTCGGGTGGATGAACTTATAAACCCAAGTCTTCTGCATCATAAATCAAAATAGGCTTACCCTTTTTATATATAATTTTATTAGCCCGTTCTAATTCTTGCACTGCCTTCTTAGCAGTGTGCGGTGATATTTGGCAACATTTAGACAGAAGCAAATAATTGACCATTTTGGGAATATGAAAACCCGACTCTTCCCTATTAGAAAGTAGCTTAATAATATCCAGCACTCGCTCTTGTACGCTTTTGGTCAGCATAAGTGAATATCGATAAAACTGTGATTCTTGGCGCTTTAACGTGTCAATTAAAAGGTCTGGGAAGAAAGGTTGCCCAGAAAGTTCTTGAAGTACTGCATTGGCATCATAAATAGCTACTTCTACACTTCCAAAGGCAACATATTCATACGGATTAGACTGAAAAACATTATGGAAGATAAAATCATTCTCCATCCAAATAGCATTAACGTGTTGTTTCGAGTTATTAATTTGCTGCAGTAATTGTCCTTTTATGACATGAATCAATTTACCTGAATCTGTCAAAACAAGATCTTGATGATTTTTTAATACTTTCATCTGGCAAAAATCCGAATTATTTTTGCTTATATTCGATAAATCTAACAAAGGTAACAACAAGTTAGGTTCCCTAAGCAATAAACCGTGAACCTCAAGAAAATCCATAGGACGCCTCCCCATAACGTAAACTATATTACTTAGCATAAAGCATAAAATTTTGACGTTATATACTTAAAAAATACTAATTTGCATGCTAATTTCGAAATTGCATAAATTTAAAATTGTAATTTCGTTTTTAGTCTCGTAAACGACTGCTACACCTTCACTAATTATGTGTTCATTTTATGTCTAAAATGCATTTTTTATAGATAAATGATTAAAAATTAAACTATAAATAGATAAATCGGAGTAACATAAGTTACTATTATATTAAAAGTCGAGGGAATCAATGTTAACTATGTAGAGCTAAATCATTTCATTAACGTTTATAAAATAGACGCTACATCAAGATGACGTTTAAAACTGACAAACGAAGGGGAAACCTATACATAGGAAGCCATTTCAAGAAAGGACGTAACGCACATGCCATTAAAACCTCAAACAAAAACCAAACTAAAACAAGTAGGAGAACTCGCCAAAACAAACTGGAAAAGCGCTCGAATCACCTCCCACGCCGCCCAGCTCACCTTTTACATATTGCTATCCATTCTCCCAATGTTACTCGTATTCGGCAATCTGATCCCACTCTTACCAATCCCAAAAGAGGACATCTACGCCACACTCCAAACATTCATGCCACCAGAAGTATACGATATCCTGCACCCCATCATCGAAAGCATGCTCACCAACGCAAGCGGCACCGCCATCTCACTCGGTTTAATCACCGCAATTTGGTCTGCCTCCAGATGTTTCAGCGCCTTACAAGAAGTGCTAAACATCGTCTACCAAGCCCCTGATCGCAAAAATTTCATCGTGACCCGCGTCATGTCTTTCCTTATGATGCTCCTTATTATCGTGATTCTCGGCGCTGTCGTCTTCATTTTCGCATTCGGCGAACAAATCGTGACTTTCCTACAAGACCAATTCGACCTGAAGCTTGATGCCCTCGCCGATTTAGGCGCCGCAAAATGGTTCATCACGCCCATTTTTCTATTCATCCTGTTCCTCATCATCTACTGGCTCGTTCCAAACGTCAAATGGAAAATCAGAAAAAGCATCATCGGTGCCCTATTCGCCACAATCGGCTGGCTCGTTGCAACCGAACTACTTTCCGCGTATGTTAGTTTTCAAGGCGATAAAATTCTCGGTTTCGGCAGTCTCAGCATCATGATCGTCATCATGCTCTGGCTCTACTTCGTCTCGATTATCCTACTACTTGGCGCGTTTATAAACGTCATCATCGACTCCTACAAACAACAACATTTGTAATCAATGCCCGGATATATTACAATGAAAACGAGAGAAAATCGCTATTTAGGAGGAATTTTATCATGAGTATTAAAATGCTACATACGTGTATTCGCGTCAAAGACTTAGACAAATCGCTAGCTTTCTACACCGAAGCATTTGGCCTGAAAGAAACACGTCGCAAAGACTTTCCAGATCATAAATTCACACTTGTTTATTTGACATTTGAAGAAGGTGGCTTTGAATTAGAATTAACGTATAACTACGATCAAGCAGAACCTTATGACCTTGGTAACGGCTACGGGCATTTAGCAGTTGGCGTTGACGACCTTTCCGCAACCCACGAACAATTCAAAAAAGCCGGCTACAGTGTAACCGACTTAAAAGGTTTGCCAGGAACAAAACCATCCTACTTCTTCGTGATGGATCCAGACGGCTACAAAACCGAAGTCATCCAAAACCGCTAAATTAGCACGCAAAAAAAAAGAGAGCAGTTTCCATCATTGCTCTCTTTTACTATATAAATAGGAGGAAACGTATCATGCAACATGCCGAATTTCAGCAAAATATCTACAATCTTGTCCGCCAAATCCCCAGTGGAAAAGTCACGACATACGGTCAAATCGCGTACATGCTCGGTCGTCCGAAAAATTCGCGCCTCGTAGGCGTTGCCATGCGTGTAACACCAAGTAATGCTAATATTCCAAGTCATCGTGTCGTTGGCGCAAATGGACGCCTTGTTCCAGGCTGGCACGCCCAATATGAACTACTGCAAGCGGAAGGCGTTACGTTTACACCAGGCGGTAATGTCCAATTAAAACGCTGCTTTTGGCAAGGTTGAGTTGCCTGATTCCAGACGCAGCAACTGTTCTTTCATCGCGATACCGCCGCGGTACCCCGTTATTTTGCCATTTTTTCCGATCACGCGATGACACGGCACCACCATCAAAACTGGATTCGCCCCGATTGCCGTCCCAACTGCGCGCACAGCTTGCGGCTTGCCGATCTCTTCTGCGATCTCCGAATACGTACGCGTTTCTCCGTAAGGAATGGCACATAACGCTTGCCACACAGCCTCTTGAAACGTAGTACCCGCAATATCAAGCGGTAAATCGAACTTCCGTCTGGTCCCCATCAAATACGCTGAAAGTACCTCCATATAGGGCTTCACTCTCACTCGATCCTCCATCAAATCCAAGCCGCGCTTCCCAGACCATTGTTCAAGTTCCGACATGTCCGCCTGATCCGAGCCAATAAACACCAATCCTTGCTCACTGACCCCAACATACATCGCCATCCTAGCCACACATAAACGATCATAATACACCGTCTTCATTATTTTTCCCCGTCCTTCCTGCTATTTCGATACATACTCGGCGTCACGCCCTCCATCCGCTTAAACCATGTCGCAAACTGTGCCGCATTCGGCATTCCGACCGCCACACCAATCTCCATCACACTCATCTCGGTTGTTTCCAACAACACACGCGCCTTTTGCATCCGAACCAGGTGAACAAATCCAAGCGGCGTCATCCCGGTCTGCGTCTTAAAAACCCGATGCAAATGATACGGGCTACCATGACACCCATCCGCGATGACCGGCAACGTCAAATACTCCCCATAATGCTCCTCAATAAATGCCTGCACTTGCGCCGCCCACTCCACATCCGGCAACCGCTCCCCGCCAGACTTGCACCGCTTACACGGCCGATACCCAGCACGAATCGCATCCTCCGCCTGCATAAACACCTGCACATTCTCAAACTTCGGCGTCCGCGACTTACACGAAGGCCGACAAAAAATCCGCGTCGAACTCACCGCATAAAAAAACTGCCCATCATACGCCGCATCATTTTCACAAATCGCACGCCACTGCTCCACCGTCACCATTTTTGCCAGCCCCTTTCCATATATCCATTATACCTCCTTTCCCCGAAAAAAATAACCGTTCCAAGACATAAAAGCAAGATTTAAAAAGTCATTGTGTGGTATAACTATAAGTATCAAGCAAACTAAGGAGGCTCAATGATGCAACCATCCACCACTAAAATCACGATACAAACACCCAGCACCTTCCGTTTTGCACCAAATCTAGACTATCTAAATCGCGATTCCAAAGAATGCATGCACCACATCGAAAACAACCAAATCACCAAACTCATCGAATTAACAGGACAAACCCTACTCACCCAAATCAGCGAAGCAACCCACAACACACTATCCATCCAATGCCTCGCCAGTCAAACACCCATCACAGAACTAACACGCATAGAACTAATTGATTACATACACAACTGGTTTGACATTGACCGCGATATCTCTGAATTTTACGCACTCGCCCGAACCGACGCCCTGCTTTGCCAAACAACCCAAGATCACTATGGCCTGCGCATCATCAGCATCCCCGACCTCTTTGAAGCCCTCTGCTGGGGCATTATCGGTCAGCAAATCAACCTCTCGTTCGCCTACACACTCAAGCGCCAATTCGTCGAAAAATACGGCACCAGCACGGTCTACAATAACATTCAATACTGGACCTTCCCAACCGCCGAAAAAATCGCGACACTCAGCATAACAGACCTCACCGCCATCCAACTCACCAAACGTAAAAGCGAATACATCATCGAAATCGCCCAACAAATCCAATCTGGAGCCCTATCTAAACAACATCTCCAAAAACCTACCAACCATTGCCCATATCGAAAAAGAACTCACCAAAATACGCGGCATCGGCCCATGGACAGCAAACTACGTCATCATGCGCTGCCTAAAACTTCCCAACGCATTTCCAATCGATGACATCGGACTCATTAACGCCATTCAACACGCCCAACAACTAGACCAGAAACCAACAAAAACAGAGATCCAACAACTCGCAAAAAACTGGTCCGGTTGGGAAGCATACGCCACATTCTATCTTTGGCGCACCCTATATTAACGCTTAAAAGTCCACTTAGTTCCAATTAATAACTTACCTCATAGCAAAAGACTTGCAATTTCAGCCCCTTTGCATTAAACTAATTTTGTTGCACTAAGGAAACACTGAGAGGATTTTTACTATGACCGATAAAAAAAAGATAATCAAACATACCCCACCCAACGGTTCAAGTTTGGGCGAAATAAATAATAGCGTCAGCATTCCAAAAAACGGCGGCTTCTGGCGGAAGCTCATTGCCTACTCCGGCCCCGGCGCGCTTGTCGCAGTTGGCTACATGGATCCCGGTAACTGGATTACCTCCATCCAAGGTGGCTCCCAATACGGCTATCTACTTCTAAGCGTCATCCTGATGTCCAGTCTAATCGCAATGCTACTACAAAGCATGTGCGCCAAGCTTGGCATCGTCACCGGACTCGACCTAGCCCAAGCAACCCGACTAAAAACTGGGAAAAAAGGCGGTTTTGCGCTCTGGATCGTAGCTGAACTTGCCATCATGGCAACAGACATCGCCGAAGTCATCGGTAGCGCCGTAGCTCTCAACCTGTTGTTTGGCATCCCGCTCATACTCGGCGTCATCATCACCGTGCTCGACGTATTCCTACTTCTCGTCCTAGCCAAATTCGGCTTCCGCAAAATCGAAGCCATCGTCGTCACACTTATCATCACCGTCCTTGTCATCTTTTTGTACGAAGTTATCCTATCCGATCCCAACATGTCAGACATGCTCGGCGGCTTCATCCCACAAAAACAAGTAATTACAGACAAAGGCGCACTATTCCTAGCACTAGGTATCATCGGAGCCACCGTTATGCCACATAACCTATACTTACACTCATCCATTGTCCAAGCCAGAAAATACGACCGCAACGACAAAAAATCATTAAAAGAAGCCATCAAGTTCTCGACGATCGACTCCAACATACAGCTAACTGCAGCATTCGTCGTCAACTGCCTACTTCTAATTCTCGGAGCAGCCCTATTCTTCGGACAAGACACCAGTAATCTCGGACAATTCACACAACTCTACGATGCATTACAGAACAACGCCATCGTGGGCGCCATAGCAAGCCCAGTTCTGAGTGTACTATTCGCAATCGCACTACTCGCATCCGGACAAAACGCCACGATCACAGGTACACTAACTGGCCAAATTGTTATGGAAGCTTCATCCATATGAAATTACCCGTCTGGATTCGCCGTCTTATTACACGTATACTCGCTATCATCCCAGTCATCATCTGCATCGTAATCTATGGCGACCAAGAAAATGCAGTCGAACAACTCCTAATTTATACACAAGTATTCCTAAGTATCGCCCTACCATTCTCGATGATCCCACTCACCATCTTCACGAGCAGCAAAAAGCTAATGGGCGATTTCAAAAACCATATTTGGGTTACCGTTCTAGCTTGGGTCATAACCGTTGCTCTCAGTATTCTAAACATCCAACTAATCATTCAAACACTTGCAGGAATCGGCTGAAATTAAAAATCCAGAAATACTCATCTCACCCGAGTATTTCTGGATTTTTTATATATCACAAAAAAAAATTTAGGGCAACCAATCGAAAAAAAGCCGCGACACAAGGCCACAGCTTTTCTCAGCGCAATCAAAAGGAGAATTTCACACAATCAAATACTGTCTTAGCATATAGAATAACTATAAAAACTGTACCCTTATTCCTTATATGTAGCCATTTTCATTTTTATTAGCGAAATAACTATATATATTTATTGCACGGAATAAGGGTAATTTTAAGGGCGTATTTCACAATCTTTTACCCAAATGTTAGCTTTCAGATTCCTCTAGCGTAATTAGCTCCCTGATGTCACTGATCTCTAAAGTCTCTGCAATCCTTACTAAGTATCCAATATTAATCGTCTGTCTCTTGTAGTTTGCCAATTCCCATAATCGGGCAGGTTCAATATTCGATTCTCTGGCTAACTTATTTAGTGATATGTCGTATTTGTCTAGTATATCATTAAGATGAATTCTAATTTCTTTACTCAAATATATCACACCTCTCCTGTTGCCTTCTCTGGCATTGTATATTAGGATTGGTTTTAAATCATTGCCATAATAGGCATAAAAATAATCATGCTCTAGGATTACCTAATATGATTATTTTTGCGTTTATTTTTAGAGTATGCTAGATTGCCTATTCTTCAACCTCTTCAATTGTTATTATCTCTGTGATGTCGTCTATTTCTAAGGTTTCAGCTATTCTAATTAAGTAACCCATATTAATTGTCTTTCTCTTATAATTCGCTAGCTCCCATAAGCGTGCAGGCTCGATGTTCGATTCTCTAGCTAACTTATTTAATGATATATCATGCTTACTTAGCAAGTCATTGATATGAATCTTAATTTCTTTCACTAATATATCATACCTTTCTCCATTGCCTTTTTTTGGCATTATATAATATACTATATTTAAAATCATTGCCATAATAGGCATAGTTTTGATATTTGCCTATTTATCATTAAATGGAGGTCTTAATATGGAACATTTCGAGAAAGACGTTATGGAGTTTATAGCTGCTAGAATTGAAAATTTTTATACGAATAATCCTGAAACTGCATCACTTGAAACTGAGAGCCAAGAATATTTTGATAGCCTAAGGGACCTGCTGTCACATAATACTGAGGCTGTTAAGTTGCTCTGTTCCTATAGCGATGCACTGTTAAATCGAGAAATATTGCTTACTAATAAGATATATAGCCTTGGTTATACAGATGCATTATCTATTATAAGTAAGAGCAGTCTACTTCCATAACACAAAAAGGGCTTTCAAACTGATACTGAAAGCCCATCCTCGTTAAAATTGCGTGCTAGTTCGTTAGCATCAAAAAACTTTTGAGTCTTATAGTTATTTGCTATTTATTCACAAATGACGGAGACTAATGTACTTCTAGCACTTGCACTCCCCGCTCAATCCGTTCAAAATGACTCTCCTTCAGTTTATTTCTAAGTACTGCATCTTTCTTAATTAAACGTTCTGCAAAATCTAAATATCCCGGTACTAGATATTTATCTGCCAAACCTTTTGTAATCTCTGTTTTTAGATTGCAAATTTCCAAAGCCCTTTTATAATCTTGTTGAGTGATGATATCACTTATTTCTAATAACAGTTTGTCGTATTCTTTATCTATAGAAATATTAATAAGTTTGGCAAAGCTTTGCTTCAAACTTTCTAGTGTCTTTGAATCCTCGATTTTTTTGTTTTTTCTAGATAATGATCGATTTTATTTTTGAGATGATTCATGATTACTTGTTCTTTTCTCATATTAATTCGTTCAAACAAATGTTTTTTAAATTGATTGGTTATATTTTCAATTTCATCTTCTTCATAACAATGCGCTAGCAAAACAGCTTCGACTACTTCATCTGTGAATAGCAACATTTCAATTTCATTTGTTGGAAGTACGAATACTTCTTTCCTCTCCAAAGCTTCAATTTCATTAGCATCCCAGGAATCTCTATCTATAATTCCCTTGGCACTATTCCCAAATACTCCTGTTTTATTGTAAGCTTCAGTATATTTTTTTACCTCTCTATGCCCATTTACTGGTTGGATATTATATGTTTCTCCAAATAATTCACTATAAATTCTATAGTCAAGACTCCCATGACTTGTACCTTCTATGAAAAGAACATCTTTCTTACTACCCATAATTTTCAACACAAGATCTTGGGGCAATTGGATACCTTCAATATTTTGAAATTCCCAACTTTCTGGTCTTTCATATTTTTTCAGCCATTTTATTTGAGCCCCTGTAAGGGATTGAATAAAATCAATATTGTGTGATATTAAAATAAATTTGCAATCAGGCTTTTCCTTGAGCAATGTATTCCAAAGTTTAATTGCTAAGGCAGTATGCATGTACGTTTCTGGTTCATCAACAACAATATAAGATTTGTCATCCGTTAGCAAAAGCAAACTTATGAAATACAACACAGATTTTTCTCCATCACTTAACTCACTGATTTGGTATTCATTTTTTGTTAATTGTGACTGCGGGGTTAGAATTCTATCAATCACAACTGGTAAAAATTTAATATGAGGTAAGATGTCCATGTAAATGCTATTTAACTTCTTTAAAATATCGGTACCCTCATAGCTATCATCTTCATTCTTCTTTGAAAGATAGTCTACATATTCATTCACTAAAGCATAGACTGCTATTGAAAACGTATCTTGATCCTTTGCCTGTGATTTTGCTCGTATATTTTGTAAATTTGACATTATATGTGCGCTAGTAGATTTCAACATTTCAGCATTATAATTGTTTGAATTGAAAAACAGGTTTCTGTACGCAGGTATCACGGATAAGTTAATAAGCATTGAGTCTTTTAGATAATCAACAAGAGAAGACTTACCGCTACCATTAGCACCCACAATGATATTTAGCTGATTATCTTTAGTCAATTCATTTAATAAAGGTATTTTATCCAAAGATTTTCTTATGCTTTTTAACCCTTGAGAACATGGCTTGATCTAATTGTTCCGGTATATTCATGCCTTGCTTTTTCATACTTATTAATCATTTTTTCTATTTTTTTAGCATTGTTCTTTATAGTTGTATACTCCTCGATAAGAATGTCCTCTTGAACTATGTTTTGCTCTCGAATTAACGCTATATTCTCATCAATGGTTTGACAAAATAGTTGTCCATCATAATCATCGTGTGTAACCACAATATCATCTCACTTCCTATAATTATTCAAATAGCAATTTTCAAATTCAACTGGTTCATCTTAAATACAACTATTCTTCCTAATCATTATAACAAATATGCATGGTATATGGTAAAATGATGTAAACTAATACAAATAGATTTGGAGCAGACATATGGCAAAAAAAAAGAATAAAGAAAAAAGCAAACATCTCAAAAAGAAGATAAAGAAATAATATCTAAAAACCTATTTTTCAAATTAGTACTCTCACTAATCCCAGTAACCATATCTTGTATAATTTTTTCCTATGAACCCAGCTGGTCTGGTTTTATAAAATTAATGAATAGCAACATCATTGTGTTTGCTGTTTTCTTTTTAAGCAACGATGAGCTAATGGTTGCAGTGCAGAACAAAAAAAGATTTCTTACAATTATAAAGTACGAATGTATCTTCCTAGTATTATCAGCCTTCACTTTTTTCATCACACGCTTATTAGGAAATAGCATTGTGAACGACAATAATAGACTACTCGAGCAGCTGGGGTATTTTAGTTTTATCGGAGTTCATTTGCAAATGATTATTGATTTTATGCTAAAATTTGTACTGATTAACATGCCTATCATTATAGTATTTATACCTATTATTCTGCTTATCAACATTGTTATTGCACATTATATCCTTTCAAGTAAGAAATTGCATGCATATTATGATGAATATTTCGGCGGGGCAAAAAAACAGTAGACTGTTCTCATCTAAGTAATATTCTTCTTAACCTGACGGAAATGGTGAAAATGACTGTATAGCTCTGCGCTAGATTCAGTACTATACAGTCTCCATGAATCACTCTTGTAGCAAATTATTTTTAATATTATTTTTCTCTGCTAACTTTCTTTTTATAGTCATCAATCAATTACTGGTACCATCAAAATCTCAGCAAAAATCAACATCCAACTTTTTTATTTTTGTTCTTGGTATGTTTCTTATTTTTCTCTCCCATAATACTACTCCATTCGTTTCTTATATGAAATTACCATAAATTAGAAAAACACTAATTATAGCACATTAGTTCATAATAAAATTCACGATATAATTATTTTTCTAGTAATTTCACCTAAAAATTTCTCTTGTGGCGTATTACTTCTCTCTGAACTATCTTCTTTCATATCCTTTAATATTTTAATAAAATCCTTGTCCTGAACTGGTATAATTAAATTTCTATTATCCTTGTAAACATCTCGACACCTTTCAATCAATGCACTTTCATTTTCACAGCTTCTGAACACCAGAAATCCCATTTTCCCTCGATTTGGAGAAAATCTCCCATTCAATTGATCAATTTCTGGATTCGCAACATCTTTCGTATAGTTCTTACATTCAACCATAATATAGCTTGAAGGTATTTCTTTAACTGTAGATAGATTAAAAAAATAACCAGATTCCGCTGCATTATCGTATACTAAATCTATTCTCTTTCTACCACCATGAATCTCCTGTTCTTTAATTGGATCCATTAAACTTGGATAAAAAAGAAAATTCATCGTAGCGATAATATGTTCATGGAATTTATTCGCATCCTTTGTACCCGACTTAATACTATTAAAGTCCCCAATCAATCTATCTATTATTTGCATATAGAAGTCTTCCGTATAATTTTCTATAATTTCCTCACTAGATAGAGAACTTACTTTTGATTTTGCCTGTGCTTTAAACCTTTGGTAATACTCAGGATACTCTAATGTAAACCTACGTAAAAATTCTTTTTTATAGGCACCATGTTTTTTAGCAACCTCATCCTTCTTCGCTGATTTTTTCACATCCCCGTTCTTCAGCTTTGTTGATCTAACTAATGAAGTATTAAGTCTTATCTCTTCGCTAACTAAGAAATTCAAAACGAAATGTCTTGCGTATTGTTCAGAATCATAAAAGTATCCTCTTTTTCTACACACTATTGATTTAGGAACTAAAATAATAGCTTGATTATTTATTACAAGCATATCCTCGTAACTGCTTTCCCAACATTTATTTGCCGTATTCCAATACTCATTTGTTGCAATTGATTTTTTTAGTTTAATACCATACAATTCACACTGCTTCTGGGTGTATTCTATAAGATGCTTCCTAATAATATTTGTAGTTAAATCTGAAATTTTATCGTGTGAAATATTGTCCACAAATATCTTGATATCATTTACTTGTGAAACTAATCCATCCTCCATTACACCACTGCTTAAAATATATTCGAAAAGCTTAGTTGCATCGTCCTGCCCTAAACTTTTCCCTTTCGTACCATATTCCGACAATCCTAAACACGTCTCTCTTGGCTCAGAAAATTTAAAATTCTTTCTAGCTTTCTCTACATCACCTTGTTGAAAAAGAGATAACATATACTGAAAAAAAACTCTCTAATGTTCTATTTGCATTAATAGACCATCTATCTTCTCTAATTGAAAGAAAATACGGATCAATAAAGAGCGGCATATCATTTTCAATATCAATGTCAACAAAATCTAATTCATTTTGTGTTCTATTCAATTCAAATAATTCACTAATTTTCACAAAGCTCTCCCCCATAATAAATTAATATTTTTGTAATTTGAAATACTGCATATTAATTCAATCGTGTATACCTTATTCATTTAATATCTAGGGAACTAATTTTCAATATTAGTTCCCTGTTAAATATACACATGCCATGAATAATAAGAAGATAAAGTACTAGCTCACTCTCAAAATATCTTTAACATTATAAGCTCTCTAAATTTCATCACTCAATACAATTATTTTTCTAGCTTTAGTCCAGAAATAAAAGCACCAAATGAAGTTGCCAACTTGTAAACATTCTCCTCATCACTAGACCCTTCTAATTCTTGCCCGTTATCCCAAAAATATACTCCCGCCTGATCACTTTCACATATCAAAACAAATAACCCTGAGCCATACTCTGTTCCTATAATTAACGACGATTCCATCAATTCATCGCCATACTCTTTACACCAGCTTTCTAAATCAAAGTTATCATTGTCGTTAATTCCCAATAATGCGCCTAAAACAATCTCTTCGCCATTAGATGGAATTACCGTGGATAAATAATTTTCTTCTGGTACCCCACCATTCTTATTCATCAAAAATTGTTTATATTCTTCTGGAAAATTTAGATGCATCTCTTTTTCTAGCCTAACAATCTCTTGCATTGATAATGTGCCAAAACCTTTTAATTTTATGCATATTCGTTGCTCTTCAGTGGCAAACGATTTTAATACTATTTTCCCTTGCTAGATTTTTTTTTTATAGTTTTCAATCAGTTCGATAGCACTTACATCAGTTGATTTGGGTAACATGTTTAATTTCTCATATTCCCAAATAGCTACGCGATCAACATAATCATAACCATCTTTCTCTAAATCTTCATAGCTGTATTGGATGTTAAATTTGCCCTTTGAATTTAAAGTGAAGTTTAGACTTTTCCATGGTTCTTGTTTGTTTACAATAAATTCATTCCACAGTTTTCTTAATAGATCACTTAGATTGCTCAAACCATTATCTACTTCTTCTACATCTACACCTTCTATATCTTCAATATCCAAGCTATATATCGGTGTAGTTTTACCCATAGGATAATAGTAGAAAAAAGTTGCGTCACTGTGTTCTTCCACCTCTGAATATAATAGAACTTCACTCCATTGTTCTGGAATTATCATATTGATTTCTGTCGCTATCTCTTGATATAGTTCTTCCATCTTCGTTGTATCCACCTTACTGTCCCCCATACTCATTTGGTAGCCTCCTTACATATTTTTTACCATCAATAGTATACTTTAAATCAAATCTCATCGGTCTTTTAGATTCCCCCATGTAAACAGGCTTAATATTCACATGAACACTTTTCCCTTCTACTAATGCCTTTTTCCATGAGTTTTCAATTGTTTTATATGCACTGACATTGACATTACCGTTCATTGCAACTATATTATCAATCAATGGTGAGCCATTAAATTGCGTTGCTATTAAATGTCCACCATGATCACCTTGTGTACTTGGTGCCTTTACTCGATCCTCTCCACCAGCTTGTAATTGATGTTTTGTATTTCTAATTCCTTTGTTCAATGACAATTCACCATCAGCATCGTTAATTCTTCCCAAATTATCTGTTTGATATTTATAACCATTAGCGTCATATTTCGTATTAGGTTTTAGCTCAAACTCGCTCAAGAAATGACCATTATCGTTTAAAACAAACCTATTTGATTTTCCTTGATAATCTTTTCCTTTTAGTTTCACATTACTATATATCTTGCTTACACTACTCTTAGGTACCTTAACTCCCTTGCTTTTCATTGTGATGCCGCCTAATAAGACAAACGAGATAATTGAAAAGCTTTGCATTTTTGTCAGTGGCACATCGGGATTCAACGTATTAATACCCTTCATTGCGTCTAGCATATAATCCGTCATAAAATCGCCAGTTTCTTCGGATGTCACTTTAATTGTACCATCTTTTAAGCCGTCATTGTAGGCAATACTCGCTTCTGCGGTTTCGCGATTCGTGATGCCATTTTTACTTAAGACCCAGTAACTACCTTCCAGCGTCTTCGTGTAATCATCGAAATTATACGTTTTCTTTGGCTTCTTCTCTGGTACTAGATGGTTCAACCAGCCCAGTTTGCATTTTGCTGGAATCGTAGGTGTGTGTTGTCGCAT
>NZ_AODD01000031.1 GCF_000525835.1 Listeria grandensis FSL F6-0971
TCCTGCAAGCGGGTTTTGCGTATCTGCATCTACTTTTGTAAATTCTACCCCACCACGCGGGTCAGCAAAGGCCACGGTTTGATCGGCATCATTTAAATCTTCGTGTGTTGCGACGATAAGACCTGATGCTACATCAATCAGTTGCTCAAATACGACAACTTGTTGTCCGCGTAGAGCTGTCGCGTCAAATGCTGCTAAATCTACTACTTCCTGACCTGTTGCATTCGCTGCAGTGAATTGTTTTTGTCCTGTTGTTAGTTGCAAGGCGCCATCTTTTGTTAGAAGCGTTGCATTTAAGCGGTATTCTTTACCTGAGATTAAGTCGCTGTAAGAAACACGGTCGCTGATTGCAGCGGCTTCTCCTGGAAAAAGGATTTTACTATTTGTGCCTGTTTCAAAAGCGATGGTTTGGATGGTTGGATCAACAATCGCTTTATTCGAAACACCCAACTTAAATGGCACCGTTACTTGGTCCTCGCCGATCGTGAAAGGTCTTGGTGTGGCATCCAACTCATAGCCTGCTGGTGCTTTTGTCTCTACAAAATAGTAATCTCCAAATTCTAAGTTATTCACGTGGAATGTCCCTGATGCTGGCGTTACATGACTGTCTACCAGTGTTCCTGAACCAGGCGTTCCTCGGAATAAATCAAACGATGCCCCTGCTAAAACTTTACTTTTGTCTGCTTCATCGTACTTAATCAACTCTACAGATCCTACTGGTATTTCGATTGCTTTGTTCGCAACACCCAACTTAACCGGTACCGTCACTTGATCTTCGCCGATCGTGAAAGGTCTTGGTGTTGCGTCTAACTCATAGCCATTCGGTGCTTCTGTCTCTACAAAATAGTAATCTCCAAATTCTAAATTATTGACTGCCACAATACCATTCGCTGGCGTTGTATGCGAGCTGATTGGAGTATTTCCCGCTGATGGTGTTCCTTTATATAAATCGAATTTCGCTCCTGCTAATCCTTTGCTTTTGTCTGCTTCATCGTATTTGCTTAGTTCTACAGATCCGACGGGTATTTCTTCAAGTTCATTAATAATTGGGATTGCTAATGTGTTCATACCACTAGAATCTAAAGCAAAGCGATATGGTGCATCTAACAGTTTATATCCTTCGGGTGCACTTTTTTCACGGAGCTCATACGTCCCAAAACGAAGCTTATCATAGCTTATAACACCATCTTTATCTGATGTTAAGCCGGTCGCTATCTCTATTTCTCCGCCACTCGCTGGTATACGATATAGATCAAAACTAGCTCCTTCTAAAGGTTTTCCAGCAGTATCTTGTTTGATGGCAGTAAAAGCCGCTTGCTCGCCCTCCGCTCCACCAGTACCACCTTCAATTCGTACAGTGTTCTCAATCTTTCTCTCAAATCCATTCCCTTTGATAGTGGCCTCGTTGTAAAACGCTTCTTGATCTGCATCTGTTACTTTGGTTCTGTAAGTAATCTCCCTTCCGTAACCATCATCTAAGTCCCCTAAATCCAATCCAAAAGTCCTAGCAGCAGGATCCTGTCTGGTTACTTTTAAATCAGGAAGTCCATTTTCTATGAAAAACCCACCTCTAACGCCGTATGCTTGTCTAACTTTAACGGAGTCTGAAATGAGCGTTTGACCTACGCCGTAACTATCTTCTAGTGTAACGTTATACACTGGTTCGTAATAACCTGGGTCTGTTGGGAGAGATTTTAATTTTGGAGGAATAATAAAAACATACCACTCTATTATTCCATTCCCTTGATACGAAGGCATCTTATAGCTGGAGTCCACTGTTATTTCTACAGGTCCAGGCTCACCAGGAGGACCTTCTCCTTCATTCTCTTTAATAGCTGTTATTGTCACTGGTTTTTTACCTGGCAGAGCTTCAAATTCTATTTTTTGGTTGGGTTGTACACTTGAATCAAACTGTATAAAAAATTCAATGTATCCTCTTACATTTGAATGTGTTTCCGGATAATCCGTAAATGTCACATTATAAACTTTACCTCCAGGGGAAGTTGCTTGTCCTCTTGCTACAACGGCACCCGACGCAGCTTTAAACTCCATAACATCGTTTTGGGTCGTTTGAAGTCCTTCTGGCAGTGTTATATTCATTGTATTTCCTTCTTTAACGTCGATACTATTTGGTATTGTCCAGTCATATCGAACCTTAAAGCTTTTATTTATAGGGGCTTCTGAGATAGTATTCCCGTTTCTATCAGTAGTATCAATACCTGTAATAAACTGTGTTCCCCAAGACACCGATGCCGATGCCATCATTTGCATTGGTAGCAGACTCCCTGTTAGTGCACAAATTAATAGTATAGAAATTATTCTTTTAATAGTTTTCATTGTATCTTCCCCCTCTTTCTTGAATTCCATTCATAATAGCGCTATCAACGTAAATTTAACTTGAGAATGTAACATTGTCAATATTTTTACTTTTTCAATTAAATTTATAATTTAAATTTTTGAAAAGTGTATAATTTGCAGAATAATATACTTATCACTTCTTTTTATCTACCATGAATACTATAAATGAATTCAATAATTTACTCAAAAAAGGCGGAAAGCAACTATCGTCTATAAAAAGGGACGTCTACATTAAGGGGTACCATTAGATACTTTTGTCTTTATCTCCGCCATATCTAAAACGTTATTATTTAAACAATACAGACAAAAAAATCATTTTTCAAAATCACTAAAATAAAGTATAGATTTACATGTTTCAATTCCCCACCACCCTAAATATTTTTCCATAAAATGTTTCATTGTTCCTTTAACGAGGTATTGTCTATTAATAATTTACAAAATACACTTTGAAGGAGTGATTGTCATGTCTGCCAAAAAAATATCGGAAGCAATGTCTCAACAATACAAGGAGCTCGAAAACGAAAGAATCGTTATGGATATGTTCATCGACTGTTTCATGACAATGCTCGCACAGAAACAACGGATGGAACGAATCCGAAACGAAATTGATCTTGCTTTAGATACTCAAAATAGACGGCGCTTTTATCGTTTGACTACACGGATGAAACGACTACAAGACGAACAACTTCATACGTAGGCGATTTAGAGTAGATTTGAAATATAACTTGTTATAACGAAAGCAGTGCATTATTCATGTATCTGGATAGACCGCTCACTCTCTTAGGTTGCTTATCCATCCCTTTTTTGTAAAATAAACGCGATACAATCATTGGTACTAATGATTGCATCGCGTTTATTTGTATTATTTCACTACCATGACGTTACATGGGGCATGGTTGACTACATATGCCGTCGTTGAGCCGATTAGCCTTCTTTCCAGCGCGCCTCTTCCTGTTGCGCCGATTACGATTAAATCGACCTGGTTTTCTTTCGCGTATTCCACAATACTTCTTTTGGCATCGCCATGTATCGCTTCATTTTTGTATGTTATCGTTGTACCAAGCCCGGCTGTTATTGTTTCTAGCCTTTTTTCTGCTAGCGCTCGATATACGTCGTCGATTTCTGGACGTACATCCAGCTGTAAGTAAAGTTCATCGTCATTCGGCATGATTTCACTGATTACGGTCAGGAATATCAAACTCGCTTTTTCGAATTTTGCAATCCGGATCGCTTCTTGAAATGCATCCTGAGACTGCTCTGACCCGTCAAACGCCACCAAAATTTGTTTTATCTTTGTTTCTGTCATCCTACTTCACTCGCTCTCCTGTTTATATAGTTTCTAAGACTACCAGACTACATTTCTGCACTGCTTTTCACTTGTTCTTTTCGGATAAATTTCATAAGGAAGATAAGGAAAACAACACAGAGAATGGATAGAATGGCGATTTTAGTATTTCCTTTAAGTAAGGCGTCTCCTCCAAATGCGTATAAAAAAGAGGTAGGTAAAACACCGACTGTCACCGCTAACAAAAGAGATTTAAGCGATAATTTTAATTTTACTGCTGTGTAGTTCACGATAACGGAAGGGATAACTGGTATCATATATCCTACTGTGATTCCAACGGTGGGCTTTTTCATGTGAGAAATGTTCGTTATAAATTTCCCTGGATCTTTTGTTTTGTTGGATAGACCGAATTTGCGCAGAAGTAGGATAACAATGAAGTTTCCTGTTATATTCCCGATAACATTCATTAAAACACCGATCCACGGACCAAAACATACGCCGATAAAAATGCCAATAATGGAGTTGGGGACTCCTGGTATAGCACACATGACCGCGGTCAAAGCTATTAATAGTAACGCGTCTTTTAATTTATGACTACGGATACTTTCCATTAAATGGGCCCGATCTGCTTTGGGGTCAAGAAATAGCATGAAATCCGTGTAGTAATCTTTGTATATCACATAACCCAGTATTATCACTATGACAAGGCCTAGGAAAATAAATAGCACTTTCAGACGAGCACTTATTTTCATCCCCTCCCTTTTCACGTACTATATCAATTATAGCTCGGCATTTTGAACTTAGCAAATTCTACCTATATTACCTCACTATGTAAGCTACGACGTGTCTTTTCTTGTCACTGCACCTTCTCTTTTTTGCGAAAGCCATTTGGAGTATAGCCTGTATATTTCTTGAATTGCCGGTAAAAATAAGCCATGTCGGTGTAGCCTGATTCTTCAGCGATTGCCGTCACGGGTTGCTTTGTTGTCATCAGGACTTCTTTGGCATGGTTGACGCGGTATTGATTGAGGTAGTCTGTGAAATGGCTGCCGACTTCTTTTTGGAAAAGTTGGCCGAGGTAGACGGCGTTGATGTGAAACTTGGCGCCTAGCGTTTTGAGTGACATGCCTTCCATGAAGTGTTCGGTGACGTAAGAAATGATTTTCTGGATAATCGGACTTTTGCTGTTGTCGTCGTGTTGGTTCCGATCGAAAAATGGGTGAATGAGTTCTAGCATCGTTGTTTTGAGTTCGCATGGTGTTGCCGCGCCGTCAAGTCTGCGGATCGCTTTTAGTAGCTGCTCTGGGTCGGATTCGGACATCATCAGCGCGACTTCGCTGAGCACGCGGATGACTTGGTGTGGGTCGCTTTCGTAAAGATGTGCTTCCCATTCGCTGAAAAAGTTGTCGAGCCATGTCAGCGTCTTTTCTTTTTCTTGCAAAACGAGGGCGCGCGCTAGTTGATGTTGGCTGAAATTCGGGCGCCAGCGATGCGGTAAAATTTTATCTGCTGAAATGAGCGTGCCGGGTGAGGAGACGAGGCGTTCTTGGAGTAGTTGTTCGAGCCCACGGAATGCTTTCGGAAAGTAGGCCGTCCCTGTTCCTACTTCGCTCATCAAAAAGAAGCATTGCTCCACGCCGATGAGGGTGCTGATTTTTTCGTATACCGTCGCGATATCTGCCGCAATTCCATCGTCGTCCTCTGCCATTAAACCAATGAGTAGTTCTTCTTCTGGATTCAGCAACATGAAAGGATATTCTGCACGCAAATGGCTTTGTAGCTTCTTCCAGCCGTCTGCCGTCCGATCCACCTGGCCATACAGCGGCTGAATCCACACGAGTGCCGTCCGCATTTCTTTGGCAAGCGGCATTTTATAAAGCGCCATCCGTTCCTTCCAATCCTCCATTCCAATTCGGTCATTCAGCCAGCGCCAAAGCGCATTATCTCGCAAAATATAGTACGCCGCATCGTCTCCCGTCGCTTGAAAATCGGCTTCTACCTTCTCTTTAATTTGCGTGATTGTTTCGAGTAACTCCATCTCGTTCAGCGGTTTCAACAAATAGTTCTCAATCCCGATTGCGAGTCCCCGTTTCACATACTCAAATTCCTGAAATCCCGACAAAACAATGAATTTCGTCTCAGGTTGTTCCTTTTTCCAAGCCTCAATCAGCTGTAAACCATCCATTTTTGGCATTTTAATATCCGTAATCACAAGGTCGCACGGCTCGTTCGCGAAATGCGTCAGCGCCTCCATGCCGTTTTTCGCCGTTCCAATAATTTCGATTTCTTCATCAAATTCCTGAATCACTGCCCGCAAACCTTGCACAATCAACGGCTCGTCATCTACTAAAAGCATTTTCAACATAGTTTTTCCTCCCCTCAGATGTGTACGGAACGCGCAGTGTCACTTCGGTGCCTTGCCCTCTTGCGCTCGTGATTTCGAGTCCGTACCGTTCTCCAAAATAAAGCTGGATGCGGCGGTGAATGTTAACAAGTCCAATGTGGCCTTGCTCCCCTTTTTCGCCGGCTAAATTGCCCTGTATTTGGCGCATTTTTTCGTCTGTAATTCCGAGTCCGTCATCGCGCATCTTCACTTCGAGCCCGTCACCAAACCGTTTCGCGCTAAATGTCAGGCTCGTTCGTTTCTCTTCATGCCGCGCGTATTTGAAGAAATTTTCGACGAGTGGCTGTAATGTGAATTTCAAAAATGGGTGTTCCAATAGTGGTTCTTCGACTTCTAGGAAAAACGGGACTTCTTGTTGGTAGCGAAGTTCCATGAATTGGAGATATTGGCGGACGTAGCCTACCTCATCGGCAAGCGTGACCATCTCGATGTTGTCGGCGGTGTAGCGGAGGAGCGTGGATAGGTGATAAATCATATTGCTAGTCACCTTCGCGCCTTCTAGTCTCGCGTGCATGCGGATGGCTTCCAAAGAGTTGTAGAGAAAATGTGGCTCGACTTGGCCTTGTAGTGCTTTTAACTGAGCTTTTTGTTCCTCGATTTCAAGCGTGTAAACCTGCTTAATGTAGTCGTTTAAACTGTCACCCATCTTGTTGAAACTCTGACTGATTAGCGTGAGTTCATCTTCGCGTTCGTCGACGGGAAGCTTAGCACGGAGCTCACCTTTTTCCATTTGATCCATGCCGTCAATGATGACTTGGATGCGGTGAGAGTAGCGTCTGCTAATGAAAAAATTAATAGCAATCGAGATGAGGACGAGTCCAACGCCGACACCAAACAGGGTCCATTGAAGTACTGGAATACCACCAATTTGACTTTCTGGAACGACGACTTGACCGAAGACACCAGATGCTTGCTGTTCCGTCGTTTGGAGGTAGCCACTACCTTGTCTGTAAGCATTTTTCGCGTTCGTGGCTGTAATATCTGGAAGCTTATGATTGCTGTACAGGCGTTCCTTTTCATCATTCATAACGGCAAATGTGGTCGCTTCTTTTGCTTTTGGGATGAGGTTACCAAGAAATTTAGGATCGGTATACATCAGCACAGTTCCTAACGGCTGCAGCGTACTCGGATCGTTGATGACTTGCTTAAATACGAGGCTCGAATTTAATCGAAAAATGTCGTTTTTGCGTGATACTGCTTGGAGTAGTTTTTTCTCGCCGTATTTTTCGAAGATTGGTTGCCATTTTCCATAATTTGTCGGAAAAGTATACGTGAATTCTTTGTCCGCTGACACGAGTTGCACCGCGATCACATCGTCATCATATGTAAAATAGGATCTGAGAAAACTCTGCAAATCTACGCTGTAAAAGCCTTGTTTGGCGTAATAGTTGTCGATATTTTGCCGAATGTAGTCCGCGTAATCGTGTGTCATCGCAATCTGGACGTCGTTCATGAGATCGCTGTTTTTGTAAATTTCTTGTGTCATCGCCACTAGCGCGGTTGCTTTCCGATCGGCGGCGACGAGTTGCGCCTCTGAAACCGCTTTCGTTTCTTGCAACACGGCATCGACTTTTATATTGGTGTAGTATCGCGATATAAAAAAAAGCAACAATCCAACGGTGAATAATGATGTTAAGGAGAATATTAGTAACATCCGTTGGAAAATGCGCCGTTTCCGCTTGTTCGTACTCATCTTTGAAAACACCCCCTTGCCTTCATTATGCCATACCTTACGCTGATTGGGCTGTCATTTTTGCTTGCATTTTTTGAAAACGGATCAGGTTTACTTTCATAACCCAATAAGCTGGTAAAACACCAGAAATAAAGAGGACAAGCGCTGGAACTTGGGCGATTAAATAGGCCGCAATACCAAAACCAGCGATGAGGAGCAGTGAGGTTTTCCAGCTGGTGAAGGCGAGCAAGAAGGACTGCATCACATAACCCCGTAGTGGATAGATGAAATGTGCGTACACGGAAAAATAATTGACGAGCGCCAGTAATGTCATCGCGAAAAGGAAGAATAGGAAAAAATAGAGCAGACTTGATGCTAAGCCGCTCATTGTCGAAAACACAATGCGAAGATCGATGTATAGGAATCCGAGAATCGCAGCAAAACAGAGTCCGGCGATATTGGTTTCGACAAAGGCTTTTTTATAGGCTTTCCAAGCGGTTGGCCAAATAGCAATATCGATTTCTTTTTGCGACCATTTACGCGTGACCGTGAAAAGTGCTGCGGTTGCTGGCATGAAGCCGAAAATGCCTAGGCCAAATATCGTCAGAAACATCCAGATCAAGTTTGCCCAAACGAAGCGAATGAGCCACTGGCTGGCGACGAAGAATTTATCCATTTTTTCTACTTTGTTCATACTTCGACAACTCCTAGAACGAAAGAGCGAGCCTGATTTGGCGCACTCTTTGCATATTTTTATTTTGTCATTTTGGCAAGCGGGGAACCTTTGACGCAGACGCCGCATAGGCTGAGGACGAACTCGCTGAACATTGCGTTCGACCAGGCGAACCATTCGCGGGTATACTCGTGGTGATTGCTTGCGTTGACGCCTTCGTGCATGAATCCTGTGCCGCCGTCTGTTGCCACGAGCATTTCTAGAATCGCTCGTTTCTCGGATACTGATGTCGCTGTCATGCCTTGGACGCTGAGCGCAATTGGCCAAACGTAATGGTCGGGCGTGTGCGGGCTACCGATTCCTGTTAGTTCTGCGCCCTCGACGTAAAATGGATTTTCTCGACTCAAAATGAAATCGCGTGTTGCTAAGTATTTTGGATCGGTGAACTCGCCGTAACCGAGATATGGGGCTGCAAGTAAACTCGGTACATTGGCGTCATCCATGAAATTTTTGCGTCCGGTTCCATCGACTTCGTAGGCGTACATCGGGCCGTGATAGGGGTGCTCTTGTACGGCGAATGCTTGAATACCGCGTTCAATTTCGACCTTTAATGTCGTGATTTGTGTTGCTAGCGTTGCATCTTGCCAGCAATTTGCGTTGATTTCTTGCAAATAGCCTAGCGCGACGACGGCAAACATGTTGCTTGGCACAAGATAGCCGTAAAGACAGGCGTCATCGCTCGGTCTGAATCCGCTCCACGTCATGCCTGTATACGCCACTTCCGTACCTTTCCCATCGCGATTGAGTGTATCGGACTGGCGTACATCCGCACGTTCAAAAGAATACGGTGACTGCGTTTCATGGTACTGTTCGGTTTTCCATACATCCAAAATCGCCGCCACACCCTGACGGAAATCTGCATCAAAATGCGCCGTGTCATCCGTACTTTTCCACAACAAGTATCCCAATTGAATCGGATAGCAAAGCGAATCGATCTCGTACTTGCGCTCCCAAACGTGCGGCGACATTTCCGTTTTATCCGCCTGAAAACCTTTCCCATTCGCCTCTTGATTGAACGCGTTCGCATACGGATCAAGCTGAATAAAACGCATCTGCTGCTTCACAAGCCCTGCAATAATAGCCGCCATTTCCGGATCATCTTCGGCCACCATCAAATACGGACGAATTTGGCTCGTAGAATCGCGCAACCACATCGCCGGAATATCTCCTGTAATCACAAACGGCAAACCTTCTTTTGTCTCCGTCAGCGTCGTCATATACGTATTTAAAAAGCATTGCCCGAACATTTTCTGTAATTTTTCATGTTCTGGGAAAGTCTCCGCAACCAAGTCCATCATTTTCTGAAAACTTTTCGGCACATGTTTCGTCGTCATTTCGCATCCTCTTTTCTCCACGTTATAACTTCACTCGGTGCAACGGCCCAGCTTTTTTCCAGTTCAGCATCCGGATTCGCCGCTTCCAAAATCGTTGTTTTGCGCATCGCATCGTGTAACGTGATTTTTTGCTCGTCCTCCGCCACACTATAAAATCGCAAAATTTCCGCGTCCTGACTCGTCGCCCGTTTCCAACTAGAAAAAATAAGACCCGGCACATCATCCCACATCGCAAAATCTGTGCGTCCCGAAAGCCTGCCATTATGCTGCCCTTCTGCCTGCACAGCAAACGGATCCATTTGATACTCGTACGCCCACTTCGCACCCTCCGTCCGAAGCTCCTCCTCCACATACGGCATCACGTAAAATGACGCGACTTGCTCACCAAACGACTGCGCTTCAGGAGCCGGGAAGTTACCCCAGTCACCAATCTCCGAATTCGCGCGTAGCAACGTCAAACGAATCTCCGAACCATCCGCAGCGACCTCATATTCCGGCAACCCACGATTCACCACCATCAAGCCCCCCAGCGCTACAAATGCTTGCTGACGCTGATCATTACTCGGATTTTGCCACTCCTCGCTCACCTGATTCGGCCGTTCCACAATCTCAAAAACACTGTCTGCAAAATGCGTCTCATGCGTCGTTCCAGTCGGGAAAATCGCGCGCAATCTGTGATCAGCGACCACGTTCTCCATCCGCACATCGACTTTTAACGCCCGCGCACCTGCTTCCAACGTCAGCTTCGTGCGCACAATAAATTCTCGCATCCGCTCTGATCTCGGCGACACCCGCCCTGGATGCCAAACAACGCGCGCCTTCTCATCTGCAAACGACGCCACATCCGCACTTTCCGGCAATATCATCCGATGCGTCACTTCCACGGTTTTACGCACTGGCGAGCTCTCAAGCACAACACATTCCGCCAGCAAATCCTCCGTGGAGACACGCACCCCATCACCCGTTTCCTTAAACATATATTCGTTCCCAATATCGCCCTGATCCACGTATGACCCGAGCCCCGCAAAAACCACTCCCGACTTCTTGCAACACACCGAATACGTCCCATTCTCCGCAATATCTACTTGCAAAAATTGATTTTCTAACCGTTTCGCGTCTTTTTCACCACTTACCGTTACTTTTTCACCCGCCACCGGCACCGCAAAATACGTCGCAAAACCTAATCGCGGCAAGTCTTCCGCAACGAAGCTCACCAGGTAGCGCCTCGCAAAATACGGCTTACGAAACGCCCGATCCGGCAACTCATAATCGAACTGCATCCCAAGCTCCGTCACGTCTGCATCCACCAAGTTCCCATCCACGTCCCGAACCTCCAAATGCACCCTCGGCAAGCCATCCAAATATGCTGGAATCTCCTCAAACGGCATCTCCGCAAAATACGTCCGCGAAAGCTCCACATCCACCGTCACAACCCGCGTCGCCGCATAACCCGACGTGTGAAACACCACAACCGGTACAGCCTCCCCATCAAATTTTGCCGTCGTGTCCACCTGCCGCACAATCCGCGCCACCTTATCGTCCAGAATCGCGCGCGCCGCCTGCTCCGCCTTCATGAACCGCGTCTCCATCTCCTGATGCACCGCGTCCACGCTACAGCCCGTAATACTATCATGAATCTGATTCTCCATCAGCAACTTCCATGTAAACTTCAAATACTCCTCCGGGTACGCCGCCGTCCCAGTCCGCATCGCCATCACCGCAATCGGCTCGACCTGCTTCTCAAGCAACTGCTGCACCCGCTGATTCGCCTGCTTCAAATACATTCGCGACGAGGCCGTGTTCACAAGCGTCGACCAGCCATCCGTCCGCTGATTCGTAAGCTCCCCCTTGATCACCTGCAAATCCTCACACGGCAACAATTTCCGCAATTCCGTCACATACTCCGTAAAATGACTATGCTTAAACTCCACATCCGGATACAACTCCCGCGCCACATCCAGCGCCTCCGGCAAGTCCACCTGCACCGGCTGATGATCACACCCATTCAAAAACAGCAACGCCCCCGTCGACGCATAACCTTCCACATCCGCAAATCTTTTATCCCAAAACACCAACGCGTCCTCGCGCCCCGTCGGAATCTCATTCCCATTCGAATACCAATTCGCCAGCAAAACACCTAAAACCCGCGTCCCATCCGGCGCCTGCCAAAACATTTCCGAAAACGGCGACGTGTAACCGCCCTCAAAAACCTGATTATTAAATCCAGTCGGCTTCACACCCCGCCCAAAAATCACAGCATCCATCCCAGCCTGCTTCACAAGTTGCGGCGCCTGCCCATAAATCCCAAACGTATCCGGAAAATACCCGATTTTCTCAACCGCGCCAAAATCCTGCGCATCCTGCATCCCATAAAGCAAATTCCGCACATTCGCCTCACTGCTCGTCAAAAACGCATCCTGCAACATATACCAAGGACCAACCCGCAGTTTCCCGTCACGAACCAAACGCTCCATCCGCGCTCGCTCCCCAGGCTTCACCGCCAAATAATCCTCCAACATAATTGTCTGCCCATCCAAATGAAAGTAATCAAATCCCGCCTTATTCTCCAACAAATCCGCCGTCTCATCAAGCAACGTCACCAACTTATAACGCAACGTCTCCAATGGTAAAAACCACTCCCGATCCCAATGCGAATGTGAAATTATGTACGCCGTTTTCTTCATCAAATCTCGCCCCTCTCACCTATCCCAAAACACTTTCCTGCCAATTTTGTATTCGTTTTCATTCTCAGTATATCGGTCTCCATTTTGAAAATCAATAACACGCACGCAAGTCCTATGATAAGTCTATTTTTCCGGATTTTGTCTATTTCATAGGTGCGCCTCACTTCCTAATAAATTCCGAATATGCTACGATGTTATCAGACTTAAATAAAGGAGTTTTTAGAGTGCATATCAAAATCGCAAAATCAAAAGAAGACGCAACCCACATTTCCGAGCTAGCCCATCATATTTGGCATGAACACTACCCTTCAATTATCACTGAAGAACAAATAAACTATATGTTGTCCAAATTTCAATCCGCTGATACCATCTATGATGAAATCAAAAGCGGCACAACCTATCTAATGGCATTTAAAAACCAATCATTCGTGGGCTACTCCGCCTTTTACAAAAAAGATAACGAACTATTTTTGAGCAAATTATACATCGATCCTGCCTATCATAAACAAGGAATTGGTAAACAGCTATTCGCCGAGGTCACTCAATTCGCCAAAGCACACGACCTGTCTTCCATTCGCTTGTTCGTCAATAAGTACAACACCAACTCGATAGAAGCTTATAAAAAAATGGGTTTCATCATCGAAAAAGCCTTAATCACCGATGTTGGTTCTGGCTTCATCATGGATGACTACACCATGACATTCGCCTTATAGAACACAAAAACGAGCCATAAAGCTTAATTAATAGCTCCTTGACTCGTTTTCCCTTTTCTATAATTGTAAAAACTCTGTTGATCGGCATACAAAATGATTGGCATCTGCATCAATATAACCGTCCTCACCCCACTGCTTCCATGTCTGTGCGACAGTCTTTGTACTTACATTAGCGTAATTCGCAATCACCTTCTTGCTAAAACATTTCGGCAATTCTATGGCATCTTCACGCCGAGTACCAAAACGTCGCATCAATCCTCTGATACAATGCTTTAATCTAAGCTCACTGGGCTCACGCATTATTAAGCATTTATCCACTAACATCCCATCGTGATTCAAGTGATTCATATACAGATAGATCCACCCTTCTTGCATACTTAGCAGCAACTCAACCACAGCCCCTCTCGGAAATACATATAAACTGCATTTCTCCTGTGCTCGAAAAGTATATAAACTTTCACCAATAATGAACGTATTACTGAGGCCAGCAATCTGATTCGCCCCTAAAAAAGCAATTATTTGATCTTCACGTTCTAGTGAAACCGTACCTTTTTCGATAAAGAAAACAGATGGATCAGGTTCCCTCTCGGACACAAGGATTGTCTGTTTAGCCACATTTCGCTTCTCGTATGGTACACGGTTTTCCAATAGTGTATCCAGAAAACGCTCGTAACTAAATCGACGACGAATCACGCGGTGACTATATAGCTCCGTTAGCATATCTTGCATTTTTCTCCCTCCTATCTTTTTCTGTCGTCTCGTCCTTGTTTTAACCTTACCATCTTTCACAAGCAAAAAAATAACATATTTCCTGTTTTCGAGCCCAAATTTCATAGATTTTGTTACAGTTTTCCAAAATAGGATTTCACTAAAAACGGCCTATCACACCACCGTATGCACTGTTCGGCATACAGCGGTTCAATAGCTTTAGCAGGTGCTCGTGTACCTTTTGGAGGTATTCTGATATCTAATAGGCACGAGGTATTTTTCTGTAAATTCATAGTGTAAAATGCCACTATTCACAATACACCAATAGCCTTTTCGAGTATTCGCCACCATTGCCATACTTGATGTCTAGCTGTCACAAACGATTGAATCTATTTTGTACTCTTTTCTATTTTTTCCAGACAAATTGTCTGATTCGACGTCTCAACTAACCGTTGCTTTCTGAAGGAAGTGCATAACATAATAATTAATCCAGTCTCGTGTCCGATCCAATTCTTGAAGTATTCGCTCCACTGATCTGCCTCTATTTTGTCGGGTGATCGTTTTTAATTTCACTTTGAATCATTTTTTCAGTTGATCATGCGGGCATCTACACATACAAATAGATATTGCTGAGAGGAAGCTTGAACAACAAGATCTGGAGCTCCCCAAGCGTTCTCACTTTTTTTTCACACATACAGAAATAAGCACACAAAAATAGCACCCTTTGTTAAAATTAAAGTACCAACAAAAACCTAACAAAAAAGTGCTATTTATATATATTTATTATAACATGAATCAACCAGTCATTCCAATGAATTTAGAAAAAAATCTCATGAAATCTTATGTAAGATAATATACATAAGCATTCAAAAGGTATTTGAAAAGTAAATAGTCGAGAGTATACAACGGCAGAACAGCTCCCATTCCCTCATCTTGAACAGGAACTAAAGTAACATTAAATACTTATTAAAAATCAAGATCTAAAAAAGCAGTTGAAAGATCATGGTTGATCTTTCAACTGCTTCAGGCTCCATGTGGAACTCGGGAGTCATCGTACCTCACTTCAAGGTTAACGAACTTATTATATTCCTTGACGAACGCCAACTGTACAGTGCCAACTGGTCCATTACGCTGTTTGGCAATGATAATTTCGATTGTGCCATCGTTTTCACTTTCGTGATCGTAGTAATCATCACGATATAGGAAAGCTACAATGTCGGCATCTTGCTCGATTGATCCTGATTCCCGAATGTCAGACATCATTGGGCGCTTATCTTGACGCGACTCCACACTACGAGACAACTGAGAGAGCGCAATGACCGGGATTTTTAATTCCCGCGCGAGGGCTTTTAGAGAACGTGAAATTTCGGAAACTTCTTGTTGTCTATTTTCTCCACCATTACGTCCGCTTCCTGAGATAAGTTGTAAGTAATCGATGACGATCATACCAAGCCCAGCTTCCTGTTGCAAGCGACGGCATTTGGAACGAATCTCATTCACACGTACACCAGGTGAATCATCGATATAAATACCCGAATTCGACAGTGTTCCCATCGCGATCGTCAGTTTCTGCCAGTCATCAGCGGTTAAGGACCCTGTCCGTAAATTCTGCGCGTTGATATTCCCTTCTGCGCAAAGCATCCGCATCACGAGTTGCTCCGCTCCCATTTCGAGACTAAAAATCGCAACATTCTCATCCGTTTTCGTCGCCACATTTTGTGCGATATTCAAAGCAAAAGCGGTTTTACCAACGGACGGACGCGCGGCAACAATAATCAGGTCGTTGCGCTGAAAGCCCGCCGTCATGTGATCTAGCGCGCTGAACCCACTTGGAATCCCGGTAATATCGCCTTTTCGATTGTGAAGAATCTCGATATCATCATACGTTTTGACGAGGACATCTTTAATGTTCTTAAAAGCCCCAACATTTTTACGGGAGGAAACTTCCAAGATATTTTTTTCGGCCTCGTCCATAAGTGTTTCCACTTCGTCTTCGCGTGCATAGCTGTCCGTCGCGATTTGTGTCGCAGTACGAATCAGCCTACGCAACAAAGCCTTGTCTTCTACAATGTGAGCGTAGTACTCTAAATTGGCTGCGGTCGGAACCGCTCCAGATAATTCGGTCAAATAAGGCAAACCACCGACATCTTCAATCTTACCGGTAGATGCTAATGCCTCATAAATCGTTACAACATCAACCGCTTTTCCTTGGTCGCTCAGTTCAAGCATCGCCTGAAAAATGAGTTGGTGTCCCTGACGATAAAAATCATCGGGCATTAAAATTTCGGAAGCCGTAATCAGCGCCTCGGGTTGCAGAAATACTGCACCTAAAACCGCTTGCTCGGCCTCGACATTTTGAGGTGGTGTGCGATCTTGCAGGTTTTCCACTCTCAATCCCTCCCCGCTCTGTTTGGTGACTAGTCACGAAAACTAGGTTTTCCTGAGTTTTCTTTATTCTTCGCTTACGTGCACATCGATTGTCGCGACTACTTCATGGTGTAGTTTTACTGGAACTTTTGTGTGACCGAGCGCCCGAATTGGTTCTGGAAGGTCGATTTTACGTTTGTCGACTTTGATTTTATGGTTTTTTTCAAGGGCTTGGGCGATTTGTTTGGATGTAATGGACCCGAAAAGTCGGCCGCCTTCGCCTGATTTTGTTTTAAGTTCAATTGTTAATTTCTCAACGGTTTCTTTGAGTGCTTTCGCGTCCGCAAGTTCTTGTGCTGCTTCTTTTTCTGTTTTCTTTTTCTGACCCTCTAACGCGCTCATGTTACTGCTCGTCGCTGGTGTCGCAAGGCCTTTTTTGATAAGAAAATTTTGCGCGTAACCTTCTGCTACCTCTTTGATTTCGCCTTTTTTACCAGTTCCTTTTACGTCTTTTAAAAATATAACTTTCATCTTAGTTTTCTCCCTTCCAATAAGCATCGATGGCTTGTAAAAGTTGTTGTTTTGCTTCTCTAATCGTAATATTTTTCATCTGGGTTGCCGCATTGGATAAATGTCCACCGCCACCCAGTTTTTCCATAATGACTTGGACGTTGATTTCGCCTAAGGAACGCGCGCTGATGCCGATCATCTTATCGGGACGCAGTGTAATGACAAATGAGGCCTGAACGCTTTCCATCGACAACATCGTGTCTGCCGCTTGAGCCGCAATGACAGTGCCAAACACCTCATCTTCACGACCAGTCGCGATCGCCATGCCGTCATGATACACCTCGAGTGACTCCACCAAACGGCTTCGTTGCTTAAACGTCTCAATATCTTCTTTTAAAAATTGCTGTACGAGAACGGTGTCCGCGCCAAGTGAGCGTAAATAACTCGCTGCATCAAAGGTCCGCGAACCCGTGCGAAGTGTGAAGTTTTTCGTATCGACCACAATCCCCGAAAGGAGCGCTGTCGCTTCAATTTTGCCGACTTTTTCAGTGGCTGGTTGGTATTCAAAAAGCTCGGTTACCAGTTCCGCTGTCGAAGAAGCATACGGCTCAATGTAGACAAGGACTGGATTCTCGACAAATTCTTCAGAACGACGATGATGATCGACGACTACGACATGTGCCGCGGTTTCAAGCAATTCGCGATTGATAACCATCGACGGTTTGTGCGTATCGACCACAACAAGCAAGCTCTTATCCGTAATCGTATCGAGTGCAACCTGTGGCGTGATAATATTGCGAATCACGTCTGGATACTTCTCGATTTCCCGCATTAGGCGCTGTACATCCGGGCTCATTTTACCAGGCTCGACAACAACATAACCTTGCCGCTCATTCATTTCAGCTACTTTCATCACGCCGAGGCTCGAACCAACAACGTCCATATCCGGATAACGATGCCCCATCACAAAAACTTGATCGCTCTGCGTAATGAGTTCCTGAAGCGCCTGCGAGATAACCCGCGCCCGAACCCGCGTCCTTTTCTCCATCGGATTCGTTTTTCCACCATAAAAGCGAACTTGTCCTTCAGGTTGCTTAATCACGACCTGATCCCCACCACGGCCGAGCGCCAAATCAAGCCCCGACTGCGCGAGATCCGCCAAATCAATCAAGTCATCCTCTTTGTAACCAATCCCGATACTCAGTGTCAACGGAATATTCTGCTTCGACGTCCGTTCACGAATCCGGTCAAGAATCTGGAATTTCTCCTCTTCCAACCGATCCAACTGCGCCTCCGTCAAAAAGGCAATAAAGCGATCCGAGGAAATCCGTTTCAAATAAATCCGGTGTTCCTTCGCCCAGTTCGTCAACATCGATGTCACCAAATTGTTTAGCGCGCTACGTCTACGGTCATCCATGCCCTGCGTCCACTCATCATAATTATCCAGAAAAATAATCGCAAAAACCGATTTATCCGCTTGATAACGCGTATTCAAATCATAGTACTCCGTCCGATCATACAGATAAATAATGCGTTCCTTCCGTTTCACAATCGTATCAAAACGGTGCTCCCGCCACGCAATCGACTGAATCCCTTGATCCTCTTCCCCGCGAATCACCGTCAAAAACTCCGGCCCAACATCAGCCAGTGACGATCCCAAAATATCATCATCCTGCCCAAAATATTTCGCCATGAACGGGTTAAACCATTCCACATTATAATTCTCATCATATAATAAAATCCCCATCGGCATCTCAACCAGCGCCTCACCCTCACTGCGCTTAATCCGATACGACAAGTTAGAAATATATAATTGAACCTCTTTATTCAATCGGTTCTCCATGAAAAATAACAATATAACGAGCGATGTAACAGCGACAAATAAAAGTACCGCCAACCACCACTTATAATAAAAAGTGACAACTGTCAGGACGAGTACAACTGCTATTAGCCCATACAAAGGATATTTTAGCATTCTTTTCTGAAAAAAACCTGACATCAGTTGCAAGCCCCCCTTGCTTTCTTAGTTTCTAATCTTCCCAAAACGAGGTATCTTCCATATGTATTATAATCTTATCGTAAGCATTTTCACCTTCTCCTCACCGGAAATGAGAATACTCTAATCATACCATAAATCAGGTTTTGAATGTTACTATGAAGCAAAAATGTAACATTGTTTATTCTTATTCAAAACAAAATGTCCCATATTTTCCAGCATCGGCATATCCCAGCTTCCAAACAAGCACAGTACGCAACCAAAATTGACAATTTTTTGGCGGTATACTAGAATAACCCTAGGCACTAACTAGCATTTTTTAGGATAATAAGGTGCTAAATAAAAGTAAAGTGGGCTGATTCATATGACTGTTGAAAATTTACCAAATGTAGGTTTAGGAACTTGGCTATTAACTGATTTTAACGAACTGAAACATGCTATCCAGGCTGCTTGGGAAACTGGCTACCAACATATCGATACCGCACAAGTCTATAATAATGAATATGATATTGGTGTTATTTTAAAAGACTTAGCAATAGACCGTTCTGAGCTATTTTTAACGACTAAAATCGCGCCCATGAACTACAAGAAACACACAAAAACCTCGGTTCACCAATCTTTACAACGCTTGGGTACAGACTATCTAGATTTGGTATTACTTCATGCCGAATTGAACAAAACACTGAACTTATCAGCTTATCAAGCTTTACTAGAACTGCAAAAAGAAGGAATTATCCGCCATGTCGGCGTATCTAATTTTTCAATTGCAGGGATTCAAGATCTTGTAGAAGCGACTGGGGTAAAACCGTATTGTAACCAGATTGTATGTTCACCGACAACACGTTCTGCTGAGCTCGAAGCATTCTGTCTATCCGAAGGCATTCTCCTAACCGGCTATTCGATTCTGAAGCCCTACTTCACACCAAATCCTTTTTATCCAGATTCAGCTTTAACCGATGCAGAAAAAGCGAAACTGGACACTTTATGTAAAAAATATGACGTCGGTATTGGCCAACTGCTCAATAAATGGGCGCTACAGCATCACTATCACATCATTCCTAAATCAAGCAATCCAAAGCGTGTCAAAGAAAATTATCAGCTTGATTTTGATATCGCGGCATCTGATATGTCCATTATCGATGAAATGAACCGTTATTCTGCCGCAGAATACCGAGAAGACGTGAAGAAATGGGAAAATAACGTTACCGAAGAACAACTGGAAAACGGCTTATTATATGAACAACATTTCAAATGAACAGAAAAGAAGGGATGGAAAGTCTAAATTCAGATTTTCCATCCCTTTTTTAACGTATTATTTTATGTCCAGACTTTCCATATTTCATCCGTTCTCCATTGCTGTAAAACTAGCCCCAAGAGCAAATACTCGATCTTCAATAAATTTCGAAACACCGTGATTGTGTTTGTATCTGTAATATAATCACATACAGACTTCACCTCACCTATGGAATTCCCCATTGCGACAGATACAGCTTCCTTATTTAACATCGGAAGATCATTATAGCTATCTCCAAAAGCGATGACTTCAGATGTCAGAATTCCCAAGTGTTCACACAGCTTATATAATACCAAACCTTTATCAACACCCTCATTCATAAACTCCAAGAAAAATGGTTTTGATATCGTCATGCTCAAATACCCTTCTGAAAACGATGCTAATTTAGACTCTAAATGCTTTAACATAGTCGGATTTTCCAATAAAATAACTTTAGTAACTTCCTCTTCTAAAATATCATCATAGACTCTAGGAACCACAATCTCCATGCCTGTTATATCACCCTCAATATCTGTGTATTTATTATACTCTGTCGCTACAATCGCATTCTCTATATAAGTTTGCATATACACATTATACTTTTGGCTAATATTATAAAGTTCCCCCAGTGCTCCTTTTGGTAAAGACATATGAAAGATCGATCTTTCATTCTTGCAATCATAATAGCAGCACCATTAAATGAAATTAAATACCCCCCATATTTCCCCAACTCTAACTCTTCTGCCAACGCTTCCATCGCAAAAGTAGGCCTCCCTGAAGATAGTGCCACTTTGATTCCTTGTTGTTGTGCTTTTATCAGTGTTGCCTTATTAACAGATGATAGCTCGAGGTCGTCATTCAACAGCGTGTCGTCCAAATCTAGCATTAATAACCTAACCATCGTATCCCCCTAATTTATTAAATCTACATGTCCTTGTTCGAATTCCCATTGCACCCCATATTTATCAAGGAAATAAAAGTACCACGTGTTACTTATGTTTCGCTGCACTTCTTCTTTCGCAGTCCCCACTACATTTTCCCCAGATATTTCAAAATCATTTATTGTTATATCATCAATCTTACATGGTTCATAGCCTAGAGATTTATTTATGAAAGTAACCCCATCTATCTTTTTCACTCGACTAAACTCTGTTTCGATATTTCTAACAGATAAAGCAATGTGTTTTACTCCTTCCACGGTAGTCACATCTTTCTGCCTTATTGTTTCAGGATCAATGGGCGTCGTTTTAGGCGTATGATATTCCATTAATTCTAATACAAGCATCTCTCGTTCTCCTAGTCTTGCTGGTTTTTCAATGTCAATGTCTATAAAGCTATTCGTATCGTTTATTGGTAAATATTCTTTCAACCCGACAGCCTTCATCTCCATCTCTCCTTTCTTTTTTTGTCGAACTAGAAAATTTTGTATTTCTAATTCACACTCAGTGTAACAAAAAAAGAAGCCTTTGCAGCTACTTTGTTCAATTATTCTTATAACTTTCGAATTTGGAATGATAAACCATTTTTTTAAAAAACGCTTTCATTATTGTTTTTCCATTTTTAGTGAGGTTCATTTTTTCTTAGATTAGGTTGTCTAATATCTGAAAAGTGTCAGTCAAGGTGATATCAACTTAGTTTCTATATGATCTTTTAAGAAAATGCATGTAACTCTTTTTATGTTCAAAAAGAAAGCGATTTCTTGTGGGGTGACCTAAAATATCGGTTCTACTATTAGGTACTTGGATGGCAGATAATCTGTTAAACAAAAAATAAAACTCCCTAATAAAGTAGTTCTGGAGGTTTTCCATTGCCTACTTTATTAAGAGAGTTTTTAGCATCTAATCAAAGTGCTTGTTTTTACTACTACTTTTTATCTTTCAAGTGATGCCCTTCGATATCAAGCGATGGCAACACTTTATCGAGCCATTTCGGCATGTACCATGAGCCTTTTCCAAATAGTTTCGTTAGGGCTGGGATGATGGTTAGGCGGACGATGAACGCATCGAACAAGACGCCGAAACCGAGGGAAATCCCGATTGATTTGATCATTGGGTCTGGCGCGAAAACAAAACTGATGAAAACGGAGAACATGATCAGTGCTGCTGCAATGATGACAGGCCCACTTTCTTTTAAACCTGTTTTGATGGAATGCGTGTTGTCTTTTGTCAGGGTATACTCTTCGTGAACGCGGGACATGAGGAATACCTCGTAATCCATCGCGAGTCCGAACAGGATACCGATCGTGATGACTGGTAGGAACGCGAGAACTGGACCGGTGGTGCTGATGCCGAATAGTTCGCTAAATACGCCGTCTTGCATGACCATTGTGGTGAATCCTAGTGTCGCTGTTAATGAAAGCACGAAGCCAAGTACGGCTGTCAATGGGATTAGTAGCGAACGGAACACGACGGTGAGCAAGATGAATGCCAACACAACGATAACGCCTGCGAAAACTGGAATCGCGTCGTTAAGCTTTTGCGACATGTCAATGTTGATCGCGCTTTGTCCGGTTACTTCCATACTGATATTGTATTTGTTATCCGCTGTTTTTGCGTAGCTGCGCAAGTCATGAACGAGTTGCGTTGTTTTGCTACTCGTCGGTCCTGTTTTTGGAATGACGGTAATCAGTGCGTAGTCGCCGTTTTCATTTGGCATTGGCGGCGTGACGATTGCCACGTTTTTCATGCCTGAGATATGTTTTGTAACTTCGGTTAGATTCGCGGCACTGCCTTTGTCGGTTGTATCTGCCAAAATAACTAGCGGGCCGTTGAATCCTTCGCCAAACTTGTCAGATAGAATGTCGTATGCTTTTTTCTCAGTGGAATCTTTCGGTTTCGAGCCGTTATCCGGGATTCCGAGTTCCATTGAGCCAAACGGAATGCTTAGTCCGCCAAGAACGATAACTGCAGCTAAGAACGCGATAAGCGGCTTCCCAACAACGAATTTCGTCCAAATGTTGTCGCCTTTTTTACCAGTTTTCTCTTTTTGTGGCTTGATTTTCTTGTGGAAAATACCGATGAACGCTGGGATTAGGATTAGCGCAGAAAGCACGGCGAAAAGAACGCTGAGCGCGGAGGCAAGCCCCATCACAGTCAGGAATTCGATACCGACAAGGGATAAACCACAAACGGCGATAATAACGGTAATTCCGGCAAAAATAACGGCGCTACCTGCTGTCCCTGTCGCAAGTCCAACTGCTTTTAGATGATTTTTCTCGGTGCGAATGATTTGGCGGTATTTAAATAGGATAAATAACGCGTAATCGATTGCAACGGCGAGGCCAATCATGACCGCAAGCGTGAGTGTGACATTTGGCATCTCGAAGAAACTTGAAATGATCGCGATGATACCGACACTTGTTCCAAGACTCAGGATTGCTGTGATGATTGGCAGTCCTGCTGCAATAACGGAACCGAACGCGATGATTAGAATCACGAGTGCCACGACGATACCGATGGCTTCGGACGAGCCGCCAATGTCCATTGGTGTAATCATGACATTACCTGTTAACTCGGTTTCAATGTGTTTGTCGTCCATACCTTTTAGTGCGTCTTTGACTTGGTCGACCGATTTTTCACCAACCGCCATCGCATTGACGCTATAGCTAATATCCGCAAAAGCTGTCGTCATGTCTGGACTGATTGTTTTTGCTTCGTATGGATTCGCGATGCCTTCTATTTTATCGTCACTTTTCTTGATTTCTGCTAAAACTTTCATGATAGCAGCTTGTGATTCTGGTGTCACAATACCTTTTTCTTGATCGCTTTTGAACACGACTCTGATGCTACCTTTTTGACTGTCTTGTTTAAATTCTTCCTCGATTTTATTCGATGTATCGAGTGATTTTAGGCCGCTCATTTTGATATCGTCAGTAAAATTAATACCTTTGATGCCTAGTACGGCCACGATAATTCCTAAAACAACAAACCAGGAAATAATCGTTTTCCATTTGTGTTTCGCAAAAGTTTGTCCTAGTTTGTAAAGTAAATTTGCCAATTGATTGTTTCCTCCTTCAATTCACGCTATTATATATTTATAGACATACAGTGTATATTACATGATTTCGAGATGAAATGTAAGAACCAGATTGTTTATTTTGTATAGTTAAGCAACACTTTAGGAGATGTGTAGATGAAAAATTCAGATTTAAGGGTGCAAAAAAACAAAAAAAAGCGCTCTATGAGACTTTATTGAAAATGCTTGAAAAAGAAGAATTATCAAGCATTACAGTCAATGATATTTGTAAGGAAGCACTTGTTCACCGGACGACTTTTTATAAACATTTCTATGATAAATATGATTTATTGATGTACGTTTTGCATTGAGCAGTTTTCAGGATTATTTTGCGCTAGATATCAAAGATCGAATTAATCATCCTTTCCAGTCTGGATTTGATACCGTTTATATGGATATGCAGTTGGCGCTTGAGAAGCAGAAAAATGATGATACGTTTTTCAAGACGATGGCTTCTTTTTTCTTGACGGAGTTTCAGAAAGATATTGAGGCGAACATCGATAAATTGACAGTCGCCAGTGATATTCCTCCTGATTTGTTGACCTATATTTACGCTGCGAACCTTGGTGCGATTATGTATTGGTCACAGCAGATGACTGAGCCTGCAGATTGGGCGCAGATGGATACGTTGTTCAAGGCGGTTTTACCGGTGAAAATTGATTTGTGATACACCGTTTTAATAGGCCATATTGCAAAACCTTTATTTCACTAAAAAAGCCACACTTGCATTCAAGTCCTAGAAATAGGATGAAAACACATGTGTCGCTTTTTCTTATGCCATTAAGGCAGCTCATTACCCGCTGCCAGATAGATTTCGTACCATTCTTGTCGTGTTAACGTAATATTGGACGCCGCGCTAATCGCTTGCAAACGTTCAGGATTCATCGTTCCGACCACCGTTTGAATCTTCGCCGGATGACGTAGAATCCACGCCGTCGCAATTGCTGTATTTTCTACACCTTTTTCAGCGGCAATGCGGTCGATGACTGTGTTTAACTCTGGGAATTTCGGATTATCGAGGAAAACACCTTCGAAAAAGCCAAATTGGAACGGTGACCACGCTTGAATCGTAATATCTTTTAGGCGGCAATAATCTAAAATGCTACCGTCACGATCCACAGAACGGTCAATCGTCATGTTCACATTAAGACCCGCGTCAATCATACCTGTATTCGTAACACTGAGCTGTAACTGATTCGCGACCAATTTTTGCTCGACATATTTACTCAAAAGCTCGATTTGCATCGGATTCTGGTTACTCACACCAAACTCCCGCACTTTCCCATTCTTCTTAAGTATCGTAAACGCCTCTGCTACCTCTTCCGGTTCCACCAACGTATCAGGACGATGGAGCAGTAAAATATCGATGTAATCCGTCTGCAAACGCTTTAAAATACCATCCACCGACTCTAAAATATGCTCTTTCGAAAAGTCGAACATGCCTGGACGAATACCACATTTCGACTGTAAAATCATTTTTTCACGTACCGCTGGGTTCATTCCAACCGCATCCGCGAAAACTTCTTCTGATTTTCCACCACCATAAATATCTGCGTGGTCGAAGAAATTAATCCCCGCATCCATCGCTGTGTTGATCATTTTCGCTGCATCATCCTTAGATAAATCGGCCATACGCATACAACCAAGCGCGATTTCAGGAACTAGCAAGCCACTGTTACCAAGATTAATTTTGTTCAATGGAAACACCTCTTTGTCTTATTTGATAAACACTTACGCTTCTATTTTCACACGCTCACTGGGCGAAGTCAATCAAGAGCCTCCGCCACTACTCGCAGCCGCAGCACTCGCCGCTGCCGCCCGCTCGATTGCAATCAACACGTGCACCGACACCATCAAACTCTCGACCTGCTCCTTCGTCATATTCCGCGCCTGATCCTCGGTGTACAAACTAAGCGCCATCGCCGTATAAAACTCCCGATTCCACCGCAATCCGCTATCCTCACGCATCGCTTCTAACAAATCAAAAAACACCGCATCAAGATCTGTACTCTCCCGCACGTAAGCCAAAATCCCAAGCGTCACATAATGAATGGGTCTAATTTTCACATCCGCGCGCTCAAGTTCCTCCGCCAAATGCACCACTTTCTTCACATAATTCGCGTCACGTTCCATATAAATCAACGTAGAAGTCGCCGCCAAAAACTGCAAACTATCATTTCTTCTGAATCCCGCACGATTAAATTCAGTGAAATAATACTCATTAATTTCCGTCAACTGCTCTACCGAAAGCGACGTCTCCAGTTGCGCCATCAAAACCGCCGATGTCACGTCCTCAGCTCCGGTCAAAAACGGGTGCTGCTTACGCAAAGCCATGTAAATATCGCGTGCACGATCCGCCACATTCCGCGGTTTATCCGCTTTCAAAAGCAAATACGCACCGAAATACGTAAAGTTCGTCCGCTTGAACCCACTTTCCACAAGAAATCTAATCCGTTTATCAATCCCCATCACGCCCGAATTTTTCACCCGCTGAAAGTTCACCAATAAATCATTCACAACCCTACCGCTATCAAAAACTAAATCCGCCATCCGCCGTCGCACTCCTTTGATATCACGTTATTTATTATACTTATTGTACCAAAGGACGAAAAAGACTACAAACAGCGACTTCAAGCACATGTTAGAAGATCGTAGCGATAAAAAGTAGACAGCCTATTAAAAAACACCCTAGCTACTGGAGCAGCTAGGGTATTTGGGTGTTCACATGACACTTATATTTCCGCACTCGTTATAGCACCATTTAAATTGCTTTCAAATGCGTCGTCAACTTATTTATTCAGCGTACTATTCCTACGCCCGAATGCAAAATACAAAATCAAACCTAGCAAGAACCAAATTCCACAAGCAATCCATGTCTCCACAGATAATCTCGTAATTAAGAATAAACACATCAAGAATGAAACAATTGGTAGCACTGGGTACAATGGTGTTTTAAACCCACCGCTCGCAATCGATTTATTCCGACGCAAGAAAATGATTCCAATTGACACCATCATGAAAGCAAACAACGTCCCCATGTTCACGAGTTCCGCCAACCGATTTAGCGGCACAACGCCCGCGAAGAACATGATAACAATCGCATACGTCCATGTACTTTTGATCGGCGTATTCGTTTTTTCATCGATTTTTGCCATACTTTTTGGTAGTAAACCGTCGCGTCCCATCGCATAAATCAGGCGCGTTCCGCCATACAACATAACCAGAATGACCGTAATCATCCCGACCACCGCACCGAGTGACACGATTCCTGCAATCCAATTTTGATTGATCACTTGAAGCGCAAAAGCAACCGGATCAGCAACATTCAAGTCTTGATACGAAACGATTCCTGTCAACACAATCGACACCGCAATGTATAGAACCGTACAAACGAGTAGCGAACCAATAATTCCAATCGGCATATTTTTCTGCGGGTTTTTCACTTCTTCCGCCGCCGACGATACCGCGTCAAATCCAAGATAGGCGAAGAATACCAACGCTGCCCCGTTCAACACACCGCTAAATCCAAATGGCATGAATGGCTCCCAGTTATCAGGCTTCACGTAGAAAACCCCCACCAAGATAAACAGCAAAATCACACTAATTTTCAAAATAACCATAAAGGCATTCACCCGCGTCGATTCACGGATTCCGCGCGTTAACAAGTAGGCAATGATCGCCACAATCGCGATGGCAGGAATGTTAACATACGTCCCCGCCTCCGGATTAAATGCACCGGAAATAGCATCGGGAATGTGGATATGAAATCCTGACAATAGCGTTTTGAAATACGACGACCAGCCACTCGCAACAGAAGCAACCGCAAGCCCATACTCAAGCAAAAGCGCCCAGCCGAGTAACCAAGCAATGAACTCCCCAAAAATAACGTAGCCGTAAGTATACGCACTACCCGCCACAGGTACCGACGAAGCAAACTCCGAATAGCAAAGTGCCGCAAGCGCGCAAACTACCGCCGCGATTACAAATGACAACACAATTGCCGGACCCGAATAAAGCGCCGCAATTGTTCCTGGTAAAATAAAAATCCCTGTTCCCACAATCGCTCCGACACCAAGGAAAATCAGATCCATCGCGCCAAGCGTTTGCTTTAAATGAATACTATTACTTTTATTATGAATAAGTGCTTCTAACGGTTTTTTTCTCAATAATGATTTCCAAAACATAATTTTATTATAGCTCCTTATTGTTTTTTTGTTATAAAATGTCTATGTACATCATACCTTTAATGCGAATATGCGTCAATGCTTTAAACAATAAATGTGAAAAAAATACAATCTTATTCTGTATTGTTGGTTGTAGGGTTTGTGGGCTACGGTTCCCCTTTGACGATAACAGCCTAGATGGATTAACCGCTCACTTATATTGGAGTGTAACTCACTTTGTTCAAACAGCCTTTTAAGGATTAACTGCTCGCTACGCTCGCCCTTATATTGGGGCTGTAGCTCACTTTGTTCGAACAGCCCCAACAACCACCAAAAAACCTCCCAAAATCGGGAGGTTCAAGTTTTATTTCTCTTCAGCAACAAATGGTAATAATGCTACTTGGCGTGAGCGTTTAATAGCAATCGTTAATTTACGTTGGTATTTAGCGCTCGTTCCAGTTACACGACGAGGAAGAATTTTTCCACGTTCGGAAACGAATTTTTTCAGTAACTCAGTATCTTTATAGTCGATATGCGTAATTCCGTTCGAAGTAAAGTAACAAACCTTTTTCCGACGGCGTCCGCCTCTGCGTCCTCCAGCCATTATAGTTTCCTCCTATCAAATTAAAATCCAATCATACGTACGCTTCTCGCCTTATTAGAACGGTAAATCGTCATCTGAAATGTCGATTGGCTTACCATCACTAGCAAATGGATCTGCGTTACGCGTGGCTTGGTAACTCTGAGATTGAGGTTGTTGTTGATTCTGTTGTCCGTAGCTATTATCATTCTGTTGGTTAAAGCCGCCGCCAGTATTGCTATTGCCATACGACTGCTGCTGTCCACCGCCATCATTACTGTTACTGCTGTAGCCGCCACCACTATTTCCGCCGCCGTTTGCACTGCGGGGCTCTAGGAATTGCACACTTTCAGCAAGAATTTCTGTTACATAGACACGCTTGCCATCTTGACCTTCATAATTACGCGTCTGAACCTTACCGTCAACACCTGCTAAGCTCCCTTTTTTAAGGAAGTTCGCAACGTTTTCGGCTGGTTTTCTCCAAACCACACAATTGATGAAATCTGCTTCACGCTCTCCAGCTTGGTTTGTAAAGTTACGGTTTACAGCAAGTGTAAACGTCGCAACAGCAACGCCAGCAGGAGTATAACGCAATTCAGGATCTTTTGTCAGACGACCAACTAATACAACACGGTTCATCATAAGTAGAACCAACCTCCTCTCTTTTTTTCATAAAAATCCGAGCAATCCTCGGGAAATATTAAGCTTCTTCTTTAACAACCATGTGACGAATAATATCATCAGAAATTTTTGCTAAACGGTCGAATTCATTGATAGAATCCGCAGTAGTAGCAGAAATACGAGTGATTTGGTACAAACCGTCTTTATGGTCTTCGATTTCATAAGCCAAACGACGTTTACCCCAATCCTTCGATTCGATGATCTCCGCACCATTGTCAGTTAAAATGCCGTCGAAGCGCTCTACTAAAGCTTTCTTCGCCTCATCTTCAATGTTTGGACGGATAATGTACATAATTTCATACGTTCTTGCCATCTCTTTACACCTCCTTGTGGTCTTAGCGGCCCTAAAACAGTTCATAAGCGATATAAAATCCTACACCTTACCCTCAAAAACAGGTTAGCGTTCCATCTTTTTTAAGCTTCATCTCTTATTATATTAACAGTTCCTCTAGTCTTTACATCGCGTTTTGCGGCTTTGAGACTAGAAACGGGCAAGGAATAATTTTTAATTACTCACGAGGTATAATTATATCATAGCTAGTTTGGGTTCGCAACTCTGTGTTGTGTCTGCTATTCGCTTTCTATACCGAAATGTCTTCCTTGTATCAACTTTCTTCTATGTATAAGTAACTCACTTTGAAAAATCACTGAACTCGCGTATTATAGCCTCATCAGAATGTTGAGTAACACTCCTTTTTTAGAGGTGTTTTTTTAGTATGAAGCAAAAACTGCACAACCACACCAAAATACCCCTTTTGTAAGCAAATCAAGAAAAGAGGTTTATTTTCTCCCTTATGTGGTATCGCTTAGTATAAAATATCTAAATATTCTTTAAAGGAGTAGCTATCATGCCTTAACATTGTACAAAGTTAGAACAAATTGTTATAGATTAGTTTATCAAACCTTAAATGACAATGCTTTAACACGAAGGAGTGGAGGTTTATATGAATCCCGTTACAGCTTTTACGATTATCATGCTTATTTGGACAATCAGTGATTTTGTAGCTAAAAAAACAAAGTCGGTGATTTCATCATTACTTGTAGCAGCAATTATTTTTATAGTAGGATTTAAATCAAATATATTTCCGGAAGATTTACTGACTAGCTCATCCTTGCTAACGCTTGGCCAGACAGTCATAGGCTTAATCATTGTCCATATTGGAACGATGATTAGTATCGACGAGTTAAAAAAACAATGGAAAACCGTTCTAACCGGAGTTGCTGCGATACTTGGTATTGCCACTTTTCTTTTTGCTATAGGTTCTTTCTTCTTAGATCAAAACTTCGTCATCGCGGCAATTGGTGCGATCAGCGGTACTACCATTGCTGTTATCATTATCCAAGAAGCTGCGCTGGCATCAGGTTTGGTGCTGGTTGCCGTTTTCGCTGTACTGATTTCAGCTTTTCAAGGCTTGATTGGTTACCCACTTACATCACTTATTTTGCGCAAAGAAGCGAATCGTTTAAAAGGAGAATATCGCGCAGGTACGTTAAAAGTAGAAAAACCAGTAGAGCATAAGGAGAAAGAACCGAAAACAATCTTACCAAAAGCCTTCCAAACAACGGCAGGTACGTTATTTGTGGTTGGAGCGGTTGTTGTGCTTTCTACTTATATTGATAACATTACAAATGGTATCCTTAACACGTTTGTTATCGCGTTATTATTCGGTATTTTACTTCGCGCACTTGGCGTACTTAAACCACATGTTCTGAGCGGCATTGATGCCTACGGACTGATGATGATAGGCATTCTTCTCATCATTTTCGGCCCTCTTGCCACATCTTCTGTCGATGACCTACTCGCCCTTATTGGACCACTTTGCATCGCATTTGCTATTGGTGTTCCCGGCAGTGTTGCTTTTTCAGCAATTGTGGGTAAAATTCTTGGCTACAGTATCCCGATGTCCATTGCGATAGGCCTCACACCTCTCTATGGATTCCCTGGAACAATGATTTTGAGTCAAGAGGCCGCGAAAAGCGTTGGTGAAAACAAAGAAGAAATCGCGGCAATTGAGGCTAGTATTCTACCGAAAATGATTATTGCGGGCTTTTCAACAGTGACCATTTTATCTGTTGTGGTTACGAGTATTTTGGCTGAATTTATACACTAAGAAATAGAGGTGCGGGAATTTCAATAGTAGATAAAGCCTCCCCCACCTCTCCTAATAAAGCTTTTCTACCATATCCACTACTCACATTTGACCACACATGAAAAGTTCATTAGGATAGTAGTATAAGAAATAAAAGGGAGGTTTTTACACATGAAAAATATCATTCCTGCGTCGGAATATCGCCGTTTGAAGCTACTGAATCTATTATTTTTTGCAGACGAAGCGATTATAAAAAAAAGAAGCCGCCAATACTGTGGAATGCTCCGTCAATACATTAAATGCAGACATCGAAGTGCTAAACGCTATGTTTCCAGAAGATATTGCCCAGATACACGAAGCCGATAAAAAGCTCTCACTACACACTACTCCCAAAATCAACTTCGACTACTTGACGGCGTACATGATTTCAGCTAGCCACCTATTTCAGCTTGCAATGTCCGCGTTTATCGAAGAAAACTTGACCATCTCCGAATGGGCGGAAACCAATTTTGTGAGCCGATCTACTTTTTATGTGAAGCTAGCAGAAGTCGATAATTTCTTAGCTCGTAGCAGACTCGTACTTAACAACGCACCGCTGGAAATTCAAGGAAGCGAAGTCAATGTTCGCTTTTTCTTCTACCATCTATTTAGCAAAAGCTACCCTTATACTGGCTGGGTCATTCAGGATTCGGATTTCGAAAAAAAATATTAATGAATTTATTAAAAAATTCGAACAACATATGAATGTCTACTTTTCGCTAAGTGCCCGTGTTGACTACGCCACTGCGATTGCCGTATCATTAATACGATTGAAGAATGGGCATCCTCTTCAAGCTAGTGATGAGGATATTCAATTCTGGCATGATCTCGTTGCGTATCACAAAGGGATGGACATTGACCTCAGTGATCTGGAAACAGCACTGGGTGCCCCGCTCCCTCCTTTAGAATATTATATGATCATCTTCATGAGTTTTTTAGGATCATTTACGTACATCAATCGTGAGCGAATGAATATGCGTGTTCTTTATAATGGGAAATTTCAACGTATTCGCCTAACATTAACAGAAGATCTGCTAGCTATTGTGGAGGATCGCATAACCGATACATTGGCGTTAAAAGTCACGCTTCTCGATTATTTAGCGCGTTTCCTGTTTATCGAGAAAGCCAATCTTATTTTAGATGTCGACTACTTTTCTAACAAGTTCGCACCAGATACAGTCGATCGACAAGAAATTTTGGCCGTTTTAAAAAGGTACGAGGGACTGCCCGACTACCAATTTGTGAGAAGTAATCGCGAAGTTATTGCGACTTATGTTCATAACCTATTTTCTGTTGGCTTATCAACAGAGGCCTACACAAGTGCTCTCCACATCAAGATTATCTCAAAACAAGGATTTATCTGGGAAGAATACTTAAAAATACAAATCAGGCGCTATTATTCCGAAGATGCTATCCTTTTTTCTGATGAGCTTAATCCTAGCGAGCATTGGGCACAACACGACCTCATTATAAGCGATTCCTCGATACCCAATATAACCGATGTTGAAGTACTCGTTTGGCATATGCCCCCGACAAAACGTGATTTTGCAGCATTGGATGAAATTGTGAATTCGAGGTTCGAGAACAAGCGGTGATTCCAAATATGGAGTCATTGCTTTTTGCGTTCAAACAAATGCATAAAAATACATATATATGAATAAATAAAGCGCTATCTTAAATTTTGATAATAAATGTCTTTTCTGTGAATAACTGATTTTCCTTAAAAAATATTACCCAAAATCTAGTGACGCGACCTCCGAAATGCTGTTAAGATTAATGTAAGGATAAGGGATCATTAAAGACACGATCCCATTTATAATAAACAATAGCGAGGTGATAAAAAGACTTGAAATAGCGCGCCTATAGCGTGGCTAGTCTATAGAAGAATCCTTCAAGCAAAATAAAAAACAGTCGAAAATATATGTAAAAAAAAAGGAAGACATATTTGCAATTAAAAAGTAAAGCAGTTCACACTAGAAAAGGAGGATATGACTACTCACCATATAAGAATTATGCATAAGTAGTTATGAAATTAAACATGAAGAAAAGAAACAAGTTTGGTTTAAAAATTTTATCAGCAGCAATGATTTTATCTCTAATGGTACCAAGTACACTCGGAGATATCGCGGCCTATGCCGATGCCGTAGTAGCAACGAAAACAGAAACAATAGACAGTGAGCAAACATTTGCTCAGAAGAAAGAAGTTTCCATAAAAACGAGTGCGGACGATGCCAAGGTTTCAAACACAGCCGTAAACCTAACCAGCACAGGCCTTGATCTACACGGCTTAGCTGGAGCAACACAAGCAACATATTTACGATTTACCGATATGACCTTACCCGCAGATGCAAAAATCACGAAGGCCTATATCTCCTTCACAGCACGCGATGCTTCATCAGCTACCCAATCGACAACGATTAACGTGTCCGGCGAACTCGGAACACAAGCAGCATTTGCAAGCACCGTTGCTTCCTTCACCAATCGGACATTCACACAAACAGCCATAACAATGAAAACACCAGTTGCGGCCGTAAATACCGTGTTTGACACAGACGACCTTTCTTCTATTGTAAAAGAAATGCGCGCAAACACGTCAGACATCAAGGATTATGTTTTCAAAGTTACCGGTAGCGGACTAGGATCATTCATTTCGCGTTCATTCGATTCAAGTGCTCCCATGGCTCCAAAACTAATTGTGGAGTACACCTCACCATCAGGCGAATATGAAGCAAACATTAGCAATACCGCTGATGATGCCGAAGAATACGGCGTGAACAAAACCATCGACCTAAACACAGAGATGACGATCGGCGGCTATACAAATACCACGCTTACTCCCGCAAACAAAGACCTCTCAGCTTTCCGCTTTGGAAATGTAGATCTCCCCGCAAACGCAAAAATTGAAGATGCATATCTAGAGTTCACAGCAAAAGCAGTCGTAACAAATCGTGTTGCGAACCTATCGATCTCATCCGAATTAGGCAATCCCGCAACATACACAAGTGGAGCAGGAAATATCAGCGCACGTAACTATACAGCCTCGACTGTGAACTACCAACAACCCTCTTTCACAACCACTAAACAAGTGATCAGAACCCCAAACCTAAAAAGCATTATTGACGAAACCCGTTTAATGGGCTGGCAAAATGGCGACGCAATGGCATTCAAAATAGATGGCGATAACTACATCGGCAGTGTTTACCAAGGTGGATCAGGCGCAGCTTTACAACCAAAACTCGTAATCAAGTATAAATATAGCGAAAATGACGCTACTCTTGACGATGTTGTAAAAGACCCAGCTAAACTAAAGAACATTTTCATCAATGAAGTATCAAGTATGGGAACCGACACACAAAAAGATGGCTGGATTGAAATTTTCAATAATAACGATGTACCTGTATTTTTTGAAAAAGATGTTTTCCTATCGGATGACGCGAATGCACTCGGAAAATCAGAACTGAAAAATCTGTACATCCCTGCAAAAGGCTACCGCGTGGTAAAAGCAGACGGAACGCAAAATAATGCATCTGCGAACTTCACACTAGGCGATCGCGATACGACACTTTATCTTTCGACTAAATACGACAGCAGTTTCCACAAAATCGATACAGTCGATGTAAAGAAAATGGCATTCAACGAGACATTAGGCCGTTATAACGATGCAGAAAACAACTTTGTCTCTTACGAAATTGGCACGTATGCTAGCTCAAATAATGATGCAAAACCAATCGTAGCCGTTACACCAAGCAAATCCGCTGGCATCTATAAAGAAGCATTCGACTTGGAACTAAAATCAGATTCTGTCAACACGATCAAATACACACTAGATGGTTCCGTTCCAAGCGAAACAAACGGAACAACTTACACAACACCAATCAAGATTAACAAAAATACCACTGTAAAAACGTACGCATACAATGCAAAACAACATAGCGATGTCACATCATCTTTCTATGCCATTCGCGAAGATGCAGACAATATCCCGCTAGCTAAAAAAGAATATAGCGTAAAAACTGGAAATGACGACGCAAAAGTAACAGCAGCAAAAGCGGACTTAACGAGTAAAACGCTTGAATTACAAGGACAACTTAGCAATGTTCCCCAATCTACTTTTGTGCGTTTTGCAGACGTTAATATCCCTGCAGATGCCGTTATCAGTAAAGCTTATCTTGTTTTCACAGCAAATGCCGCAACAAGTTCTGCAACAAATTTAACAATCTCTGGACAAGTTGGAAATGGTGATGCTTTTGCGGCAACTGTCGCTTCATTTGACAGTCGCGTACTAACAAAAAGCGCCGTGAATACGACAACCCCAGCGAAAGCCGCGATAAATGATCTCCTAAACACTGAAGATTTAACATCCGTCGTTGAAGAAATGCGCGCAACAACACCAGACCTAAAAGACCTCGTTTTCAAAATCGACGGTAACAAAACAGGTGCTTACGTAGCAAAATCTTATGAAACAAGCGCTGCTGCAGCTCCAAAACTAGTGTTAGAATACTACTCTGAATCAGGCGATTTCAGCGGACAAGTAGCAAATTCTACCGATGATGCCGAAGAATATGGCACAGCAAAAACAATGAATCTAAACGCGAATTTAAGGATTGGCGGCTATTATACAGCAACGCTAACACCAGCTTACAAAGACATATCCGCATTCCGTTTCACAAATGTTGCGATTCCAGAAGGCGCAGAAATTGAAGATGCTTACCTGGAATTCACAACAAGTGCAGTTAATGCAGCTAACGTAAGTTCCAACATGGAAATCCGCACGGAACTTGGCGGCAACCCAGAAGTCTACGCAGCCACTGCTGGAAATATCACATCACGCGCCTACAGCAATTTGGCAGTGAAATACACGCAACCAGCTCTCAAAACATTAAACCAAGCCGTTCGCACAGCCAATTTGAAAGACCTCATCAATGAAAATCGCATGGCAGGCTGGAAAAATGGCCAGTCAATGGCATTCCGCATAGACGGCGACAACTTCATCGGTAGTGTGTACCAAGGTGGAAACGCACAAGCAGCAAGACTTATCATCAAATACAAGAACAATGGCAAAGGCCCAAGTATCACAGACGCGCAAGCCACACCAGACAAAATCAAAAACGTCTACATCAACGAATTATCATCAGAAGGAACAGCGAGTTCTAAAGATGCATGGATCGAGCTTTACAATGACAACGATGTGCCAGTTGTTTTAGATAAAGGTATGTATATCACTGATAAATCTAAGACACTAGACAAATTCGAGTTTTCCAAATTCATCATCCCAGCTAAAGGGTACCGCATTTTGTATTCTGATAAAGCTCCGGAACTTGGAAACAACCACTTGAGTTTCGAAATCGGCGGTAGCGGCGACGTTATTTTATCCGCAAAAGTCGGTTCTGAATTTAAAACGGTAGACTCTATCAAATATACAAAACAAGCGTACAATCAAACATTCGGGCGCCAAGCAGACGCAAGCAAAACATTAACATTATTCAGCTCCGAAACGTTTGGCACATCAAACAACAGCGGTCAAACAAACTACGCGGTACAGTTCAGCAAAGATCGCGGCATTTACGACACTGGTTTTGACCTAACGATGACTTCTAAAGCCGGCATCACACTGAAATACACCCTAGATGGCAGCGAACCGAGCGCAACAAAAGGTACAGTTTATACTGGCCCAATCAAGATCAGCAAAACTACGGTTGTTAAAGTCTACGGCTATGATGCAACTGGTAACACAGGCGTCCTTTCCAACACGTACGTTCTGCGTGACAACTACAAAAACGAAGTCACATCCGGCGTTCTATGGCAGTTCAAAACTAACATTACGAGCGATGAATACGCGCAAGCCATCGATGACTTCCCAATCGTTTCTGTCACAGGTGCGGCAACAGACCTAGTCGCTACCTCTTACAGCCCTGGAACATTCGAGTATTTAGATTCACACATGGGCGGCGGCGGAACCAACTACTTCAACTACTCCGGTGCTGAAAAATTCGGACAGGCAAGCGCTGGGCAATACAATTCCGGTGTAGCAGTTAAATTCCACCGTGATTACAACGCGAAAAAAGCAAAATACAACTTCTTTGATGCAACACCAGGCGAAGCTTTCCCAGTTGTAGGTAAATTCAGCAAACTAGAACTAAAAGAAGGACAAGACGGTCCACAAAATGACGTCTACAACTTAGGCTATAATCGCTACGATGAAACAGTAACAAACGAATTAGCACGACAAATGAACAAACTCGCACTGCATACAAAATACGTGCAGTACTACTACAACGGCAAATACATGGGCGTAAAAACAATGCGTGAAGACTTCGGACAAAATATGTTTGAAGAATACTTCGGCGGTAGCGATGACGACTACACGAAAATTCGCTTCCAAGATGGCTATTTCATTCCAGGTATCGTAGAAGCTGGTGACGGCGACGCGAACATTTTGACAAAAGTAAAAGCCGTTGCAACAGCGAAAAACTTCCAAGAATTCAAAAACTATGTCGATGTAGAAGATTTAATCAAAACACAAATCCTCTTCATGTTTATTGATACCGAACAAGAAGTAGACGCAGTCGTTTCCAATGATATTTTAAACGGTAACGGAATCAAGATGAAATTCAACATCAATGATACAGACGGTGCCTTCTACAATAACGGCGGCACTGGTACAACCTCTTCTGCCCTAGCAGGTGGTGGCGGAACGTATCGCTACAAATGGTCCGCTTTTGACACTAACTCAAAACTTGGCGCTGGTTCTCTATTTGGTAGCTTTTCAGGTAATAGTACTACGGTGCCAACAGCCGGAAACCTAGAGTTCAAGACGCTTGTAAAAGATCAAGTCCTCAAGCAAATCGGCCCAGCAAGCGGTGACTTCGCAGGTGCAACGGATGCTCCATTATCTGTCGCAAACGTGAGACAACTGATTCTGGATAACCAAAAAGAAATCGACGCAGCCTACAAACTTGACGCAGCATTTATGGGTGCTAGAACTACCATTTACAAAGATTGGTTAACAACACAAGTCAAAGTCCAAGCCCAAGTCCCTGACCGCGTGAAATACAACTTAGAAATGTGGACAAAATACGGCATGGCACATACACTACAAAACGTAAGCATCATACCGAGCGGCTCTGGCGTAGTTCTAAATAACCCTAACGCCAACACAGATGTTTACTATACAACAGACGGTACCGATCCAATGGGTGCAGACGGTGTCGTATCAAGCAAAGCAACGAAATATACAGCAGGAACAATACTTCCAAAAACAACATCACTTACCGTTCGCGCCTTCACAACAAATAACTGGGGTCCAACAGCAAATAATGCCCTAGAAGCAGCAGATGCACAAAAAGACGCAGCAGTAGAGAAAAGTAGTCTCAGAATTATTCACAAATAACAACCCAGATTCAGGCTCCATCAAGACAGAAACAGATGAACTAGCAATTGCCACAGCTCAAAAAGCAGTAGACACTGTGAAAGATCCAATTTTAAAAGCAGACCTACAAACTAAATTGAACACAGCCAAGACATTACTAGAAAACAAAACATCCGGAACCATCACGACAAATGCCTTTACACTAGGCGTGGACAACTACGTAAAAGGAACATATACTGGCGATGTCGCAAAAATAGGTCTAGAAGTTAACAGCACACTACAACAAATCATTCCCGTCAGCAGTTCACCATACCAATACTACGCAAAAGACAAAATAAGCGCAGCAAAAGACCAAGTCTACATGATCGCTTATGACAAAAATGGTAACGAGCTACAAAAAACAAAGGTAAACGTGCAGATCCCAACAACCGTCAAAATGACACCGAACCTCTTCTATATTGGCAAAGACAACTATGTAACGGGGCAATTTTCTGGTGATCTTGCAAGAATCAGTTTGACAGTAAACGGCGTGGAAGGCACAAAAGTTGGTGTCGCCACTTCAGACTTTAAGTACTATGCAAAAAACCTTATTCTCAAATTAACAGATGTCGTTAAGGTTACTGGTTACGACACGAATGGCCAAGTCTTAGACACAAAAAATATCATCGTCACGAAAGAACTTACAGCAGGAACGTTTACTTCTCTAAGTCCATTCAAGCTAGGAAAAGAAAACTATGTAACGGGACAATTTTCTGGCGACATTACGAAAATCAGTTTGACAGTAAATGGTGTGGAAGGTACGAAAATTCCGGCTACCACTCCAGACTTTAAGTATTACGCAAGCAACATTATTTCGAACCTAAAGGACGTGGTTAAGATTACTGGTTACGATAACACCGGCAAAGTCTTAGACACAAAAACGATTTCAGTCACTACTGACACTACAGTAGGAACGATTACTTCCCTAAACCCATTCACGCCTGGCAAAGAAAACTACGTAACCGGACAATTTTCTGGTGAGGTTGCGAAAATCAGTTTGACAGTAAATAGCGTGGAAGGTACGAAAGTGGGCGTTACTGCTACAGACATAAAGTATTATGCTAACAATGTCATCCGTAGCGCAACTGATATCGCTATAATTACAGCATATGACAGCACTGGCAAAGTACTTGATACAAAACCTGTGACGATTACTAGCCCACCAGGAACAATTAACACCCTAGCTACATTTACTATCGGCCAAGATCACTATATAACAGGCACGTACACCGGCGATATGACAAAAATAGAGCTACAAGTCAATGGAGTTACACTACAACGAGTTGGCGTAACCGATGGCATCATCAAATATTACGCAAAAACAAACATCACAAAAGCAACTGATACTGTAAAATTAGTAGGCTTTAATGCAGCTGGTCAAGAAGTAAGCAGCAAAGTAGTCTCCATCGCATCAGTTAGCGGAAGCGTCACAGTAAGCCCATTCAAAATCGGCGCTGACAACTACGTAAAAGGTCAATACACCGGCGACGTGGTACGAATTCGTCTAACAGTAAACAACGTGCAACAGACGACAGTTCAAGTTCTTCCGATCGGCCAAGAATTCCAGTACTATGCGAAAAACCTGATCACAAGTAAGAACGATACAGTTGTCCTGACCGCATATGACGCGACTGGCTCTGCCCTACAAACAGTCAATGTTATTGTAAACTAAATGATGAAAATTAATGAAACGACTCCCTGTTTTAAGCTAGCAGGGAGTCGTTTTATTTATGCACCGAAAGGCTTAATGTATACGCGGAAGTGTTTGGAAAAAAATGGATTAGCGGTTCACTTCAAACAGCTCCAACAACTAATCTGACATTGCTCTAATACTAGTCGTATATGTAGCGCTTTATTTTTTTATCAATATATTGTGCTAAAGCCAAGGCAGAAAAAGTTATTTTGTTATTTCGACGACTAAAGTAAATAGCTTTTTCGTAGGAAAGGCTCGAACAAGCGGTGTAAACCATTTCTTTAGAATAATATGCGATTCGATTATGCAGTTCATCCAATGTTAAATGAAACTCTTCTCGATTCTTGTAGATAAACAAATCAATAAACGTACTTAGAATAGCAGACCGAACGCTTTCTTGATTTAAAATAAATGCTCTCCAAATGGGGACTTGTTGCTTGCTCCATGATACTAAGTTGTGCACACCTTCTTTATCTCCCATCCTTCTTAATAACGGCGCCGGAAGATACCAAATAAATGTCTTCTCCCAAGCCTTAAATATAAGCGATTTAGTGTCAAATAGGGACCCGTCTGCTCCTATTAAATTTAGATCATTATCAACATGACAGGAAACTAAGCCATCATCAATGAGCACAATCCCAGACTCAAAGTAAAATGTTTCATCTTTCATAAAAGTCATTAATTCAGCGTGTTCTTGGAATTCTAACGTGTTTGTGAGTGGGAGCCAAAGTTCCTTCATAGCGTAAAAACTCCTTTATTTGAATTCATTCATTTCCTATTGCTGTGCTATCTGTCTTCATCTTGCATCTTGTTATTTCTATTTTTTTTCGATAAGTTTTTATATGATGCATCATTTATTTCTTGATCGGTACGTTTTGTTTCTAAGGAGTCGTATATACCGGCCCATTTTTCATGATATGCTTCGAGCGAAAAACCATTTTGTATCGTTTTTCGTGCGACCGCACTGTAACGTTCTCGACATCGGGAATTTTTTTAAGAATGCAGTTAGCTTTGTTATCATTTCCTCGACATTTCCCGGTTCTGATAACATTCCATTTTGACCATCCTGAATCACTTCCGGAATGCCACCAATCCTTGTCGAAAGGTTGGGAATTCCCGCTGCCATCGTTTCTAGAATCGCCATTGGAAGCCCTTCATGATACGAGGGTAAGAAGTGAAGAACTGTATCTTTCAAAACCTCTTTTTGTTCTATCTTTCCAATCCATCCACCAAGTTCGACATTTCTAATCTGATGAGTCTGAATTGCTTCGGCCACCTGCTCCACTTCTCCATCTCCATATAGAACAAAACGAATGTCCGGAAACGCTTCTTCCATTTTTTTCGCCACTTGCAAAAGGTCATAGCTCCCTTTTCGCTGTCCAATTCGACCAAATGTCACAATGGTCTTTGAATCCGGTTGAAAAGAGGACTGCTCAGGTATTCGTACGGCATTAGGAATGACGGCGATCGAAGTGGACGTGAGTTGCCTATAAAAATCTGCCCAACTATCACTTAAAACAATAAGCCGATCCAAGCGATTAAGTGTCTTCCTAATTTGATTCTGAACAAAAGGACTGCTATTTTGAAAAAAGACATCGAACTGTGAAGCATGCATATGAAATAGGACACGGCAATGTTTCGGAACAAGCTTAGCGAGAAGTGCTTTTCGGAAAAAGCTACCCTTTTGGGCAACATGGAAATGGACTATGTCGATTTGCTCTTCTCGGATGATTCGCCGGATTCTCTGAAGAGCCTGCCATTCTGTACGCCATTTATGTTGGCTTGACCAAGAGCTTAAAAAGAAGAGCTTATGCTTCGGATGCGTATAAAATTGCTGAAAATTAGATAAGACAGTTGCAATTCCGCCTTTTTCGCGTGGGTCTGGTCCCACCATTAAAATGTTCATGTTTCTCTCCCTTCCTTTTTCATAAATCGTGCACGCATATCATGAATATCTCGCGGTACAGCCAGAATAAAAAGCCAAGTGCCCCGATAATCAGGCCCTTTTCGACCCAGTCCTCTCTAAAAAAGGCGCTGTAGACGGCGAGTCCATACAAAATGCCAATGATAATGATGTGCCGTTTGACAGAAAAGCCTTCCCAAATGCGCATGGAGAAAAAGGTACGCGCGAGGAAAAAAATAATATACGCTGTTCCCGTTGCGAGCGCAGCACCGACAGCACCATAAGATGGGACCAGCATAAAATTCAATATCACTGCAAAAAGGAGCGCGATGAGTGAAACATAAATATTCAGCACACTACGTTTTAAAAAGACGATACCAAGATTGGTCGTTTCACTAATGGTCATCATGAGTGGGTAAAAACAAAGAAGCGGAAAAATATACTGTGCTTCTAAATAGGCGGGTGATAGAATCACGACAATCCATTCTTTGAAGAAGAGCATTACCAGAAAGAAAAGACTGATGCCAAACATGACGATATGGCTCACTTTTTCATAATAGATAACGGGTTTCTTATGCTTATACCATTCATACGCCGTCGGAACCCAGAAATTAGCGAAACTCACCTGAATAATCATCAGCGCGCTAGCAATTTTAAACGCTGCTGTATAAATACCTAGCACATAGAAATCCGCGAACGTCCGCAGAAAAATTTTATCGACGAGGATCAGAAGGCTATAGAGAAAAGTCCCCACCACAACGGGCAGACCAAACTGCGCTAACCGTTTTAAGAGGTCTTTATCCACCCTTCCTTTCATAGAACGAAACAGATGAAAATGCGCCAATATCAGTAGAAGGTCACCCGCAATTTGTCCAATTAACATGCCATAGATGACTGTAACAAACGTCGGCGGGCCAATCCAAAGGGCAATAAGCGTCCCTATCAAAATCGTTCCTTTGACGAGAATGTTATAGAAGGAAAATGAGAGCGCCCGATTCTCCATTCGAATGAGTAAGAGTAAAAAGCGTTCAAAAATCAGAAAAAAACTAGAAATCCCCAACAAATAAATGGCCGTAGTGTAGCTCGAATCCGCAAATAAAATAGTCGAAATCAGCGGAGCAAATCCAACCATGCCTCCGATGAGTACTACAGAAGAAATAAGTGGGACCAACATGGCTTGCTTCATTAACCTGACCGGCGTTTGCTGATCATGAAATTCCCGTGTAAACGCCTGATCAAATCCCAAATAAATGATATAAATCAAAAACGTTTGCGCGAGGAAGAACATGCTCGTTTTTCCGTATTCTGCCGGGGATAAGAAATAAGTGGTCACGGGGATCAAGATTAAATTCAGCAAAGCTGCCCCCAATGAACCAATCGAGAATTGGCCTAAACGAATCAATAATGGTTTCAAAATAACATCATTCTTTCTTAGATAGAATAATACCGCCACAAACAAGTCCTAAAAAGGTAGAAGATAACGCTGAAAATAGAACATGCCCAGCGAAGAAACTGTACAGTACAATGACGAGAAACATGTAGCTATAAATAGAGCGAGACCCTTTTGAAAAAGCCAACCATAGAAAGTAGCCGAGCATCACAATAAGAAGTAGGATTCCCAAGACGCCTAGTCCAAATAACCCATCAAAAAAGTCCATTTCAATCAGTCCGAACCGTCCGAAATTTTCCAACCTGTATTCAAACCCTTGCCCAAATAAAAAACTGAAACCAAAGTTTGTATCCTCTAAAAAATACATCATTCCACTTTCTAAAAAATCGCTTCGTGAACTCGTCAAAAGTCGCACCAAATTGCCATCATACAAATGGTAAAAATAAACGATACGCTCATACGTCCCCTCTACCATCTCGGCAGCATAATGAATGCCTCGAAACACTACCCACCCAACAGCAAGAAAGCTGGCCATCCAAATCATGATGCGATGCAACGCCGAGCGATAGCCTGTGCCAAAAAGGAGATGCACGAGTAGAAAAATACTCACAATCACGCCGTATAAAATACCTGTTTTCGTACCCACTAGAAGCAAACAGACGATATTACCCGCATAAAGAATAAGTAGTAGTAGCAATCGCATATTCCACTTTCCTGACAACTGTAGCCACAAAGCCCTTGCCGTAAATGTAATCGAGATAATGAAAGCAAAACTAGTATCATTATTCGCGAAAAAATAGCCTTTATACCCGGCATCTGAATTGTCATACGTTTGATAACCCACGCCGAGCACATACGGAATCAACAGACCAGTAGTGAATAAAAAACTGATCACGATAAACAGTTCTTCATAGCGTATTGTTTGGAGAATGCTTTTCCGCTGATAGATGTAGTAAGGGATCAAGACCCATAAAAAGTATTTGATAAACACTGACAAATCTGCCATCATCCAAGCCAACGGATTTTGTAAAAAGATTCCCTGCAGCAGCCAAATCAAGAGGTTACCCGCGATAAACAAAAAAGTCACATATGTCAGCGCCGATTTTGGAAGGTCATCCATACCAATCGCGATAATCAAAAACAAGAGGAAGACAAAACGATAGCCAACACCGATTGGCACTGATATTCCCGAAGTAAGAAATAGCCCGTTTAAAAAAATCAATAAGCGGAAATATCGCAGTAAGGCCAATAAAAATAAGAATATTAAGAGGCATTTTCGTCATCATCATTTTTTAGCTCCGTTTCCGCTTCTCTTGCAGGACCTGTCGAATAAAAGCAATATTGCCAATGATATAACGCTTAAACATCCGTCTCGGCTCCTGCACCCATCGGTAAAACCATTCCAGTCCGATTCGTTGCATCCATTTCGGCGCCCGTTTCGTCTTACCAGCAAGCACATCAAAGCTACCACCAACCCCCATCGCAAAAGGAACCTCCATAATTGGCTGATAATCATGAATCCACACTTCTTTTTTCGGGCTAGAGAAAGCAACGAAAAGCAAGTCAGCTTGGCTATCACGAATCGCTTCCGCAATTTCCATTGCTTCTGTTTCCTCAAAATAACCGTTGCGAAAGCCCGCAATATCTAAGTTTGGATACTGCTGCTGATGTTTGGCAACAACTGCTTGAACAACCTCTTCCGTCGCACCAAAATAGTAGGGGCGCCAACCATTTTCAGCCGCTTTTTTCACTAATGCTTCAAATAGATCAATCCCCGTCACACGCTCTGGCACGTCATAGCCGAGAAATCGAGCCGCCCAAACGATTGATTGCCCATCCGCATTAATGAGTGGGCTTTTATTAATAATTTGGCGGCAAGTAGGATTTTGTGCCATGAGGTTGATCTTTCCTGCGTTAATAACCACATGCTGTACAGGTTCTCCCAATGCCACGAGCGCTTCCACACGTCCTAAGCTCTCCTCCATCGTCAGCGGATCAAGATAACTTCCAAGCAGATGAATTCGTTTCCTTGCCACCATTAGTATGCTCCTTTAGGAATCAGAATGACCAAGACTGTTTTACCAATGATTTTGGCGTCTAGCTTGAAAGAAACCTGTTGAATATATTGCAGGTCCAGCTCGACCATTTCCTGAAAACTGAGCTCATTGCGCCCACTCACCTGCCAAAGCCCCGTACATCCTGGTATGATTGAAAGTCGTTTCTTATCATGCGATGTATATTCGGCTACTTCCCGCGGCAAAGGAGGCCTTGGACCTACGAGCGCCATATCACCCTTAATGACATTCCATAGCTGCGGCAACTCATCTAGGCTCGTTTTTCGTAAAACACGCCCAAATTTAGTGACACGTGGATCATTTTTCAGTTTAAACATGGCCCCTTCGATCTCATTCTGTTTTAAATAATGATCTAATTGGGCTTCCGCATTCACATGCATCGTCCGGAATTTATACATATAAAATAAATGACCATCTTCTCCGACACGCTTTTGCTTAAAAAACACAGGAGCACGCACATTGGAAAGCTTGATGACGAACATAATGATAATTAGAATTGGTGATAGTAACACAAAAGCGAGCAAACTCATGACACAATCAGATTTTTTTTTTATTTTAAGATACGTATTTGGTTTCATGTGTCTTGCACTCCTAATAATAATAATTTTCCATATTTTTAGTGCCATTAAAGATAGCGCCTAGTATTTTTGTTTGAGAGAGGCTGAGCTTTTCTACGGCTTGAATGGCCTTCGCTCGAAGTGTTTTATGGTAACGGCAGACTAAAATCATGCCATCCACCATATCAGCTAGCGCCAACGCATCCGAAACAATCGTAACGGGAGGTGTATCGATGATGATATAATCAAATTCCTCTCTAAGCTTTTCCAGTAGCTCAATCATTTTTTCAGATGATAGTAATTCACTCGGATTTGGAGGTATAGAGCCACTCGTTAAAATAAAGAATTCACAGTCTGCTAAAGCTACGTTCTGCAACCCTTCTTCCACACTGAGGTATCCTAAGATGATATTGGATAAGCCGGCATGAAGGTCTTTTGAAAAACGTCGATGCAATGTTGGTCTCCGCATATCTGCATCAATCAACAAGACCCGCTCTCCTCTTTGTGCATAGGTGATAGCCAAATGCGAGGCGATAGTAGATTTACCCGTGCCACTTTCTGGAGAAGTAATCAGAATCACTTGTTTTCGCTTATCAATATTTGAGAAATCGATCCCCGTACGGATCAACTTAAACTGCTCACCCACAGGGGAATAACTTTTCTTTCCTTTCCTTTTATGTCTCGACAACGGCCTCACCTCAATTTTCATTTCTTGTCTGCACGTTATAGTTAACAGAAAACTCACTTACTTCACCTAGAACATTTAAATGCAACAGTTCCTGGATTTCCTCAGCAGATGTAAACGTACGCTCGAAAAATAAGTTTCGTCAAAATAAAGATAAATCCTATCATGACACCGCACAGAAACGACAAGCTCATAATTAAGAATTTTTGAGGCTTGATAGGCACTTCCTTGCCAGTATACATAGCATCCGAAAGCGTCGTAACGTTCTCGATTTTCATGATTTTAGCAATTTCTTTTTTGAACGTTTGCGCCGTTAAATTTGCAATTTTTGCGGCCATTTCTGGACTTGAGTTATCTACACTTATATCGATGACTTGCGAATTGGTTGAATTTTTAACCTGAATCATATCCGTAAGTTCTTGGATATCATATTTATTTTGTAGTCCCTTTTCTACTTCCGTCAAAATTCGTGGACTCAAAATAATCGCACTATACGTGTTGACAAGCTGCAAATCTGCCTGAACAGTTTGCGCTTCTAAATTGTTCTTTTGTATATTCTCCGATTGATTGACTAAGATCTGCGTTTTTTTTTTGATAAATTGGTGTAGCAAAATAGTGTAGATAAATAAAAGCACTTGTCAATGTAATCAGCAAAATTCCGATAAGCCACCATTTATTATTCTTTATCGACACAAGAATTTTGTTTAAATCGATTCGAGTATTCACAAGTATCATTCTCCCAGTCCTAAATCTTCTTTAAGAACTAACGCTTCCCCAACACAATTAATAAAAAGGACACTTTTTATTTGCGGGTAACTTCTTAAAGCATGTAGTAACTTAGACCTTGATTCTGCTTCAAATGTTGCGACAGAAATAAAGTCTCGATTCACCACTACACCATTTTCCAACTCCAAATTTGCGTTCCAGAGAAAGCCATCACTAAAAAGCGTATTTACCTTCATAACTTTTTTCACCCCAGTTGAAATTGCCCATATTATATTTATCTATCGAAACCTCTGTTAGTTCTATGCAATTCTTCGTATCAAAAATGATTTTTTTCTTCATCGAAGAGAAAGCCTCCGGTACTAAAGATCTGAACACATCATGATCACACAGGATTAGAGCCAACTCACTCTCTTTCAGAGCCGTTTTCAAGTCAGGTGTAATAAACGACTGTGTCACATGGGGGTCATACACACGAATATCGAATTCATCTAGCGCTTGGAGCCCTTTATAAATAGTCATTGCTGGGCTTTCCCGTATGTCATCCGTATTGCCTTTATAAGAAACCCCTAAAATAGTCAACGTTTTTGACTGATAGTGCCGCATTAAATCTTGTACCTTATCTATGACAAATTGCGGCATCGCGTTGTTGACTTGCCGTGCGGCTTGAATAAGCGTCGTTTGTTCCGGAGCTTCTGAAATAATAAAATAGGGATCAACCGCTAAGCAATGCCCACCTACACCAGGTCCTGGCTGATGAATATTGACGCGAGGATGCCTATTAGCCATTTCAATCACTTGAAGTGCATCGATATTTAAAGCGTCGCCTACTTTCACGAGTTCATTCGCGAGTGCAATATTAACATCTCGATACGTATTCTCCATTAGTTTAGAAAGCTCCGCAGCAGAGGCCGTAGATCCAATCAGTTCGCCTCTCACAAAAAGTTCATAAATCTCTTTGCCTCGCTTCGTACAGGCTTCCGTAACACCACCTATAATGCGGTTATTAAAAATGAGCTCCTCTAGAATTTTTCCAGGTAATACCCGCTCTGGGCAATGCACGAGGTAAATATCCTGTCCTACCGTAAAACCAGCTTGTTCTATCATCACTTTTACTACGCCTTCTGTCGTTCGTGGCGAGACGGTGGATTCAATGATGACGGTATTGCCAGCTTTCAAGTAAGGTAAGATGCTTAACATCGCTTGCTTCACATATGTTAGATCACAGCTCTTAAATACATCTTGTCGGTTCGGTGTAGGAACAGCAATAATGAAAACATCTGCTTTTTCTGGTGTCATGCTTGCTTTAAAATTCCCCGCATCTACTACTCGCTGAAGCATTGCAGATATTCCAGGCTCTTCGATATGCACTTCTCCTGCATTTAACTTTTCTACAATTTCCTTTGAGATATCGACACCTACAACGTTAGCACCGTATTTAGCAAATATTAGAGCTGTCGGTAAACCTATATAGCCTAAGCCCATCACATTGATCTTCATTTAATTTTCCACATCCCAAGACATCATTTCTTTCTTGCCAATACGATAAATTAATTTCGTCGCTTTTTGATCTTTGTTCAACGTGAATGATACGGGTCCAGAAAGCGATTTTTCTGGTTTAATTTCTCCACCGAAGGCCGTATAATTATAATCTGTTTCTAGTGTTTTGTTATCTTTTGTCTTCAAAATGAAATCGACAGAGCCTAACCCTTTATTGATGGAGGAAACATTTTTACCCGTCACGCGGAAGGTATACACGTTTTGCTCTTTTTGATCTTTAGAAATCGCCTTCGTAATTTCTTGTCCATCTAACGTTAATTGGATCCCATTCACAACGATAGGTTCTGATTTAGCGGTTTT
>NZ_AODD01000032.1 GCF_000525835.1 Listeria grandensis FSL F6-0971
GGGTGTCTGATCGATTTACGAGCATAGCGACCTTCCAAACGTTCTTCCAGTGCTTCGATGATTTCAGTACCTTCACGGATAGCTTGGATTTCAAGTCCACGGTCGGTGCCACAATCGTATTCACGAATGATAACATCTTGCGCCACGTCAACCAAACGACGAGTAAGGTAACCTGAATCGGCAGTTTTAAGGGCGGTATCGGTAAGACCTTTACGCGCACCATGGGTCGAGATAAAGTATTCCAAGACAGTTAGTCCCTCACGGAAATTCGATGTGATTGGAAGTTCTACGATACGTCCAGATGGATCGGCCATCAGACCACGCATACCTGCTAGCTGTGTAAAGTTGGAGATGTTACCACGAGCTCCGGAATCTTGCATCATGAAGATCGGGTTTAAGCGATCCAAACTCAAGATCAGTTTGCCTTGGATAACGTCTTTCGCTTCGTTCCAGACAGCGATAACACGTTCATATCTTTCATCATCCGTAATCAGACCACGACGGAATGTTTTCGTGATTTTCTCTACTTTATCATGCGCTTCTTCAAGAATGTCATGCTTTTCTTCCAGCGTCAAGATATCGGCGATACCAACAGTCATACCGGCTTTTGTAGAGATTTTGAACCCTAGGTCTTTCATGCGATCGAGCATGCGAGACGTTTCTGTAATATGGAATCGTTTGAAGACTTCCGCGATGATATTACCGAGGATTTTCTTCTTGAACGGGTCCACGATTGCTTGTTCTTGAATGTGTTTTTTCACGTCCGTGTTCGTATCTACGAAATATTTTTTCGGCGTTTCGACTTCCAGATTGTAATCTGTCGGTTCGTTAATATATGGGAACGACGTCGGTAAAATTGTATTGAAAATCAGTTTACCTACCGTTGTAATCAAGAGTTGCTGACGTTGTTCATCGGTAAATCTTTCATTGTCAATCGAGCCTGCGACAACAGCGATACGTGAATGCAAGTGAACATAACCGTTTTGGTAAGCTAACTGTGCTTCGTTAATATCTGTAAATACCGTACCTTCGCCAATTGTACCTTCACGTTCAAGCGTTAAGTAGTAGTTACCTAGTACCATATCTTGAGAAGGCGTTACAACCGGTTTACCATCTTTCGGATTCAAAATGTTTTGGGCAGCGAGCATCAAAATACGTGCCTCTGCTTGTGCTTCTGCGGATAGCGGCACATGGACAGCCATTTGGTCACCATCAAAATCGGCGTTATAAGCTGTACATACTAGCGGATGCAGACGAATCGCACGGCCTTCAACAAGTGTTGGTTCGAAAGCTTGGATACCTAGTCTATGCAAAGTAGGTGCGCGGTTAAGTAGTACTGGATGCTCACGAATAACTTCTTCTAATACATCCCAAATTTCAGGTGAAGAACGTTCGATTTTGCGTTTTGCGCTCTTAATATTATGCGCAAGGCCACGGCCTACCAATTCTTTCATAACGAAAGGCTTGAATAGTTCGAGCGCCATTTCTTTTGGAAGTCCACATTGGTACATTTTAAGGTTCGGACCTACGACGATAACGGAACGACCAGAATAATCGACACGTTTACCTAGTAAGTTTTGACGGAAACGACCTTGTTTCCCTTTTAGCATGTGAGACAGTGATTTCAGTGGACGGTTACCTGGTCCTGTTACCGGACGGCCACGACGACCATTATCAATCAAAGCATCGACTGCTTCTTGGAGCATCCGTTTTTCATTTTGCACGATGATGTTAGGCGCACCTAAATCAAGCAAGCGTTTCAGACGGTTATTCCGGTTAATTACACGGCGATAAAGGTCATTCAAATCACTTGTCGCAAAACGTCCACCTTCAAGTTGTACCATTGGACGGATTTCTGGCGGGATAACTGGAAGCACGTCAAGCACCATCCAACTTGGATCATTGCCAGAATGACGGAACGCTTCTAGAACTTCTAAACGACGAATCGCACGAGTTCTACGTTGCCCTTGTGCCGATTTCAACTCTTCTTTCAAGCCGGCCACTTCTTTTTCAAGTTGGATGTCTGCGAGAAGTTTTTTGATTGCTTCTGCGCCCATCCCAGCTTGGAACGACTGACTATATTTCTCACGATAAACGCGGTACTCTTTTTCTGAAAGTAATTGTTTCTTTTCAAGCGGTGTATCGCCTGGTTCTGTTACAACATAGGAAGCAAAATAGATAACTTCTTCCAGCGCACGCGGTGACATGTCAAGCGCAAGTCCCATACGGCTTGGAATACCTTTGAAATACCAAATATGTGTTACTGGTGCAGCAAGCTCAATGTGTCCCATACGTTCACGACGAACTTTGGACTTCGTGACTTCAACGCCACAGCGGTCACAAACTACGCCTTTATAGCGAACACGTTTGTATTTCCCACAAGAACATTCCCAGTCTTTCATTGGTCCGAAGATTCTTTCGCAGAACAAACCGTCACGCTCAGGTTTCAGCGTACGATAGTTGATTGTTTCTGGTTTTTTAACTTCTCCGTGTGACCATGAACGAATTTTATCTGGAGACGCAAGACCTATTTTCATATACTCAAAATTTTTCACATCTAACACCAATGGTCTACCTCCTAAAGTTATGGCGGATAGCCTATCTCATGTAAATCGGCGACAAGCGCTCGCATTCATCTATTCTTGCGGACTTCCGGTTCTCACATACGCAAGTATGCTCCGCTTCCGGCTTCCACAACAATAATGAATACAACCGCTTTCGCTCGATTTGATTAAAGCAGTATATACGTCTTACCCATTCTAAAAATAGGTTTGGCGTCTTCCATCCGTCTAACGTTTTTGTTATTCATGTTCTATTTTAGCTTCGCGCATTTCATTCTCTACAGAATGAAATGCGCTTGGCTTTATATATCATTGATTCGAATCTATAATACCTGCTGGTTTCACTGGTTCGGATACGATGTTGAAAGCGTCATTTTGGGCGCCAAATTCTTCATCTTCTAGGTCGCGTAATTCAATTTCTTCTTTGTCTGCAGAGAGGATTTTTACGTCCATTCCTAGACTTTGAAGCTCTTTAATTAATACCTTGAAGGATTCTGGTACGCCTGGTTCTGGAATGCTTTCACCTTTGACAATGGCTTCGTATGTTTTCACACGACCTACTACGTCATCGGATTTGATCGTTAGGATTTCTTGAAGGGTGTAAGCGGCACCGTATGCTTCTAGCGCCCATACTTCCATCTCTCCAAAACGTTGTCCACCGAACTGTGCTTTACCACCTAGTGGTTGTTGTGTTACTAGTGAGTATGGACCAGTTGAACGTGCATGTAATTTATCGTCAACCATGTGGGCAAGTTTAATCATATACATGATACCAACAGAAATACGGTTGTCAAATGGTTCCCCTGTGCGGCCATCGTATAAAACGGTCTTGGCATCTGGTGCCATACCGGATTCGGCTACTGTACTCCATACGTCGTTATCGTTCGCGCCATCAAATACTGGTGTCGCAATGTGGATTCCGAGGTAACGAGCAGCCATTCCTAAGTGAAGCTCCAATACTTGTCCAATGTTCATACGTGATGGTACACCTAGCGGGTTAAGCATGATGTCAACTGGCGTTCCGTCTGGCATATAAGGCATGTCTTCCTCTGGCAAAATACGAGAGATAACCCCTTTATTTCCGTGACGTCCGGCCATTTTATCACCTTCGTGAATTTTACGTTTTTGAACGATATAAACACGTACGAGTTGATTCACACCTGGTGGTAATTCATCGCCTGCTTCACGTGTAAAGATCTTCACGTCAAGGACAATACCGTCGCCACCATGTGGTACGCGTAGGGATGTATCGCGAACTTCACGTGCTTTTTCACCGAAGATTGCGTGTAGTAAACGCTCCTCTGCTGTTAGCTCTGTTACACCTTTTGGCGTTACTTTACCGACAAGCAAATCGCCGTCTTTCACTTCTGCTCCGACACGAATGATTCCGCGTTCGTCAAGGTCACGCAATGCGTCTTCCCCAACATTTGGAATGTCGCGCGTCATTTCCTCAGGTCCGAGTTTTGTATCACGAGCTTCTGATTCAAATTCTTCAATATGAATCGACGTGTAAACATCATCTTTTACAAGACGTTCACTCATGATGATCGCATCCTCATAGTTGTAACCATCCCAAGTCATGAACGCAACAAGTACGTTACGGCCTAGGGCAAGCTCACCTGAATCCATAGAAGGTCCGTTACCAAGGATTTCGCCTTTTGTAACTCGGTCTCCTTCTGCTACGTTTGGATATTGGTTATAACACGTACCATGATTCGAACGGACAAATTTGCGCAATGTATATTTATCAATACCACCGCTTACTTCTTTGCCATCGATCTCTGAAATGCGGCGAATCCAGATTTCTTTTGCTTCCACGTGCTCAACGACACCATCATGCTTACATACGACAGCAGCACCAGAATCACGCGCAGAGACGTGCTCCATACCAGTTCCGACGATCGGAGCTTCTGGATTCAAAAGTGGTACCGCTTGACGTTGCATGTTTGCTCCCATTAGCGCACGGTTGGAGTCATCATTTTCAAGGAACGGAATACATGCCGTCGCAACCGAAACTACTTGTTTTGGCGATACATCCATGTAATCGATACGTTCTTTTTCTACAGCTAAGTTGGCAGAACGGAAACGAGCCATAACTTCTTCTTCAGTAAAGCTACCTTGCTCGTCCAACTTGGAGTTCGCTTGGGCTACTACATAGTTATCCTCTTCGTCCGCAGTTAGATAATCGATCTTATCTGTTACGCGGTTCGTCTCAGGATCAACACGACGATATGGTGTTTCAATAAAGCCAAATTTATTCACTTTCGCAAAAGAGGACAAGGAGTTAATCAACCCAATGTTTGGTCCCTCAGGCGTTTCAATCGGACACATACGACCATAGTGAGAATAATGCACGTCACGTACTTCATAACCAGCACGTTCACGCGTCAAACCACCGGGTCCAAGCGCTGAAAGACGACGTTTATGCGTCAACTCGGCAAGTGGATTAGTCTGATCCATAAACTGTGATAACTGCGAGCTACCAAAGAATTCTTTAATGGATGCGACAACCGGACGAATGTTAATCAATTGTTGCGGCGTCACCGTGCTCATGTCTTGAATCGACATACGCTCACGAACCACACGCTCCATACGAGACAACCCGATACGGAATTGATTTTGTAAAAGTTCCCCAACAGAACGCAAACGACGGTTACCCAGATGGTCAATATCGTCTGTGTCCCCTACTCCGTGAAGCAGGTTGAAGAAGTAGCTAATAGAAGAAATAATATCAGCCGGCGTAATGTGTTTTACGCTCGCATCAATATAAGCATTACCAATAACATTGATAATTTTCTCCTCTTCACTATTTGGTGCGTAAATTTTGATCGATTGAACAACAACGCTGTCTTCCATTACACCATCCGTTGGGCGTAACGTGCGGAATCCGACACCATTTTCAAGGTTTTCAATGATCGAATCCAATTTACGACGATCTAAGATATCACCTTTAGACGCGATAATTTCACCAGTTTCTGGATCTACTAACGTTTCTGCCAGTGTTTGGTTAAATAAACGGTTCTTCAAATGCAGTTTCTTGTTGATTTTATAACGACCAACATTCGCTAAATCATAGCGTTTTGGATCAAAGAAACGCGATACAAGCAAGCTTTTCGCATTCTCAACAGTTGGTGGTTCACCAGGACGTAAGCGCTCGTAAATCTCAAGCAATGCTTTGTCCGCATTATCGGTATTATCTTTCTCAAGAGTGTTGCGTAAGTAGTCATTCTCCCCGATTAATTCCAAGATTTCGCTATCGGAGCCAAATCCAAGCGCACGTAAAAGAACAGTAACTGGTAATTTACGCGTCCGGTCGATCCTTACATGGACAACATCTTTCGCGTCTGTTTCGTACTCAAGCCATGCCCCACGGTTAGGGATGACAGTAGAGCCAAAACCTTTTTTTACCATTTTTATCGAGTTTCCCGTTAAAATAAACACCTGGGGAACGAACTAATTGCGATACAATAACACGCTCGGCGCCATTGATAACAAACGTACCCATCTCGGTCATAAGCGGGAAATCACCCATAAATACTTCTTGGTCTTTCACTTCACCCGTCTCTTTATTAATAAGACGTAACTTTACACGCAATGGTGCTGCATAATTCGCATCACGGTTTTTCGACTCTTCTACTGAATATTTCGGATCTCCCAAATTGTAGTCGATAAATTCTAGTGACAAATTCCCAGCAAAATCCTCAATTGGAGAAATATCGCGGAACATTTCACGTAATCCCTCATCCAAAAACCATTGGTAGGACTTCGATTGAATCTCGATTAAGTTTGGCAATTCCAACACTTCACTAATACGAGCGAAACTTCTACGTTGGCGATGTCTTCCGTACTGAACTAGTTGACCTGACAACTCATTCACCCTCTCAAATAAACTAAATTTATTAAGCACATTGCAGCAAAAATAGTACAATGGAACTTGGCAAAAATACCTAAAAAAGACAAAAAGAAAGTGGGCTCCTTAAAGAAAACCACTATTTCCTTGCTATGTGAACCAAACAGGCTAAAACTGCAATTCCTCAATATTCACCGCTACATATGGCGATATCGATTCTTTTGGCATCTTACTATAATATCATAGTGAAAAGACGGCGTCAATGATTAGGACTCCGCTTTGCTTATACTTCTTTCATACTCCGGTAAATAAAATATCCCTTATCCTTCGCAACGACTCCCACATTTCCGAAAACCTCTTCCATTTTCGCCGCAGCAGAAGGGCCACCTTGTTTTTTCTGAATCACGATCCACAGACTTCCACCAGTTTCTAATCGTTCAAAGCTACCAGTCAGAATCTCGTGCACTATCTTTTTACCCGCGCGAATTGGTGGGTTACTAATAATATCCGTATAATCGCGATCCGTCACACCGGCATATACAGAACTCTCAAAAACACGCACATTCGCCAACCCATTATTCGCTGCATTTTCCGCAGATAGTTCCAGCGCACGGTCGTTCACATCAATCATATCCACCTGCGCCTCAGGATAACTTTTCGCAAAGGCAAGACCGATTGGGCCATAGCCACAACCAACGTCCAGCATTTTCCCTGATGGGTTACTCGCTTCAAAACTTTCAATCAGAAGTCGCGAACCAAAATCAACCGTTGTCTTTGAGAAAACACCAGCATCACTGATAAATTTGATGGAAGCTCCGCGCAGTTCGAAATTCCACGTTTTACGATTATGATCTAAGTCACTATTTTTCGTATAATAATGTTTATTGCTCACATTTTCCACTGCCTTTCTATGTATAGAAAAAGAAGAGCGCCACATCAGCGTAAGGCTAATTTGGCGCTCTTCTTGTCTAGTTTCGCGTGCCAGCTTCTCGGAAATTTGTTGTGATTCTTAGGAAGTGATTTATGATTCCTTAGAACCTCAATATGAGTTGTGAATGAAATGAACATTCATTGCCCCCTAACAAATTTTTTCGAAGCTGACGGGCACGTTCAACTTTTCGTTTTTATTTAACAGCTACGTTAGCGCCAACTTCTTCAAGTTTAGCAACGATTTCGTCTGCTTCGTCTTTAGTTACGCCTTCTTTAAGAGCTTTAGGAGCGTTATCTACAACTTCTTTAGCTTCTTTCAAGCCAAGACCAGTGATTTCACGAACCACTTTGATAACTTTGATTTTTTGATCTCCAGCAGAAGCTAGTTCTACTGTGAATTCAGTTTGTTCAGCGGCAGCAGCGCCACCAACAGCAGCACCAGCAGCTACAGGAGCAGCAGCAGTTACGCCAAATTCTTCTTCGATTGCTTTTACTAAATCGTTTAATTCTAATACAGTTGCTTCTTTTACGGAAGCAATGATTTCTTCAATGTTTAAAGCCATTTTGAAATTCCTCCATTATAATATAATTTTTCGGTCTAAGCCGATATTGGTTGTTGGTGAAAATTCACCAGGTAAAACTTACGCGCCTTGTTCTTCTTTTTGAGTTGCAACAGCTTTTGTTGCAAGTGCCAAGTTACGAACTGGAGCTTGAAGTACGCTAAGCAGCATAGATAGTAAGCCGTCGCGTGATGGTAGAGAAGCAAGAGCTTTAACATCTTCAACTGAAGATACTTTACCTTCGATGATACCAGCTTTAATTTCTAATGCTTCGTGTTTCTCCGCAAATTCATGAATGATTTTAGCAGGAGCAACAACGTCTTCATTACTGAAAGCGATAGCGCTAGGACCTGTCAATACTTCGTTCAAGCCTTCTAAGCCAGCAGCTTCAGCAGCACGACGCATTAACGAGTTCTTGTATACTTTAAAATCAATACCAGCTTCACGTAATTGTTTACGTAATTCGGTGATTTCAGCAACTGTTAAACCGCGATAGTCAACGATTACTGTAGAAGCACTGTCTTTGAATTTTGTAGTGATTTCATCAACAGCACCTTGTTTCAATTCTAAAATTGTACTCATCTTTGTTTTCCACCTCCATCATGATTGTTCCGAAGCCGCGCGAGCGACCTCAAAGCATATAAGAAACCCCTCACACCGTAGACGTGAGGGGTTTACAAGCCAGATTCACAATGGAACTAACTTTCAAAATCCTCGGCGGGCAAATTTAAGCGTACAAGACGCGCCTGCTGTCTACGGTTAGGATATTCTGTTTTGTTTTGACTTTGTTATTCTACCAAAATAGAATAACGGCGTCAAGCTCATACCTAAGAAAAACTTAGAATGAAGATGGATCTACTTTAACACCAGGACCAAATGTAGTTGTAACGCTTACGTTTTTCACATATACTCCCTTAGCCGCAGCAGGTTTTGCTTTTTGAAGAACATCGTTAATTGTACGGAAGTTCTCAACAAGCTTGGCAGCATCAAATGATACTTTACCAATCCCAGTATGGACATTACCAGACTTGTCAACGCGGTATTCTACTTTACCAGCTTTGATTTCGTTTACGGCTTTTGTTACGTCCATAGTTACTGTTCCTGTTTTAGGGTTTGGCATTAAACCTTTTGGTCCTAAGACACGGCCTAATTTACCAACTTCACCCATCATATCAGGTGTTGCTACGATAACGTCAAAATCAAACCAGCCTTGGTTAATTTTAGTAACGTAGTCGCCTTCTCCAACGAAATCAGCGCCAGCAGCCTCAGCTTCTTTTGCTTTCTCGCCTTTTGCAAATACTAATACGCGTTGTGTTTTACCTGTTCCATTCGGAAGTACAACAGCGCCGCGGATTTGTTGATCTGCTTTTTTAGGGTCAACGCCTAAACGAAATGCTACTTCAACAGTTGCATCGAATTTAGCGAAGTCTGCTTTTTGAGCAAGTTCGACAGCTTCTTCAACGGAATAAGCTTTGTCAGCATCGATTAGCTTGACAGCATCTTGATACTTTTTACCTTTCTTAGCCATTCTTTTTTCCTCCTATTCTGTGGTTATATCGGAATTTCCTCCCACGTAAACCAGATATGACATCTGATTTGAAATAAGAAAAGATGAACGTATTACTTAATATGATAAACGGTTCGACCCGCTTCGTTCAGTTGTTCTTTTTCTTATTCCTGATACGCGTAATACATGTTTGGTATTAGTCTTCGACCGTAATACCCATGCTGCGCGCAGTACCTTCAACCATACGCATTGCAGATTCAACATTTGCAGCGTTTAGATCTGGCATTTTTAGTTCAGCGATTTCTTGTACTTGAGCACGTTTCACAACCGCAACTTTATTACGGTTTGGTTCACCTGATCCTTTTTCAACTTTAGCTGCTTTTTTAAGCAAGACTGCTGCTGGCGGAGTTTTAGTGATGAATGTGAAAGAACGATCTTCATACACAGAAATCACAACAGGAATAATTAGACCAGCTTGATCGCTTGTGCGCGCATTGAATTCCTTACAGAATCCCATAATGTTAACACCCGCTTGACCTAGTGCTGGACCAACTGGTGGAGCTGGATTAGCTTTACCTGCTGGAATTTGCAATTTTACCTCTTTGATTACTTTTTTAGCCACGAGACACACCTCCTTAAGTCCGTGATGTGGTTTAATGGGGTTAATCATTTCCCCTCCCACGTTAAAACAGCACAAATTGTACCTCATATAGAATAACACTAAGCGCGTGTGATTGCAAGATTTTTTTGTTAGTCTACCGTCCGAAAAGTACTTGTCTCAAAATCGTACTGCACATTCTTTGTCCTTCGCCACATATTGAGATATTTTGTGTACTGCTCAGCCGCTCGTTCTGCCCAATCAGCACTCATCGTTGTAAGCAACCGAATCGTTTCTTCAAAAGCTATTTTTCTAGTATCCCCCTCAAGATCATCTTCATCTTTACGGAGATAATCCAGATTTCGGTGTTTCATCTCATATTCCAAACCCATTCGAAAACAGAGCTGGAGAAAAACCTCATATTTAAACTCATCGAATTCATGCGTCGTAAACAAGCTGTGTTTTTCACCACGTTCATCGCCGTACAGTGCGTAGCCATTCAACTCGTCCCAATCCATACAAAGCTCACCGAAACCGCCAGAACTTTCGAGGTATAGATGGAAATCGATATCGTAGAGCGATGCAATGCTTTTTAGTTGAAGGTAGATGTACCCTGCGTATTCGTTGGCCGCCATGAAGAGCCCTCCCACAAAATAAAGGACCCGGATGTTAGATCCCAAGCCCTTCATGATTATTTAGATTCGTTCAATTTGATCAAAATCAACTTCCACTGGCGTTTCGCGGCCGAACATGTTGACCATAACTTTCGCTTTTGCCTTATCATTATCGATTTCTTCTACTTTACCAGAGAACTCCGCAAATGGCCCTTCTTTCACCATCACCGTTTCACCCAACTCAAAGTCAGCTTCTTGACGGCGCTCATTCAAGCCCATACTCTTCAGAATTCTGTCCGCTTCTTCTGGAAGTAATGCGGTTGGCTTCGATCCTGCACCCGCAGAACCAACAAACCCTGTAACACCTGGCGTATTACGGACTACATACCAAGAATCATCGGTCATGATGATTTCAACCAATACGTAACCTGGGAAAACTTTACGCTTCAATGTTTTTGTTTTACCATTCTTCACTTCTGTTTCTTCCTCTTCAGGAACCATAACACGGAAAATTTTGTCTGACATCCCCATTGATTCTACACGTTTCTCAAGGTTTGCTTTGACTTTATTTTCATAACCGGAATAGGTGTGCACAACATACCAACTTTTTTCCATTTGTTTACTTTGACCGCCACCAAATTGGGGTCATCCTCCTTTTGATAATTAATTTTAGATAGTAAAAAACTTACCCAAAATAAAAAACCCGAAAAAATGTCGGGTCCTATCTCAATAATTGTATTATAGCATTCTTTGTTAAAAAAACCTAGTATTATAGCATAAACTGAATAAGCATTTCGATCAAAAAGTCCACAACCATAAAGAACACAGCCATACAAGCTACGGCAATGATTACAGTAATAGTATACGTTCTTAACTCTTTTCCAGTTGGCCATGTAACTTTACCCATTTCAGACTTTACATTACGGAAAAACCTTGAAATTGCTGACATGTTATAACCTCCAAATCCACTATTTTGTTTCGCGATGAAGTGTATGCTTATTACAGTGTCTGCAAAATTTCTTCACTTCTAGCCGTTCAGTTCGCGCTGTTCCACCCACACCTACGGAATAGTTTCGTGATCCACATTCTGAACAGGCAAGTGACGTCTTTTTCTTCATAATCACAATCAACTCCGCTTATTTCTATGCTTTTAGCGCCAAATTCTCCATTCAACACTTTACATCTATAATAATATACCATTAGATGGCGATTCGAGTCAAGAACGAAAAGCAGAGCTTGACGGTTAACCTCGTGTTAGGCGGGGCAGTACAACCCTAAGCGGAGCTAGGCAACACAAAGATTGCAACTCCCCGCCAAAAAGTAACCACCAAACCGGCAGAATACACATGCTCTTGCTCGATTTGTGAAAAGCAGGATATTCACCCTGCATCAAAATTACAAAGACTCATTCACTTGCTTCATCATTTTTTTCTTTACCCGCTGGATCGCGTTGTCAATCGCTTTTTTCTTTTTTTATTGAAATGTACGGCCATTTCTTGATAGGTCTTACCTTCTAAATATTGATGTAGAACCTCGCGCTCAAACTCACTTGTCACTTCTTCTAATTTATGTGCGACACTTGCCAGATTCTCGTTTTGAATTAAGAAATCTTCTGGTGTCATCGCCTCTTTCTCAGATATCACGTCAAGTAACGTCCAATCAATCGCATCCTCATCATCTATAGGTGTATCAATGGAGACAGATGTATTGAGTGCATAATTCTTCTGTCGCATCGAACGCTTTACTGCCGATAAAATTTGTCGGTTAATGCAAATCTCTGCAAAAGATCGAAATGAGGCTTCTCGCTCCTCTTTATAATCTCGAATCGCTTTAAATAAACCTATCATACCTTCTTGAACCAAATCATCGCGCTCTGCACCTTGTAAAAAATACTGGGTCGCTTTCCAATAAATGATAGATTGATATGCCTTAAAAAAATGTTCCATGGCCAAAGTATCGCCCGTTCTCGCTAACTGCAACATTTTCATCTCTGCTTGTTTACTGTCATTTGTTTTCAACGGAACCTTCAAAAAGCCTCCTTCATCAAGCCTCGTATTCCCTCTGTAAATCCCATTATACAAGGGTTTAACAGCGCTCGTCAATGACTATTTTGAGCCTCTTCGTAGCTTTTCTAGCGCCTGAATTGTCTCAAAATCGATATTTAGGCCTGTTTTAGGTTGTTTTTCTTGGATTTCCTTCACTTTACGGGTGATCTGATGGGTCATTTCCTTAATTTCGAAAACTAGCTCCCGTGCCGAGATTCGCAACGCACCTTGTCCGAAAATCGCCCACTGTTCTGTGTAATCACTTGTCGCTACCATGACTTGCGTTTTGACATTTTTGTACTCGATCGCTTTCTGCTCAATATATTCATCTGCGGTCTCGTCTTCTTTTGTAAATACGATTTCGACTTTATTCTTCTTATATTTGCGCTCTTTGGCTCGGACGTATTGAGCATCGAACACGACAACCACTCGGTAGCCAGTATAACTCTGGTATTCTGCCATCCACTCCACTAGTTGATTGCGCGCCGACTCTAGATCACCGGCCTTCAAGCGTGCTAGTTCCGGCCATGCCCCGATCACATTATAACCATCGACTAGCAGCACACGATTCATCGCTATTCACCAAGAGGCAAACGTTTGCGATAAATCTCGTACATCAATACACTCGCTGCAACCGATGCATTTAGCGACGTTACCGCACCACGCATTGGTAAGTGTACAAGAAAATCACATTTTTCACGAACAAGGCGGCTCATCCCAAAGCCCTCGCTACCAATCACTAGCGCAAGTGGCATATTCGCATCCATCGTTCGGTAATCGCTACTCCCACTTGCATCCGTACCAAAAATCCACAAGCCACGCTTCTGTAAATCTTCCATTGTACGGCTAATATTCGTCACACGCACAACCGGAATATGTTCTATCGCCCCCGTCGAAGCCTTGGCAACCGTTTGCGTCAAACCTACTGCACGGCGTTTCGGAATAATAATCCCGTGCGCCCCGACCGCATCCGCCGTACGCATAATCGAGCCTAGGTTATGCGGATCTTCCAATTCATCCAAAATCATGAAAAACGGCATTTCCTCACGTTCTTCCGCTTTTGCGAAAAGATCATCTAACTCCGCGTATTGATAAGCCGCAACTTGAGCTGCAACACCTTGATGTGAGCCTTCCACCAGCTTATCGATCTTTGATTTCGGCACGATTTGTACCTGTATTTTCCGTTCCTTTGCCGCACCAATAATTTGCTGCATACTTCCCTTTTGCGAGCCTTCCGCAATAAGAATTTTATGAATGTCGCGCTCTGATTTTAATACTTCACTCACTGGATTTCGCCCAGCGATCCATTCCTGACTTTGCTCCATTTTATCATCGCCTCCTTATTTCGCTTTAATAATCTCCGTTGCCAAATCTAGCCACTCGTTCAAACGCTCCGTTTCGCCACCCAAATATAAATAGCCAATCACCGCTTCAAAAGCCGATGACAAATTATATGTCTGTAAATCCGTGTTTTTCGGCACACTATTTGACTTTGCATTCCGGCCACGTTTCGCAATCCGATCCTCTTCCTCCGTCAAAAATTCCTTCGCATACATCGCCTGCAAAATATAGGCCTGCGCTTTTGCAGAAACGTATTGCGTCGCCGTTTTATGCAAATGATTCGGTTTTGTCTTGCCTTCAGATAAAAGTAACTCTCTGATATGGCGTTCATAAATCGAGTCTCCCATATAAGCCAGCGCCAAACCGTTAAGCTGTTTGTAGTCTTTCACAATCGCCATTCCTTAACCCCTTTTCCAGCGCGTACCTTGAGCCGTATCTTCCAATATAATCTGCTTTTCCTTCAACATATCCCGAATCGCATCTGATCTGGCGAAATCCCGCGTATTACGCGCTTGAATCCGCTCCTCAATCAAATCCTCGATCTCCTCATCCGTCAAACTCTGATCTGCCACATCTATATCCAACTTAAAGCCAAGTACGTCCGCAAACAACGTCATCATCCCTAAAAATTCTCGCAAAACCGTAATCGAAATCCGCTCATTCGTCAAATAAATATTGGCTCGTTTCGCCAGTTCGAAAAAGACCGAAATCGCATTCGCCGTATTGAAATCATCATCCATCTCATCTTCAAACTGCTGAATCAATTCCGTTAACTGCTCCAACCAGTCATCCTCTTCCGGCGTCCCCGCGTAATCCTCTTCCGCAACCTGAATGCGGTGGTCCACATTTTGATAAGCCGTCCGCAAACGATCCAAACCATTTTCCGCATCCTCTAAAAGTGCCTCACTATAAGAAATAGGCCGACGATAATGTACAGATAGCATGAAAAACCGCACCACATTAGCATTGTGCTTTTCCAAAACCTCATGTAACGTAATAAAATTCCCCAACGACTTCGACATTTTCTCTCCATCGATATTCATATAACCATTATGCATCCAATAATTCGCAAACGGTTTCCCAGTAAGCGCCTCTGATTGCGCAATTTCATCCTCATGATGCGGAAAAATCAAATCTTGTCCACCAGCGTGAATATCGATCGTGTCCCCTAAGTATTTACGCGCCATCGCCGAGCACTCAATATGCCATCCCGGACGCCCGTCACCCCAAGGGCTCTCCCATGAAATCTCACCAGGTTTCGCCGCCTTCCACAATGTGAAATCAAGCTGATCTTCCTTACGCTCATTAGCCTCCACACGAATCCCATGCTGCAATTCCGCGATTGGTTGCTGCGATAATTTGCCATAGCCATCGAATTTTTTCGTCCGGAAATACACATCGCCTGCCGACGCGTAAGCATACCCTTTTTCAACTAGCGCATCAATAAACGCAATAATATCATCCATATCCTGCGTCACCCGTGGATGCACATTCGCATCACGCACATTCAACTGCCTTACATCATCAAAATAAGCTCCAATAAAGCGTTCCGCCACTTCCGGTACCGAAAGCTCCAACTCATGTGCCGCGCGAATCAATTTATCATCCACATCCGTAAAATTCGACACAAAATGCACATCAAAACCACGATAAGTCAAATAACGGCGCACCGTATCAAACACAATAATCGGCCGCGCATTCCCAATGTGAATATAGTTATAAACAGTAGGCCCACAAACATACATTTTGACCTTCCCATCTTCCAGCGGCGTAAATGCCTCCTTCTCACGAGACAATGTATTAAAAATTTGCAAAGTCATTGTTCATCTTCTCCTTTTCGTGTACTCTTTTTTATTTTTTCAAGCTCTATTTCCATTTCCATAAGTCGTCGTTTCATTTCCGCAATTTGCGGTTCCGTATGTTGCGTCACGCGCCCATTTAATCGCACCACTTTCGCTGGAACACCAACAACCGTCGCGCCCAGCGGCACATCTTTTATGACCACCGCACCAGCGCCAACTTTGGCATCCTCACAAATCGTGATTGGCCCAAGAATCTTAGCACCTGCAGAAATCAAGGCACCATTTTTCACCGTCGGATGGCGCTTTCCCTTATGCTTTCCGGTTCCACCAAGCGTCACCCCATGAAAAAGCACCACATCATCGCCAATCTCAGCCGTCTCACCGATTACAATGCCAGCCCCATGATCGATAAAAAGCCGACGTCCAATCGTCGCCCCAGGGTGAATCTCCACATTCGTCAAAAAGCGCGCAATCTGCGACAACCATTTCGAAAACACAACCATCCCGTGCCTATAAAAAAAAGTTCGCAAAACGGTGCCACCAAATCGCGTGCAGCCCTGGATAATTCAAAAACGCATCCACATAGCCACGCGCTGCCGGATCATTTTCCAATACCGCTTTCATATCTTCTTTCATGCGACTAGCCATCATAATCCCCCCTTATCTACCCTGAATTAAACACAAAAAAGACCCCTGATACAGAGGCATCCGCGGTCCCACTCTGGTTCAGATTTGGTAGTCCATTCTTGATGTATCTGCGCGAAAACACCGTTCGGCGTCCCTTCTTTCTAAAAGAAGGGGGACGCCCCTCGCTTGTTTCACGTTAAGAATTTGTACCTAAACCTATCTCATTTTGAATAACGGTCAATCGCCGCTTTGTGATACTGCAATTTTCCCACAAAGATTCCGAGATGCATTTCAGTA
>NZ_AODD01000033.1 GCF_000525835.1 Listeria grandensis FSL F6-0971
TATCATAATGGAGGCTATCTACGTATAATACATTTCGGCGCTGACGCAAAAATCGCTTTGCTTCTTTCGTTACTTCTTTCCTCTGCATTTCTTGATGTAATAATTGAATGACGCGGCGCTTGGAATCATACGAAACACGACTACCATAGATATTATTTTGCATAATCGAGCCTTTACGATACCTTCTTTTGAAAAACGTTTCTCCAACGTACATCACTCTTTCTGCTTTCGTAAATAACTGCGGTGTGAAAATTTCATCTTCATGCAAAATACCCTCTACAAATTGCAAGTTATGCTGAAAAACAAGCGCTGCTCGGATGAAGCACAGCCAAACTGGCGAATTATAACGAAAACGCTGTACGTCAAGCCATTTTTGTTGTGTATACAGTTTCTTTTCTTTTAGAAAAGCACGAGAGTCATATGGATTAGTTGTGACCACACCATCCTCCGTGAATGGCTCTGCATCAAATTTGATAACGTCTAATGTCTGTTGTTCCGCGAGTGTGAAACATCTTTCCAACATATTTTTTTGTACATAGTCATCGGAGTCTAGAAAATAAAGATACTTACCACTAGCGCTTTTCAACCCTGTATTACGTGCCGCAGATAGCCCTTGGTTCCTCTGAGAGATAATGCTTAATTGTGGTAACTTCGCTTGATACGCTTCTAAAATGGCTAAACTTCCATCACTGCTACCGTCATTCACCGCGATCACTTCAAAGTCTTGGTAGGTTTGCGCTATCAAGCTCTCTAAGCATTCCGCCAAATACGGCGCTACATTGTACACTGGCAAAATAACCGAAACATTACACACAGACGAAACCTCCTACTTTTTTTCTACCAATCGAGTAATACTGTATGTTGGCCTGACTCGCTTTCTCTAATGAAAAACAATTTCTGCCGTCATACACGCGCGGTTCACGCATCACCTTAAACATCTGCAAATCCAGTTCTTTAAACACGGCCCATTCTGTAAAGATGAAACACGCATCGGCGTCCTGCAATGTTGCCGCAATCGAGCACTCGTAAGTCACTTGATCTTTGAAAACTTTCTCCAAATTCGGCATGCCCACAGGATCATACACATGAACTTCGGCGCCTTCATTCAACAATAACCGGATGTTTGGAATCGATGGTGCTTCTCGTAAATCATCCGTTCCCGGTTTGAAAGTAGCTCCTAAAACAGCGATTTTCTTACCAGCAAAATGGCTCATATCCTTACGCGCGGCTTGCACTAGCTTAAATCGTTGTTTCTCATTCACATCAATCGCAGCTCGAACCGTTTTCAATGCGTAGCCTTCTTCCTCCGCCAACCAATGCAATGCCTTCGTGTCTTTCGGGAAACACGAGCCACCATAACCAATTCCTGGCGATAAAAACTGACGACCAATCCGCGAATCCATGCCCATTCCTTGCGTCACTTCTTCAATATCCGCGCCAACCACTTCGCACAAATTCGCAATATCATTCACAAACGAAATCTTCAATGCTAAAAAGTCATTCGACGCATACTTCACCATTTCCGCACTACGACGATTCATCGTAAGCATCGGTTGCCCAAAAGGCGCATACATTTCTTGCAAAATTGCCGCCGCTTCCGCAGTTTCCGTACCAATCACAATACGCTCCGCCTGAAGCGTATCCCGAAGCGCTGTTCCTTGTGATAAAAACTCTGGATTGGACGCGACTTCTATAAAACCTCGGCGTTTTGCACCAAGTAAACTTTCAAAATAACGTGCTAGTTTATCATTTGTCCCAATTGGAACGGTTGATTTTACGACGACCAATTTTGGTGTCTCAATGACGTCCGCGATTTGTTCACAAACGGTATATAATGCTTGTAAATTCGCTGAACCATCAGCATTTTCTGGTGTTGCTACGCCGATAATGATAACGTCTGCGTGGCGGTACGCTTCTTTGTGATTCATGGTAAATTCGATATTTCCTATTTCTGCTGCTTTGCTGATTTCTGCCTCTAATCCCGGCTCATAAATCGGTGATTGTCCGCGTTTTAACATCTCTATTTTTGCGGCATCTTTGTCGACACCGACGACCGTGTGACCGATCATTGCTAGACAAGTTCCTGTGACCAAACCAACATATCCTGTACCCGCTACTGCTACTCTCATTCTCATCATCCTCACTTCTATTTCAAATAGGCTCTCATCCAATTAATCATCAACATGTACACATAACTGCCAACATACTTCCCGTTCCACTTCACTTGAAAAAAGCGCTGCATTATCTCTTTATGTCGCTGCCATTTCGTCATCGACTGGTCTGTCGCAATCCCGCGGTTCACAATCGATAATAAAAAGGAATCTCGTGCAGCGCGGCTTACTGTTATTTCTTCCATCCATCGTTCTGAAAAACGCCATACATTGTGTTGCCCGACGCGTCCTGATACGACAACATGTTGATGGTAAATCGCCTCAGCTTGTTCTAGCTGCTTAATCGCAACTCCCGCCGATTCCATTCGTACTAACAAATCCCAATCTTGATGTTTTTTCAACCCATTCGTAAACGGTATTTCAAGCATTAACTTCCGTGGAATGAGTAATGTCGATGTTTGGATAAACCCCATTGTCTTACGTCCTTTACGGCAAAATAAGTATTCGCCTACCGAACATTGTGCTTCTTTCCAAGTCACATCTGGCAACATGTAGCGCTGTTCTGGTTTCCCAGGATCGTACGTTTCTACCGACGTAAAAGCAAGATGTCGCGCATCCGCATCGCCTCCCAGCAAAGCCACCTGTTTCTCTAACTTCCTTGGCAAAAATTCATCATCATCATCTAAAAAGGCAATCCAGGTCCCAGCCGCCATCTCGACGCCCAAGTTTCGCGCAGCACTTCCACCAATACCATCCGTTTGAGCGACTTTCATGTCAACTCGCGACGCTGCGTATCCCGCTAAAAATTGTGCTGTCACGTCATCCTCGCCATCAATCACGATACAGATTTCAATGTTTTCATACGTTTGCGCAATCACACTCTCTATCGCACGCACCAACATATCCGTTCGATTTCGCGTTGGAATCACCACACTAATTAATTCCTGCATCATTCGCGCTCCTGATAATAATAGTAGTCTTGCTTTTGTTGCTGATTATTAAAAATCGCGCCTAGAAATAATTTTGAACTCTGCTCTAAACGTTCACTAGCTTTGCGCGCTCGGTCGGTCACCGTATAATCATTACGAATAATCAAAACCGAAGTATCCGTCATCCCAGCCAATATTTGTGCATCCGCAACAGCCAAAATCGGCGGCGTATCCACGATAATATGGTCAAATTCGGCGTCTAATTCGGCAAGCACTTCTTTCAACCGATCCGATGCCAAAATCGCCGCCGGATTTACCGGAATAATGCCAGCCTGCAAAATAAACAAATTCGGCGTCGCACTTTCAAAAATCGCACCTTCTATCGTCGACTCTTTTTTAACAAGTCCCATTAAGCCAAGTGACACACCGTTGCGAAAATATTTATGAATCGTTGGCTTGCGTAAATCGCCATCTATCAACAATGTTTTCTTGCCTTTTTGTGCGAAAGCGATGGCTAGATTACTCGAAATAATCGATTTTCCTGAACTCGGATCGGCCGATGTAATTAAAATTGATTTTAGTTTGTCATCAATGCTCATTAGTTCAATGTTTTCTACAATCATTCGAAATTGCTCCGATAATGGGGACAATGGCTTGTTTTGCACGATTAGTTTGTGGTCATCTCGTTGGGTTTCTCTTGCTTTGCGTCGTTTCATTTTTTCTTCCGCCTCCGTATCAACCCATCCGTACCACTTGTTGTTTCATTCGTTGTAATATTTCCAATGGTTCCGATGACTGGAATCTGTAGTCGTGCGATAATTTCTTCTTCTTTCTTAAAGCGCTCATCGAAAAGCCGTCTTGCAAAAGCGATGACAACCCCAACAACTAGGCCGGCAAACGCGCCTGCCAATAAACCGATTTTGATGTTCGGACTTGTTTTTTGTGCGGTGTAAGGATTGGCAAGCAATTCCACATTCGATACTTTCATCATACCTGGTGTTTCTTTCAAAAAGCTTTTTGTCACGATTTTGGCTTCTTCAATGGCTTTTTCAGGTTTTTCATCCACAACATGAATATTGATGACTTGCGAATTCTGAATACTGTCCACTGATACTTTGCTTGCCAATGTTTCCACACTCATCCGAGGATCGATTTCTTCCGCCGCCGATTTTAAAATGCGCGGACTTTTGATCACAACGCTATACGTGTTCACCATCTGAATGTTCGCTTGAATTTCAGAATTTTGGACCGCCGAGTTTTGATCTTGCGCGTTTTGCGTGATGAGTACTTGCGAGACTGCCTCATATTTTGGCGCTACAAAAACATTTAAATAACCGAATGCAGCTGCAGCACAAAATAACATCGAGGCCATAATAATCCAGATATTTTTTCGTAAAACTTCCATGATTTCTTTTAACGAAATGGTTTCTTCCATAGTGTATCCTTTCTTAAATCTGGCTTTGTTTCTCTCCAAATGCTGTTCCAATAAGGAAAAAGGTGAGAATGCCAAGACTTGTTGTTATATAAAGTTCTGTAAAGAGCGAGGTTACGGCATAAAGGAACAGCACCAGCGTGAATGCTTGAATGCGACCCGATCGGCGGTTAATCATGAGCAGAAAAACGACCAGGATCGCGGCGAAACATGCCGTTCCGATATAGCCAAACTGTGCAATAAACATCGCAATAAAACTATCATTCAAATACTGCGGGTTATCTCGTGTAAACCCGTAATAATCATAAAACCGTAACATGTCGTAAAGCGACGAATAATTTTTGACGGAACTTCCTGAACCAAATGAGGCAAATCCAGCTCCAAATGGCGCGTACATGTCGGCAATCTTAAAGGATGCTTGGTATAGTAAACTACGCGCTGAGGTTGTTGATGATAACAGGCGCGTGTCAATGACTTCCCAGAAACTAACAATCAAAGTCACTACTGGTAAAATAAGATAACTAATCTTAAAGCTCTTCTTTTTAGCGTAATGTTGGAATAGTAGCATGAAAAAATAAATCGCAATGAAGATAAGTCCTTTATTACGAGCCGCGAAAAAAATCAATAGGCTTCCCATCATCAGAAAAGGTATATTGTAACGTACATTTTTTAAACCGAGGAATAACATGCAGAAAAATACTGTGGCACTTAAATAAGTGGCATGTGGAAAGATAAGATATTGTGTTGTGATACCATATCTAATTTCTGTAGAAGGCCATATTGGATACACTAAGTTGATGAGGAGCAAGATGAATAAAATTCCGATCACCCATTTTCCGTAAAGGACTAGACGATCAATTTGTGAAGAGAAGAAACTTGATCGAAAGGCGAGGCGACCGAAGAAGTACGCGACAAAACATTTCGAAATGCTCCAAACATCAAGTAAGATAAACTGCATGCCGTGGATGCCGGATACCATATTCCCCAAAATACCTAAGCATATAATGATGAGTAGTAGTGCAACAATAAAATACTCTTGTCCCATCAATGCTTTTGGCTGCTTGAGTTGGAAAAGTATAATCCCAATCAAACAAAGAAAAGTAATCAGATTATCCATATTTAATGCCGCAAGAACAGGGATATTTTCAACTACTGGTGAGAACAATACAAGTGTTATAATTGTAAAAAATAGAAAGCTAGCTGATTTATAATTGCTTTGTTTCTGAATTTTTTCCATTGGCTACGTATCCCATTCTGCATAGATTTGATTCCATTTTTCAATATAAGCTGGCATCGAAAAGTGATTTTTTATTTTTTCTGCTGCAGCTTCACCCATTTGATTTCTTTTGTCTTCCTGTTCGATTAAGGTATTCAGCGCATACCACAAATGTTCTTGATTTCCAGCTTCAATCAGCAAACCATCTTTACGGTCTGTTATCACATTTGGAATACCGCCAACATAGGTACTGATATTTGGAATGCCGCGCGCCATTGTTTCTAGAATCGCCATTGGCAAACCTTCTTGGTAGGATGGTAATAGATGAATCATCGTTTTTTGCATGGCCAGTTCTTTTTGTTCTGCTGTAATCCAACCGCCGAGATGTACATTTTGTAGCTGCTTTCTGATGATAATATCTTGGACTTGCTTGATATCTCCGTCACCGTATAAGTGAATTTGAACTTCTGGATGACTCACTTGCAATAATTCAGCGACACCTAGAATATCGTAAGTGCCTTTTCGTGTGCCTAATTGGCCGAAACAGCTGATTTGTGTTCGCTTTGTATTTTCAGAATGTGGCGCAGGAACTGGAACGGCGTTATTGACAATGTCCATGGAAATATCATACGTTGCGAAATAGGTTTGTACGTCTTCGTTTAATACAATAACCTTATCTGCTTTTCGCAATGTTTGTAGTATGTGTCGCTGCATTCTTGGTGTACTTTCTTGATGATACTGGTCAAAATGGGAACCGTGAATGTGAATGAGCACTTTCTTACCACTTCGTTTCACTAGTCGAGTGGCCATCGCTTTTCGAAAATAGCTACCATCTTGCGCCATGTGAACGTGGACCGCATCGATTTTTTGCTTTTTGATTTGAATGGGTAGCATCGCCAGTCCATATATGGAATGAAGGGCTCGCTTGAGTAAACTACCTTCTTTCCAACTCTCTAGATAAACGATCGTATTGGTAGAGGACTTGAAATGACTTTTAAAATTGGCAATAACAGTTGCGATTCCGCCTTTTGTTTCGTGGTCAGGTCCAAACATCAAAATACGCATTTTTTAAACATCTCTTTTCTGAACCATTTTTTCTTGTAATACGTGACCTAGGAAAATAGTATTCCCGACAAGATATCGCTTGGCTAGTCGTTTCGGTTCTTGAATCATTCTATAAAACCATTCTAAGCTGCATTTTTGCATCCATTTCGGCGCTCGTTTTATTTCACCCGCGATGACATCAAAGCTACCGCCAACACCGATAGAAACTGGAACGTTCATCTCTATCATATGGTTATCTATAAAAAACTCTTTTTGAGGACTTGGCAATGCGATGAAAAGTAGGTCGGCTTGACTTTTTCGTATACTAGCAACCACATCGTCTTCTTCCTCTTGATGAAAGAAACCGTGGTGGTAGCCGGCGATTGTTAATGTTGGATAATCTTGTTTGACGCGACAAATGAGCTTCTCTAAAATCGGTTCGCTCGTTCCTAAGAAGTAGACGCGATAGCCTTTTGTTGCGGCCAGCTCTAGCATTCGAATCATAATATCAATACCCGCGACGCGTTCTAGTTGTGCTCGGTTGCATAATTTAGCGGCTAAGACAACGGACATGCCATCTGGATTAATTAGCGATGCATCGTTGATAATTTGTTTGAACCGAGGGGTTTTTTTCATGAGATTGATTTTATCTGCGTTAATACCCGTATGGTGTATCGGTTTCTGTAACCGAATGTGCATTTCGATTTGTTCGATTGTTTCATTAAATGTAAATGTATCAAGATTAGCTTCTAAAAATTGAATGCGTTGCGCCATTTAGACGCCACTTCCTTTCCCTGTCAGTTCTTTCCCTGTCTTCATTAAAATAATGAAATTAAGCTTCATAGAACGGTTACGAATGTACTTTAAGTCTAATTCCACCATCTCTTGAAAGCTCAGTTTGTTGCGGCCACTCACTTGCCATAAGCCGGTACATCCTGGTTTTACTATTAAACGCATTTTGTCATAAATTGTATATTCGGCAACTTCTTCTGGTAACGGCGGGCGTGGACCAACTACACTCATGCGCCCTTGTAAAACATTGAGTAGTTGTGGAAATTCATCTAAACTTGTCTTTCGTAATAACTTCCCAATTCTTGTGACTCGTGGGTCATCTTTCATTTTGAACATCAGGCCTTCTACTTCATTTTGTGCTAGCAAATCAGCTTTACGCTTTTCTGCACCCACCACCATCGAACGGAATTTATACATGGGAAATACTTTACCGTCTTGCCCGACTCGATTTTGTTTGAAGAAGATAGGTGCTTTTAAATCTGTACACTTAATAACAATCATGATTAGAAGAAGCACTGGTGCACTGATGATTAATGCGAGCATTGCAACTGTGATATCAAGTATGCGATAAGGCCACTCCATTTGTTGCACTTTCTTTATTTCTTGCGATGAATAAAACAATCGTTGTTCCTCCTTCCTTGTTACTCAGGAAATACTAGCAACCATTCAGCAGCAGGTTCTTGGCCTAGTGACACCGCGTAGTTCATCCAACCTTTTGTCAAGCTTGCTGGAAGATGTTTCCTTTGACTGTATCCCCAGGTGTTACTTCCTGGCCTATGCTATCTGACTTCATACCGTACATTTCATATGCGTGCCCATCATCGTCTTTTAGCTGAAAATTACCAGCGCCGATGCCCACTGCTTTTTTCGTGTTGTTTTTTACTTTGACCTGCACTTGTAAAATGGCTTTGCGATCCGATACTGCTTTTTCTCGGGTTACTTTCGTTGGGGTTATGGTGATTGCTTTTGTTCCTAGCGCTTTGTTTAAATCGGAATTTGTGTTGTTCCCACATCCTGTTAGTGATACTGCAACGAGTAGTGTTGCGAATAGTGTTAGAAATATTTTCTTCATATGGTTTACCTGCCTCTTCTATATAGAGTAAATGCTACAAAGTGAATTATTTGGGAGGTTTCCCTCTTGAGCAATGACTAGTATATCGCCATTTCATTTTTCGTATTAATGACTATATTTTTTGTAAAATGAACATACCTTCTGTTATTTTTGATGAAAATATATCTCATGCCATATATTTTATAGATGGCTGATTAGCTTTTTCTTTATAAAAGGAGACTATCGTAAATAATCCAATTTACTACGATAGCCCCCTCATTTAATTTGGTGTTATTATTCTGTGATGGTTACGTCTTTTTGTGATAGTAGTTTACCCGAGGAATCATAACCATAGACAACAACTGTATCTGCTGCTGTGATTTTCTTGTCTAATACGTAGAACTTGTATGAACCGTCACTTGATGAAACCGTCCCACCATAGTATTTTTTCCCATTGATGGAGATAGCAATTTGTTTGACATCGCCGGAAAACGTTCCTTTAATGTTGCTTGTACCAACTTTAAAATTCGCTGTGTTTACTTCGCCTACTGCTGCAGGTTGTACTTTTACTGGTCTAGAAGCTAGTAGGTTGTTGTTGGCATCGTAGAAGTTCATCGTTACTACTGCTGTTGCTGATTTGATTTTGTCTGCTGCGAAATATTTCACGGTACCATTGGCAACGTCTCCACCCCAATATTTTACGCCATCGACCACAAGGCCTATTTTGGTGATTTTTGGGTTGTTATACGTGGCGTTGATGTAGTTAGCGCCTACTTTGTAGTCGGCTACAGTTACTTTTAGTGGCTCCACAACAGTGATAGTCACTGATTTTTTGATTTGTTTCGTCTTATCATAGAAGTTCATTGTGACAACATCGCCAGCTTTTAGTTTTTTATCTGACACGTAGAAGCGATATGTGCCATTACTTGCGTAAATATCGCCACCATAGTAACGTTTACCGTTCACGTCTAAGCTTAGAGCAGTCACTGGGCCTGTGAATGTGCCCGTGATATACATATCACCTGTTGTATATTTCGCTGCTGTCGCTGTGATCGATGCACTCACATTTAGTTGTGATTGGGCTTTATTGATTTCTTTTTGTAGCTCTGCTTTGACTGTTGCGTCTGTTACTTTGTTGACAAGTGCTTGAGCGGCATTGATATCACCTTGGGTATTCGTAGCTTTGATGTCTTTGCTTGGGTCATTGTTTACGAACAACCCATCAACGGCTGTTTTTGCGGCTTTTTCTGCAGTTTTTGCATTTAGTAACTGTTGTGCTTTTTCAATTTCATCTAGAAGTTCCCTCTTCTTATCCGCATCGGATACTTTATTCGCCAACACTTTCGCTTGATTAATGTCCGTTGCAGTAATTCCTTCCGCTAACGTGGTGTGCGCATTGTCACCAAACAATTTATTAGCTGCTTCATTTGCTGCTTTTAGATTGTTAGCTTCCACTACTTTTGCATCTAACAACTTTTGTGCTTTTTCAATCTCATCTAGAAGTTCCCTCTTCTTACCTGTACTGCGCACTTTATTCGCCAACACTTTCGCTTGATTAATGTCCGTTGTAGTAATTCCTTCCGCTAACATGGTGTGCGCATTGTCACCAAACAATTTCTTAACTGCTTCATTTGCATTTAACAAATTTTGTGCATTTTCAATCTCATCTAGAAGGTCCCACTTCTTACCTGCATTGCTCACTTTATTCGCCAACACTTTCGCTTGATTAATGTCTGTTGCAGTAATTCCTTCCGCTAACATGGTGTGCGCATTGTCACCAAACAATTTCTTAACTGCTTCATTTGCTGCTTTTAGATTGTTAGCTTCCACTGCATCTAACAACTTTTGTGCTTTTTCAATCTCATCCAGAAGTTCCTTCTTCTTACCTGCATTACTCACTTTATTCGCCAACGCTTTGGCTTGATTAATGTCTGTTGCAGTAATCCCTTCCCCTAGCTTGGTGTGCCCACTGTCACCAAACAATTTATTAACTGCTTCGTTTGCTGCTTTTAGATT
>NZ_AODD01000034.1 GCF_000525835.1 Listeria grandensis FSL F6-0971
TGTTGCCGTGAAGGTCAATGACACAACGTACAGCCGAGTACCAGTAAATGCAGATGGTAGCTACAAATATTACATCAAAGATAAAGTGAAGAGCAAAGACGACGTCGTGACTGTCCTTGGTTATGACGATGCGAACACGGTTATTATACAAAAAGTAGTGACGATCGATCCAGGTGTAGCACCAACGCTTACAACTGATGAGTTTGTGGTTGGCACAACGAAAGAAGTAACCGGTAAATTTACTGGTGGCATCAAATATGTCGGCATTAAAGTAGGCGACACAACGTACGACCGAGTTCCAGTGAGCGCAGACGGAACGTACAAATACTATGCCAAAGATAAAATCAAAGATACAACAACAAAAGTAACCGTTCTTGGCTATGACTCAGTTGGATTAGCTTTAGAAGTAGAAGTAGCAGTTAAATAAATTTTTGATACAACACGGTGTGATGACTAAATGAAATTTAGTCATCACACGCTTTTAAAAAAATAACTTTGAAAAAAAGGCAATTTTATAATAAAACTAATGAAACATAAAGGAGTAATATGATGCTAAAAAAAGTTGTATTAATAGCGATGTCAGGAGCTTGTGCCTTATCATTAGTCGCATGTTCTGGATCACCTTCTAATGAAGAAACTCCCAAAGCAAAACAAGAAACAAAAATAGAAAAAGAAACAACGTATCCAGTGAAGACAGTAAATAATATTGAAATGAAAATTAAAGATATTGAAACAACGGAAAATGGAAAAGGCGACAAAAGTATCGTACAACTAACGATGAGTTTTAAAAATGAAACGAGCGGTAAATACGGTATTGGTGGCAATGACTTTATTTTGAAATCTGGCGATAAAACCTACACAGTAAAAACCGATGCAAACAATATCGGGACAGAAATTGATCCGAATAAAACAGTAAGCGGTGCAGTGAACTTTGAATTGCCAAAAGACGTAAAATCTGGTGAGTTTTCTTATCAACCAGTGACATTTGGAAAAGAAAAACCAAAAGTACTCGCAACATGGAAAATTTCCATTCCAAGCAATAAGTAATTTTTAAAATCTATGAGGAGATGATTCTTTGAAAATCGCAGTAATTGGGTTAGGCTATATCGGTTTACCGACGGCTATCATGTTTGCTAATCATGGTCAGAATGTGGTAGGTATCGATCTGAAAGAAGACGCGGTGAACATGCTTAACGCAGGAAAAATCCACATTGAGGAGCCAGGACTTCAAACAGAGCTAACGAAAGCCTTACTATCTGGGAATTTTAAAGCGCAGTTAAATCTAGAGGAAGCGGATGTTTTTATCGTTGCAGTGCCAACGCCTAATAAAGCGGATGCCTATCTATCATGTGATTTAACGCATGTCAAAGATGCCGTTCAGAAAACAATCCCTTATTTGGAAAAAGGAAATGTCATGATCTTAGAATCCACTATCGCGCCACGCACGACCGAAGATGTCGTGAAGCCGATGTTGGAAGAAGCAGGATTTATCGTTGGAAAAGATATCTTCTTAGTCCATTGTCCAGAACGTGTATTACCTGGGAAAATTATTCACGAGTTAGTGCATAATAACCGCATTATCGGTGGTTTGACGCCAGCTTGTGTCGAAGCAGGAAAACAAGTGTACGGTGTCTTTGTTCAAGGAGAATTAATAGAAACGACTGCTGGTGCTGCTGAACTATCGAAACTGATGGAAAACACGTATCGCGATGTCAATATTGCGCTGGCGAACGAACTAGCCAAAATTGGCGATACGCTAGGCATTAACGCACTAGAAGTCATTGAGATGGCTAATAAACATCCTCGCGTGAACCTACATTATCCAGGTCCAGGTGTTGGTGGTCATTGTTTAGCCGTTGATCCATACTTCATTGTTGCAAGCACGCCAGAAAATACGCCACTGATTCAACAAGCACGTGCGATCAACAACTCCATGCCACACTTTGTTGTAGAGAAAGTAAAAGACTTTATGACAAATATCGATGGCAAAAAAGTGACTGTTTTCGGTGCGACATATAAAGGTGATGTCGATGATATTCGTGAAAGTCCAGCCATTGAAATTATACAGCTTCTAGAAAAAGAAACGGATTTCGAATTATCCGTATTTGATCCCCATGTGAAAGCATCTTGGATTGAGCCTGATTTTGAAAAGGCTGTAGAAAATGCGGATTTAGTATGTGTGTTAACGGATCATAGTGAATTTAAAACAGTAACAGCAGAACAATTTGCAGGCATGAAACAACAACATATTTTCGATACAAAAAATGTGATTCCGGAGTTAAAAAAAGTGGCGATTTACAATATGGGAAACTTATATGAGATGCAGAACAGCAGTAAAAAGTTAGTTCCAATAACGGAATGAGCCAGGAGGAAACAATGGAAGATAGTTTAAATGTAAAACAAATATGGGACCTGTTGAAAAAGAATAAATGGATCATTTTCATAAGCATGTGCATATGTGCCTTACTTATGAGTGGATACCTTTATTTCTTCTCCACACCAATCTACCAAAGCGAAACACAAGTATTAATTAATCAGTCTGTTCCACAGAATACGATTGTCCAATCACAAGATGTACAGGCGAACTTACAGCTAATCAATACCTATACATCCATTATCATGAGTCCACGAATTTTGGAGCAAGTATCTAACAACATGGATGACGCTTATTCCACAAAAGAACTCGAGCAAATGATTAAAGTAAATAGCACCTCGGATTCACAAGTCATTAAAATTAATGTAGAAAGTGCCAATGCCTCAGACGCTGTAAAAATTGCCAATGAAACAGTCACTATATTCAGTAAAGATGTTCCGAAAATAATGAAAATTGACAATATTTATGTGTTATCAGAAGCTTCCTTAGATGCGGATGCAGCACCAGTAAAACCTCATACTTCGTTACTCATTGCAGTTGCAACTTTGCTAGGCATGATATTAGGGGTTGTCATTATGTTCATTCGTAATTTGTTTGACCGCTCGATTAAAACAGCGGATGATATAGAACAAATATTAGGACTTCCTGTATTATCCATCATCAATGAAATAAAAGACGATGACCTACTAGAGAAGAAATCAGGAAGAAGACGAAAGAAACGGAAAGGATAATGTTCATTGAGTAAACAAAAAACAGCTAAAAGAAAGTTAATTACCGCAGTAAATCCCAGTTCTCCAATTTCGGAACAATTCAAAACGCTTCGAGCAGGCATCCATTTTTCTTCGGTGGATAAAGAGTACAAATCGATTTTAGTAACTTCACCAGAACCAGAAAGCGGTAAATCTACCGTGTCAGCGAACCTTGCGATTTGTTATGCCAAGCAGGGAAATAAAACACTACTAATTGATGCAGATATGCGGAAGCCGACAAGTCACCGGACATTTGGAATTCCTTATAATGTTGGTTTATCCGACATGCTTACAGATAGCAAAACAGAGCTTAAAGACGTATGTCATCAAACAGAAATCGAAAATTTAATGGTTTTAACGAGTGGTACCATGGTGCCTAATCCAAATGAATTACTAGGCTCTAAAAAAATGGAGCAGTTGCTAAAACAATTCGCAGAACAATTCGACCAAATTATTATTGATACCCCACCTATTCTAGCTTCATCTGATGCGCTTGTTTTAACCCCCTATGTAGAAGGCGCAATTGTCGTACTTTGTAGTGACAAAACACTAAAAGAACGCGCAAAAACAGCAGTACAACAACTGCAAAAAACGCATATTCCAATTATCGGTACGGTTTTGAATCGTGTGAAAAATAATTCGAGTAACTACTATTACTATCAATGAGGGAGAGTGCAATGGAGTCCATTAAAAGCGTGGCTAAGTCCACAAAAACAACTACTAAATTTTACCCGATTGTCAAACGCGCGATGGATGTGCTAGGCGCAAGCGTTGGTTTACTTCTTTTAACGCCGTTCTTTATTGTCCTAGCATTGATCATTAAATTAAGCGACTTGAATGCTCCTGTCTTCTTTAAACAAGAACGAGTTGGAAAAAATGGCAAGCGATTCATGATGTATAAATTCCGCACGATGATTCCGAATGCCGAGGCAAAACTCGCGGAGCTGCTTCAGTTCAATGAAGTAGAAGGCGCGATGTTTAAGATGAAACATGATCCACGGATTACGAAACTAGGCGGCTTTTTAAGAAAGACAAGTATTGACGAATTACCGCAACTTCTCAATGTGTTAAAAGGCGATATGTCCCTTGTCGGACCACGGCCACCACTTGAACGTGAAGTCGCTGAATATTCTGTACGCGATTATAGAAGATTGTCAATTACACCAGGCTGTACAGGTTTATGGCAAGTCAGCGGACGAAACGATGTTAGTTTTGCGGAAATGGTGAATTTAGATTTAGAGTATATTCAAAAAGTTAGTTTTGCGTTAGATATGCAAATATTACTCAGAACGGTGCGGGTTATTTTTGTCCCGAATAGCGCCTATTAAGTCAGAGGAGAAGTGAAAGATAGTTATGACACGAACGTTTTTATTAGGTAGTTATGTCGATTCGCTTACGATGCAAGAAACGTTAAATAAAGTAGAAACGATTATTCGTATCGGAAAACCAGTGCAACATGTCGTTATTAACGCCAGTAAAATTAATTTGATGGCAGAAAATAAGGAACTTGCAGATATTGTGAATGCATCACCGCTTATCAATGCGGACGGTCAGTCCATTGTTTGGGCGATGAAATTCCTTGGCCATGAAACGCGTGAAAGAGTTACTGGTATCGATTTGTTTGAAAATTTAGTTAAAAAGAGTGCTGAGAAAGGCTATCGTGTATATTACTTCGGCGCTAAGGAGGACGTGGTGCAAGATGTCGTCCGCCTGCATCAACAAAAGTATCCAAAACTGAAAATTGCTGGGTATCGAAATGGTTATTTTGAAGAAGCGGAATCAGAAGAAATCGCGCTGGATATCCGGAAATCGGAAGCAGATATTGTCTTTGTTGCTTTTTCCAGCCCTAAAAAAGAGCAATGGATTCATGCGTATAAAGACACGATGGGCGTTCCGTTTGTGATGGGCGTTGGTGGTAGCTTTGATGTGATTGCTGGTGTGACAAAACGTGCGCCGCAATGGATGCAAAAGACAGGGCTCGAGTGGTTTTACCGTTTCATGCAAGAGCCGAAGCGAATGTTCAAACGCTATTTTGTCGGTAATTTGAGTTTTATATGGAAAGTCTTGAAAGAAAGGTGGCGTCAATAATTGCTAGCTAAATTTACATTCTCATTACTTAATATTTTCCCGATGCCGAATCGACTGGTTTTTGGACGGATCGTTCGTCACATAAAGAACCAGGTGGCTCAGTCTTTCTTTGGAAGTTGCGCGAAAAATAGTAACTTGCGACCGAAGCTGAAATTACGCCATCCTAAAAATATTCACCTTGGTAAACGTTCATCGATTGGTGACAATGCGCGCATTATTGCGACGGCTCCTGTTCATATTGGTGATGATGTATTGATGGCACCTGACGTGGTGATTTTAACGGATACGCATTGTATCAATGGCAGGGAAAAGATTTTAGATAGCGGAACAACAAAAAAACCTGTGTTTATTGGAAATGACGTTTGGATTGGTACACGTGTCACGATTTTGGCAGGTGCAGAAATTCCAGATGGTTGTGTGGTTGCAGCGGGCGCCGTTGTTCCAGCAAAAAAATATCCACCATACAGTGTGATTGGTGGTGTGCCTGCAAAAGTGATTAAACAAGAGAGGTAAGGATAACTTTGCTCAAAGAAACCAAAATTTTTATATTTTTATTCGCAATTTTCCCCGTCGTTGATGCGCTGAATGGTTTTGTACTATCAGCTGGAATCAATCTTCCTATCGGTGTTGCCTATCGCCTTGTCTGTATTGCCTTTCTCATTTTTCAAATTGCTAGAAAAGGATTTCCGAAAAGGCTCTACACGATTTTGTCTGTGACTTTTATCTTTTGTGGTATTATCTCGCTGTTCATTCAGACGATCGTATTACAAAATGACTTGTCGGCGCTCCTATATGATTTGACGAATATGACTAAATTTTTCCTCTGGGCGCTTATTCCTTATTATGTGTATCAGCGTAAGGATCAACTGAAAGAGACGAGTTATGAAAAAATCTTCCTAGCTATTAGTATCTTCTTTACGCTAGGGCTGCTCATTCCGTATGCACTTGGGATTGGTAATCAAACGTATGCTGGTTCTGATGCTGGTTATAAGGCTTTCTTTTTTGCCAATAATGATACGACGATTGGGTTCATTGTTTCTGCGACTTTCACTGGTTGGTATTTGTTTAAACAGACGAAAGCGACGAAATTATGGACGCGTCTGATGCTGGCTTTGCTTTATCTAGGTAATTTACTTGGTTTGTTGCTTTTAGGAACGAAAACAGGAATTGTATACGGCGTTATTTTAACGATTGTTTTACTACTTCGCTTTTTCTTCTTTCAAAAACGTATCGGTCCAGCTGTGAAGTGGGGGATAGGAGTTACAGTAATCGCTGTGTTGACGCTTATCGTATTCCAAGGTCGTGCTTTTATTGTAGAGACGATGTCAGGACTTGTTCAACGACTCACTTATTTCTACAACTTGTATAACGGCGATTTAGTTCGCTTTATCACCAGTTCGCGCAGTGAATTCTTAGATTCGGCCTTCCGCTCCTTTACGGATAGCGGCAACCTTATGACACAGCTTTTCGGTTATGGGTTTAGTCAACGCGTGGCAACGTGGGGACTCGGTGATTTAGTGGAAATGGATTTCTTTGACGTATTTTTCTCCCTTGGTATTTTGGGGCTCCTTGTTACACTTGGCCTCTTACTCTTCTTCTTTATTACATCGTGCAAAAAACGAAGCATCTATAGTGTGCTCTTCCTCATCCTCGTACTTTACGGCGCCTTTGCCGGACATGTTTTATTTTCCGCCCTATCATCGACTTTGTTTGGTCTCGTATGCGGCGGCCTATTCCTAAAAAAAGAAAGCTTGTGTGAAAAAGAATGAAAGCTCTTGTCAAACGGTTAATGCAATTTGCAGTTGGTTCCCTCGGTTCTGCGGTATTAAATTTGATGACCATTCCCGTGATTACATTTTTTATCACACCGGCAGAATACGGGAAAACAAGTATGTTTATGTTGGCACAGACGTTGTTAATTTGTTTCATCTATCTAGGTTATGATCAGGCGTTTGCGCGCGAATTTTATGAATACCCGAACAAGAAAAAACTGTTTAGCACGGCGATTATCATTCCAATGCTGTTTTCAGGTGTTGTCATTGCTTGCATGTGCTGGTTCGCTGAGCCAATTTCTACTTTCTTATTTGGAAGCGGCGTGTATCGCCACGCAGTGTATCTCATCGCCGCTTCTATCCCATTTCTGATATTTGAACGGTTTCTCTTCTTGTACATTCGGATGCAAAATAAAGCGCTAGAATTTTCGTTGTTTAACATTTTAGTGAAGCTTAGCATTTTACTCTGTACCGTTCTTTTCCTCTTATTTTTCTCCCATACGTTTATCACAGTTATTTACGCGACGATTATCGGCCAAATTATCGGAGACACGATCTTAATGCTACGAAATGTACGCATCTTGTACATGAATCCGGTGAAGACAGATCCAGACCTCTATCCGAGACTCGCCAAGTTTGGCTTGCCAATCGCAGTAGCGACAATTATTTATAGCTTGTTTGTGATTATTGATAAATTGTTTATCCGTTATTTTTGTGATTTTGAACAACTGGGTTTATACACGGCAGCTTTTAAAATTGCGAGTGCCCTGTTGATTCTGCAGACAACGTTTTCTAATTTTTGGGTACCAACAGCGTACGAATGGTATAAAAAACACAAACCGATGCGCTATTTTAAATTGGTGAGTGATAGCATTATGTTCCTCATCGCGATTCTATTCATGGGACTTCTGTTGTTTAAAGGCGCCATCATGATGGTTTTATCCCCGGATTACAGCCAGGCGCAGTATATATTCCCATTCCTTTGCTTTTATCCACTGATGATGACGGTGAGTGATACGACGAATCTTGGCATTGTTTTTCTGAAACGAAGCTCACTGAACATTCTTGTTTCCATCATTGCTCTTATTGTATCTATTGGCTTGAATTTTCTACTTGTGCCGAAATATGGCGCGATTGGGGCTTCAGTTGCCACAGGATCCGCTTACATTGCGTTCTTTTTAGCACGGACGTATTTCTCGATGCGGATTTGGAAAGGTTTTTCTGTAAAAAGTCATCTGATGACAACCTTACTACTTGTTGTCGCAGCTAGTTTAAATATTATGATTCACACGGTGTGGCTGATCTCGATTATCAATGTGGCTGTATTATTATGCATTATCGTTATCTACATCCCATTACTTCGCACGCTATATCGTTCTTATTACGCCAAACGGCAACCATCTATTACACACGAGAAAGGAATTGAAGCATGAAAATACTTGTTATTGCTAATATGTTTCCATCGAAAGAATATCCATCATACGGCATTTTTGTAAAAAACCATGTTCGCTTGCTAGAAGAGGCAGCAGACAAAATAGAGACGATTACGATGAGGAAAGAGTTAAATAAAATGAAGAAGCTTTGGCTCTACCTCATCTTTTACTGTCGCATTTTCTTTACCTTGCTTTTTAAAAAAATACGATATGGTCTACTTGCATTATGCGTCTCACAGCGCATTCCCGATTTTGGGCGCTAAGTTTCTGAATCGCAAAATAAATCTTATTGTCAATCTCCACGGTAGCGATGTGTTCCCGGAAACATCATTCCAAGAACGCTTGCAAAAATGGGTAGCGCGACTTCTAAAACAAGCAAGTCATGTCGTTGTCCCGTCGGATTATTTTAAGCAGGCCGTTATCAAACGGTATCATCTTGCGTCTCAGAACGTCTTGATCTCGCCATCAGGAGGCGTCAACCGCGATTTGTTTGCACCGCAAGAAACAGCGAAAGATACGTCTGTTTTCAAGGTTGGTTACGTAGGACGCATTGATGTCGATAAAGGTTGGGACGATGCGCTTCGTGGTTTTTCTGAATTTAAGCACCAATCGAACCGACCAGCACAACTGATCATGATTGGAAGCGGCAAGGAAAATCCGCAAAAAGAAGCTCTTATTGAAGAGCTTGGCTTGCAAGAAGATGTTCGTTGTTATGATTTATTGCCGCAAGAAGAACTTGCTGCACTTTACAATGAGATGGATGTCTTTGTTTTCCCAAGTCGTAGAAAAGGAGAGAGTCTGGGCCTTGTTGGGATTGAAGCGATGGCTTGTGGCATTCCGGTGATTGGAAGCCAGATTGCGGGTATTCAAGGCTACCTCGTCGAAGGGGAAAATGGTTACTTTACAGAAGTTGGGAATCCATATTCGATTGCTGAAAAATTGCTGGAGTTCCACGCCAATAGTGAGGAAGAAAAAGAGCTGTTAAGCCAGAATGCTTTTGATTCCGCGATTCCTTACGATCAATTGCAGGTGCAAAAAGATATGGTAAATATGTTAGCAGTTTTAGCGAAATAGGTTTGAGTTATAAGAGTAAGACGTTACATGACAAGGAGGAGAATAAATGCGAAAACTAGAGAGTAGTGTCATTCAGTTAGAACGGGGGGAAGTGTTACGCACCTGTGGTGAATATACAATACTTCAAGGATACATCACATGTCGAAAAGGAAATCATTTATTGAAAATCTTAAAAGAAGAATCTTTCATTATCTCAGAGGATGCTTTTATGGGAGGATTAGTAGAATATCAAGCGCAAAGAATTACGTACGTTGCCTTCATGCCAACGATATTAGCGACGGATTTTCTGCACAAACAAAAACGAGCACAGCAAGAGATCATCCAATTATTTACGCATCAGTTAGATCTATATGCGCTACCTGTTAAAGAGCGTGTAATGGCATTATTATATCGAAGTGCGTGTGAAATTGGTGAATTTAAGATGGATGAGTGCCGTATACCCTCGATTTTGACCCAAGTAGAAATCGCAACATACACGCATTGTACGAGAGAATATCTAAACGGTATTCGGAAAGTACTAATAAATGAAGGCTGGCTTGGAGCAAGTAAGGATTGGGTGCTTTTAGATTGGGACCGTTGGAGAGCACATATATCAAATGAAGCAGCAGCCGCTGTTTATGAACATATTTAAAAGCAAATGTAAGATCGGCGTCCAGTATCCTGGCATGGGAAATACGTCCATGTAAAGAAAATACAGCAAAAGTAATTAAGCTAGCAGAATACGCTGAGTTTAGTTGCTTTTTTGTTATATCAAAGAAAGGCTTTACATTTTAGAATAAATTTCATATAATTAATGTACTTAATTAAGTTGGTTAATTATATATGAGGTGGTGAAGCGAGTGGAAAACAAGCATGTGGTAAAAGAGGCTAATTTGAATAAAATCAGAAGTGTTTTGTTTAGGCACAGATCGGCGACTAAAGCGAAATTAGCCAATGAATCGGATATCAGCACAGTCACCGTCAACGGCCTCGTCAAAGAACTTGTGGAAGCGGGCGAGTTTATTGGAGGAGAATTGATCCATCCTAAAATTGGCCGTCCATCCGTACACTATCATTTTAATTATGATTTTGAGCATTATTTATTAATCTCTATTCAAGAAGCCGCGGGGAAACTACATATTGTTGCGAACGTTGTAAACATGCGAGGCGATATAAAAATAAGCAGAAATCAGCCCATGGAAAAGGTGAACATAGAAACGGTTATCGAAGTTGTCACAGAAATACTCGCTCAAAAAAGTGAAATCACAACGATTGCCATCTCCATTCCCGGTAAAAAAATCGACTCCAAAATCGTTGTTAGCTGGCGTGATGAGCTGAATGGTTGGGATTTGGAAAGCGAGATTGCGGGGCGATTTGGCATTCCAGTTCATGTCGAAAATGATGCGAATCTAGCAACGGTGGGCTATTGTAAGGAAGTTGCTATTCCAGATTATTCCTATGTTGTTGGTATTTATTATTTGCCGATGAGCATGCCGGGCGCCAGTCTTTTTCATAATAATCAACTTTTCCGCGGGCAGAATGGTTTGGCGGGTGAAATTCGTTATTTACCGCAACTTATCGGTCAAGAATGCGCTAGTTCGTTCGAAGCGTCGGCGCGAAATTTGGTGGATATTATGTGTATTTATAACAGCCTCCTTGCACCACACACGTTTGTCATTCATATGGAAGGTTTAGAGCAGCAAGCATTAGAAGCCTTGATTTTAGAAAATGGTGTTTTGCATGAGCAGCCAAATAAGCCGAATTTTCATTGTGCGGATTCGTTCAATAAAGACGTGATGGCGGGACTTCAATGGCTGGCGATGTCGAATTTGGCGTGGTTGTAGGGACGGCATCATCAATAAAGAATGGATCGCAAAATTAGAGAATCTGGGGGTAGGAAAATGATTAAATTAGTGATTACGGATATGGATGGGACTTTTTTGAATAGTAAGGGAGAGTTTAACCGCGAGCTTTATCGTGAGGTGAAGCAATTGATGGTGCAGAAAAATGTGGCGTTTGCGCCTTGTACGGGGAAGCAGTGTGACCGAGTGGAGCAGATTTTTGGACCGGAAGATACGGAAGGTTTGTGGATTTTAGGGGATAGTGCGGCGCGAATGAAGTATAATGGGGAGTTTGTTTATGAATCGCTAATCAAGAATACGTTGGGACTTGAAATGATTGCTAAGTTGGAAGCGATTCGTCTGGATTATGTGATTATTGCGTGTACGCCGACTGGGGCGATTGTGAAGGATACGGTGCCTGAGGAGATTTTTAATCGGATGAAGCATTCATACTCGGAGCTGCGTCGGGTGGCAGATTTTAGTGAAATTGACTCCGATTTTGTTAAAATTTCTGTGTATGATGCGAAAGAGGATAGCTTTCATACGCGAACGCAACTGGCAGATTTTTTTGATAAGGCATATATCGTTGCTTCGGAGGGTGCTTGGATTGATATTTCGGATGTTGGTGTCCATAAGGGGACGACGGTGGCGAGGCTACAAGAAATATTGGGCGTGACGCATGAGGAGACGATGGTTTTTGGTGATGGTTTGAATGATTTGGAGCTGATGGAGGCTGGACTTTACAGTTTTGCGATGCGTAACGGTTTCCCAGAAACGAAGGCGGCGGCGAACTTTATTGCGAGGTCGAATGATGAGGATGCGGTGCTGCATACGATAAAGCAGATTTTGTCGTTGCAATAATTTGAAATAAAGGGAGTTATTATGGAGAAAAAATGGTATTACGCGATTTTAGTTATTTTTACAACATGTGGCTTTAGTTTTTCTAGTTGGATTTCCAGAACGCCGGAGTTGCGCGATATTTTGCAGGCGACGACGGGAACGATGGGGATTATCTTGCTCGGATTGTCGATGGGATCGATTCTTGGATTGGTGCTCGCCAACGTATTTGTTCGGGCGCGTGGCGGTAGATTTGCGATTATGACGAGTGCCTTTTTTATGTTTGGCGGCTTCATCACGCTGGCAACTGGGGCGCTCATCGCGGGTCAAATTGTGGTTTTCATTGCCTTGTTTGTATTTGGCATGGGGGCTGGGATGTGCAATGTTGCGATGAATTTGGAAGGAACCGAGATTGAGTATCGGATCAAAAAGACGATCTTGCCGGTTCTGCATGCGGCATTTAGTATCGGGACACTTGCGGGAGCTGGCGTCGGGGTACTTTTTATCAAATTCGGAATATCGGTTAGCCTGCATTTGACGATTGTCGCATGTTTGCTATTTGCGATGTTGATGATTTCGACGCGGTTTGTGCCGGCAGGAATTGGCAAGGATTCAGTGGCAGATAAGAAAGCGAGCGCTGAAGCATCACCGTCAGACAAGCGTTTGTGGCTCAATAAACGAACGGTGGCGCTGGCGATTATGGCATTATGTCTGGCTTTTGTCGAAGGTTCCGCCAATGACTGGATTCCGCTTGCGATGGTGGATGGCTATAACGTTTCGCATAGCTTCAGTACGATTATTTATGGTGTTTTCTTGACCGGTATGATTAGCGGGCGTTTGGTTAGCGGCAGGCTGATCGACACTTACGGGCGGGTTTTGTTGCTCCGCATTGCCGTGGTACTCGCTGCGATCGGCTTACTTCTAGTCATTCTGAAAATTTCGATCGTGTTGTGCGTCATCGCGATATTCCTGTGGGGACTTGGCGCCTCACTTGGCTTCCCGATGACGATTTCAGCAGCTGGAGACGAGAGTCAGTACGCGGTGAAACGTGTGAGTTTGGTGACGCTCGCGGGTTATGGTGCCTCACTTGCCGGACCGCCGTTGCTTGGATTCTTAGCGAATTATTTTGGTTTGCTGAATGCGTTTATCTTTGTGCTTGTCGCGATTTGTGTAGCAGGCTTATTTACGAGCAATGTTGCGAAAATCCGGCAAATGTCGTAATTTATTTTCAAACAAAAACACCCCGATTTCTCAAATCGAATCATTGAGAAATCGGGGTGTTTTTTGTTGAGCGCGCTTATGGAACGGTTTGTGTGTATATGTGCAAGAAGTCGCCATATAGCGCTATCTTGTGAACATTACCTTAGAATGTTTTTGTGTGGTGATTTTTATTCTTATCATTTATAATTTTTTTGTTATTTTGACTCTTACGTACGCATAGATTTTGAAGATATTATCTGTAATAGCAATGCAGTGGATGAACTCGAAATTGGTATGAGGTGCGTTTCCCATCACAGCTTTTGCTATGGTTCCTACGATCAAGGTTGTTCCTTTGAAGGAGTCGTCGAAGGTTAGTTTTACAATAATTGCAGATTCTATTTTGTTTTATATAGATCTTTTTATGGCGCTTTTTTTATGGGCGATCTGCGGGCTTTTTAAGTGTACTGATAATGACAAATTCCGATGTTGTTATAGTGGTGAAATTGAGATTTAGGTCAACTGTTTTTTCGTCAGCTAGTAATAAGTAAAAAAAGCTTGAAAGAGAGCATAGTGTAGCGCTGATATTAGAAAATAAGGAGTCTAACTTAGAGATTAAATTTTGAAACTTCTTTTAGTAGTGTTAGAATACACTCAAGCCGAATTTGAATTAGTGCGTGGGGGGGTGTATGAATTTATAAAAGAAGCTAATACGGCGGCTTTGTTTGCTATAATGCCATTCGGAGGGGGATTTACCATGAATCAATTTTTTTCACAACTAGTTGCTGATAAAAAGATAAAACGCCAAATGAAATTGATACAAACTATTTACAATGCTAATTATCCGATAACACTCGATGAAATTGCCGAGGATTTTGGGACTTCAAAGCGAACGCTATTTCGAGATATAAAAGAGTTGGGGGATATTTTGCCGGAAGACAATGTTGTGGAGTTGAGTACGGTATCAGGCTATACAATGTCGGGGTACACGATCAGCCAGGAGCACTTAATAGACGATTTAATCACAAAAATTTCCGAAAGATCGCCAATATATATGATTGTTAATAATATATACGACGAAATATTTCTGACGATTGATGAGTGGGCGGATGACTTATTTTTATCTACCTCGACCTTGTATCGCTATTTAGGTCATTTGAAAAAGGTGTTAAAGGATTTTAAACTAGAATTGACTTTAACACCGGTCGCAATCGTTGGTGAAGAAGTGAACATTAGACATTTCTATTTTCATTTTTTCTACAATACCAATGATATTTCTTCGATGAATAGACCGACAAAACGCGATCAAGCAACTTTTCAAGCATTGCATCGTTTTTTTTTCAGATTGGACAGATAGAAAAGTGGTTACACAACACCTGAGCACATTATATTGGATTATGATTACAACGAAGCGCTTAGAACAAGGCCATAACCTGGTACTAGATGAAAGTTTAAAAAAATTGGTGAGGAAGTCACCAGTACATGAGATTAGGCATCAATTAGGACCGCTTTATTTCCCAAATATTGAGGAAAAGTACATTACAGAGGATGAAATCATGTATGCTTGTTTGCTGTCACTCGATAGTTATGTATACGAAGCAGGAGAGGTAAATGCAACTGCGAAATTGTTGGATGCCGAAGATTTAGAGATAATTAATCAATTTTTAGTCCGTGCTTTTGCTCAACTAGAGAGAGAATTGCCAGAGAAAGAAACGATACCCTTGATCGAGATGTATTTGCGTAACGTTTATTTTCTTTCCAAGCTAACACCACTATTTCAAAAAAATAATTCTGAGATAAATAAGTTAATAAAGCATAGACACCCTAATCTTTATACAAAATGGTTGCAAGTATTGAGCGACGATCCAATTAGAAAGCGTTTTTCCATAGAATATGTAGAAGATGTTGCGGTTAACCTTGCGATGTTTACTTATTCTTCGGAGTACGGGGAATCCGGTAAGAAAAAACATGTTTTATTTGCATTTGACGGAAAGAAGGCTTACTTGAATTATTTGAATGTTTTGGTAAATAATTTTGTAAATCAGAACATAAAAATAACTTTCCTTGTGAACCAGCATATAACAAATAAAATAGTGCAGGAGTTAGCTGTGGATATTGTTGTATACAATTATCGAGAAGATAGTGAAGCACTTCATTGTAGCAAATATAAAACAGAGCGGATGCCTACAGAGCGTGATTGGCAAAAGATAAATAGCCTAATTTTTGATGAATAATATTAGTAAATAATATAAGCAAAGAAGTGTAACTTCAATGTTGTGAGTTCTTTACTGCGTTTTTATTGGATAAATTTTCATAAGTGTCAGCAAGTGATGACAACGTTGATTACCATAAAGCAGTGAAGGATGGTTAAATGGAGATATGAGATAGGTCAAATACTTGTCATATAAAATTCACAGAATAGACATAAAATATCGAAATTAATAATGTTTTTAAAAAAATAATAGATAATTAGAGCTGTTAGTATTGTTTTGGAGGTGAAGAAATGGAACTAATCGAACTTTATAATAGTGATACGATTGAACAAGACTTTCATCCGCGAAAGCTATTGCGGCTGTTGCTTGATACTAGTAACTTCCCAATTCAGAAGGAACGCATTTTATTTGAAAGAGGAGATCAGATTTTTTTGGAGTCGAGTCAAGCAGAATCGCCTTACGTGTATGCTATAGAAAATGGTGTTGGTGCACTTTACATCGGCAAACAGATCATTGACTTCGTCGGTGAAGAGGATTTTATCGGATTACATCATGGTCAGGTTGCACGAGCTACGCAAATGCACGGTCAAGTTTTGACAGGAAGAATGATGGTGTGGCGTTTTTTACTAAGTGATGTCATCGCGAAAATTATGAGTATGCAAGAAGGTTATTTATACCATTACAATTACATGCGAATGATGTATGAACGATATGCACTAAAAATTATAACGAGTAGTGATACGAATCACCAGAAGGTTGAGAGCATGTTGCAAGCCATTATTGAACGTTTTGGAACAGATCGAACAGAGAATTATATTAAATTGCCGAGATGTTTCACTCGTGGGGTAATGGCTAATTATACTGGGGTTAGTAACACGACCTTGAGCGCAGTATTAACACAATTAGAAAAAGAAAAAATAGTGACCTTTCAATCACGAAATATATTGGTGTCAGTTAATTGATTGTTTCGGGATGCATAGCTATCAATTGGCAGTAGAATCAAAAATAAGAGAAAACGAATCATTTCTTGGATAAAGTTCATGAGATTGTCATATAATCCTTTCCCTTGATTAAAAATCAGAAAAAATCTGATAATTAGGCTTGCTACACTTATGCTAAAGGAGGTGAGTAAAGAAAAAATACACAAAGCAATATGGAAAAAATAGTGAAGGTAATAAAAGAGCCTTGCTAGCAAGAGATAAAAATTGAGAAACGAAAGAGGTTAGTAAAAAATTATGAATAAAAAGCAAATGAAAAAATTGGCAAGTGTCTTAACAGTAGCATCGATTTTAGGAACAAGTATCGCAACACCATTGAACGTTATATCTACAGAAGCGTTTGCAAGCGAAGCGGGAGGTTCGAGGGCGACAAGTTATAGTGCTCCTAATCTTGTTAAGATTACAGGTGAGCAGACAACATCGGGCAATATATTTAAATATAAAGAGATTGATTTTGGTAGATATCTGTACGAGAGCAAGAACATTACTCGCGGGACTGATGAACTGGAAGGATGGGGGCTGGTTGATGGGGTAAAATCATCCCTTGTATCCGTTTCAAAATCAAGCATTAGTATGAGGCTTAATAAGGCGATAAGTGGGTCTATATATGCTAGCATACCGATATCGACGACAGTAGGTAAAAAATATTATGTGAGTTATGACTTAGATTATAATCAATCGGCGTCATTAGAAGAAGGTGAGGATCGTGTTAGAGTCATGGCACATATGCAGACTATTAAGGGCGGCGACACGAGTGAAAACCTATTTACAGCCACTTATGGTGATAAAACAGAATCTCGTAGTAATGGCTTTACCTTCACGTCAACCCTTTCAGATGTGGACATAATAACAGAGTTTGGAAGGACAAAAGTATTTGGTGATTCTAATCCTAATGGTTATCGTCAAACGGTATTAAAGAACCTCCAAGTACGTGAAGATTTCTCAGATCAAGCACAAGATATGTTGAATGCTCTTTTCACAACACCAAATGTCACAACGCTAAAAAGCGGTGTGACACAAGCAGATATCGATGAAGTACAAGCTATCATTGATGCGGTTGTTGTTCCTGAGAACAAGACTGCTTTACAAAATAAGTTAAACCCAGCAAAAGAACAAGTAGCAGTTCGAACGGAAGATCAAGCCAAACAAGCAGTCGATGCATTATTCAATAACAATATGCCAACAAGTAATGCCATCAAATCCACAACAACACAAAAAGCGATTGATGATGCCCAAAAACTAGTGGATGCCATTACAAATGCAACAGTAAAAGCGGCCCGTCAAGCCGACTTAAACAAAGCTCAAAGCTTACTAGATGTTAAAAAAGCAGCAGCGGCGGCGGCGGAAGAAGCCAGACAAGCGACAGCGAAACAAGCAGTGGATGCATTATTCACTAGTAATAGCCCAACAAGCAATGCCATCAAACCTACAACAACACAAAAAGCGATCGATGACGCCCAAAAATTAGTGGATGCTATTACAGATATAGGAGTAAAAGCGGTCCGCCAGTCCGACTTAAATAAAGCTCAAAACTTACTGGATGCAAAAAATGAAGCAGAAGCAACAGAACAAGCGAAACAAGCGGCAGCGAAACAAGCAGTCGATACATTATTCAATAACGATACATCAACAAGCAATGCTATTAAACCTACAACAACGCAAAAAGAAATTAATGATGCCCAAAGACTAGTGGATGCCATGACAGATGCAGCAGTAAAAGCGGCTCGTCAAGCTGATTTAGACAAAGCCCAAAGCTTACTAGATGCGCGTACAGACCAAGTAGCGGCAGATCAAGAACAAAAAGCAGTGGCAAATTATGCAGTAAATCAATTATTTGTAAGCAACACACCAACAACTGATACTATCAAAACATCAACAGATCAAGAGGCAATTGATAGCGCCCAAGCAGAGATTAACAAAATTAGCGATCCATCACTAAAAACAGGATTACAGACAAATCTAGATCGTGCACAAGAACTACTGAATGAACGTAATGCATTAACAAAACAAGCAGAGCAAGCAGTCGACGAATTATTCAATAATGGTGATAAGAACGGTTCACTAAAAGCTGAAATAAGATCAAGAGGCGATTGATAAGGCGCAAGAAAAAATTGACGCTATCACAGACGCAACTAAAAAAGCAGAATTACAAAAAGACCTAGATAAGGCACAAAATCAATTGGATAAATCGAAACAAGAAGAAGATGAAGAGCAAGTAGAAATCGAGGGACAAAGTGCTAAATATACACTTGGAGATCTTTATATTACAGGGACTTACACAGGTCCAGTAACTGGCATGAGTGTTGATGTTAACGGGAAACGCTATTACGGCGGAACAACTGCTGACGGAACATTCAAATTCTACGGCAAAGATAAGATTGCTACTGTTGGAGATGTTGTAACTGTTAATTTACATGCTGCTGACAAACAAGTCAAGACATCTTTCCAAGTTCAAATTGTAGAACCTTTAAAAGTATCTCTTGTTGACTATAAAGTTGGTGATAGCTACATCAATGCTACGTATAATAATTCCGATGTTGCTAAAGTTGGTGTAGTTGTTGACGGTACGAAACATTGGGGTGGAGATGTTGGTAATGGTACTGTGAAATTTTATGCACTTGATAAAATCCGCACTGCCGATCAAGAAGTAATTATGAACTTCTATGATGCAAACAACAATCTACTATCATCAACAACATTAAACATCAGAGCACCATTTGAAGGTGAAATCCTAACAGCAGACCTAAAACTAACAGAAACAAACCTTAGGGGAACGTTGACTGGTGATATTTCAAAAGTCGCAATTTCTATCAACGGAAAGATATATCATGGTGGAACGATAGCAGCAGATGGAACATACAAAATCTATGTATCAGACAAAAAAATTAAAGCAACAGACGAAGTCATCGTTTATGGTTACAGTAAGGATAATAAGGTACTATCAGAAAAAGTTCTTACAATCTCAGAATAATTACAATAAACTAATTTGAAAAAGGGGGCTATCACGGTAATTCACGTCAATTATGATAGCCCCCTTTTTTCTAAAGTAAGGTAGGAATGTATGAAAAAAATTATAAAAATTATACTCGTAGCATTACTCATGTCTATTGCATTGACTGGATGTAATAAAGAAGAATCAGATTTAAACAAAGCATTAGGTACAAAAGAAATGACAGTTACACCAACAAAAATAACACGAGAAAAAGCAGCTAGTGATCGCAAAAGTATTGTGAAAGTAGAAGTCAAAGTCGAAAACAATACAACGAAAGCAATCGGTATCGGAGCTGGCAACTTTACGTTGAAAGATGAAGATAATAAAGTATACGAAATATACGGAATGAAGGCAGATAGCCTAGGTCAAGAAGTAAAAGCTAAGGAAGAAACCACTGGATATATCTATTTTGAAATCCCTGCAAGCCTTGAAAAAGCCTGGATGAGTTATACGTTTCAGCTGGGTCAAGAACCCGTTGCTGAATGGTTACTGCCTTTTCCTAGTAAATAATGAAGGAAGTGGATTGGTTTGTTCTATTCATCACAAGAAATCCAAAAACTACAAATGACTGCAAGTAAAGACTGGAAATATCGTGTTCTAGACATAATTATTGCTGTACTCGCATTGATTATAAGCGCTCCGGTACTCCTTTTGATCATGCTAATCATTAAACTCACTGATATAAAAGCTCCAATATTTTTTAAACAAGTTCGTATTGGGCAGGATGAAAAACCTTTCGAAATGTATAAATTCCGATCCATGGTTGTCGATGCTGAAGACCAAAAACAAATGCTGTTAGGGCAAAATGAGATGGAAGGCTTAATGTTTAAGCTGAAAGATGATCCACGAATCACAAGGGTTGGAAAATTTATCCGAAAGACAAGCTTAGACGAATTTCCTCAATTATTTAATGTACTACAAGGTCACATGAGCGTTGTCGGCCCACGTCCACCTTTGCCAGAAGAAGTAGTAGAATATACGAAATATGATAAATTACGATTACTCGTCAAGCCAGGATGTACGGGGCTTTGGCAAGTGAGCGGGCGGAATAAGTTGAGTTTCAATGAAATGGTAGAGCTAGATATAAAATATATAAGACAACGCTCCATTAAGTTCAATTGTATTATTTTGATGAGAACGTTACGTGAGTTGACAGGAAAAGGTGGTGGCATGTAAAAACATAATATTCTATAAAGTACCCCAAGATCTAATGATAGATTGAAAGAGGAGGTTGTACTAGAAGTGACAAAACGAATTCGGGTTTTAGACGCGAACATTGATACACACAGTTTACCTGAAACAATCATACAAATCGAGCATCACATTAAAGCTAGAAAGCCGATACATCATGTGGGTGTCAACGCTGATAAGATCAACTTAATGAAAAAGAATCCTGTATTTAAAAAAATAATAAATGATTCTACCTTAATTAATCCTGATGGTATGTCAATGGTATTAGCAGCCAGAATCTTGAAGAAGCCAGTTATTGATCGAGTGGCTGGGATTGATGTCATGACTCAATTGCTAGAAGTTGCAGCTGAAAAAGGTTATCGTGTTTACTTTCTTGGAACAAGCGAGGCTATTTTGAGAAAGATGGTTATTAAAGTAAAACAAGATTACCCAACCTTGAAAATCGTCGGCTATCAAAATGGCTTTTTTAAGCAAAATGAAGAAGCTAGCGTTGTGGAAGGCGTAAAAAAGGCGAAAGCAGACATTTTGTTTGTAGCTCTACCAAGCCCTAAAAAAGAATTTTTTATAGATAAACACATGGAAGAAATGGCTGTACCGATTTCGATCGGGGTGGGTGGAAGTTTTGATGTTATAGCAGGTGAACTAAAGCGAGCGCCAATGTGGATGCAAAATGTAAATCTAGAATGGCTATATCAGATGATCCAAGAGCCAAAACGGCTAGCTAAAAGATATATTATCGGAAATACTGTTTTCTTAGGCCACATATTACGAGAAAAATTAACTAGAAAAAGTGAGGTTGAGATTGGATGAGAATTCTGATGTTTGGACCTGAATCTAAGGCTAAGGGTGGTATTGCAACAGTTATTTCGAATTTTAAAGATCATTTTAAATCTGAAAATAACGAGATTTTCTATTTAGAGAGCTGGAAAGAAGGAAGCTTAATAAGGCGTACACTATCTTCAGTGATAGGTTTGGTAATGTTACCTATTTTGATAAGTAGCAAGAAACTAGATCTGGTTCATATACACATTGCACAAGATGGCAGTTACTTTAGGAAAGCTATTGCGGTAAGGCTAACAAAGCTATGTCGTAAAAAAGTATTGCTACACATCCACGGTTCTCATTTTGATGCTTATCACAGAGAAAGTAAACCACTGTTACAACGACATCTCATTGAGACATTACAAAAATCAGATAAGGTTATTGTATTAAATGATGAAGTGCAGCAATATTTTTCAGCATACGGAATAAAAACAGAGATCATGTTCAATGCTGTTCCGATTCCAGAGCGACAGGAAGGTAGTAAAAAAGAAATGCAGATCAGTTGTTTTGGTCAACTTGGGAAACGTAAAGGAACATACGATATTCTCGATGTGGCAGCCGTTTTGCAAGAAAAACATCCAGATATTCCGATTTATTTATATGGAGATGGAGACATAAAGAAGATAGAAGAACTCATCAAAACGAGAAATCTTCTGAATGTACATCTTGGTGGCTGGGTTACAGCTGAGCAAAAGGAAGTCGCGATGCAGCAAACGATGATTCACATACTCCCGTCCTATCAAGAAGGCTTACCAATGGCTATTTTAGAAACAATGGCGCAAGGTATTCCAAATATTAGCACATATGTTGGCGGAATACCTGATATTATTGACAACGGAAAAAATGGTTTGCTGATTGAGCCAGGGAATACGAAGCAGTTAGAAGCAGCATTGCTTACCTTAATAACGGATAATAAATTACGCCAACGGATGGGCACAGAAGCTTACTGGAAGGTTGAAGACAAATTCTCGATGCCAGCATATTTAAAGAAATGGGAAAAAATTTATACAGAATGGGATGAATAGTTGTTGGAACCTGAGTTGAAATCAAATGAATTACAGCAAAACAACATGGCTAGCTTCCTATTTTTCACCTTTATTACTCTGATCCTATTCGCACCAGTGATTGGAACTATTCCTTCGCTACAAGCTTTAAACATCGATAATACTATTGCGTTTATCTGCTTGCTAGGTATTATCATTTTTCAACTAAAAAAACCTAAATCTATTACAAAAAACGAATATACGATTATCGGACTTTTGGTGGTCATCGTTATGCTAGGACTATTTGGAAACATAGCATCCAGTATCTATAGTATCAAGTTTATTGTCTTAGATATTTGGAGTATCACAAAATGTTTTATCGCTTATTTCTTTGGAAGATTGGCTTTCAAAGCTGGCTTCTTCACATCTCAAATAAATCGACTCATTGTCTACAGTAAATGGATAATAGGATGCTTAACGTTATTGCTAGTTCTAAACTTAGTATACCCAATTTGGCCCTCCACTGAAATAAGGATGGGAATTAAAACACAATATTTAATATTCCCGCACGCCACATATTTAAGTGCCACTGTCTTTTTCTGCATGTTATTCCTCGGATTGAAAAATGTACGCTACAATATCCCATTCCTCATGATGGGAAGTATGGTCATTTTCTTTGCTGCACGAAATAAAGGCTAATCTTTATCGCCATCTATTTCTTTATGTTGTTGTTTCAACATTATGCAAAAAAGAAAAGTTTTAAAATAAGCTACCTTATTACTCCAGCTGTGATTTTGATTGTGGCTTTTTGGGAAGTAATTGATACACGATTATTGTCTTCAACAACGTCAGCAAGGAGTCTACTTTACCAAGGTGCTTTTAAGGTGGCAGATATGTATGCTCCGTTTGGGTCAGGATTCGCTACTTTTGGATCTGGTAGCTCTGTAAAAAACTATTCACCTCTGTATGATGTATTAGAATATTATCGGATTTATGGATTTACCAGAGAAAATCCTCAGTTTTTGAATGATAGTTACATTGCAATGTTTATTGCTCAGTTTGGATATATTGGAATGGCTTGCTTTGTAGGTATTGTTCTCTTATTTCTTCTTATGATAAGTAAACGCTCAGGCAATTTACAAGCTTTTGTGTTGGTACTGTTTTTATATGCAGTTACTTCTCTTTTTACAGAGCTATATTTAACAACAAGTCTGGGTATCGTGACTTTTTTTCTAATGGGAACTGTTTTGGGAAATGAAGAGAAAAAACCAGATATTTAGAAAGGATAGATTATGGAAGAAACAATTACATTAAAGGAAATTTTAGAGGTATTACGGAAAAATATATGGATAATCATTGGTTGTATGATTCTTCTTGCAGCGGGAAGCTTCGCCTATTTGAACTTTTTGGTTACACCAAAGTACGAGGCAACATCACAAGTCTTGATTACTCAAAGCGCTCAAGGCCAAAATACAGCAGTCCAAAACTCAGAGATTCAGGCTAATATCCAGATGGTGAATACGTATGCTGTTGTTATTAAGAGTCCAAGGATATTGAAAATTGCAGCAAAGGAAATAAGTCCAACTATGACTTTAGAAGCACTTGCTAGTAAGGTGTCAGTTGATAGTGTACAGAACTCACAAGTTATCAATATACACGTTGTAGATGATAACCCAGAAGCAGCGATTCGTATCGTACAAATTGTGACTAAAAATTTCTTAAAAGAAACAGCCGATATGATGAAGATCAATAATGTTGAATTGTTGGCAGATGCCTATACAGCGAAAAAAATTAGTCCGAATGTCAAATTAGGAATGTTGGCAGGGATGTTAGCAGGGCTGGTTGTAGGAGTTATTATTAGTTTTGGTAGAAGAATGTTTGATGAGCGGTTTAAGAAGGAAGAAGAAATAACTTCGCGCTTACAGATTCCTGTTATCGGTACAATCGGAAATATTGTCGATAGTGAATATCGCCGTGATGCAGAACGAAAGATTCGGAGGTATGAGAAGAAATGGTGAAACGGAAATTGAAACAGATAGAGCGAGAAGATCATAAGCTAATTGTTCAAAATAAGCCATTATCACCATTGTCAGAACAATTTCGAATGGTAGTGGAGAATATTGAATTGATGGGTATTGATCAGGGAATAAAATCAATCATGATAACATCAGCCGATCCAAGTTCTGGGAAATCACTTATTTCTAGTAACTTAGCAATCGCCTTTGCTCAAAAAGGTAAGAAGACATTATTAATTGATGTTGATTTACGAAAGCCGACGATTCATAAATATTTTCGAAATGGTATATCTTTAGGTTTAATGGGCCTTATCAAAAAAGATGTGACACTTGAGAATGCAATTGTTGAAAGCGATACGCCGAATTTGAGTATCCTTCAAGCTGGGATTATACCGCTTAATCCAGCTACCATCATGGCTTCAGAACGATTAAAAATAGTCTTGGCAGAGCTTGAGATGCACTTTGATCATATTATTATGGATACACCACCGATTTTAGCTGTTGCGGATGCACAAGTATTGGCTGGGATAGCGGATGCTTCTGTACTTGTAATCCGCAATGATTACACCGTGACAGAGCGAGCACGCAAGGCTAGTAGACGTTTAGAGCAAAGTTCGAAATTATTTCTTGGTGTGATTTTTAATAATCAAAAGCAGAAATTGGATCATTATTACTATCAGGGTGGTAAGTAGATGCGGGATTTAGTGAGTGTCATTATACCGACGAGGAATCGTGTTAGAGCATTAGAACAAGCTATTAAAAGCGTGTTTAAGCAGACCTATACATCCATTGAGATTTGTGTGGTAATTGATGGGGAAGACGATGAAACGAAGCAAATGCTTGAAAAATACTCGGGTGGTGAGATCGATGTTCGCATATATCAAACAAAAGGTGTTGGCGGTGCTACTGCAAGAAATATTGGTGTTCAAATGGCGCGTGGAAAATGGATTGCTTTATTAGACGATGATGATGAGTTTTTACCAGATAAAATAGAGCAACAGTTAGCGTTATTAGATGATAATCCGAATGTCAGACATCTTTCTTTTACTTCAGTCTTGACCTATCCTGCGGAGAACAAAAAGAAGACTTTTATTCTACCAGCGACCTCATGGAATGATAAATATACGGTGGGTGAATATTTGTTTTGCCGTCATAGGCGAAAAACACTAGGTTTTATACAAACGTCAACATTATTAATACCAAGGAAACTATTGTTGGAAGTGCGATTCACAGACGGTTTGAAAAAACACCAAGATTGGGATTTGATATTGCGGATGGAGCAGGCAGGTATTAAGATCAAACATTTGAATAGCGCTAAGACAATTTATCATAAACAGATTAGCAATGAAAAACGTACGGGACAACAAAATATTTGGCGGTTTTCGGAAGAATGGATAGATACAGTTGTGTTGTCTCGACAAGCGAGAGATTCCTTTTTACTGTCCATTGTTATTCGTGGGATTGCAACGGATCGAAGTTTATCAATGAGAGAGCGACAACGAGAAATAATGGCACGTATTGGCCAAGTGAAATGGAATTGGAGGAATATAGGGAATTATTTTTATATGGCATGTATTAATATGATTCGCATTTATATTAAATGAGAGTGAGGATGTATAACTATGAATATTACAGTAGCGGGTACGGGTTATGTTGGCTTGGTTACAGGAACTTGTCTGGCTGATGTTGGGCATACAGTGACCTGTGTTGATAAAGACCCATTGAAGATTGCGATGCTAAATAATGGTCAATCACCGATTTATGAACCGGGGCTTGAAGAGAAGATAGCGGGATTGAGTCAGTCTAATAATCTTTCTTTTACTACAGAATATAAAAAAGCCTACGCAAAAGCCGATGTCATTATAGTAGGTGTGGCGACACCTGAAAGTGAGGATGGCTCAGCGAATCTACAAGCCTTGTATACGGTGTGCAAACAAATCGCACATTCGGTTGAGAAGCAAACGCTAGTGGTTGTTAAATCAACAGTTCCGATTGGAACAAATGATAAGTTAGTAGCTTACTTTGATGAATTGCTTGGGGAGAGCAAAGAGTTGATAGAAGTAGCATCTAACCCAGAATTTTTATCACAGGGAACGGCGTTAAGAGATACGCTTCAAGCAGAGCGTATCGTGATTGGAACAGAGAGTATTGCAGCACAGAAAATATTGGCTGAAATGTATGAGCCGTTCGGGCAGCCGGTATTGACAATGAATCGTCGTAGTGCGGAAATGGTGAAATATGCGTCTAATGATTTTCTAGCGCTCAAGATTTCATTCATTAATGATATTGCCAATTTATGTGAAGTGGTTGGTGCGGATATTGAAGAAGTGACACGCGGAATGGGAAGTGATTCGCGTATTGGTAAACAATTTTTATCACCTGGCATTGGGTATGGGGGGTCTTGCTTTCCAAAGGACACCAAGGCGTTACACTGGCTTGCAGAAGAGGAGGGGTACACGCTTCGAACGATTCAAGCAACTATTGATGTGAATGAGAAACAGCGATTTAAGTTGATTCGAGCGGCCCGTAAAGACATGAGTAGCTTTGCAGGTAAGAAGATTGCGGTATTAGGTGCAACATTTAAGCCTGGAACGGATGATTTACGAGAAGCGCCATCGATTCCTAATATTCAATTGTTATTGAACGAAGGCGCCGAGATATATGTGTATGATCCGGTTGGAATGACTAATTTGGCAGCCATTTTTGGGGATACGATAATGTATGGTATATCTTCAAAAGAAGTGTTGCACAAGGCGGATGCTTGTTTTATTTTTACAGAATGGAACGAATTTAAAGAGATGGACTTATCTCTATTTCAAAAGATGAACGAGGCACGCGTGTATGATGGGCGTAATTGTTTTTCTACACAAGCCGCGAGTGATGCAGGGATGCACTATTACTCGATTGGCCGTGCGAAAGTAGGAGGACATGCACTTGTCTAGTATCTCGATTATTCTACCAGTGTATAATGTAGCACCATACTTGGAAGAATGCTTAGAAAGCTTGATAGCGCAAACCTACCAAGACTTTGAAGTGATCGCGGTGAATGACGGTAGCAGTGATGGAAGTTTAGCCATTTTAGAAGCGTATCAAGCGAAGTTACCACAATTAAGCATTATCTCTCAGAGGAACCAAGGCTATCTGCGGCACGTAATACAGGTTGAAAAGCGCTAGTGGTAAGTA
>NZ_AODD01000035.1 GCF_000525835.1 Listeria grandensis FSL F6-0971
TAAATTTTTGCTCTTGCGACAAAGTAAAGTAACCACTTAGTAAAATAAACAATGGAACTGCTGTGCGTGATATCGAATCATAGAAGTTCGCGATCGCAAAATTCGTGTTCATTTGGGTGGCATTCCCTAAAAGATGCGTAGCAGATACATGAATAACAATAACCATCAAAATCGATAAACATCTGAGCAAATCTAGATTATCTTTTCTCTCCATTCGGTCTTTTCTCCCTTTAGAAATGCTTTATTTGGCAACACTTAAGTATGTAAGTTTTCCTTCTAAGGATACTACATAACGGAATAATACTCAATAGAATAAAAAGTCTTGCTCCGAAACTTTTTCTGGGCAAGACTCTTTATTGCTTATAAAAGTGCGTTTTGGTCTACAAAAATAAATGCACTGTTATGATTTCTGAGTACAGTCACCGGCCAGTCGTTCGTTACTTTTTCTTCGAGAAGATGAGCGATAGCCGCTGTTTTTTTCTCACCGTTTGCTACTAGTACGGCGGTTTTGGCTTCTAAAATATGCTTCACTCCTAGCGTGATCCCCTTGGTGCGGTCAACTTCTTGTGTGAAGTACTTTTGACCGACGCTTTGGGTGGTGCTGTCGAGATCAATAATATGGGCATAATTTTCAAAGCTGACACCTGGTTCATTAAAGCCAAGATGGCCGTTCACGCCAACGCCTAGTAAAATAAGCGCTAGTCCGCCATGACCTTCTATAAATTTATCGGCTGCTTGGCATTCTCCTTCTAGGTCAGCAGATTTGGCGTTGAAGTAATGGTAATGGGATGCGTCAATCTGAGCAGGACCGAAGAGCTCTTTTTCTAAATAATAGAGACAACTCCCTTCATCGGCTCCGTCCAACCCTACCCATTCGTCAAGCTCTACAAAATAGGCTTTTTGAAGGTTAATTTCACCGGATTTATGTGCGGCAACGAGTCGGCGCAATGTACCCACAGGCGTGTCTCCACCAGCGAAACAATATAGTCCTGTTGGTGCCTGTTTGAATTTTTCAATCACGAGTGCTGTTGCGGCGTCACTCATCGCCTCATAGTCTGCTGATACTGTCAAATTAAGTCCGTTCATTCTGTCTCCATCTTCCTCTCATCATATATTAAATTGCGGTAAGTATTGTTGGTGCGCCTCGAGTAATTCATCTAAAAGCTGATGCGCTATTTTATCGCTTGGCACAAGTGGATTAACCGTCATTGCAAGCAGTGCCGTATTGTAATCTCCTGTCACCGCAGCTTCTGCCGCCAAGCGTTCAAAGGTTTTAATCGACTGCACGAGACCGTTTACTGCGATTGGTAGCGCCCCTGTCGTCAATGGAATTGGGCCATGGCTCGTAATCACACAGTTCACTTCCACCGCTGAATCTGGATCAATGCCAACAACGGCGCCATTATTTCGCGTGTTCACCGTTTGGATGTCTCGTTTATCATTATAAATGGAATGAATCAAATTGCAAGCGGCTTCACTGTAATAAGCGCCACCACGTTGTTCGAGTTGTTGCGGCTTTGCGGCCAGATCTAGATCTTTATACAATTCAAAAAGTTCGGTCTCGACACGTTTCACGACTTCTGCTCTTGTTCCCTCTTTCGCAACAGACGCCTGTTGTTCGGCAAGCATCGTTGCAGTCTGGTAATAGTAACGTAAATAACCAATCGGAACCATGCCAAGTGTGCTCAAGAAAAGCGGGTCCCAGCCGATGTCCGCGATATTTTTCAAGGAAATGCCATCTTCCTTTTTTGTCATTCTTGCCATGACGGTTGGCGTGACATTCTTGCCGCCAAGATAGACATTTTTGGCAAAGACCATATGGTTGAGTCCAGCAAATTCGACGTAGATACGAGACATATCCACATCCAGTTCTTTGGCAATACCTTTTTGGATACCGATCGGGCCGTTGCAAAGTCCGACTACTTTTGTGATGTTACTGTAGCGCAAAACAGCTTCGGTGATCATACCAGCGGGATTGGTAAAATTAACAAGCCAAACATCAGGGCAAAGTCGCTCGATATCGCGGCAAATGTCGAGAATGACGGGAATTGTTCGTAAACCTTTGAAAAGTCCGCCGGGACCATTTGTTTCTTGACCGATAACATTATATTTTAGCGGGATACTTTCGTCTAGTATCCGGGCTTCTAGGCGCCCTACTCGGAACTGTGTTGTTACAAAATCAGCATCTTTGAGCGCTTCCTCCCGATCCATACTTAAATGAATCTCCATTGGGATACCTGCTTTTTCGACCATGCGTTTAGCTAATGCGCCGACAATTTCTAGTTTTTCCCGGCCTTCTTCCACATCAACAAGCCATAATTCACGGATCGGTAACTCCTCATAACGATTGATAAATCCTTCGATAAGTTCGGGTGTATAGCTTGATCCACCGCCAATTGTAGCGATTTTTAATGTTCTCTTCATTTTTCAGGACTCCCAACTTCTTCATGTATTAATACTTGCTCTTCTTTATATTTTTGGGCATCCCAGACTTTGAAGAATGGCCAGTAGATTAGCATTGCGATCAAGATGTTAATGATTTGCATGATAGATCCTGAAATTTTGCCACCGGTTGCTAAAAAGCCACTGATGATTGGCGGTGTTGTCCATGGCAAGGCGATCCCCGCCGGTTTCGCGACTAAACCTGAGTCCATCCCAAAATAAGTCACAATTACGAGAATGACTGGCGTTAAAACAAATGGAATGATGAAATATGGATTTAACACGATCGGTACACCGAAAACCATGGGTTCACTGATGTTGAATACACTAGCTGGTCCGGAAATTTTAGCGAGTTGTTTCATTTGCTTACTTTTAGCTCGCCAGAATAGTAGGATGACGAGGCCGAGCAAAGCTCCTGTCCCACCTGGCACGATCCATAATTCGTAAAATTGTTGCGTAATGATGTTCGGTAATTCTTTTCCTGCTTGGAATGCTGCGCGGTTAGCGTCCATATTGGCGAGCCAAACCGGATTTGTGAATGCGCCGATAATAGCGTCACCGTGTAAGCCGATGCTCCAAAGTAGCGCGATAATGATGACTGTTACGATCATGCCAGGAAGTGTGCTACCGATATAATGCATTGGAATCCCGATAACCGTCGAAATAATTTCGTTGATACTCGAAAACGGTGTTAATTCAATGAGTAGACGCAAAATCCAGATTGTCGTAATGGTTATAAATCCCGGGATCAGGGCCATAAACGACTTGCCGACCGCTTCTGGAACTCCAGCAGGCATTTTTATCACCCAGTTTTTCTCAAAAATAATGCGGAAAATTTCTGTGGCAAGTAAGGCAATAACGATAGCCACGAACAGGCCTTGGCTTCCTGTAAGAATCGTTGGGATAACTCCACCAACATCGTACGCCGTTTTACTTCCTTCAGGTGTAAATGATGTGATTTGCGGGATGGTTAGGATGAAACTAACTAAAGCTACCGCGCCACTCATCAATGGATCGGCAGTTTTGTATTTCTCAGCGAGCCTATAGGCGACACCGAAACAAGCCAAAATTGCCATAATATTATAGGACGCCTCTACTGGATAGCCTAGTTTCACTTGCCACTGTGCGCCGAAAATATTAGCCATGAAATCCTCATAACCCGGAATCGGTAAATATTGAATAATCATAAAGACAGAACCAATAATTAAAAATGGCATTGCTAGCATGATGCCGTCGCGAACTGAGGCTAAATGTCTTTGAGCTGATAATTTAGCTGCGACTGGCGCCAACCGATTTTCAAGAAATGCATAGAACTTATTCATTATCTTTTCTCCTCACCTTTTTAAAATCATAAAAGATAGCGCTTTCTTATTTTCATTATAGTATGCTAGATAGCTAATTGATATAGCACCCGTCTATTTAGAAAAGCGTTTGCAAAGATGAAATTTGTGTCAGGGAAGTAACAAGTTGTAACCCTAGATGTTATATGCTAGACTTTTGAATAAGGGTATGAAAAATAGGAGGTCGAAGCGTTGTGCTGTTTTTAGATAAAACGCCTGAATTAAGCGATGTGGATATGATGATTTACAAGTTCATCACCGCCCATTTGGACAAAGTTTGTTTGATGCGAATTCGCGATTTAGCGGATGCAACACACGTTAGTACCGCGACGATTTTGCGATTTTGCCGAAAATTTGACTGCAGTGGTTTCTCGGAGTTTCGGGTACGTTTACGGATGTATACAGAACGCGCAGGAGCGACACAAGTGGACTTAGCGGATGAAACAACGTATATTGATTTTTTAAAAAGAACCTCGCAATCCGAGTTTAAAGGCCGCATTAGGCAGGCAACAAAATTATTAAAAGACGCAGAATTAGTCTTGTTCGTCGGCGTTGGCTCCTCGGGCATTGTCGCAGAATATGGCGCGCTTTACTTTTCTTCGTTATTCACGCTGGCACTTCACATCGAAGACCCACTGAATCACCCATTCAATCACCTCTCTAAAGGGCTTTCCGGAAAGCTATGCATCATCGCTATCTCCGTGTCTGGCGAAACGAGCGAAGTGATTAAATATATCCAACATATCAACGCCCACCAATGCAAAATTCTCTCCATCACAAATAGCGAAAAGTCCACGGTGGCAAGACTTTCCGACGTTAATATTCCATATTATATCCATCGTGAAACCTATCAAGGCGCGGACATCACCTCGCAGCTTCCAGCACTTTACACCGTCGAGTGCATCGCTCGCGAAATTAGACGTAAACTTGATAATGAAGCAAAATAACACCCCAAAGAAAGGATTTTCCTCATGAAAAAAATACTAGTAAGCCTTCTTATGCTATCGCTCATTCTTGCTGGCTGTGGCCCTTCGAAAGCGAGCGAAAAAGAGCTGCAAAATCTACCAAACCTTTCCTCCCAAACAGCACTCGTTCTCGTTCACGGGACTGGGGGCGGGACTGGCACTTTTGATGGTTTTAGCAGCACTTTCATTGATAAATATAAAGTTTCCAATCAACGTATTTCTCTTGAAATCAGCACCGATGGGAAATTAAACTACCACGGAACCCTCACCAAAAAGGCCCAACATCCAATCATCCAAATCGGCTTTGAGGATAGTATAGATGCAACAATCACACAACAAGCTGACTGGTTACGGATCGCACTAAAAGACGTCGCGAACCGCTATGGCTTCACTAAATTCGATGGTGTTGGACATTCCAACGGCGGTCTTGTTTTATCAACCTACGCACAAAAATATGCCCAAACCACACCTGAATTAAAGCGCTTAGTAGCTATTGGCTCACCATTTAACGATCTCGAAAGCGATGATAACGCTGGCGACCTAACATTTGACGACGTTCCAAAGACAACGCCGCTACTCCGCACTTATGAGGACAATAGCGCAAAAATAAGCCCTGATTTACTCGTATTATCTATTGCAGGTGACGTAGACGACGACAGCTTTTCCGATGATATCGTCCCCGTTCTCAGCGCTTTAGGATCCCGTCTCATTTTTAAAGGTCATTCGAAAGTGTACCTAGAAAGCTACTACAAAGGGGAAGAGTACGACCACCGCACAATGTTCGCTAATCCCGATATTCAAAAAAAAGTCGCTTGGTTCCTATACGATTACCCCGGCAACAAAAAGGAAATCCAACTCGCCAAGAATGAATAAATCATCGTCCCCCCAGTAAAGATTACATGTATATTGGGGCTGATTTACTTGGCTTATCTTCTATCTCAAGAATTGTTCGAGAACCATGCCTCCTGCCCCCTGAGCCACGATTTCGTAAGACTCTTTTGCAGGATAAATGGTTGTTTTTATTTTTGGGAAGGCTTTTAATCGTTCTTCGGTGATTCTTTTGACATCCTCGAAAAAAGTACCTTTTGGAACGAGGGTTCCGCCGCAGACCACCGTATCGGGTTGCGTCATCAAAATTAGATTAGAAAGCGCGATACCGTAGTAATAGGCCGCGTTTTTCAAAGTATCATGGCACATTGGGTCGCCCTTCTCTAGTGCCTGAAAAATCGTGAAATAATCGATATCATCGGGATTGGTCACAAGCTCTGATAGGATCGATGGTTTGCCTTGCTTTAATTCGTGACCAATCTTCGCTTTAATCGCAGATAAAGAACTGTAAGTATGCAGGCAACCATAAGAACCGCAATAGCAGCGCGAACCATTCGTATCAATAATCGTGTGTCCAAATGCGTTCGTCATCCGGCTCTGTCCTGACGCTACAATACCACCCACAATTTCAGCGCTACGGATCTCCACATCCACCGTCGTTAGCAAAAAACGCTCGCTCGTCTGCCAATAATGCAAGCGATATTCTGCGAGAGCCGCAAAATTCACCCCGCTACCAACCGTGATATACGTCGGGATTTTACTCGCTAAATAGTGCTCAATATCATGCGGCGTTACATCACTGTTCTCACTTATTTGATCAAGTGCATCGTCAATTGAGATTCCGATACCAAGAATATCGGCGATTGCTTTTCCTTGTTCAGCAAGTAAATCAAGCAACTGTGCCGTGAACATATCGAGTGTTTCATACATGGAAACTTGCTTCCTCATCTGAATTTTCTTATGTCCCAACTCTTTTAAATTAAGGTCAGTGAGGACAATCGTGGAATAAATATTAGTGACCTCGATGCCGATTAAATAAGCTTTCTCTGGATTAATACGATATAAAATCGGTTTTCGCCCGCCTGTTGAAACACCTAATTCGTTACTTGTAATCAGATCATTTTTACTCAGTTCATCGAGCAGTCTGGCGCATGTGGCAGGCTTCATTCCAGTCGCTGCTAACAACTCTTCCACCGTAATCGATGCATGCTTACGGATTAGGTTATATAAAATTTTTAACTTCTTTATTTTAGAACTCTGCGTTGTTCGAAACGTCTCCAACATATTGCTAACCACCGTAACGCCCCCCTCTTGTATAGTAAAAATGTATCAAATACCAAACTAAAAAGCAATTTCGAGCACTTTTTATCAAAATGAAAAAAAGTTATTTACATTCCGATTCATTCATGTTAAGATTACGTTGAAAGCGCTTTACAGTTTTTTGTAAAAGGCTAATGATGTCGAGGAGGAAATAACGATGCATAAAACAGAACAAATTAATGAGGCTCTCAGCTATATTGAGCAATTAACAGCGGTGAAACCAACGATTGGTATTATTTTAGGATCGGGGCTTGGGCCTTTTGCGGATACGATTGACGATGCGATTCATATTCCGTATAATGATATTCCGCATTTTGCAAAATCTTCGGCTGTTGGGCATGCGAATGAGCTTGTTATTGGTCGTATAGGCGATAAAAACATTGTTGCGATGAAGGGGCGTTTCCACTACTATGAAGGGTTTCCGCTAGATGAAGTCACCTTCCCAGTCCGTGTTATGAAAGCGCTTGGTGTGGAAAAATTGATTATTACGAACGCTTGTGGCGCTGTCAATACAGACTTTAATCCTGGTGATTTGATGTTGATTACAGACCATATTAATTTGACGGCAAATAATCCATTAATGGGACCGAACAATCCGGAGCTTGGTGTGCGATTCTTGGATGTTTCAGAAGTCTATAGTAAGCGCTTGCGTGGTATCGTTAAAAACGTAGCAACAGACCAAAACGTGACGCTACGCGAAGGTGTTTACGCTTGGTGGACTGGCCCAACATACGAAACACCAGCGGAGATTCGCATGATTCGCGGTTTCGGAGCGGACGCGGTTGGTATGTCGACAGTTCCCGAAGCACTGATTGCGCGCCATGCGGGAATTGAAACGGTCGGTATCTCGTGCCTGACTAATATGGCATGTGGTATTTTGGACCAGCCACTTAGCCATGATGAGGTTATTGAGACAGCAGAACGTGTGAAAGCTACTTTCTTGAAACTTGTGGCGGAAATCATTTCTAGATTCTAATCGTAGATACTTTTTATCATATTGGAAATAAGTCTAGCTAATTTGGAAGGGAGAACATCATGGGGATTAAAACGCGTCTTCGCTTTATGTCATTTTTGCAGTACTTTATTTGGGGGAGCTGGCTGATTACGCTCGGTTCTTATATGATTAACACGCTTGATTTTTCGGGCGTCGAGGTTGGGATAGTTTATAGTTCAAAGGGGATCGCCGCTGTGATTATGCCGACTTTGATGGGGATTGTTGCAGATAAATGGATCAAGGCAAACTACTTGTATACCGCATGTCATTTGATTTGTGCTGGGGCATTGTTTTATGCGGCAACTGTGTCGGATCCAACCGTGATGTTCTGGGTGATGTTGGTAAACGCCATGTTCTTCATGCCCACGCTCGCACTATCTAATACGGTATCTAACTTCCCACCAATTCGTGTGTTTGGGACAGTTGGTTTCATTATCGCGATGTGGACAATCAGCTTTGCAGGTCTTGAACTTAGCAACGTACAGCTTTACATTGCGGCGGGCGCATCGCTCTTACTCTCGCTTTATTCGCTAACGATGCCGGCCATTCCGACGGCGAACAAAAAGAAAAAGCAAGGCTGGGTCAACATGCTCGGTTTAAATGCTTTCGTCCTTTTTAAAAAGCCGAAAATGGCCGTGTTTTTCCTTTTTGCAATGTTACTTGGAGCCGTGTTGCAAATTACGAATACGTTCGGTAACCCGTTTCTGCATGACTTTGGCTTAAATCCAGCGTTTGCAGACAGCCTCGCGGTGAAATATCCTTCGATCTTACTGTCCGTGTCACAAATGGCTGAGGTTGTATTTATCTTAGCAATTCCTTTCTTTTTGAAACGCTATGGCATTAAAACGGTGATGTTGGTCAGCATGGTTGCATGGACGCTGCGTTTTGGACTGTTTGCATTCGGCGATCCGTCACCACTTGGTACGGTACTTCTACTGCTTTCGATGATTGTTTATGGCTGTGCGTTTGATTTCTTCAACATTTCTGGCGCCATTTTCGTGGAACAGGAAGTTAGTAAGGACATCCGAGCAAGCACCCAGGGCTTGTTCATGACGATGGTAAATGGCGTCGGTGCTTATGTTGGGGCAATTTTGAGCGGTATGGTTGTCGATTACTATACGATCGATGGCGTCAAAGATTGGCAAACGATCTGGCTGATTTTTGCGGCCTACACGCTTATCTTGGCGATTGTCTTCCAGTTTACTTTCCACTATAAACATGAGCCTGAGAAAATGAAAGATTTAGAGATTACACATTAATCAAAAACGCATGATATTAGCTAGCTCCCATTTTCGAGCTACGAATATCATGCGTTGTCTTATTTCTCCCGAACTACTAATACATCACAAATCGCGTGTTGTAAAACATGTGCGGAGACACTTCCTAGAACGATTTTCTCAATACGATTGAGGCCCGTTGCACCACAAATCAGAACATCTGCGTCGAATTTGGCGGGGAGATCACGAGCGAGTAAGGTTTTAGGATTTCCAATTTCGAGGAGCGTGTGTACTTGCTTGATGCCTGCTTCTCCGGCCAACTTCTTGTATTCAGCCAGCCTAGCCGCCGATTCTTCATAGGCTGCTTTTTCCAAGCCTCCATCATAAGAAATATTCGGCGAGAATGACCGGATGTCCACAATGCTTGCAAGTCCTAGTTCCGCCCCCGTTGCTTTGGCAAGTTCTACCGCTTTCAAAAAGGCGATTTCAGCTTGTGTTGATCCATCTAAAGCTACTAAAATGCGTTGATATTTATTTCCCATCATCATCAACTCCTTTATTAGACCTTACCCTTATATTCTATTTTTGATACCTACTTTTGAGAAAAAGTTTCAAATTCGGGCTATTATTTTCCTCTCTTAAACGCTGGCTGTGACGCCTTCTTCGCTAGCATTTATAGTTACTAAATGCTTAAGTGGTACTGCAAAATTGATCAAATGCCACATTCCTACTTTTCTCAATCTGTGCTATACTGAATTTATATTTTGTTAAAAAAGGGGATACATTATGGACAAAGAGGATCGATTAAATCAGCAGATCGCTCTATTTTATTTTGCTTACAAAACGTTTGTTGAAACCGCTGATAGGCTCATTGGGAAACATGGCATTACGCGTACGCATCACCGAATTTTATTTTTCGTAGCGCATTCGCCAGGTATTAAAATGAACGAGCTGTTAACACTGCTCGAGGTTTCGAAGCAAGCACTGCATCAACCGTTGTTAGAATTAAGGGAAAAGGGATATATCATCATGGAGCCGTCTGCTAAGGACAAGCGTATTCGTTGCCTGTTTTTGACGGAAGCTGGGGCCGAGATTGAAACAGAGCTTGGGGAGGCTCAAAGGCGTCAGATGGCCGCGGCTCTATCGGCAAGTGATGATCCCGATGGCAAATTTTGGACGAAAGTCTTAGAACAATATGCAAAAGAACGACCAGGATTAGCATTTTTTAAAATAGGAGCGTGATGAGATGGAGAAAATATTGTTTATCCAAACTGGTTTCGGTGTGGATGTACATGGCCAAGATATTACGAAAGCTGCGATTCGGGCAGTGAGAAATGCGATTTTTACGAACTCGATGCCGGGAATTGAAGACTTATTGCCGGGTAAAGACCTGAATAATATGGTGGTCCATGTGAAATTGGCGTTACCGATAGATGCGGATTTGCTTGATTCCGATGCGATTCGGGCGATTATTCCTTATGGCACAGTCACGGTAGAAACCATGTCAGGTGGAATGCTTACGACAAGTGGCATTTTTCTAGCGGACAAAGCGGACAAGAATGATTTGATGTATATTGTGAATGCATCGGTCGAAACAGGCTACTAAACGCTATAGCAAAAAGGAAGACAGGAATTGGTGTTCTATGACCAGTTCCTCGTCTTCCTTTTTTTGATTAGTTTAGTAGGCCTTCTTTTTGTAGATAGTTCTTCGCGACTTCTTCGGCAGACTTGCCTTTTACATTGACTTCATAGTTCATTTCGCTCATTTGTTGATCGGTGATTTTACCTGCTAGTTTTTCTAGCGGGGCTTTTAGCTCTGGATATTTTTTCAATGTTGATTCGAGCATGAGTGGTGCGCCTTGATATGGCGGGAATAGTTGCTTGTCGTCTTTTAGTACTTTGAGTTTGTATTGGGCGATTTCGCTATCTGTTGAATAGGCATCAAGCGTGTTGATATCGCCTGCTTTCAGAGCGGAATAGCGCAGTTTTGGCTCCATTGTTTTCAATGAATCGAATTGTAAACCATACTGTTTCTGCAACCCCTTATAACCATCCTCCCGATCAGAAAACTCCAACGTAAAACCGGCTTTAACAGAGGCTTGCACAGCTTTTAAATCAGAAATTGTTTTCAGATTGTAAGCTTTAGCGAATTGTGGTGCAACTGCGACGGCATACGTGTTATTGTATTTCATCGGTTTCAGTAGTGCCATCTTCTCATTTTTTGCAAGTCCATCGCGTGCTTGCTCATAAACGGCTTCTGGGTCGTGATTTTTCGCTGGTTCTTTGAGGAAGGTTTCCAAAACAGTGCCCGTGAACTCAGGGTAAATATCGACATCGCCTGATTTTAACGCATTGAAAACAAAACTCGTTTTTCCGAGATTCGGTTTTACTTTGACGCTCAGGTCGGTATCATTTTCAATTAGCTGTTTGTACATATTAATCAAGATTTCTGGCTCCGAACCAAGTTTTCCGGCAATCACGAGTTCTTTTTGCGGTTGCGTGAAATATGGCACGATGATGATACTTGCCGTCACGACGAGTGCACCAGTAATCGTGATGAGTGTACGCTTGAATGTCGCTTTTTCCATGTAGCGCAAAATGACGTCAAACAGGATCGCCAGTAAAGCTGCTGGAATTGCACCGAGCAGGATCAGGCTGTTGTCATTGCGGTCAATCCCGAGTAGGATGAGATCCCCCAGTCCACCAGCTCCGATTAAAGCCGCAAGCGTCGCGGTTCCGATAATAAGAACCATCGCCGTTCGGATACCAGCCATAATAACGGGCATCGCGAGCGGTAGTTGCACTTTATAAAGCTTCTTCCACCTGTTCATTCCCATTGCTTCGGACGCTTCCATTAAAACTGGATCAATTTCTTTAATTCCAGTATATGTATTCCGCAAAATGGGTAACAAGGCATAGATTACAAGCGCGATAATCGCCGGTACCGTCCCAATTCCAACTAATGGGATCAGCAAACCTAGCAAGGCAAGTGATGGAATTGTTTGCAAAACCGCCGTTACTTGAATAATCGGCTCAGCGGCACGCTTATGGTTCGTTAAATAGATTCCAAGCGGCACAGCGATAAATACAGCAATAAAAAGGGAGACGAAAGATAATTCGATGTGTTGAACTAACGCTGCCCACAGCGCATCCTGACGCACCTGAAACGTATCGATTAATTTACTCATACATGCGCAGCCTCCCTCTCTAGTTGTTTAGCTAGGAACTGGATGACATGTTGCTGTGTAATCGTTCCAACGAGTTTGCCGTCCTTGGCAACAGATACAGACGTCTGACTCGCTAATTGTTGCAAGATAACTTCCACTGCAATTGACTCCGCAAAATCAGCCTCTCCAGCAACAACCTGCGCCTCGAAATAGCCTTGTTCCAACATATCATGCACGGTAAATTTAGAAGATAGCACGTGCTTGTTCACATTGCCTGACTCCAAGAAGTTTTGCACAAATTCATTCGCTGGATTTTGCAAAATTTCATTCGGCGTATCGCATTGTACGACTTCGCCATCCTTCATAATACAAATTCGGTCGCCAAGCATAAGCGCTTCCTGCATATCATGTGTTACAAACACGATTGTCTTTTTAATTTTGCGCTGCAAGACAATCATATCTTGTTGCAATTTCTGGCGACTAATCGGGTCTAGCGCGCTGAAAGGTTCATCCATCAAAATAATTTCGGGGTCAGCGGCCAGCGCACGAACAACGCCGACACGTTGTTGCTCACCACCTGAAAGTTCCGCCGGTTTCCGGTTACGATAGCTTTCCGCGTCCAAACCAACACTATTTAGTAGCTCAGTAATGCGATCATGCGTCTTCCCCTTCTCCCATTTCTTCAGTTCCGGCACAACCGCGATATTTTCCTCGATCGTCATATGCGGAAAAAGCGCGATTTGTTGCAGTACGTAGCCAATATTCCAGCGCAATTCGTGAATGTTATAATCACTAATCCGCTTCTCGTCGATATAAATAGTCCCCGTCGTCAGTGGAATAAGGCGATTAATCATCTTCAGCGTCGTTGTTTTGCCACAACCACTCGGCCCGATAAAAACGAAAAACTCACCATCTTTTATGTCCAAATCGATGTTTTTGACGGCATGCTCGCCATTTTGATATTGTTTCGTTACATTTTCGAAGCGTATCATGAGTCACTTCCCTCTCCATTTTGTCATTAAAACATGTTTATCTGTTTACCCTATTTTTCAAAAGTAGAAACATTTGTTCTTAATTTTACCACGTTCATATAGAAAATTACACCGTTTAGCATTTCGTTGACAAATCAACTAAAATTGAGCATAATAAACTTTATCATGGTAAAGCATTTGGTTTTATCTTTTTCGATAAACAAAATAAACCAACTAGGAACAACTTGAAAGGAGAATAATAAAAATGGGATTATGCGGTTATTATTATTACATTGACGAGCCAGGCATGCGAGAAATAAAAGCAGGAGATGAATCCGTTTTTACGATGCCGATGTTGCTGTCACTTGATGAATATTGGGAAGTTATTCATTATATATTTTGCAAGAAGACAAGAAATGGGCCGTCGCCGTGGGGCTATATTGTTCCACTTCGGATCGAAAACGAGATCCGCGATGCTTTGGCGACTGTTTATTTTATCTATCCAGAACAAGTCCGTATGGCGAAAGAAGCTCTGTTTAGCATTACCGAAGAAGAATTCGTCGCGATGTATGATTTCAAGCAACTAAAAAAGAGTGGTCTTTACGGTATAAACTGGCGCACGAAAAAGGACAAATTAGACAAAGACCTTCTATTAAATTTCCGAGCTCTGCAGACCTTTTTCAATAAAGTATCGCAGAGTGATGATTGTATTATATTTTATGTCGTGTAGATGAAAAGCTGAAAACGCCCGTTTAGCATCGACAGAAATTGTTAGGAGGCGCAGTGAAAACCCTCTTTTGGTTTTTACGGAGGCACCGAAATTTCCGAGAGGCTGGCGTTTGAAGCTAGATCTGATGAAAAGCTGAAACGGCCCGTTAGATCCGACAAAAATTGTTAGGGGGCGTAAGAAAAGTCCTCTTTTGACTTTTTTGGAGGCACCGAAATTTTCGAGGATCTGGCCGTTGAAGCTAGATCGCGAAACAGAGCTACGCCAAACAACTCCGCATTCCCGCAAACACGATCTCCAGATGAAACCATCGCCCTATAAAAAACAAGTAACTACGCCACTCTAAAAAACATGGCGTAGTTACTTGTCTAAATCAAACTATAGTGGACTCTTCCACTTCTTATTCACTTAGCGTTTCGTTCGCGTAACATACACGGAGCTGTTCTCATTTTAATCTACTCCGTAATCACCGTATGAATCAACTTTGGCGCTTCCGCTTTATCGCTCACCCGAATATTTTCGTAAATCTTCGCTTCAACCGCCTTCACGTCTTCTTTATTCGCGTAAATCGTTACAAGTGGCTCACCTGCTTCCACTTTATCGCCGACCTTCTTACGCAACATAATTCCAACAGCCAAGTCGATCTCGTCTTCTTTCGTCGCACGTCCGGCACCTAAAAGCATCGCTGCAATACCTATTTCATCTGCGACAATCTCAGCAACTACACCGCTTTCCTTAGCCGGTACATCGATCTTGAATTGCGCTTGTGGTAACTTGCTAGGATCATCCACAATCGAGCCATCACCGCCTTGGTTATCCAAGAAATCCTTGAATTTCGCCAAAGCTTTCCCGTTCGCCATAACCTCTTTCAGCATCGCACGCGCCTCATCCAAATCCTTCGCTTTCTTAGCAAGCACAACCATTTGACTTCCCAAAATTAAAACCAATTCCGTCAAATCTTCTGGTCCTTCACCTTTTAGCGTATCAATCGCTTCTTGTACTTCCAAAGCGTTCCCAATCGCAAAACCTAGTGGTTGCGACATGTCTGAAATAACCGCCATCGTTTGACGACCGACATTATTCCCAATCCGAACCATCGCATGCGCCAAATTTTCTGCATCTTTATCGGTTTTCATGAATGCGCCTGCACCCGTTTTAACATCCAACACAATCGCGTCCGCGCCAGCTGCAATTTTCTTACTCATAATCGAGCTTGCGATAAGTGGAATCGAGTTTACCGTTCCTGTAACATCGCGCAACGCGTATAATTTTTTATCAGCAGGGGTTAGGTTACCGGATTGACCAATTACTGCGACTTTATCACGGTTTACCAAGTCGATAAACTGCTCTTTCGTGATTTCTACGTGGAAACCTTCAATCGCTTCTAGTTTATCAATCGTGCCTCCTGTATGGCCTAACCCGCGTCCAGACATCTTCGCAACTGGCACGTCAAGCGCTGCAACAAGTGGCGCCAATACAAGCGTCGTCGTGTCGCCCACACCGCCTGTCGAGTGCTTATCTACCTTGATTCCTTCAATCGCGGACAAGTCGATCGTTTCACCAGAATTCACCATCGCCATCGTCAAATCTGCGCGTTCTCGGTCTGTCATATCTTGAAAGAAAATCGCCATAGCCAAAGCACTGACTTGATAATCAGGAATCTTACCAGCCGTGTAACCATCGACTACAAACCCGATTTCTTCGGTCGTTAACTCTTTGCCATCACGCTTTTTCGAAATTACGTCTACCATTCTCATATTCGTTCACCAATCCTTTTTTATTTTAAGTCGTTTAGGAAGCTTGTGCCGTATTCAGGCATTTTTACTTTAAAATTATCTGCGACGGTTGCGCCCAAATCGGAGAATGTTTTGCGCAAATCAAGTTCTTTGCCGCCGTCTTTGAATTGTTTGGAATAAGCTAAAAGTGGCACGTATTCGCGTGTGTGGTCGGTGCCGCGGTATGTTGGGTCGTTTCCGTGGTCAGCGGTGATAAGTAGCAAATCATCTTCTTGCATGTTCGCGAACACTTCTGGAAGTCTTGCATCGAACGCTTCCAATGCATCACCATAACCGATCGGATCGCGACGATGTCCAAACAACGCATCAAAATCAACCAAGTTTAAGAAACTCATGCCATGGAAATCTTCCGTCAACAAATCGATAAATTTATCCATACCGTCCATGTTTGACTTCGTGCGAATCGATCTTGTTACGCCTTCATCGTCAAAGATATCCGAGATTTTACCGATTGCAATCGAGTCTAAACCACCATCTTTCAAGTGATCCATCACCGTTTTATCAAATGGTTTTAGCGCGTAGTCATGCCGGTTCGAGGTCCGTTCGAATGTTTTCGCAGTTTTACCGACAAAAGGACGAGCAATGATGCGACCTAACATGTAAGGCTCATCGCGCGTAATTTCGCGGCAATACTCACAAATGCGATATAATTCTTCGAGTGGGATTAATTCTTCGTTCGCCGCGATTTGCAGTACGGAATCAGCAGACGTATAAACGATCAAAGCGCCTGTTGCCAATTGTTCCTCGCCAAGTTCTTCCATGATTTCCGTACCACTCGCCGGTTTATTTCCAATTACTTTACGACCAGAGAAATCTTCAATTTTTTGAATCAACTCATCTGGGAATCCGTCTGGAAATACGCGGAATGGCGTGTCGATGTACAGACCCATGATCTCCCAATGCCCTGTCATCGTATCTTTCCCTGCGGACGTTTCTTGCATTTTTGTGAAATAGGCTTGTGGCTTGTCTACAACTGGTACGCCTTCGATTTCGCGAATATTAGATAGGCCAAGCATCGCCATATTCGGCATTTTCAGCCTCCTTTTTCGCGGGCAATGTGTCCTAATGTATCGACGTCAAAATCGTCAAATTGTGCCGCGTCTGGCGCTTCTCCAATACCTACCGAGTCCATAACTACAACGTGAATTCTTTTAAATGCCATTTTTAAAAAACCTCCTTAATAGATTAAGCCAACGATTGTGGCTGTTAAGAAACTAACTAATGTGGCGCCGAATAACAGTTTCAAGCCGAATCTGGCAACAACGATACCTTGTTTGTCGTTCAGGCTTTTGACTGCTCCAGCGATAATGCCGATGGATGAAAAATTGGCGAAAGATACTAGAAATACGGATACAATCGCGGTTGTTCTACCTGAGAAATTGAAATTGCCATTTTTCAAATCGGTCATCGCGACGAATTCATTGGATACCATTTTCGTTGCCATGATGCTTCCGGCTTTGACCGCTTCATCCCATGGAACACCGACCAGAAATGCGAACGGTGCAAAAACGTAACCGAGTAATTCTTGGAACGAAAGTCCGAAAATACCACTGAAAATGGCGTTGATCATCGCGATAATCGCAACGAATCCGATCAGCATCGCAGCAACGGTAATCGCCACTTTGAAACCGTCCATAATGTATTCGCCTAACACTTCGAAAAAGCTCTGTTTCGCTTCTTCTTTGACTTCGAGAATATCTTCTTGCTCGGTGACTTCGTATGGATTAATCATGGAAGCGATAATGAAACCACCAAATAGGTTAAGAACTAGCGCAGTTACGACATACTCTGGCTTTAAGAGTACCATATAAGAGCCGACGATGCTCATCGAAACGGTTGACATCGCGGAAGCACAAAGCGTATACAAGCGATGTTTCGGCAGCAAGCCAAGTTCTTTTTTCACGGAAATGAAAACTTCAGATTGGCCGAGAATTGCGGATGCGACGGCGTTATATGATTCTAGTTTCCCCATTCCGTTGACTTTACTTAACGCAAGACCGATATATTTAATGATAAACGGTAGGATGCGCCAATGTTGCAAAATCCCAATAAGCGCAGAAATAAAGACAATTGGCAGTAACACACTTAGGAAAAAGGACATTTGACCCGTGTTGACAAGTCCTCCGAATACAAAGTTCACACCTTCTGCAGCGTAGGATAACAGTTTGCCAAAACCATCTGCAATCCCACTAATAAGCCAGTTTCCTGCGCTCGTGTTAAGAAGGATAAAGCCTAAGATGAACTGTAAAACAATCATGACGATAATCGGTCTAAATTTCACTTTTCTGCGGTCATTACTCGCGATCCAAGCGATGCCTAAGACAACAATCAAACCAATAATACCAATTAGATATTTCATTATGAATCCCCCAATAATTTAAAGTATAGAACAATTATTGCTATGTTTAGTAAAGCGGTTTATCAAGAATACTGAAACCTTTTTCAGCAAGCGTTTACATTCGCTTCTTAAAAAAGTAAAACGGTTTACTAAAAGTAAGTATATCATCATTAACAAGAGATGGGAAATGATATCCCTCTCTCGTTTTGATTTCTATTCTGCCTCAAGTCTCTTAGCGCTTTCGCGGACAATAAGTTTGAGCGGCATTTTTTTGTTTGCCATTTTTTCAGTCGGGTTTTGAATCGCTCTGAGCAAGTATTCTGCCGCGGTTTTGCCGATGTCGTAGATCGGTTGGCGAACGGTGGTTAGCGTTGGCGCCATGTATTCGGCGAGTTCAATGTCGTCAAACCCCACAATCGAGAGATCTTCTGGAATCGTGATACCTAGCTCCAGCGCCGCGCGGTAAGCTCCGACCACCATTTGATCATTCGTTACGAACAGCGCCGTGATATCTGTCGTTTCAAGTAGTTTTTTCGTTGCGATGTAGCCGCCAGACATGGTTTGATCGCCTTCCATAATCCACGTGGTTGAAGCCGAGATTCCATGTTTCGTAAGGCAACCTTGATAGCCTTGCAATCGCTCCTCCACAGAGTAAAACGAGTCATCCGATGTAATGATACCAATCTTCGTGTGCCTTAGCGCAACGAGATGTTCCGTCGCCATGTATCCGCCTTCATAATCATCGATAAAAATATTGCCTTCTTCCCGGTGATGCCGTTTACGATCGAGCAAAATATACGGTTTATGCAGTGTCTCCAATTGCGTAAACACATTCGACGCCAGAATATTCGGGCTCGCAATAATCAACCCATCCACAGCCCGATGCAAAAGTTCCTCGACGTATAAATCCTCGCGCGTGCTGTCCTGCGACGAGTTACACAATAAAATCATATAATCATGCGCATTCAAATAGTCTTCCGCGCCCTTCACCATCTGCGAAAAAAATGGGTCCGTCACTTCCGGTACAATCATGCCGATCGTATTCGTCTGATTCGTCACCATATTTTTCGCAAAAAAGTTCGGTTTATAAGCTAAATCTTTCGCGGTTTGAAACACTTTATTTCGTGTCGCTTCACTAAAACGACTCCCTTTTCCATTTAGAATCTGGGAAATCGTCGTTATCGAAACGCCCGTTTTTTCTGCAATATCTCGAATCGTTACACCCAATATGGCTCGCCTCTTTCACAGGAAAAATTACTTCTCCTCCATCATGCCACATTTTAATGATTTTGTTAATAGTTATCTTTTGGATTTGCGTCATTTCCTGAAACAATCGATACGCCTGCGCTTGCTCCAATACGAGATGCGCCTGCTTCGATCATTTTATCCACGTCTTCTTTCGTACGGATTCCACCGGATGCTTTCACGCCGATATCTGGCCCAACTGTTTTGCGCATCAATGCGATATCTTCTGCTGTTGCACCGCCCGTGGAAAACCCTGTCGATGTTTTAACGAAATCAGTTCCTGCTGCTACCGCTAAACGGCATGCGCGTTCTTTTTCTTCGTCGGTTAGTAGGCATGTTTCGATGATAACTTTAACTAATGCTTTGCCTTTCGCGGCATCGACAACGGCTTTGATATCAGACTCGACTAATGCGTCTTTCTTATCTTTCAGAGCACCGATATTGATGACCATATCGACTTCTGTTGCACCTTTTTGGATAGCGTCTGCTGCTTCGAATGCTTTTGTCACGCTTGTGTTGGCGCCAAGTGGGAAACCAATAACGGTACAAACATCTACACCTGTTCCCGCTAATTGTTCGTGTGCTAACTCGATCCAAGTTGGATTGACGCAAACAGATGCAAAATTATATTGTTTAGCCTCAGCGGTTAATTTTAAAATCATTTCCTTTGTTGTATCTGGTTTTAAAGCTGTGTGGTCGATCATTTTGGCGATATTCGTCATGATTAATCTCCTCGCTTTTCGTTTATTTGTCTTTATCATAATACATCCATGAACGTTTGTAAAGTTATATATGAAATTATGTTCAAAGAAGTAATTCTTTCGCCGTGAACTGATCCGTGATTAATACATTCGCATACTCGCCTTGAAGCGCGCCATGAATTGCGTCAACTTTCCTTGCGCCACCTGCAATAAGGATAGAACGTTCTTTTTGTTTAAGTGACTCCAACTCGATGCCGATTGTGCGAGCGTCAATTTCCGCACTGCAAATCTGACCGTCTTTATCGTAAAAACGAGAACAGATATCGCCGACGCCAATCGTTTGTAGTAATTTTTTCTGGGCATCATTGAAATATCCTAATCGGAAAAGAAGTGCTTCGTCGCGAACAGTTCCTACCGTGAATACAGCGATATTGGCTTGTTTCCCCATTTCAATAATATGATGAATATGGCGATCTTGTTCTACCATTTCCTTCACGGTTGCGTTGTCAAAAATGACGGGAAGTGGCAAGTGACGCGGCATCGTCTGGAAATTTTCAGCGAACAAAGAGATTGTTTCCGATGCATACGTATTGACGTTAGAATGACTAATCCCGCCTTTTAGTTGAATCACTTCGACGCCTCGCACATCTTGTGGGCGAATTTTTTTGGCGACTTCATACATCGTTGTTCCCCAGCTGACACCTAAAATATCGCCATTTGTGACGGTTTCTTCGAGGTATTCAGCGCCCTTTTTGCTAAGGAAATCCGTTATCGTTGTATATTCCGTAGTTGGGGAGAATACGACGTGCGCTTCTCTCAAGTTATATTTTTCTTTGAGCGCGGTTTCGAGTGCGTCTAAATCGGCGAATGGGTCCGTGACTTTGATTTCCACATACCCGCTCTCTTTCGCAAATTGCAAAAGCCTGGATACTGTGGGGCGTGAAATCCCAAGTTGACTAGCAATTTCTTGCTGACTGTAGTCCGATTGATAGTAAAGTCGCGCAACTTCAATGCTGAGTTGTTGTTTTTGTTTATCCATTAAGGTTCCTCATTTCTAAAAGAATGAAACTATGTACGCTATCCCGAATCGTGTCAAGCCATGCCGGGTTGCTCATTTCCATCGCCAATTCCAACTGGTGGCATTTTTTCACTCCTTATCTTCTCATTATAAACAAACTCTATCCGAAATACACCCTATTCATCGATAAAGATTTTGATACGTTTAATTACACAACATGGAAAAGACTCATCCACTGATAAAGAAGAATGAGTCTGCCATAATATTTAACTAATGCAATAAATACTGATTTTAGAACCTCCGTTCAAGAGGATTCTTCTAGACATTCTTTCTTGCTCTAGAAAATTTCTCCATCAATACGCCCTCGACGCATCTCTTTGCCACTCTTCTTTAAGCGGTACAACAACTGGCGGAACTATTACATCGCCTGATATCCGCTTCAAAAACTGGCGAGTTCGTTCTTTTTTTGGTGCACCGAACAGCTCTGCGGGACTGCCTTCTTCAACAACAACGCCATCTGCCATGAACAGGACATGATCGGATACTTCTTTAGCAAACTGCATCTCATGTGTCACAACAACCATCGTCATGCCTTCTTCGGCAATGGCTTTGATCACTGCCAAAACTTCCCCAACTAGTTCCGGATCAAGCGCGGAGGTCGGCTCATCAAATAGGATGACTTCAGGGTTCAAGACGAGAGCTCGAGCAATTCCAACGCGTTGCTGCTGCCCACCTGAAAGCTGACTTGGATAAAAATCGAGCTTATCTCCGAGTCCGACTTTTGCGAGGATGGCTTCACTGCGCATGCGGGCTTCGGATTTCTTTACTTTTTGGGCGATGATAAGCCTTCCATCACGTTTTCGATCACGGTTTTATGGGCGAACAGGTTGTAATGTTGGAAAACCATCGCGGTTTGTTTACGCAAAGCGATGATGTCTTTTTTCGTTGCTTTTTCGGTTGCGACGCTCACATGACCAATGTCGATATGACCGCCATTTGGTTTTTCTAAGTAATTCAGGCAGCGTAGTAAGGTCGTTTTTCCAGAGCCACTTGGGCCTAAAATCGTGATTACTTCGCCTTTATTAATCGTTAAATCAATGCCTTTTAAGACTTCTTGGTCGCCGAATTGTTTTTTTATTCCTTGTAAACGAATCATCCAATCCCTCCTTTATTATAGGCTGTGGCTTTGCGGTCAACGATGGACGCGATCAGCTCCATCACGATCGTGACGCCCCAATAGAGCAGACCTGCTGCGATAAATGCTTCGAGAAACTTGAGGTTGCTTGAGGCCACGATTTGAGCCGTGCCCGTGATTTCTTTAACAGAGACGAGAAAGGCGATTGAGGATGCTTGCAAAAAACCAACCGCAATGTTCGTCAAATTAGGAATCGATTGCGCGAGTGCTTGTGGTAAAATGATGCGCGTCATCACTTGAAACTTCGTCATTCCAACGGAGTAACCGGCCTCCATTTGACCGCTTGGAACGGCGACGATGCCTGAACGGATAATTTCAGAAAGATAGGCTCCAGCGCTAAGTGACAGCGCGATAAGTACGAAAACCGTGATGGGGACGCTGTTGATATGGAAGGACCAGTCGTAGCGCTTCGCTAAACTGTCAAGTAAGAGTGGCAAACCAAAATAAATCAGCATGATGTGCATCACGATTGGTGTTCCGCGAACGAAGGATACATAGCCATTTGCCAGATGATACACGCCCTTGACGTGATAAATACGTGCTAGCGCGACGCCAAGCCCGATTAAAAAACCAAGAATCAGGGGTACAAATGTAAGCAGCAATGTCAAAGGAAGCGCCGTTAAAATTTCTTTAAAAGCCTCCCAGATAAACGGATAATCCAGTTGCATCGTTTGTTTCGCCTCCTTTTCTTAGTCTAATGCCATGATTGGCTTTTTATGCCGATTCACACGTTTTTCAAATGCTTTTGCGAGTTGTTCTAGGACTAGGACGACCGCATAATAAATGATCGACATCGCGATATAAACTTCTAGCGCGTGAGCCGTTGCCGCAATGAGTGTTTCACCGCGCCCCATCATGTCCATCAGCCCAATCGTGAAGGCAAGCGATGTATCTTTCAGCGAACTAATGACCGAATTCGCCACGTTTGGAAATGCGATGCTAGCGCTCTGCGGCAACACGATTCTGAAAAAACTTTGCGACGGGCTCATGCCGACCGACATCGCCGCCTCTGTTTGCCCATAATCGACACCCTTGATCGCACTTCGGAAAATTTCCGAGAAAATTGCCCCATCACGTAGCGCGTAAGTCACAATCACAAAATACGCCGGTGCCATCCGCGAAATATCGACGCCAAACACGAGCAGTAACGCAGGCATTCCGTAAAATACCAAGAACAATTGAATCAACATCGGCGTCCCGCGAATAAAGGAAAGAAACACGACTACCAACTGACTCAAAACTGGGACTCGAAACAACCGAATCACCGCCAAAAGTAAGCCCAAAACAAGCCCAATTATCGTTGCATACAACAAAACCTGTAACGTTATCATCAAATATTCCAGCAACGTCGGAATAAAATCAAAAATCAAATGCCAATCAAATGCCTTCCCCATTCGCGTTTCACCCCTATTTTTTTAGAAATCGACTGTGTAATCCGCACCAAGCCATTTTTTGCTCAATTTACTGACCACACCTTCTTCTTTCAATTCTTTGAGCGCCCCGTCCAAGTCATCCGATAACTGCGACTCATTTTTGCGTAACAAGAAGAAAACCTTTGAGTTCAACACAGGATCTCCGACAATTTTTTGCTGTGCATCGGCCTGATCGTTTAGTAATTTTACCGCGAAAGGCGTTGTAATCGTAGCATCGGCGCGTCCCGTCCTGATTTGATTGGTCGCATCATTATTTCCCGTTCCCGAATACACGATATTAATTTTGTTTCCATGCTCTTTATTATATTTCTCCAAATACACCGCCGAATTACTCGTCGCACTCACGATTGCCGTTTTGCCAGCGAGATCCGCGACCGACTTAATATCCGTATTGGCCTTGTTCACCGCCACCTGCAACGGAAAAACATTATATGGCTCCTTATTAAATAAAAACTTCTCCTTACGCTCATCGTTCACTTCCATTTGATGCGCCACGAAGTCGATTTTATTAGTTTGCAAACTCAGTAATAAATTTGAAAAGTCCATCGTTTTAAACTCAAACTTGTACTGCGGTAATTTCTTATCCAGCGCCTTTACAAGCTCCACATCATATCCCGTCAAATTTCCCTTATCATCGATAAAGCAGATATTCGGAAATTGCGTACCAGTCCCAACTACAATCGTCTTAACATCCTTGCTGTCTTTCGTAAGCGCATCACTAGACGCCCCCGTATCCGTTCCAAGCCCACAACCCACGAGCAAAACACTACTTGCCACTACCAACAACGTCCCAAAAATCCATTTTTTCATCCAATCTCCCCTTAATTCGAATTTACTAGCACGTCCAGATTTCCAAGTTCTGCAAACAGCGATTCATCCAAAACCTTGCGTAAAAAGATAATATTGTCCCCTTCATATTCATGCTCATAAAACCCAACATACCCGCGATGTTCATAAATCGAAACGAGCCAAGGATGCCGCGTCGCCGTCGCCAAGTAAACCGCTGGTGCCTTAACCTGCGCCACTAAAACCTGTTCCTCGACATAATCCAGGAGCGCCGTCCCAACCCCTTGTCGCTTGAAATCCGGGTCCACCGCGAACCACCAAATAAACGGATACGGCTGAATCGAGCGCTCACCTAAGGCCCACGGAAAAGCCACCGTCACCGTCGCAATAATCCTCCCATCGCGTTCCAACACATAGTTCGCATTCCGTCTGATATTCTCCTCCACCGTCGCCAAATCCGCCGTTGCCCCAACAAATTTGATATCCATATCCTTCAATGGCTTGTATCCGCGAATCGACACATCATGCACAACCCCCGCATCTGCAAGCGTAGCTAACCGAATAACATCTCCCACAAAAAAACCTCCTTAGTTTTGCGCCTCAACCTTGCTCGCGTAACGACTTTCCTTAAACGGCAAATCCAAATTTCCACGCAGCGTATCGCTCGCATATTCCCGATCATAATACCCGCGCGCCTCCAAAATCGGAATCACTTTTGCAACAAAATCATCCAATCCCTCACCCAAAACGGGCGCTCCGAAAATGAAGCCATCCGCCGCCTTGCCATCAAACCAAGCGATCAACTCATCGGCGATTCCTTCCGGCGTGCTCACAAAAGCCGATTTTGGCGTCGTCACCCTGAGCGCCACCTCACGCAACGTCAAATTCTCACGCTTTGCCTCCTCCTTAATTTTTCGCGTCGCCGCCCGGAAGCTATTCTCACCGACCGTCCCAATATCCGGAAACGGCTCATCTAGCGGAAACTTCCCGAAATCAAAATGATCAAAAAAGCGACCAAGATACGCGAGTGCCTCCTCGTCTGACACCAAATTCTTAATCTCCTCATATTTCGCGTCCGCCTCGTCTTGCGTCTCACCAACAATCGGTGCAAACCCAGGGAAAATCTTAATCTCATCCGCGTTACGGCCATTCGCCACCGTCCGCGCCTTCACATCCTCATAAAACGCCTGCGCCTCCGCAAGCGATCCACCGTTCGTAAACACAGCGTCCGCACTCTTAGCCGCCAAATCCTTACCCGGCTCCGACGCCCCAGCCTGAAAAACCACCGGCTGTCCCTGCTTCGAACGACCAATATTCAGCGGTCCCTCCACCGAGAAAAAGCGCCCCTTATAATTCAACCGATGCAACTTTTCTTTATCGAAAAATTGCCCCGTCTCGCGATCCCGCACAAACGCGTCATCCTCCCACGAATCCCAAAGCCCTTTCACGACCTCCAAGTGCTCCACCGCAATCTCATAACGCAGCGCATGTTCCGGATGCGTTTTTTTACTATAATTATTCGCCGATCCCTCAAGTGGCGAGGTCACCGCATTCCATCCAGCCCGACCATGACTAATCAAATCCAGCGACCCGAACTGGCGCGCCACCGTATACGGCTCACTATAAGACGTTGAAAGCGTTCCAACCAAGCCAATCCGCGACGTCACCGCAGCCAATCCCGAGAGCACCGTCAAAGGCTCGAACCGATTCAAAAAATGCGGCATCGACTTCTCATTAATAAACAACCCATCCGCCACAAAAGCAAGCGTAAAACCAGCCGCCTCCGCCTTCAAGGCCTGCTCCTTATAAAACTCAAAATTCACACTCGCATCCGCCGGCACACTCTCATGTCTCCACGCGTTCATATGCCCACCAGGACCATGCAACATTACGCCAAATTTAATTTTTCCCATTTCTTCATTTCCCCTTCCTCATCTCACGTCCGCCGTCAAAATTGCCTCACTAATCAGCTGCACCGACCTGAACCGCGCGTCCTGCCTTGTCACCGGCGTATGAATCACAAACTCATCCACATGAAACGTCGCCCGCAATCGTTCCAATTCCGCCTTCACCTGTTGCGAAGTCCCTGCAATAATATTCGCCGTGCGTTCCTCCACTTCAAAATCCGTCACACCAGCCTGTCTCGCAAATTCCTCCGCCTGCGCCACCGTCTGCAAAGTCACCGAGACTCCCGTCGAAAGCGTTACCCGCACCACTTTTTGCTCACCGGCAAGCGCTCGTGCCGCTTCCTCCGTATCCGCCGCCAAAACAGGAACCGCGATAATCAATTCACCGTCCGGATTCGCCGCCCGATAAGCCGTCACAGCCTCTTTCAACACCAGCTCATCACTGTTAATAAATTTCGCAAAACAGTAATTCACGCCTTGCCTACCAGCCAGTTCCGCACTCGCCACACTCGCGCCTAACAAGAAAATATCCGGCTTCGTCGGCGGCTCCGGGTCGACACCAACACCCGCTAGTTCGTGATCCTCAGGCACCGCGCCATCCACAAACTGCTTCAAAAGCGCCAACTGCTCCGCAAAATCCAATTTTCCCGTCCTGCCAAATTGCAAAGCCTTCGTCGAGAGCGGCAAACCACCAGGTGCCTTCCCAACACCCAAATCCACTCGGTTTGGCGCTAACGCGGCTAGCAGATGAAAGTTTTCCGCCACCTTATACGCACTATAATGCTGCAACATCACGCCCCCCGAACCAACACGAATCCGCTCGGTACGCGCCAACAAATGCGATACCAAAACCTCCGGCGAAACACCCGCGAGCAACTTCGTATCATGATGCTCTGACACCCAAAACCTGTGATAACCCCATTCCTCCGCCTTCTCTGCAAACGCAATCGTCTTTTGCAACGCCTGATACGCACTTTGACCATCCGCAATCGGGCTCTGATCTAATAAACTGAGTCTAAATCCCATTTTTCCGCCTCCCTCAAAGCCGTTTCCAGCGCTGGCAAACCGAGCTCCGTCACGCCCCGATATGTATGCCCCCGCCCAATCTCAACGACTGGAACATAACGCACCCCGTATTTCGCCTGCAAAATGTCCCGCTGTTCATCATGGTCCGTCACATCGACCACCTGAAATTCGTGCCCCGCCTTCGTCAAGTAGTCCTTGATCTCCGCACAATACGCACAACCCTGTTTCGCCCAAACCACAATTCCTAACTTTTCCGCCATCTCACTCGTCCCCTTTTCAAATAATTTGTCTCACTTCACGCCTACCAACCGCGACGACCAATTCCGTCAACTGACCACGCAATCGCTCTTCCAACTCCGCATCCCGAATCGGCACAACCGCCGCCTTATCCACCTGCGCATCCACGATATAAACCCCTTGCAAAACCTCCCCCTTCAACACACCGAGTAGCGGCTTAAGTGCAAAATCAATCGCTAACACATGTCCACCGCTTCCACCAGACATAATCGGCAGAACAACCTTATTTTTCAAAATATTCTCCGGCAACAAATCCAAAACCGCCTTCAACACCCCCGTATACGATGCCTTATACACTGGCGAACCCACGATAACACCATCCGCCGCCCCAATATCCGCAACCAACTCGCCAATCCTCACATCTTGAAAATTCGCATGCACCAACGTCTCCGCATCAAATTCCCGTACCGAATGAAAACTAACCTCCACACCATCTCCCTGTAGCACCTCACCAGCATACCGCAAAATCTTATCCGTCCCCGATTGCGCCGAAGGACTACCCGACAATATCACAATTCGACTCATCCCATCCCCACTTTCTTTCAAATCATATATATCCGATCGACTTACTATGAATTAAAACAAAAAAGAACCTCCCTTCCGAAATTGGAAAAGAGATTCCTCTTCTCCCCATTTGCCAGGCTAAATACGCTCGCCTGCTGGAATTAGCACCGTTCTATCACTAGCGGTTGCTGTGGGATCAAAGGACCAGGTTCCTCTCCCAACTCTTAATAAGGAATGTATAATTTTTATGATTGGATGTATCTTACCATCTTCAAAATCAGATGTCAACAAATAATTTGCCTTTTTAGATTAGTTAATTTTTTCACAAAAACGACGAAATATGGCCCATCCTAACATTTCAAGTAGCAAATTTTTTCTATTTCTATCAAATGTAACACCATCCATTTAAAGCTTCGGGCACAGCCTTTTTTTATCCCATTTATACACACAAAATGTTAATACGGCAAACACAGCAAATATGACTACATAACCTACTATTAAATTCGTGCTTTCCCCAGATGCTACATCCATCGTCGCAGCAGATGTATTATATATTTTCGATACAGTAAGGAGCATCAAATTTTTCAAATCAAAGCCACCTAAATTAGGAATGAGTAGCATGTACAAAAATAGCGTAACAATACTAACCAGCGTGGACCGGATAGCTGTTGTCAATAAAAAGAAGAACCATCCAAATAAAATCAAGCCAACAGATTGATACACCGCTTGCAATGGTAATTTTGCCAAATAATGCACGCTTACGTTAGGCTGAACTTGCATCACGCTATTGAATACAAACTGAATGCCTACCGAAATAAGCACAGTAGCCGAAACTGTAGCAATCGCAACAAGCACTATCGATAGCAGCTTACTAAAGAAGAGCGAAGTGTAACCTTTTAATAATAGCTGGTTCTTGATGGTTCCATGCTTAAAATCAAAAAATGCAACGTGACAACTATATATACCAAAAATGATAGGTAAAAACACAATAGCAACAGACGTAAAAATTTGATTCGGAGCATTCAACGGATTCAGCGCAACTTTTGCCGCAATCACACGATAATAATCATACTTCAATACATTACTTATTTCCTCCGAATGACCATCCTTTTTAATTTCTAAATCCTCTGAGAGCGCTTGTTTCAAAGTAATACCATCTTTTTCATACATCTCCATTGTATTATTAAATCTATACTCTTTTTGTTGGAGCGAACTATATTGCGCGTAGCTCGAAAAACCACATAATACAACAAGAAACAGAAGCAATGTGATCACATATTTCGCCTTCCATTGATAAAATAATTGCATCTTGACACTATCCCACATACTTTTCATATACGCTCTCCAGATCTATAAACTCGTTTCTATCTACATGGATTAGCTCCGCGTCATTAATAACAAAAACCTCATCCAAGATTCGATTATAAAAATCAAATTGATGCCCGCACACCAAAATAAGCATGTCCTTTTTACATGATACTAATAAGTTTTTGACTTGTTTACCCGCCTCATAATCTAGCCCATTAGATACCTCATCCAAGATCAGCATTTCGGGATTTGTAAACATCGCAATAAGGATCGACAAAATCTTTTTCTGCCCCAGTGAATATGACCTTACCTTTCTCCTTAAAACGCTATCATCTATGTATTTCAACAACAATTCCCGCTCATCATGTTCCAAATCTCTTCTAACCAGTAAAATAATATTGTCATACGCATTTAAATTACTGTATAAATGTGATTCATCCAAAACAGCCGCAACATTCTTCGGCTTCACAACCTCACCAGAATACGCTTCAAACCCCATGATGCAGTTGAAAAGCGTGGTTTTACCCGCACCATTTCTCCCTAAGAAAAAAATAATACCACGGGAATCAAGCTTCATATTAAATTTAGATAACACTATTTTATTTCTATACTTTTTCTCTAGATTTATGATTTCTAGCATTTTACCACCTCTGTTATTTTTGGCGACTAACCATTACAAAGTGAGGCAGTCGTTACCTTGAAAATCATCACAATGCAACTGCTCCACTGTTTAGAATATAACTGTTTTTATTGCCAATTTCCAGTAAAATATCCTCTCTAAATTATAAAACGCTTCATAAAGGGTACACGTAGAAATAGATAATAATACAAAGCATAGCCAATAATTCCGCCACAAACATTCAATATGACATCATTGATATCCGTTGTCCGCCAAACATTGAGCATCGTCAATTGCCAAATATACTGCAAAATTTCAATGACTATCGACGTCGCTACAACCACCATAATGACACGACCAAACTGCCGCATCCCTCGAAAGTTCACTGGCAATAAAATCGCAAAAGGTATCATCATCACAAGATTCCCACCCAGATTCCTAATAATTATTGAAAAATCTGCATCTAATAAACCGAAAAACTGCATCGGATTTAGGTTAACCACAATCTCCCGATACCGTTGCTCATACTCCCCGATAATGATATTTATCGGAAACAAAGTCACAACAATCAACACGCCTAAATACAAAACAAGAAATAAGCGACTTACTTCTCTGTGCCAATCTATTTTTTTGTTTTTGAGAATAAGTACGACTCGTGTTATCACATAAACACAAATCATTAAAAACATTGGTATTAAGCCATCTATTGTATATTCTTCGTATCCCATTTTCATCATTCACTCTCGATGATACAAATTTTTTATCAGGCTGTTTTACTAATAAAGTAAGCCAAAACAAAACCACTCATATTCAAAATAACATCCGTCACATCCATAAAATGATTCGGATAAATAAACACAATATCTAAAAATAGTTGTACCGATTCAATCATGACCGAAGCGAGCAAACCTACACAGAAAATCCTCCCAAAAGAGAGACTCGGCTTCATCACGCTTACATAAATACCAAGAGGGAATAGTAGCATCACGTTCCCCACTGCTTGATGCCAATCCGCGACAGAGCCATTCAGAAACTGATGAAACGGTACAGCATTCATATAATCCGTTATAACATAACTCCCCGCATCCAAAAAATTTCCAAATATCGTAAACGGAAAAATCACAAACTTAATCAAAAATACCAAATAAACACCAAACAAAATCGTCGCAAAATAATACCTATCCAACTTCTTATCTTTCCAAAAAAATCCCAGAGTTATCGCCATCACGACAAGAATTACAATCGCCAAGATAATAATAATAAACGGATCATATGTTATGTCCATACCAGTTGCTCCTTTAAAAATAATTTAGTCAATAAGCACCTTACCCTTGAAAGGTTGGTTATTTGGCAGGATGCTAGACTTCATATAAGCTCTATATACGCCTCGCCCTTTTGCATACAAGCTAGCTGATGTATCTTTTACATGGGAATAGTTCCAAGAAGCATCCGTTTTTGCCCAGCCAATATAGCCAAGGCTTTGCTGTAAAGTTAATGTGATATGAAATTTCCCTGTTGGCCATTTTGTGGGCGTTGTTGTTACTCTCACTGAACTCCCAGCACCCATACCAAAGCTTCGAGTGTATAATCCACCTTTAAAATCATACGACCCATTCACCGATGCTGCAAGTGCTGATATCGGCAAAACAAAGACTATCATTACTGCAATAATAGAACTAACAATTTTTTTTTCATAACCCCCTACTCTTTTTAGTTTCACTTATAACATCCAAATCGTATCACACACATGCAATCCGAGTCAAATTGTGTTTATTAACTGCAAAAAGCCCCTCAAAAAGGAGCAGTCACTTCTTCAAATCTCTTCCACAATCGATGTCCCTGAATCTCTCTCAAGCCCATTCCATTGCCATTTCTCGTGCATACGAAGTTTCCCATCTGGTAAAAATTCTGGTGTCGAGTGGCAGGTCCCGCTTCGAATTCGTTTGTTAACGCTCACATGATTATAGCGAAAATCCAACGATCCGTCTTTATGCACAACGCCAATCAGCGTTCCACGTTCAATCTCGCCACCCTCGTATGTCCCCGAAATAACATCGCCATCTTGAAAATAATGAAAAATCGTCTTTTCAGACACCTCGCCATTTCCCGAGTTTTCGACCACTGTGAATTTTTTACCCTGATAATTAACGATCAGAATCCCTCCTAGTTTTCGAACTAATCACACAACTATTATAGCACAAAATAACAAAAAAGCTCTAGTCATCTGATGCGCGACTAGAGCCAAATTTTCCGTTATTCGCCTAAATTCTTAACCCACTCATTCATTGCGCGGCGTGGCTTCGCATCAGGGATTTCGTTGACGCGTGTAATCTGCAAACAGCCAACAATCTGCTGCCCATCCAGACCAAGCTCCGTGACAACATCTGGATCAAAAATAAAATTATTCGTCCGCCAAAGCACACCAAGTCCAACTTCCCAAGCCAAGAGCTGAATGTTTTGGATCAACGCACTCGTCGCAGCAATCGCCTCAAAATCCTTCTTGCCACTACCAATAATATCTGTCGTCACGATCAGCGTATAAGGCGGCGCCACAATCTTGCGCTCATTTCCAGCCCGTATCTGCTCGCGTCGCTCATGCGTCAACGGTTCGCCCTGCATGCGCTCCATCGAATTCACAATCGCCTCCACAAAACGGCGCTTCTCCGCTTCCGTCGATAAAACCGCTACATGCCAAGGCTCTATTTTACTGTGAAACGGTGCAAAAGCTGATTTCTCTAAAATGTCATTAATCACCGCACGCTCGATTGGCGTCTCGTCCACCTGTTTGATGCTACGACGTTCCATTATAACTTCTGATATATTTTTACTCATCGATAGTCCTCCTAGTGATAATCATTCTCACTAAGTATAGCATTGAAACAAGCCATTGACCATTATCTAACTTTCATGGATTTCCAACGTGAGGTCATTTTTCGCCTTATTCTTCACTATATCATCAATATATTTTGTCAAAAACTCGCCGTCCGCCGCTTGCCACAAAGCATAGCCCGGCATTTTTTCAATACCCTGCAAATAACTTTTATCACCCGTAAAATACGCAAAATTAGCCTGTTCCATCGTTTTTGCCATCTTGTCAGCATCATCCACATCATACTTCCCTTTTAGAAGCAGTTCGCCCAGAGCCTTTGTATAACCAAACTTACCAAAATAATCTTTCGAATACTGCTGAAAATCGAGAAGATTCGGATCCTTCGAGTTTATTTTTTGGGCATATTTTTCGACATCGACACGTTGCGTTTTATACGATAAACCTTGATTTGGTGCGTAGTTGATGACGCCATATTGCTGCGGATACATCGCCATCGAGCTCGTCGCGACATCATAAATCGTTTTGCCATGGCGCGTATCCGAACGAATATCTTGAATATGCACATGCCCACTCAAGTTGAGCGGAATATCATTCTTCGCAAAAAGCGAGACCGCCGCCTTATTTTGCACAATCGTGAAACCCTTATTTAAAAGTTCACTATGATCCAGCAAATTGTGATGCGTTACCGTAATCAATTTCGCGTCATGCTTCTTCGCCAAATCGATGCATTTCTGAATCCACTCAAACGTCTGCGTGCTAATATAACCATTCGTCTCTGGCGCCCCGAAACGCTTATTATTCTCGTATTCCGACGTATCCACCATCAAAAGCCAGACATCGCTAGACGGCGCCACGAGATAGCTAAGCGTTGTGTCATCGCGCATCACCGCCTCATCATAACCCGAATTATGATAGATCGAGGCAAACTCTTTCGGCGTAATGCTTTCGGCTTTCACCTGCTGATCCCCTTCAAATTTACGAGCATAAGGGTTTAAAATATCATGATTCCCGGGGATAACAAAAGTTTGGACACCTGATTTCTCGATTTCATCCAGTTTCTCCGCCATTTCCTCGTGGCTTACCTTCTCACCATTGTTAGTAATATCACCGCTAAGGACAAGGACATCCGGTTTTTGCGCCTTCACATCATCTACAAAAGCATCGGTAATCTCCGTGATGTAATTCTGCTGCTTGCCGTCACCCGTTGCGAGGTAGGTTTTAAACGCCTGTTTCCCGTCGGTGAGGGTATTAGAGAGATAGTGGATGTCGGTGGCTTGGTAGATGGTGAGAGGTTGGTTTGTTGGGATTTTTGGAGATATATTTGGTTCAGAAGATGGTTCGGTTGGCTGGGTACACCCTGTTAGCGCAAGGACCAGTAACGCGATACATGCAAGTGCGGCTTTTTTCATTTTGCGGAGCTCCTTTGTTTATATATTCACATGGTTTAGTATAACATGAATCTTAGTGATAACAAATAAGGAATTTCAACTCATACCTTCATATATCTTTATGGTATAATATCCTCATAAGTGACTAAAATAAGGAAAGGATGAGTAAGAAGTGGCAAAGAAAATACAACTTCCTAGTGGCAGATTATCTGAACATGCGACTGCGATTGGAAAAAACACAGATGCTTTGGCGTTGAAATTGAGCCAAATGTATCCTACTCTACAGGAACAGCACAAGAATTAGTCTATGATTGCATGGAAATAACCCAATTTTTGCAAGCGTTTCCTAGGGCCTTTTCAAAAGATGTTCAAAACCTGCGCAATGTAGAAAAAGCTTTTGTTGCATCCGAAAAAGACATTGCTAAGTTATTACAAACCGGCGTAGATTTTTCTTGGAAGAAGTAATTAGAAGGAGGCATTCATGGTGCTGGCTCACCCGCACGAGAATTATTCAAAGGAGATAAAAAATAATGGTATACGAATTTATAAGTAATGATACTGAGAATGAATTTTACCAACTTGATAAATCTGAAATCACACAAGCCGAAGCTGGATTAGAGTTGAAATTTCCTCAGCAACTTAAAGACTTCTATTCTGAGATTGGGTACGGCTTCCTAAAAAGCTCTAATTCAAATGTGAACAGATTGATGGACCCTGAATCTGTAAGAGATTTTCGACTACGGAAAAATGATTTTGAATTTTTCCCAGACATTGAAATTTATGATGAATACGAGGAAAATAAATTAATATTCTTTGAAGCCAGTGAAAGTGCACTAATGTCGATTGGAACTACGGATACAGATAATAACATCTATTATTATGATATACCAATAGCAGCTTCATTAGAAGAGTTTTTACTGAAAATGATGGAAAATGATCGATATTATTTTGAGTTACTTTAGGATTAATTAGGGGCCAATACTATTAGACAGTTTTTATCTATATCGACATAAACGAGGAATTAGTAAAATGATAGATCATGAATAGATTCTTATACCTGTTTTCTTACCTTGTTTAGTGTACTCTCATATGATTTTATATTATGATGAGAATAGGAAAAGAATAGGGAGGAAAAGATGATGAAAAAAAATATCCATGTCGTTGGTGCAATCATCATACAAAATGATAAAATACTGTGTGCCCAAAGAGCAGAGAATACATCCCTTGCACTCCAATGGGAATTCCCAGGCGGCAAAATTGAAAAAGATGAAACGCCTCAAAATGCATTGATTCGCGAAATTCAGGAAGAAATGGATTGTAAAATAACTATAGGTGAACAGCTAGAGCACACCATTTATGAGTATGATTTTGGCATCGTCCATCTCACAACATTTTTATGCTACTTAATCCAAGGTGAACCCAAGCTTCTAGAGCACCATGCTATCAAATGGCTGAAACCATCTGACTTATCCTTGCTTACTTGGGCCCCTGCTGATATTCCAGCTGTTCAAAAATTACAGCAACTTACCTTCTCATAAATTTAATTAAGCTTGAATCATATCCTTTCGAGTCTATTTACTCGTCAAGATATGATTCAAGCTTTTAATATGTCAGCTCACCGTATAATTGTTGAGGAATAGGCTGATGGAAACGCCAAGTTACATTCATCGGCTTATTACCATTATTACTAACAAAATCAACTTCACCTAAATAAATAAATGGTTCAGTTACACCATCTTCTTTAGCTTTTTTCCTCACAAATAATTTCACTCTTATTCCTAGTGTTCGGTGGTTAATGAATTGTTCTCCACGAGGCGAAGCCTCACTTGTATTATTTTGTGATTGCCAATGGAACTGACCATTATCGATAAAATAATCATTGTATTCCAAATGGGCTTCAACCTTTTCTTTCTTCATATTAACATAAAGATAGAAACAATTATTATAAAAGTGAACACCTTCTTGATCCATTGCTGACTGATATCTTTCAACACCTTCAAGTATTGCTACATCTTCTTTTTTATATTTTTTATAGAGCTGTAATTTTTCATCAAGAAGGAGAGTCTCTTTACTAAATTCTTTTTCATAACTATGCATACCATAATCCAGGTAGTCATTTAGCAGTTCTTTAAATTCATCAGCCACTAGCATTCTTGATAACTCTTTGTCTAAATGTACAGTCCCATTATCATCTTGGAAACTTCTCTTCAAAAGCTTATTATCCATGAGTCTATTTATTGCAAATCGTATAGAGGCCTGCTCCTTTTCTGCTATTTTTATTGAATATACGTATTCTACATAGTTCTGAACAACTTCTAAACTAACCTCATCCTCTTTCAACAAAATAACTAAAGCAATGTAATCATAAAATTTACGAATCGGAATTAGACTTGAGATACTATCAAATAATTTCGTCAACACACTACTTTTGAAAATTGCGCTGTCAATAGAATCCGCTAGTTCCGTTCTCTGCTTTATTGTATGGATATTTTTATAAGCTCCACCTGATAATAATTGCTTAATCTCTGGAGCATTTTCAAATTTAACAAAGTCGAGTATTTGAACTGTTCTATTACTACCTGTACTTTCCTTAACTACTTTATCAAAATCTTTAAATATAGACTTAATATTATCGGCGGTGTTAAATTTTGTTGTATCAAGAGTTTGCAGTATCTCTTCTTTTACAATCGGGGACAAATCTATATGCAAGTTAGCATTCATTTCTTTAAAATCGTTCTGTATCATATATCGTACTTTATTTTTATCTATATAACCTCGTTCACTATTACCCATCAACGCCACTGGAATTAAATAACTTTTCCTGTGATTTGCAACAAAATCGAGTACGGTGACATATTCTTTGTTTGATGATTTCCGCAAACCTCGGCCAAGTTGTTGTGTAAAAACAATGGCAGATTCAGTAGGACGTAAAAATAAAATTAAGTTTAGTTCTGGGATATCAACACCTTCATTAAAAATATCCACAGTAAATATAAACTGCAAGTCATCATTTGGATTACGGAGTCGTTCAATCATTTCAAGTCTTCTATTGCCTTGATCTTCGCCAGTTAAGCATATACTTCTTATACCTTTTAAATTAAATTGCTCACTCATAAATTTAGCATGTGCTTTATTAACACAAAACCCTAAACCATGCAATGTGTCACCACTGTACTGATATTTTTTCATATTTTTTAATATCAATTCTATCCGTCTGTTAGTATTTAATTGTTTAACTAGTTCATGTTCATCGCTAGAGATTTCGTTTAATTCTAATACCGTATTATCTGAGATACCGAAATAATGAAAAGGCGCTAATAAATCTCTTTCTAAAGCTTCTTCTAATCGTATATTAGAAACTACATTATTTTCCGCTAAATCATATATGTTTACCCTATCGGTCCGCTCTGGCGTTGCAGTTAGCCCCAGCAAAAATCTGGGCTGAAAATGAGCAATCAATCGTTCATATTGCGGAGCCGCTGCACGATGGAACTCATCGATAATAACAAAATCAAAATGTTCCTTTGAAATGATTTCTAAGTCTTTGGCAAGTGTTTGCATCGATGCAAATGTATACTTAGCCAACTCTTTTTTCTCACCAACATAATAAGAAAATGATTCAGAGTTATCATCAAAAACTTGGTGGAATGTCTTGCGAGCATTTGTTAAAAGTTCTATACGATGTGCCACAAAAAGAACTGAACTAGCTCCAATATCCTTTGCAGCAAATGCAGCCAGATAAGTTTTCCCTGTTCCTGTAGCTGCAATGGCAAGCCCTCTAGTATGTCCATTATCCATAGATTTTTGTATATTTGACAGGGCCTCGTCTTGCATTGAATTCGGTTTTAACTCACCTGAATCCAGCGTTTGAGAATTGTTAAAGCTAGCTTTATATATGGATTTCCCATCTTTAATTCGGCAATATTCTTTATAACCACTAACATAAGTATCATCTAGACAAGCAATGTTCTCATGATTCCAAAGGTGTTCGAATCTCAACTGACCCGTTTTTACAACACTATCTGATTTTTTCTCATAAGTACGTAAATTCCACTCCTCTCCATATTTCAATGCTGCTTTTGAAATATTAGAAGAGCCTAAAATGATTGAGTCGACATCATTTTTGCGGTAAAAAATATAGGATTTAGCATGAAAACTATCTACACTACTTTGCGGTTGATAAATTCTTGTTTCGATATTCGGGTATTGTAATAGTGTTTCCATTGCACTTGGTTCTGTAATATTTAAATATGTAGTGGTAATAATTCTACCTTTAATACCTGCTTGTTGGAGCTGATCTAGAGTACTCACCAACAAACTTAATCCTGAGGTTCGTATGAAACTAACAACAATATCAAAACTATCGCATGTTAATAATTCTCGCTTCAAAACAGCCAAAAGCTGCTCAGCCTCGTTGTAAATTAACTTAGTTTCTCCAAATTCCGATACGTTTAATGATTCTTCGTCAAAATATTTATTTTGTTGCCGCCCCTTTTTAGGGCCCTCTTTTCTCCCCCCCAGAATCTCTAAGTTTACTTGCTGCGTTTGTTCATCAATGACGTACTCTGCAACAGATTCACGAACCTCATCATTCCCGTTACTATGCTCATAAATATCTTCATCCATTTCTATCTCAATCCACCTTGTTAGTAAATTTCCACTATTCTTATTATAGCTTATTTGGCTATTTTTTACCTCCAATCCATGTAATTTTATTGTTTACTTGATTATAAGAATATTATCTTATTTCTATGGATTAAAAATTTAGCAACAAGCCCTCTACTTGTAATTTTTGCGATGTTTCTCTTGCTTTCTTCGCACATTATTCCAAACAATCATTGTTATATACTACAAAATACACGAATCAAAGGTTAATATGCTATGATAAAGTTTGAAAAAGGAGGAATCCCCATGCAAAAAGATATCCATGTCGTCGGTGCCATCATTCAAAAAAACAATAAAACCCTCTGTGTCCAACGTGCTGATTCTGCGGTAAACGGCACTGATTGGGAGTTTCCAGGCGGCAAAATCGAACCAGGTGAAACCCCAGAACAAGCACTCATTCGTGAAGTCCAAGAGGAAATCGGCTGTGTCATCACGGTAAATCAAGCGTTTGACCACACCATTTACGCCTACGAATTCGCCAATGTCCACCTCACCTGTTTTCTTTGCGAACTCGTCACCGGCGAACCAACTTTGCACGTCCACCAGGCGATGAAATGGCTCGATGCTAGCGAAATGCCTAACTTGAAATGGTCACCAGCTAATCTCCCCGCCGTTAAAAAACTACAGCAAAAAATGCCTAATCGCGCTGACTAGGCATTTTTTTGCGTTATCTACGTGCTTTGCTTACTTTCAACTTCTTACCTTTTACAGTCACGGTTTGCATCGCCTTCACGACCTGCGCGCCCTTACCGTTCAGAATCTCCACAAACGACACGTTATCCTCAATCGTGATAATTCCGATATCATCCGCGCTAACCCCGTCCAATTTCGCAATCGTCCCCACGAAATCTACCGCACGTAACTTCTTCTTCTTGCCACCATTAAAATAAATCTTCATAATATCTTTGCTCAACGCCGCGCTCTTATCTTTCTTCACGACTGGTGCTTCTTCCATTTTTTCATCAAAAGCTGGTTTTCGAGCCGACACAATCGCTTCATTTGGCAAATCAACTTGCGGAATTTCAAAGCCAATATACTCCTCAATTTCACCGATAAAACGATTCTCAAACGGCGTGACAAAAGTAATTGCCTTCCCGCTCCGCCCAGCGCGCCCTGTCCGGCCAGTCCGATGCACATAACTCTCTTTTTCAAGCGGAACATCGTAATTTACCACGAGCGATATGTTCTCAATATCAATCCCGCGCGCCGCCACATCCGTTGCGACTAAAAAGCGGAACATGCCGCGTTTAAAATCGTTCATTACGCCAAAACGATCTTCTTGCGTCAAGCCACCATGAATTTTCTCAGTGGGATAGCCCATACGGCGCAGTTGATCATACGTATCATCCACACGCTCTTGTGTCCGACAGAAAATAATCGCGCTCTCTGGATTATGCACAATCAACGTATCTCGTAATGCCACCATTTTGCGATCATCTTTTACCGTCACTTTTTCATGTGTAATATCCACCGTTGTCAGTCCCGTTGCAGCAATTTCAACGTGTTGCGGCGCCTTCATGTACTTATCGCTAAGCATCGCAATATCCGTCGGTAAGGTCGCCGAGAAAAGCATCGTCACGCGATTCTTCGGCAGAGATTGAATGATCGCCTCGACTTGCTCAATGAAGCCCATGTTCAGCATCTCGTCCGCCTCATCGATGACCAAATAGCGCACCTTCTCAAGGCTCAGCGTTCCTTTTTCGATATGATCGAGCGTTCGACCTGGCGTACCAACAACAACATGGCTTTTCTGCTTCAGCTCGAGTTTCTGCTTCGCAAAAGGAGACTTACCAAAAATCGCCGTCGCCTTGATGCGCTTAAAGCGACCAATGTTCGTAAAATCCTCCTTGACCTGCACTGCCAGTTCGCGCGTCGGCTCCAAAATCAATGCTTGTGGTTTATTCTCGTTCCAATCCACGAGTTCACAAATTGGAATCGCAAACGAAGCCGTCTTGCCGCTCCCAGTTTGAGCCTTCACAACGACATCCTTTTCCGCTAAAACAAGCGGCACAACAGCGCGTTGCACCTCCGTCGCCTCCGTATATCCCAAACCAGCCAACGCCTTCTCAATATCCGAACCAATATTATCAAATCTCATAACTCAACCTCAATCTTTTTTTGTGTTTTTTTAAGTATAACATGAAAAGCTGAGACGGCCCGTTAGATTCGAAAAAAATTGTGAGAGGCTGTAAGAAAAGTCCTCCCTTGATTTTTTTGGAGGTTGTGTAAATTTCGAGGACCTGTGAATTGGATAGCTGTTTCATTCCACTCAACTGCATATTGAGGTTCTAAAAAAGCACACGACTCTTTTCAAGAACCACAACAAAGCTAGCTCTGGAGTTACTGCTCTCGATTCTCACAACACCAATAAAAATCCACATTTTAACATTGCCATCCCCCGCCACACATAATATACTAAAAGAAAACAAGCTCTTGAAAGGAGCAGAGTAATGAAGAAAAAAGCATTTTTCATATCAGGCATCATCATTTTAATTTTTGCAGTGGGGATTTTTTGGACAGTTCACTCTTTAAACCAAACAGCAAAGCCAGAACCGCTCAAAACCCCCACCCAAGAATCCGTGCAACAGCTCTCCAAACAAACGAAAGCAACACTCCAATCCTTGGCCGATTCCGGTGGCGATGCGGTTTCACAAAAGCAATTAGCCGCCCTAATAAAAAACGCCAAACAATACAAATTAACAAGCGATACCAACAGTAACTACATCAAAAATGTCACCGCTTGCCTCGAAACGTTGCAAAAATATAAATCTGGTAAGGCTGATAAAAAAGCACTTGGCGCCGTCTATCCAGCTTTCGTTACCAGCGAAACCAAGCTGACTGACATCGCGAAAACCTCGCAATACCAATGGTTTTATGCAGCCGCGGCAAACTATGAACAAGGTCTCAAGCAAAAAGGCGTCATCACGCTAACAATGGTTGGCGACAACTCTTTTGGAACCTATCCAGAAACGCCTGAACACCTCAAGTTCGATAACGTCTTCCAAAAAAATAACGGAACAAACACCTATGTCTACCAAAACTGCTTACCGTGGTTCAAATCTGATGACTACACCGTTATCAATGCGGAAAGTGCCTTCACAAACGCGACAAAAGCCGAAGTAAAGATGTGGCGCATCAAAAGTGATCCAGCGCATGTTGCCTTTTTGCCAGCAAGTGGAGTTGACGCGGCAAACCTTGCCAATAACCACACCATGGATTATTTCCAAGTTGGTTATGACGATACACTTAAAGCCTTCAAGGATAACAAGATTCCCGTTTTCAACAAAGACATGCCGCTCATTACCAAAATCGGCGGTATCGAAACCGTCCTACTTGGCTACGATTGCCGTTCCAGTCAACAATCCGCGAGCTATCTTGCCAAAATCGAATCTGACGTTAAGAAATATAAAAAACCAAATAATCTAGTCATCGTGAACATGCATTGGGGTGTCGAATATCGTGAAACACCTGTCGATTATCAGACCCAATATGGTCACGCCATTATTGACGCAGGCGCTGACATCATCATGGGCTCCCACCCGCATCGCCTAGAAAGCGTTGAGAAGTATAATGGTAAATATATCGTGTACAGCATGGGCGATTTCGCATTTGGCGCCGATCCAACATTGCTTTCCCGCATGACATCGATGTTCCGATTGCGCTTCACAGAAGATAATGGTAAAGTAGTTCTTAAAAACCTGTCTATCGTTCCGACTTACGAAAATTCAGATGGTAGCCTAAACGAAAATAACTACCAACCACTTCCCGTTTTTGGCGATGATGCAAAGAAAATCGTAAATGAACTAATCCGAATAAGCAAACCAATCCAAGGCGGCGTAACCGAGTACGATTACTTTGATCCGTTCATATGAAAAGCTGAGGCGGCCCGTTAGATCCGAAAAAATTTTGAACAGGCGCAAGAAAAATCCTCCCTTGATTTTTTTTGGAGGCTGTGTAAATTTCGAGGATCTGGTCGCCGAAGCTAGATCCGATGAAAAGCTGAACCAGCCCGTTAACTCCGAAAAAATTTTGAACAGGCGCAAGAAAAATCCTCCCTTGATTTTTTTGGAGGCTGTGTAAATTTCGAGGAGTTGGCCGGTGAAGCTAGATCTGATGAAAAGCTGAACCAGCCCATTAACTCCGAAAAAATAAGGAAACACACTACTTGTCCTAAGAACCAGAAAGAAGGAATTCATTTGAAAGAAATATTTCAGCTTTTAAAAAAGGGAAACAAATCTGCACTCACCGCGGCAATCGTTAATGTACTTGTCTCTATTATTAAAGGAACTACTTACATCTTCACCGGTAACGTCGCGATGTTCGCCGAAACGCTACACAGTCTCGGCGATGCTGCCAATCAATTTTTCGTGTTCGTTGGTTCTGCACTCAGTAAAAAGCGTCCGACAAAGCGCTTTCCGAACGGTTTTGGTCGTGTCGTGAACCTCGTCCTTCTCGGCGCCGTACTTATCGTTGGTATCATGGCGTTCGAAACGATCAAAGAAGGTCTAGCTCACATTTTCCATCCGACAGAATCAACTGGTTTCCTCATTAACCTGCTTGTTCTCGGGGTTTGTACGATTCTTGAGGGCTTCGTGCTCGTGAAAGCAATGCATGAAATCGCGCATGATGTTGGTCTAGAATCCCGTGGGCTGAAGCTTTTCAAAGATAGCCTCGCGAATTTTGGCAAAGCAAAAGCGGCAACCCGTCTTGTTTTTCTAGAAGATTCCGTTGCAACAGGTGGCGGACTTTTGGCAATGATTGCAATTATTATTTCCTATTACACGCCTTATCACCAAGCTGAGGGCATCGCGTCTATCCTCATCGGTATCCTCATGTTTATCGTTGTCGGCAAGGTGTTCCTCGATAATGCAGCCGGCGCGATCGGCGAGTCTGACGAGGTGATGCAAGTTCAAATTGGCCAGCTTGTCATGACAGACCCAGACGTGCAAGATATCCAAGTTATTACTGTACTAAAAGAAGGCGATTTTTTCCATGTTGAAGTCGAGGTCGAACTCGATCCAGAGATGACGCTCGCTCAGGTGGATGACGTCAAAGATCGGCTCGAAGAAAGTATCCTAGCTGTAAAAGGTGTCGTCGATGTCCTCGTGACATTTGATGAAGACGATGCTATCAGTAATTGGGAATACGGCGATGGTCGGTAAATTTTACAATCAAAAATACGGTGAACAGAGTTTTCTTTTCTGTTCGCCTTATTTTTTTGCCCTCAAAACATGCGAAGCGAGGCCCACAAATAAAGATAGCGCCATCATTTATACACTCCAAATTTTTTTTAGAGTTTTTCATTGACTCTTTTCCTAATTTGACCTATAATAATCAAATAGTTAATTAAGTGAACTAATTACTTTTAAATCAAAAGGAGATTGAACATGACACAAACTACACACACGGAAAGACCTGTTGACATTCAGGGGAAACCTTATAATCGTTTGTTACTAATGACAGTAATGCTTGTGGGGGCATTCGTTGCTATCTTAAACCAAACAATTCTATCAACAGCTCTTCCACACATTATGGTCGATTTAAACATCACAGCATCTACAGGACAATGGCTAACAACAGCATTCCTACTTACAAACGGGATTATGATTCCGATTACGGCTATGTTAATCGGTAAAATCAACTCGAAAACACTCTTTTTAACAGCGATGATCGTCTTTACGGTCGGTACAGTTATCTCTGCTTTCTCAGATAGCTTTGCTTGGTTACTTGCTGGACGTATTGTACAAGCAGCTGGGGCCGGAATTCTAATGCCTCTCATGCAAACGATTTTCCTACTTATTTTCCCACCAGATCGTCGTGGGGCAGCAATGGGGATGGTCGGATTAGTTATCGCTTTTGCGCCAGCTATCGGGCCTACTTTATCAGGTTGGATCGTTGATAGCTATGATTGGCACATGCTTTTCATCATCTTGATTCCAATCGCCGTTCTTGATATTATCTTTGCCTTTTTCGCCATGAGAAAAGTGGTGGAACTAACGAATCCGAAAATCGATATTATCTCGATTGCGCTTTCAACACTTGGTTTTGGTGCCCTTCTTTACGGCTTTAGTAGCGCGGGTACAGACGGTTGGACAGACGGCCTTGTGCTTACGATGTTCGCAGTCGGTGTTATTGGTTTAGTCCTATTCGTATGGCGCCAACTGAAAATGGAAAAACCGATGCTCGAACTTCGCGTTTTCCAATCACCAGTTTTCACACTTTCAACAATTATTAGTGCCATCGTCATGATGTCGATGATCGGCGCAGAAATCGTCTTACCGCTTTACATTCAAAATATTCTCGGCGAAACCGCGCTACACTCTGGACTATTACTACTTCCAGGTGCCATCGTGATGGGTGTTATGAGCCCGATTACCGGTATTATTTTTGATAAGATTGGTCCGAAATTGCTCGCAGTCGTTGGTATGACATTACTTGTCGCGGGTACGATTCCATTCATGTTCTTGACGAAAGACACGTCAACTACGTACATTATCGTCTTCTACGCCGTGCGTTTCTTCGGTATTTCGATGGTCATGATGCCGATGTCAACTGCTGGTATGAACTCGTTGCCACTGAACATGATGAGTCACGGTACCGCGGTAAACAACACGATTCGCCAAGTTGCAGGTTCGATTGGTACAGCGATTCTGATTACTGTATTAAGTAACGTAACGAAGAGCAACATGCCTGAAAAAGCTTTAGCGATGACTGATCCAAAAGGTTTTGCTAGCCAAGCGATGACGGCGAACTTAGATGGTATGAAAGCTGCATTCCTTGTAGCTGTCGCCTTCGCAGTAGTCGGCTTGATTCTGAGCCTATTCGTGAAAGATATTCGTCCTAAAGGTAAGAAAACCGTAACAAAATAAAAAGGACACAAAAGCAAGGCCTCGCTGAAAAATAGTAGCGCGGTCTTGCTTTTTTTATGCTAAGATAGTAAAAAGGTTTGCTAACTAAGAAAAGGGTGTTTTAGATGGAATTTGTTTTGATTTTGTTGCCGATTTTCGGAATTTTTGCGATTGGGTTTATTGGGCAGAAAACCCTGAAATTTGATATTCCGAATTTATCGAAGTTGACGCTTTATTTGATGTCGCCGTTTTTGGCGTTTAATACGTTTTATACGAATAAATTGACGATGGACTATGCGTATTTGCTGATTTTCGTCGTTGGGCTTTGTTTGTCGATTATTGCGATTATTTATGTGATTGCGAAGGTGATGAACTATGATATTCAGGATGCGTGCGCGATGATTCTCGCTTCGGCATTCATGAATAACGGGAATTACGGGACGCCTGTTGTGTTGCTGATTTTCGGCGCAGCGGGGCTTGATATTGCGGTTATTTTGATGGTCTTGCAACAACTTGCGATGAGTACGATTGGGGTCTTTTTTGCGGCACGAGGAAGTTCGCAAAACGCAAGTATGAAAATGGTCTGGCAACGTGTGGTCCGGATGCCAGTCGCTTATGGGGCGCTACTTGGGATTGTCTTGCAATTAATACATATGCCGATTCCTGCTGGCGTCATGACGTGTGTGAAGCTCGTTGGGGACGCCGCGATTCCGACGATTATGATCGTGCTTGGTATGCAACTCGCGGTCATTTCCTTCCGCCGAATTGATATTCCGAAAGTCTCCATCTCACTCATATTACGACTACTCATCTCACCGCTGATCGCCGTTTTGTTTACGCTCATTCTGCCGGTCGATCCAATGACGAAGCAGATCATGATTTTGCTTGCAGCCATGCCAACCGCCGCGAACACAACTTTACTCGCCGTGCAATTCAATACGAAGCCAGACTTGGTTTCCAGTACAACTTTTATCAGCACAGTGCTCAGTATTGTCACCATTCCGGTTGTTTTATGGCTCATTTTCCCTTAGAACATCAAAATAGCAGGCAAGTTGGATCTTTAGACGGATCCTTCTTACCTGCTATTTTTTATGGTATTAGCAAAATTTTACCGGTACTCTTTCTGCTTTCCAGTAAATCGTGTGCCGCTTTTCCTTCTGATAAAGCAAATTTCCGCGGCTTATTCACCGTTATGTTGCCCGTACTAATCATTTCAAAGAGGGCATGGGAACGCTTGATTCGCTCTTCTTTACTCGTTAAGAAACTCCACAAGTCGCCTCCAGTCAAGGTTTTCGATGAATCCATCAGCATCCGTGGATCAACTGCAGCAGGATCACCGCCAGACATGCCGTAAAAAACCACCGTTCCTTTATCTCGTACAGCTTTGAAACTATCCATCAGCGTCGAACCCACAGAATCATAAGCAACATCGATTTTTCCTGCGAGTTTCTCAGCCCAATCATCACTATATAGCAAAACTTCTTCTGCTCCAAGTTTCCGTGCAACGTCGGCCTTTTCTTGTGTGGAGGTCAGCCCAATCACTGTTCCACCAAGGGATGTGATAATTTGTGTCAACATTTGACCGACCCCACCTGCAACAGCATGAACGAGCGCCACATCCCCGTATTTAATCGCGTAACTATCTTTTGCCAAATAGCTCGCCGTCAAACCTTGAAGCAGTACAGAAGCCGCGACATCGTCTCGAATGGCATCTGGAATCGGAATCGCTTGCGTGACAGGCACAGCTACAAGTTCAGCATTAGCCATCGGAACGTCGACAAACGCGACCCGATCCCCAATCGCAAACTCCGTCACGCCTTCACCGATCACCGTCACAACCCCTGCGCCTTCATACCCCAGCACATACGGCGGCTCCCCAACAAGATGATAGTTCCCTTTACGTCGATAAATATCCGCAAAATTAAGCCCAATCGCCGTCGTGCTAAGCAGTATTTCCCCTTTTCCCGCCACCACATCTGGAATATCCACATACTGCAACACATCCGAATTCCCAAACTCATTAAAAACCAATGCTTTCATAGCCCGCGTCTCCTTTATGTAGAAAAAGCCCGCAAAATCTCTCAGTGCGCCTACAAACACTCATTTTTGTGGGCACGCTAAGGTTTTGCGGCACGAGTTCATTTTTATTTCACTCTAGCTCTTCTTATTCTGCAGCTGCTGCTTGTTCCGCCTCTGCTTTTTCACGCATCCGTTCTCGAACGCCTTTTTTCTTAATTTGTTTACTGCGCAACTGGCCACACGCCGCATCAATATCTGTCCCATGTTCGCGACGAACGACACAGTTAATGCCTTTACGCTTCAAAGTTTCATAAAAAGCGTCAATAACCTCGGTATCGCTACGTTGGTACTGATCATGCTCGTCGACTGGATTATATGGAATCAAGTTCACCCAAGCCAGATGACGTTTCTCACCGATTAAAGCCGCGAGTTCAAGCGCTTCCTGCCTGTGATCATTGACATCTTTTAGCATGATATACTCATACGTAATACGGCGATTCGTTTTCTCCAAATAATACTCGACCGCCTCCATCAATTTCTCAAGTGGGTACGTCTTGTTAATCCGCATCACGCGCGTACGCAAATCGTTGTTCGGCGCATGTAAAGATACGGCCAAATTGACACGAATATCTTCATTGGCAAAATCAATAATGCGCGGCGCTAAGCCACTTGTTGAAACCGTAATGTGACGCGCTCCAATCGCTAGACCCTTCTGATCGTTCACAACGCGAAGGAAATCCATCACATTGTCATAGTTATCGAACGGCTCGCCGATACCCATGACCACGATATGGCTGACACGATCGCCATTACCCTTCGAATCCAGGTAAAGTTGCACGTTCATAATTTGCTCCACAATCTCACCAGCATTCAAATCACGCTGTTTCTTCAACAACCCACTCGCACAAAAAGTACAACCGATATTACATCCCACTTGCGTCGTCACACAAACACTCAAGCCGTAAGAATGCGTCATCATTACCGTTTCAATCAAGTTACCATCCGATAGTTGGAATAAATATTTCGTCGTACCATCTTTAGATTCCTGTTTGATTTGTTCATTTAAGGTGTGCATCGTGAAGTTTTCCTCCAACATATCCACACATGCTTTATTCAAGTTCGACATCTGCGCAAATTCCGTGACACGTTTGACATAAAGCCAGTCCCACACTTGCGTTGCGCGGAATTTCTTCTCGCCTTTCCCCTCAAACCAGTCGCCAAGCTGCGCCATCGTTAACCCGTAAATCGAGCTTTTTTCCATTCTTTAAAAACCTCTTTTCAAAATTTCATTACGCCTTATCCAAATTATAACGGTTTTAGTCCCTTATCGCAAGGCTTCCTTTGCCGCATACTTAGCGTGAAGTTCCGCCGTTTTAAAGATCGGTAATGTGACATCTTCATCTCTAATCAACAATTCCAGTTCCGTACATCCCAAAACAACGCCCTGCGCCCCTTTTTGACGTGCTGCTTCAATAATAGCCAGCATCCGCGCTCGCGACTGTTCACGTATCACACCGAGACATAATTCCTCAAAGATAATCTGATTTACCTCAGCCAAGGCGGGCTCATCGGGGATTTGAACCTCTATACCGCTCCCCGCATAACGCCCTTTGTAAAAGTCTTCCACCATTGTGTATCGCGTCCCGAGTAGTAAAATTTGCGTCAATCGCTGTTCCTGAATAGAACGAATCGTTGGCTCCGCAATATGCACAATAGGAATTTCAGTCGCATCCTCCACCTGTTGCGCCACCTTATGCATCGTATTCGTACAGATTAAGATAAAATCCGCGCCGGCTTGCTCTAACTTGACCGCAATATCCGCCAGTATACGCCCCGCCTCATCCCATTCACCGCTATGTTGAAGTTGCTCAATGATGAAAAAGTCCACGCTATACAAAATCAGCTCCGCCGAGTGTAGTTCGCCTAGCACATCGCGCACTTCCTCATTTATAATCCGATAATATTCCGTCGTTGATTCCCAACTCATCCCGCCGATCAGCCCGATTGTTTTCACTGCCCCCACGCTCCATTTCTCCTTCATTATAAACTCTCTCCACACAAAAAACGACCAGTAACTGATCGTTTTCGCTTTTTACTAATAGATGAAGTCCGCTACAATCCCATCCACTGTCGTATTTTCATGTAAGTCACTGTGTTGCGCATTGGCACCGGTCACAACTTCCTCGCTATAATTCGCCACATTCCCTGCAAAAATTAACCGTGAAGATAAGGCGCTCTGAACCGGCACAACACCGTCAGAAACCGCGTTATTATCCAAGTCTCCTGCGATCGAGAGCACTTGCAATTTGGCATCCAAGTTCGTACTATCATCAATATACTGCTGCAATTCCGTTGTTCTGTTAGCTACGTCTGTAAAATCCGTCGTTGCCGCATTATCATCCCCATCTAAATCATTAAACGGCGTTCCAATCACAACCAATTTTTCCATTATAGGAGCCGAATCATCTGCTAATTTTTCCGCATACGTCGTCAACGCCAGCCCTCCGTTTGAGTGCCCAATCGCATTATATTGCGTCACATTGTATTTTTTCTGAATATCTTTGATTACCGTGGCCACCCAAGCCGCCTCTTGGTCAATCGGCGCATCGTTATTTTCAAATACGACTTGGATAAATGGGTTTTTTGACTTATTGCTCAGCGTTCCTTGATATTCCAATGTACCATCTTTTTTTACTAACACGATTACCTTGTCTGTGGATTTCCCGTAAGTCTCTGTAATCCGCGAGATCATGCCATTAAATGAGTTCGCTGTCCCATGCGTCCCGTGAACGAGCACAATCGGTGTCGTCTTAGATAGGTCAACATCCTTGATCTTCGCTGAGTAGGCCCTAATCGATCCAAACACCGCTATCGCTAAAAATATACAGCCTCCAAATAACGCTAATTTATGCCACATATCATGCTCGCCCCTTCCGCTTTTTTCTATAACTTACTTTACCCATAAAAGATGAACAAATTGTTACCAAAATATTAGAATTTGAAGAAGTTTTGGAGACGGGGGGTGAACGTCACAGTAATGCGAGACTTGCGCTCCTATGTATATAGTGGCTTTCTAATTTATCTACTTATCTTTGTTCTGCATACATTCCTAGCTCTTCTTGTAATAATTCCTCGTTTGCTTAACGTATATTTGCATTTGTTTCTTTTCTTCGTTTCCTATCAACACTTTGGTTTCGCCTACTCGCTTCGCTCCTAGCCATATTGGGGTTCTAAAAAAGCAAAATACGCTTTTTAAGAACCCCAATAATTACTTTGACACATAGAGTAATTCGTGTTATCATTACTCTATCAGATAGAACACTGTGCGCGCAGTTGTATTTTTGAATACTTTGGAGGTTTTGGAAATGATAACTATAAAAAAACATGTGGATCTATTATTCGCAGATATTCCGGTGACGGAGGAAAGTTTATTTATGAAGGAAGAAATTTTGCATGGCTTGGAAGATAAGGTGGACGTCTTAATGGCTCACGGAAAATCGGAAGAAGACGCCATCAATAAGGCAATCGTGGAACTTGGGGACTTGACGGATTTACGCATGGAACTCGCGGAATATCGTGTGAAGCCACCGAAATCTTACCTCGCTTGGACGCATTTTCAGTTTTCCATCGTCGGCGCGGCTCTCATTATCGGTCTGCTGTTATTCATCAATATCTACTATACTCCACACGTTCTCTGGGTCGTTTTCCCAGCTTTCGGTATTGTTTGGTGGCCACTTGCGATGTACTTTAGATGCTTACGCGTCCAAGGGGAGGTCATGAATTGAAAGGTTTAGTCAGCTTCTCTATCGTTGGTAGTGCCATTTGTATGTTCTTTCTCGTCATGCTCAATTACTTCTTGACGCCTACGCTTGATTGGAGTATGTATCCATGCATCGCCTTGCTACTTTGGCCATTATCCATGTATTTCGTCTACCGCCAAAATTTGAAACAGTTCGCTTTCTTCACCAGTACGGTGTTCATTATCTTGCTCACTGTTATCAATTTGCGTGAATCGCCTGAAGTACTATGGGTTTTATACGCGCTATATCCGCTTGTTTTCTGGCCTGTCTTTACGGCGTTTGGCGAAAAAGCATACACGTTGACTGCCGCGATCATTGGTGCTACACTGACAATCGTGTATTATGCCCTACTGAATATCGCTTTTTCACCGAGTTATCCGTGGGTTATTGTCATTATTTTTGCTGTTGGCTGGTGGCCTTTATCGCTTTACCACGCGCGTCATAGAAGCTTTTTCGCATTCTCTATTCAGGCCAGTATTTGGCTTAGCGCCTTTGTTATCGCTATGAATTGGGCGTTTTCTCCTGGTGTGATTTGGGCCATTTATCCGATTTTTGCTGTCGTTTGGTGGCCTTTATCAATGTACTTTTTTAGTGCAAAACGTCACATGACAACTTTATAATTCCGCTCATGTATGTTACATTCAGATAGAAGTAAAAATTTTATTTGAAGGAGCTATTGTAAAGATGGAAAATCAACCAGACGAAAAAGCTATTTTGCGTAGTCAACTAACCAATCCACGTTGGATGACATTGGCGCTCGCGATTATTTGTTCTTTGTTCGCATTATTTACCTTGATGGGCGTATTCTTCCTATTCACTTTATCGACAGCAGGAGTAAAAGCGGATGCCGTGCAAGCCCTACAGGTAGCACGAATTTTAGCGGCTGTATTTTGTGTGTTCTACGCTATATTCGCCCTACTATTATTCAATAATTATTCAAAATTACGAAAAGGTATAGTAGTTCCGAAAATGCTCTACTTTGCGCTAAGTGTTTTCGTCATTCTGTCAGCAGCAAATAGCATTTTTAGCGGGCAACTAGGCGGTGTTTTCTTACCATTAATCATCCTGTTATTTTCGATTAAAATCATCCTAGATCTCGGTAAAATAAAGTAATATAATTTACAAAAAATATAGAAGTGTTGCATTTTTGACAATACTTCTATATTTTTTGCGTTTTTTTGGTGTTTTGACCGACATATTTAAGGGTAACTTGTTAAATGAGTTACTTATATACGACTAAATGTGTCTAAACTGTGAAAAAATACAAAGGAGGGCGATTACCATGAAAAAATATTGGATTACTTTTTTCTTAGTTTTATCATTACTACTCGTCAATGGAGAGAAAACATCCGCTCAAACAGTTGCGGAGCAAAATACATCGCTTAACAATTGGAAAATATCTTTGACTGGAAAAGCTTTTCCAAATTCAAATACTGCATTAAAATTAACCTTAGCTGAAAATGAGCGGAGCATGCAACATGCCGTTTTGAGTCGCTTGAATAAAGACCCTAAAAAAAATTATCTTTTTTCAAATGTGACCGCTTGGAAAACAAATTCAACCCAAATCACCATTACTGCTACCAATATTGAAAAAATGGCGACGTTGTATCAAACACCTAACTCCATCTATTATCGTAATGCTGCATTCAAACAAGATATTCTCTACTCCCTACAATGGTTTTACAGCCATATTTATAATGAGAAAGTAACAAACGCTTATGGGAACTGGTACGACTGGCAAATTGGTACACCGATTTCACTCGTCAATAGCCTTGCACTTATGAAAGCAGAGATTCCTTCCGCACAGCTACAATCATACTTAAAAGCCATCGATCGCTTCGCCCCAGCAACTGCCAGCGACCGGTACATTGGAACAGGAGCCAATCGCATTAATAAAGGATTTATCGTGACGATGCGCGGTGTTATTGGAGGCAATCAAGCCAAAATTAACCTCGGAGCTGAAATCGTGAAACGTGTCTACACTCCAGTGACTTCTGGTGATGGTTTCTATGCAGACGGTTCCTTTATCCAACATACAAATACGCCCTACACAACCGGTTATGGTGCTGAGATACTTGCACGTAGCGCCGATTTTTATCAGTTGCTCGCTGGTACGAAAACACTTAGCGGCTTTAAATCCCTTCCAACGATTTTTACTTATCTCGATACCACTTATCTTCCTGTTCTGTATAAAGATGAAGTGCTAGATATGACTCGTGGTCGCGGAGCCTCCTTAAAAGCGATCTCAAACCAACAAGTAGCACAAACAATGCTCTATGACATGTTCACCATCAGTCAAAAAAAATACAAATGCGTCCTATCGTGGGAAATATGCCAATATTACAAAATCTTCAATTATCAGTCAATCACTAAAAGCCGATTTCTACAAAAACCTTACCCTAGCACAAGCGCAATCATTCCAAATGGTCCTACTTAACAAAAATATTCCAACAACCTATCCAAATCGGACACAAAATAAAATGATGGCCGGTGCCAGCCAAATGATCGATTTCAAACCAAATTATGTTGCCGGACTAAGCATGTTTTCCAAACGTATCTCCGCTTTTGAAAGTATCGCTGGGCAAAATAAACTCGGTTTTTACACAGGAACCGGCGCCCTTTATCTTTACAATGGCGATGAGGCTTTTGAAGGTAACTACTACCCAACAGTTGATATGACTAGCCTTGCTGGGACCACCACCGATCATAAAACACGGCCAATAACGTCCGATAATGCCAAATATCTCAATCCCCAAGCCTGGTCGGGCGGCGTCTCTGATTTACAAAACGGTGCAGCAACTATGCACTACAGCATGAAAAATGTAACAGGCAGTTCGCTTGAAGCGCGCAAATCTTGGTTCTTTTTAAACGGAAAAATTGTGGCGCTCGGGGCAGGAATCACTTCCAAAGAGAATTTAAACACGGAAACAATTGTCGAAAATCGTAAATTACTTAATACTAATTTGAATAGCTTTATCGTTGGCGGTCAAACAATCAATCTTGGTCAAACAAAAACAATCACTAAAACAAAATGGGCTTATCTAAACGGCGCGGCTCCAAGCCAAAGCATCGGATACGTCTTCCCAACTGCCACAACCGTCACCGCTTATAAAAAGACACGATACGGTAACTGGAACACACTCAATATTCGCAATGCTTCCTCACCGGTAAGCGCAAATTATGCGGGCATTACCATCTCACATGGCAGAAAACCAGTTAATAAATCCTATAGCTACATCCTATTACCAGGAAAATCCAAACAAGCAACCGAAGCGTATAGTAAAAAAAATCGATGTTGAAATCCGTGCTAACAACCTCAACCAACAAGCCGTCTTCGATAAATCACAAAATCTTTGGATTGGAAACTTCCGTCAACTCGGTACAGTCAATGGTTTTGTCGGTCAAACTCGCGGCTCCATTATGGTTCGCAAAACCGCAACCTCAGAAAAAGTTACCCTTGCCGATCCAACAATGGAACAAACAAAAATCATATTCCTCGTTCCAAAAATGACTGGCCATAAACTAAAAAGCAAATCTCCTGAAGTCAGCGTCACCACATCCGGAAAAAATTGGCGCATTCAAGTCAACACAGCAGCCAAAAATGGCAAATCATTTAGCGTTCTTTTTGGAAAATAAATCACAAAACGCCGTATCAAAAAAGATGCGGCGTTTTCGTTTATTTAATATATGACATAAAGTACATTATTGAACTAAAAAACATGCTTGCTTTACGGAAGTTTTGCATTTTTTAACCTGCTCCTTAGTGCTATCATTGTATACGTAGTGGCACCAACGTTGCTACAACATCTCAGAATGTCTATTAGCTAAGAAAGCCCAGCCTACCGGTACATAAAATACCTCGAGGCCCGATATTGGCCGTTGCCTAAAGATGAAGCCATTCTATACAAAATGGAGGACAACTAATCATGAATAACTCAATGAAGAAATGAACAATGGTAACAATCGCAGCAACAATGCTTGCAACTTCAGTGGTAGCAACTCTTCCGACAGATGCACAAGCTGCAACATCATCCCTGTCTGCCAGCACATTAAACAGCTTTTCTATTACATCACCACAACTATTAAATTTAACAAAAGATGGTTTTTCCGGTAAGTATGGTTCTGACATCACTTCAGTTAAACTTCTTGCAGAAGGTAGAGTGGTAAGTGTTGCTACTTTGTCAAACGGAACTTATTCTTTTAGCGGTTTACTAAGCGGCAAAAAAATCCGTTCTACTGACTTCGTTAGCGTGATCGGTTACAATGCACAAGGTAGCGAACTACACGAAATCGTTTTAGATATCACGGAATAATATATGAGAATAGGGCAGGAGTTACTCACAAACGTAACTTCTGCCCTATTTTTCTATGCAAGCGATAAACGCCGCGTAATTAGATAAACCTAAAATCGTCTCATCGTCGTGCTCATTAAGTACATAATATAAGTAGCTAAACACCTTCAATTCTGTACTCACGTTTGGATTCACACAAGCAAATAAAGCATTTTGCACCACCGTACCGTCGACTTGAACAGGATTAGCCAAATGCACAAACACTGCAAAAAAAGCTTGACTTCGTTGTGTCGTACAATGAGGCAACGCAAGATGGTTGATCACTAAATTATTTCCCTTTTGCTCTCGTTCCTGAATTTTCAATGCTTCGTCTGGGCTTAAAACCGCCTTCTCCACAAGCTGCTCACAAATGCCATGAACAATCATGTCCCAATCTTCATCCGCCTTATTATCATAATCCATCGCTAACTCTTCCGGAAAAAAAGTACGAATATTTTTGCGAACATCAATTTTTTCTAACGTATCTTGTATTGCTTGTAATTCGATCTTGGTGATGACTTGCTTGATATCAATACACTCCACATCCACTTGAATATCTTGAAACATCGCATGATTATTCAAAAGTAGCTTAATCTCCTGTTGTTCAAGTATTTGCTGCAACTCTTGTTGGTGCGTCACGACAATGACTTCCACGGTCTGAATTTCCCGCTCCATCATTTGTTTATTAATACTGGCCACCGCATATTGATCCGAGAACAAAACGACCTTCGCCGACGCCTGTTTTATCCGTTCCATCGCACATGAAAAATATAAACCAATCAAATCAATATCGTATAGCTCCATTCCAAACACGGCATTCGCACTCGCCACAAAAGTGATACTGAGATCAAACGCTAGCGGATAGACCGCCTTAATGTTAGCGATATTATGCAATTTACGATCGTGCAAAATAATCGGATATGCGATACTTCGCTTTAAATGACCCGCCAACTGTTCCACAAGCTCCATGTCATAAACCGGCGTACTATACTGTTCTGCCTGTCGCTGTAAAATCAACTGCAACTCATTTGTCGTAATAGCCGCACTTTTTCGCTGCTGTGTTTCAATAAAATCATGTAGCAAGCGATGCGCTCCCGGTGAAATCCCTAGCTCTTCTAGAAAAGTCATTTTTGGAACGTCCAGCGCAACGCCATCATCTCCCAATACCATCGCTGCCAGCACCAAGCTCACCAAATGCGCCGAATGAATATTAGGATAAACACGAGCCGTATCCATCTCCCGAATTATTTGTAACATATGAAGATAGTCATTCATCGTAATTTCAAGGCGCTCACAGAAAAAAGCAGGATTTTTATCAATTAAATTCGCTAACAAAATCATTTTTCTAAAAAGCGGCTCATTTAAATAGTGCCCATAGTTCGGTTTGGACTTAATATCTAATCGGTTCGCATAATGCGCCCGCAAAAAAACGATTTTTTCAGATAGGACTGGCTTAGAAAGAAATAACGTCGCTGCTAAATCATCAAGCGTTCGAAAATCATGACGTAATAATTCCAGCAAAATAAGCTCATCGTCGTACATAGACTGATGCAAAAGGTTTCTGTAAGCTTGCCGCTCATGAATCTGCAACTGATACCCGCCGGCTTGACTAGAAGTAATTTCCCCTATCGATCGCAAAAGATGATTGATTTGAGAAATATCACGCAAAATAGTTCTTTTCGATGTTCCCATTAATTTTGCTAATTCTAAACCGCTTGCTTTGCTATTTTCTAAACGTTCCATGATCTGCACTTGTCGCTGATTTAGCATCGTATTACCTCCTCACTGTTTGAATTGCCTTATGCATTCGCTCTAAACCATCCACTAATTTACTTCGAGAACAGGCCACGTTCAATCGCAAAAAACCTTCCCCGCCATATGTTTCTCCCGGCATGATTGCCACTTTCCCAACATGCACCAATGCGTCTTGTAAAGCGTCTTTTGTAAGGCCCAGCGCCGAAACATCAAGCCATGCCAAGTAAGTTCCCTCTGGTATTTCAAACTTGATTTCAGGCATCTGTTCGTCGATAAAGCTTTTCACAAAATGCATGTTTCCTTCTAAGTGTGCGACCATTTCATCGGCATAATCTGCACTCTCATTGTATGCTGCCATCGTTGCGTACATGCCTAAAATACTAACGGAGGAAAGCGCATCCCGTTCCTTCAATTGCTTCAAAAAAGCCACGCGTAAAGCCTCATCTGGTACAAGTAAATAAGAACCTATCAAGCCCGGCGTATTCATTGTCTTACTAGCAGACGTACAAATACACATATTCATCCGGTTCTCACTCAAACTAAGAATCGGCGTGTACTGCGCGTTTTTGTAAACAATATCCATATGAATATCATCTGAAATAATAAAAACTCCGTTCCGCTCACAAATCTCGATAATTCGCGTTAATTCCTCTTTATCAAAAACGCGCCCCGTCGGATTATGCGGATTAGTTAGCAACAAAATTGAAGCATTTTCCACCTGTTTTTCCAGTTGATCAAAGTCAATGCGATACTTCCCATTATCCCACAGAAGCTTGCTTTCGACTAGTTCCCGATTATTTTCACGAATCAGGTTATAAAAAGCATCATACATCGGCGAAAAAACCACGACACGATCCCGTTCTGCACTTTTCAGGCGTAATAAAACAGAAATAGCGTAACAAACCGTTGGACTATACAGTACCCAATCTTTGTTAAAGCTTGCATCAAATCTAGTTTGATACCACTGAATAATACTGCCCTTAAACGCCTCATGATTCCATCTTGAATAGCCAAAAACCCCGTGCGCCACCCGCTTTTGAATCGCTGTTAGGACTGGTGTTGGCACCCGAAACTCCGTATCCGAGATGGAGAACGGCAATAAATCTGCTTCCCCAAAACGGTCTTCTATATAATCCCACTGCGTACAATATGTATTTTTCCGGTCGACGACTTCATTAAAATCGTATTTTTCCATTATGTCATCCCTTTCTCCAAAAAGCTCAGCGCGTCCGCCGAGCCTTTCGTCCCTATATAAATTTACAAATCGCCTCATGTTTTTCCTCGCCATATTCCGCCAAGAAATGATGCAATAATGTCGCCAAACTATCGTAATCCGTCCGTGAAATCATCGAAGCATTCGCATGCAAATATCGCGTCGGTAAACAAAAAGCCACGACTGGGCGTCCACCTCCCATCACATTATAACGACCGCCATCCGTTGCTCCCGTCTTCATCGTGCAAAACTGGAGCGGTTCATCCATCTTATTTGCCGTTTCCACAAGGCTCTGCTTCAATTTTTGATGGGGAATGTAGCGTTTATCAAACAGGGCAAGCGCTGCGCCTCCGCCAAGTTTCAGCGGAAACTTCGTCCGATCAAAGCCTGGCGTATCACCCGCAACCATCGTATCAATCACGATCGCAATATCAGGCTTAATCACCTCCGCCGAAGTTTGCGCCCCGCGAAGTCCGACTTCCTCCTGCACCGTTGCCACCGCATAAAGTGTCATTTCCTCGTTATCACAGCGTTTAAAAAGTTCGGCAACAAGCGCACATCCCGCTCGGTTATCCAGCGCCTTGCCAAGAATCCGATCTGGCGTGAGCGTTGTAAAATTTGGCTCTGGGCAAACAAGGTCCCCGACTGCAACACCCATCTCGCGCACCATCTCCGCCGAGTCCGCACCAATATCAATAAACATCGCATCATGCTCCATCGGCCGCGCCTTATCTGCCTCACTCAGCGCATGCGGGGCAATCGAACCGATAATCCCAACCACTTTTCCGATGCTAGTCCGAATCTCCACACGATGATTCAACATGTTCTGATTCCACCACGAGCCCACCGTCTCAAACAGGATAAAGCCGTCCGCCGAAATATGTTTCACCATAAACCCGACCTCATCCATATGCGCAATAATCGCCACTTTGGGACCTCTAGAACCCTTACGCGCGATAAAACTACCCAAACCATCAAACGTGATTTCGTCCGCCTGATCGACTAATTCCTTATACAAAATTTCGCGGATTTCTTGCTCGTCACCGCTAGTTCCCGATGCCATCACCAGTTGTTTCAGTAAATTCGTCTCCATCTTTTTGTTTCGCCTCTTTCCGTTTTACCCACCATGTTTTCAAAACAATAATCAAGAAAATATTTAAAGCAAGACCAAATGCTAACACCAGATAAAACCAATACCACGGCGACATTAAACCGATCAGCGGATCAAAAATACCGATACCAGGTGCTAGCCTTTGTACGCCGAACATAATCGTTAACATCCCAGCAATCCCACCACTAAGTGTGTTGGCTGTAATCATCGGGAATGGTGCAGCAAGCGCGTATGGAATCGCAGGCTCCGTCGCAACTGTCGAACCAACAATAATGGAACTGATTGCCGCGCCTTTTTCTTGTTTTGTGAATAATTTTGGAGCGATAAATGTCGAGATTCCTGCCGCCATTGGAGGCATGAGCGCCACAACACCAACGATCGCATACCAATCATAAATTCCTTTGTCGAGCAGCGAAAAACAGAAGAACCAAGCTGTTTTATTAACAGGGCCACCCATATCAAACGCAAGCATCGCGCCAACTAAGAACGCCGCAGCCAATTTCATTTCAGTCGGAATCGTGTTCAAGAAATGAAGCATACCGTCCATCATCCCACCCATTACAGGACCTAGTACGTAATACGTTAGAATACCGAAGACAAATAGCGTCACAAACGGAATCAACATGGAACCAAGTAATGGTTGCAAAGCCTTGCCCAATTTGACTTTCCGGAAATATTTCACAAAATAACCAATGGCTAGACCAAGGACAACAGCACCTAGAAAACCAGCGCCAGACTCTGTGCCGAGCATCGTGTTATCATTCGCCAAATAGGTTACCAAAAAGGCGGGGGCAAATGCAGGCTTATCCCCAATCGAGCTCGCAATGTATGCACCCATAATCGGAATCATGAATTTGAACCCTAAGTACCCAATCGTTTCAACGACCCACGCAAACGACGGATCGCCATTCGCCATATCCACATACGGCATCCCAAACTGCACAAGCATATTCGCAATCGCAACGAGTAAACCACCACCGATAACAAACGGCAAGGCAGCAGAAACGCCGGCCATCAAATGGCTCATCACGCTTCCTGTTGGTACATCTTGTTTTCCCATTTTAATATTATTTTCTGCTGTAAACACCGTTGCCTTGCCTTCTAAATCATCATAAATCGTCTCAATTTGCTTCAAGGCCTCCGAAACCTTCAGTTCCACGACCTTCTTGTTCGCAAAACGGAATCGGTCTTCCTCACTAATCGTGCGACCTAAAGCCAATATCACATAATCTGCAGCCTTAATTTCCGCCGGGGTCAAATGATTTTCAACACCACTCGCACCTTGCGTCTCCACTTTTATCGTGTATCCAAGCGAAACTGCCTTACGTTCTAGCGCCTCAGCAACCATATACGTATGCGCAATGCCCGCCGGACAGTTCGTAATCGCTACAATATTTAAACTCGTCATACTACTCGCTCCCTTTTATGAAATAACGCCCTGAACTAACGTCAAAATTTCTTGCTCACTCCCTGACTTCAACTTAGCAACAAAATCTGGATCCATCAACTTACGGCTTAGTTGGGATAACAGACGCAAATGCTCCTGACCACCCGTTTCCGGCACGAGTAAACAAATCCAACAATGCACCGGCTGATCATCTAGCGCCTCCCACGCCACCTCGTTAGCACCACGTCCAACCAAAACACCAACCTCTGTCACAAAAGCTGATTTCGCATGAGGAATCGCAATCCCTCCACCAAATCCAGTTGTTGACTCTTCTTCCCGCAACCATAAATCACCATAAAAACCCTCCGCACTTGAAACCTTCCCGTTCAAAAGCGCTAATTCCGCAAACTCCTTCAAAATTTCGGCTTTTGTCATCCCTTTCATTGCCACATTTATTCCACTTATATTCATGATTTCCATTTCAGCTCAACTCCAAATTTTATTATTGCTTATACGCAATTGATAACGTTATCCTGTACTCCTTTTCAGTATAGTTGATAACGCTTACTAAAAAAACCACAGAAATGTCACACACACGATGACATTTTCATTAGGAATACGAATAATAGTTACATTAAACACTTTTATAAAATGGGTTATTCCATAAAAAAAGGATATAGATTTAAGATGTGACACCTTTATGAATTTTTTTTACAAAAGAACTGCATAATATGAACTAGTTTGCCTGATAAAAGCATAAATACAGATAATTTTTATTCAAATTCTTACTAACAATTCTATCCAAATTAAGTTTCAAATGATACTTTTAATTATTTATAATACGAATAAAAAGGGTTTTTTAATTACAATAAAGTTATATTTATAAATAAAAATAAATAGAGCATCCTTCTTTATACAGCAGTAAAAAACGATTCCACCATCCATTGCCTTTTCCTCCCTCACCCGCTAAACTAAAGTTATAACCTAGTTAAAAAAAGGGGAGGAATTATTAATGAAACACTTTTTCAATAAGCGTATCGCTGCTATGGTTCTTATTTTTGCAGTATTTTTCGCATCTTTTGCACCTGCAGCGAACGCTAGTATTCTGAATCCAGCGATTTACACTGTATCTGGGACAGTTTACGCAGACACAGACGGCGATGGCGTGATGGAGTTGCACAACTTGGACTTGCCACTTGCAAACATGACCGTAACACTTCACAAAACATTGGCTGACGCACAAGCAGGAACAAATGCAGTCGCTAGTGCAAAAACAAAACGCAGTCGGAGTTTATAACTTCACCAAACTCACAAAAGGGAACTACTTCATCAAATACGGCACAGAAACAACAACAAAACCTATCGTGCAACAAAATTCAGCACTTGACGCAACTGGAAAACAAATTCCAGGAATTGCAACAGTAACAATCAATACGTTGAATGTTGTAACTTGGGCAGACTTAGCAACGAAGAAAGCAACAAACTTAACTTTGACACCATTTGAAGATTTAAATGGAAATGGCGTGAAAGACAGCAACGAATCAATCATAACCGGCAAAACATTAATCTTCATCAACTTAGAAAAAACAGCAGACCTTATTTCAAGTGGTCGCTTATCAGAACTTGATTTAAACTCTAAAATCCTTGGTGCACTAGGCGGAAGCTTAGACATTGAAGATGCAATCCTTTTCAGAACAAGCAGTAAAAATGAAGCTATCAAAATGCCAGACGTAGATCCAGGCATGTACGTGATGGTTCGCTCACCATTTAACTTAACGGTTGGCGATCTACTAGGAAACATTGATAAAGTAACGGCAATCATCAATATTATCTCTGGTGGCGATATCCAAGGAATCCTAGACAACCCAACCTTGTTGGATACAGGTGACATCTCGACAACACCAAATAACGATTACATCAAAGCATTAGCAACTTTTCTACCAAAAGCGATCAACTCAGTAGAAAAAGTAGATGTAGAGAAATATCTTGGCACAGAAACAGCAACGAGTGTCAACACAACGCTTAGCGAAGTTCAATCTATCGCAACACTATTAAATCACATCCCCTCTATGCGTTTTGCAAAAGTCGATATTTGGGGTAATTCGTACGATTTAACAGGTCTTAAATTTACAAAAACAACAGACTTCCAATTCGGTATTCGCAAACTTCCAGTCATCACAGGCGATCTTTTCGTCGATAAAAACAAAAACGGCAAAAAAGACTTGTTAGAGTTTGGAAAAGCAACAAAAGTTACGGCATATGATGCTAACGGTAACGTATTACAGTCGATTACAACATCATCCCTAACTACAAAATTCACGCTAGATAAAATTCCATTCGATAAAACGGTCTATATCGGCATCGATGGAACAAATGGTTACAGCCCAGTATACACAGGAGCAGTTCCTCCTGCATTACAAGGTTTGCGTTTAGTTGGCGCTTATACATTTGATTCTAAGAGCTCCATCCAAGAAATAAAACAAAACATTCCTTTATTACCATAATAAAATGTAGGAAGCCATCATTCGACGTAAATATAGCGGATGATGGCTTTTTTAGTGTTTGCTATTACATTCTCGAGTTCGTCACTAGACACTTATGCTCTACATCAATCGTGACAAAGACAAAAGAGATAACCTTTCTACTTTGATCAAAAAGTAGCGGTTATCTCTTTACTAGGTTATAACACGAGGACTTATTTAGTCTTCTAACTTCGTGAATTTACGTTTGATAAGCATATAAATGGCTACCAAAATAGCTCCTAATCCTGCAGTCACCGGAAGAATTGGCATTGTGTCACCTGTCTTCGGCAAATCATTTGTATTCGTTGCTGCGTTCACTGCTGGCTTTGCCTGCGCTGATGCATCGTTGCTTTCTGCCAAGCTTGGAATCGTCGGTTTGTTTGTAGCATCCTTTTCAGGTGTCACAATAACTTCTTTATCTGGATCTGTCACTTCTGGCGTAGTTGCGGCTTGTCCAAGCGTTACATTTGTCGCTGTTGCCCAGCCATTAAGCGGAAGAATCGCGTACACAGCATCTTTATTTAGCGTTCCACTTACAAGATCAAAAATACCGGTCGTGCCTTGACGTGAAGAATAGCGGTACTGTGCAGTGAGTGTCGTACCATCATTTCCTTTTAGCTCTACTTGACGTCCAGCGAGTAGATCCATTCCTGGGTCTTTATCCAATGCCAACTCAAATGAAGTTGCATCAACAAACGTCGCCTTCGCAATGACTAATGGTGCCATTTCTTTTGCAATGAAAGTTGAAGTCGCCATATTTGCCCAGTCGCTTGTCACCGTGTAAGTGATACCAGGTATTAATTTTTCACCAGCTGGTAAACGGAATTTAGGCGCTTGGCGACGATCAGAAGCTTGTGTAAATGGTACATAATTCGCTTGGAATCTATCACCATTACTTCCTGTTAGTGTCACACTGCGATCACGTAAGGATGAGATGACTTGAAATAATTTTCCATTGGCATCCTGATTATTATCATCAATAATAAATGCTTGGTCACCACGTCCACCAGCATAGGCGGCAATGATATTCGCATAATCCACCACACCATCCGCTTGGAACGACTCTAGCTCAAACGTATCATTGGTCACCTGTGCTAAATCTCGCATATTAATTTTAGCATTACTTCCAACAAAGGTTTCTACCGGCGCATCCTTATAGCTGAGCGTATAAGTTTTCCCAGGTTGTTGCACGGTCACAGGAACGATGTATGTGCTCTTAGAACCAGATTTCAGACGAGGTACATTAACAATACTTAAACCATCGCTAAATACAAAATTCTTCTTGATCGCTTCTAAATTACTGTCCGCAACCTCTTCCGCAGAAAGTGCCTCTGGAAAAATAATTTGTAGTGTCATCTTGTTCAGCGACTCAATTTTATAGGCTGCTTGTTGGCCAAGTGTAACATCCGTGTTCGCTGCCCAGTTATTTTGTGGTACAATTTTATAAGCGATATCAGGATTCAGCGTTCCACCGCTCGTGAAGAAAAACGGTAACTCGCTGTTAGTTCGCTGCCATCTGCGCCTTTAAGTACGACACTGCGTCCAGCTAGCAAGTCCATTCCAGGGTCTGTCGCAAGTTTTAACTTGAACGACGTCGCATCAACAAACGCGGCAGAATCAATTGTTAGAGGCGCCATCTGACGCGCTGTAAACGAATTGTTCGTCAATTCTGCCCAATTAGAACTCACCGTATAGTGCACACCAGGAGTCAAGGTTTCACCTGCTGGCAAGCGGAATTTAGGCGCTTGACGACGATCCGATGCCTGCGTAAATGGGACATAGTTTGCCGTATACACATCACCATTATCCCCGGTAATCGTCACACTTCGATCACGTAAAGACGAAATAACCTGAAAAGCTTGGCCTGCTGCATTCTCGTTGGCATCATTGACTGTAAAAGCTTGATCGCCGCGTCCACCGGCGTAGGCCGCGATAATATTCGCATAATCTACTACACCGTCTGCTTGGAATGATTCCAGTTCAAACGTATCATTCGTCACTTGGTTCGTATCCCGAATCGACAACTTCTCGTTACTTCCCGTGAAAGTCTGCTCTGCACCATCTTTATAGCTAAGCGTGTAGGTTGTTCCAGGATTTTGAATCGTCACAGGAACGATATACGTATTCGTAGAACCGGATTTCAAACGAGGCACATTAACAATCTGCAATCCGTTACTAAATTTAAAATGCGCTTTAATAGCATCCAAATTACTATCTAAAACGTCTGCTGCCGGCAATGTACCATCAAACTTAATTTGCAGCGTCATCTTGTTTAGTGCGCGCAATTCCGTGATTTCTGCCGTAGTTGTAATATTTGCGGTTACAGCTGAAGCTCCGATTGGCGCCATTTGTGGAGCAACTGCTGCAAAAACGGTCGTAGCTACTAGTATAGAAGATAATACTTTTTTTGATTGTGTCATTTTAACATTCTCCTTTTGGTTACAAAAATGATTACTCTCTTTATCATAACTTCCATTTATAAACTGGAAATAAGCATGCTATTAAAAAATTATTAAGCACTATTAAATTCAAAATCATTTTTTTCTTAGTCTGGAAAATTTATGATACAATTCCCATTATGTTGTTTTTATACGCTATACTTATTATGTAACAGTTTTCACATTCCTCAAAGGCAAAATCCCCTTTTACCTAAAGCTCTCTAGCGCGATCCCCCATCCCTAGAGAGTGATTACCGCCATTATTCTCTAGGAGGAGTACTTACATGAAAAAACTGATGACCCTGCTTTTAATCGTACCATTACTCGCTTCATCACTTTTGTTTCCCGTTCAAAGTGAGGCCGCTGAAATGAACTTTTCCGTAAGCGCGAACATTCCAGATAACCAAATCGATAAAACTAAGAATTATTTTCATTTGAAGCTCGCGCCTGGTCAAAAGCAAACGGTTGATGTTGTTTTGACGAATGAAACCAATCATGAACTGACCATCCTCACCTCGGTGAACACGGCTGTCACGAACAATAACGGGATTGTGGACTATAGTCAAAAAAATCCCAAGCTCGATGAAACGCTAAAGTATCCGATTTCCAAGCTCACAGAATCAGCAGGTGAAGTCGTTCTTCCCGCCTATTCGAGCAAAAAATATCCCATCAAAATCCAGATGCCGCTTGAATCATTTGACGGAACGATCCTAGGCGGTGTCTACTTCCAAGAAAAAGCACCCAAGAAAAAAGAATCTCAATCTAAGGATATTCAAATCAAGAACCAGTACGCCTATGTTATCGGCATGATGCTTTCACAAAATGATACCGAAGTGAAAGCCGACCTCACCTTAAATGACATTACACCAACGCAAATCAATCATCACAACGTTGTGACGGTAAATTTGCAAAATACAGAAGCTACAATCCTCAAAGATCTCGATGTAAAAGCCGAAGTTTTCAAAAAAGATGGCACGAAAGCTTTATTTGAAAGCTCTAAGCAGAACATGCGCATGGCACCAAATTCTAACTTCGACCTCCCAATCAGCTGGGACAACAGGGAATTCGCTCCCGGTAAATATCGCTTAGACCTGATTGCAACAAGTAGCGGGCAAGTTTGGAAATGGTCTGAATATTTCACAATAGATAATAAAACTGCAAAAGAACTAAATGCAACCGCACTCGATATTGAAAAAGACTACACTTGGGTGTACCTTATTATCGCTGTATTTGTCTTACTGCTAAGCCTGTTCCTCGTGTTCTTACTAGGTCGACGCTCTAGAAAAGACGACAATGAATAAAGTCTAAGAAAAGGCCCCTGCTAGCTTTCGCTAGCAGGGCCTTTTTCTTAGACTAGACTTTTTAAAATATTAGTATTTTAGTAAGAATATTACCATACTTTTCTAATCCCCAATAGGACTCTTTCTGTTTACTCGCAAACTCAACTAGCATCACTTTCGACTACGATAATAAAGTAAGCTAACACTTATCAATGAAAAACCGATTAAGAATATAATCTGATCCGAACTATCTCCTGTTAATGCAAGTCTAGATGGTCGAATAACAATAGCGTGATCTCTCCATCCCTCTACTTTTTTTTTCGGGTACTATCCCTCTTATCACACCTGGTTTCAAGCTATCTTTCCCAGGTCCATCACTATCCAGAAATTCTTCTAGAATTTCTGGATCCTTATCTGGTTTGTTTACAATCGGCATACTTGGATCTTCGTTCACCGGCAACTCCAAAATCGGGTCTTCTTGTTCTGGAAGCTCGTCATGTTCAATACCGCCTGCTGCCTCTCGTTTATTTTCCACAACAATCTCCAGTGGAACCATGATATTTTCCGAACGAATCTCAAAATTTATAGGACTTATATCTAATATATAGTTATCAGGAGCGGAGGTTTCTACTAATGTATATGCGCCGATCGCTAACTCCGAAAGTACTATTTTTCCAGCCCTATCCGTCGTCAGGTTTTCTTTTATAAGCGTTCCCTCACCATCCAACAGCTTAAATACGGCACCACTTAAAATATTCGTTTCATCATCCATATCTACCTTAGTAACAATTGCAGAACCTGTTCCATCCACTACCGTTCTTACCGTGTTCGAATAATAATCACTGTCTAAAAATGAAATGGATGCTGTATTTTCAATAGTTTCTTGGTCATTCAAGGTTCCCACTGGTGTTACTGTAAAATCAATAAATTCCGTGCTACCAAATGGAATCTCCTTTACTACCTCAAAAGAAACCCTGTTGTTTGCTTCATCATAATGTGCTTCAAAATAATCACTGTCTTGCATCCTACCATAACGAACCGTGTCCGCCAACTGATCTTCAATAATGCTTCCGACTGAAATCGGCCCTTCCTTAGCAAATAAAGCCAAATTATATCCTAATTCTTTTGTTTCTGTCGTTATTCTTTCTTGACTCACTTTTTTCGTCAGTAGCTTGGCTTGATGGTCTACAATGTATGATTCAGCCATAACAATATCCGTATGACTCACTTCATCCGATGAAAACGTTGCTGTATTCTCATAACTTTCTCGTATTTTGTTAACTGAAACACGATATTCTACAATATAATTTTCATCAGGCGACACATTGCCAAAATCCACCGAGAAAGAGGTCAGGTCTTTAGCCACTTTAATCTCACCGGAAAAAGTGTCCGTAACGTACTTTTGCACCCCATCGGTTACTTGCTTAATCCTAATACCATTCACTGATTCCTTGGATCCTCCGATCCCAAGGCCAGTTGCATTTGGATCAAGTATGAGCCTTCTGGTAAATTATCGGAAACAGAGACATTCGTTAGTTGTTGCTTCGTTGGCACATTCACCCAAAGTTCATACCGATTCGGCGTACTACTTTGAAGGCTAAGCTGATGCCATTTGTTCTCAGGATTTACTGGCGCCATGCTGTATTTACTGAAAACCGCACCCGGAGTGGCCTCTTCTCCATGGATAAAAGGTACCTCCAAATTATCCTCTGCCTCACCTAGTTTAGCATTAAATGATACGTCCATTTGTTGCTCTGTAATAAGTGCTGATCGAAAAGAGATAATAAATTGACCTTTCAGAAGGCTACCTTCATTTAGTACTGTATTTACTTTTAGCGTAACATAGTAGTTCGTGTCATCCGCTGAAATATTCTGAAACTGCCCGATACTCGAACTAGTTGATATTGAACTTGCACTACCGTATACAACGTTCTTAGGAATTGTAACGACCAGCTTATCTTTTTCTGCTGTTAGACTGTCTGCACTAGCGATTAAATCAACTGTTAATACTACTTGTGTATTGCTATGGATCGGTTGCGGATTGATATCTAAACTAATCGTATAGTTCTCAGCTGCTAAAACGCTCGTCATCGAGCTCAGCATCGTTACCAATATGAGCACCGTTACTAGTAAAACCGTTATTCGTTTCTTCATTTTCTTCCCCCTGGCATTCTTTTTCTATATTTTATGGCAATAGATTCTCAAGTTTTTTTAATAAATATGGCTGGAAATAGGTTCCTGTCAAAGAATGATCCGAATAGTCTTGGACGTTTAACTCTATTGTTATATCATTGCGTAAGCATTCCTTCCAAAATGGCTGAAAATGTTGCTCGTAATGAAAATCCCCTTTTCCAATGTGAAAGAAAATATCTGGATAGCTTGTTTTCATTTTAACTAAGTTCAAAATTTTATTATTATAGTAGCGTTGTCCTTTACTGCGATTGTCGCCAAACATGCGATCCATTGCGCTTTTTATGGCATCATTCTTCTTGCTTTTTTCAATGAGATAATCCCCAATTAATATTTGCGGAGCAGCGACAACTGCCGTCCCCAAATGGTATTTCAACGCGTAATATAATGCTGCACTCCCGCCTTTACTAGAGCCTATTGTAATAATTTTATCCGCCGATATCTGTAACTTATTCGCGGTTTCAGTGAGCAAAGCAACAACCGTTCTTTCAAAATCATGAGACCTATTAGCCCCATATAATAACAAAATTGACCTTGATAATCGTCTAGTAGAAATAATTTATTAACTTTTAAATGCTTCAACGTTCGATAATAATTAAAAACGCCTCGCCCTCCTTGGAACTCTCTCGTATGAATACCTGCAAAAACCACTAAAAGGCGATCTGATATAGTACTGTGATCCTCTAAAATATATTTCAAGGGAACATCATTCATGTATACTTTTTCTGCGTTAAAATTGGTTTCTACCTGCTCATTCATCCGTAAATCTAAATGAATGGGAGGTGATATTTGATGTGCAATTAATTTTCCATTCAGCCTAATAAAGATTCGAAATGAGTAACTCCCACTCTCTATTGGTTCAAATGAAAAGCACGTGTTTTTTGTTTTTATGGGACTGTACCCATGCCTCTCAATAATCGCTTCATTATAATAGACATAGTACGCATATTCGTATAGCGGTATGTCTTTGCTGTCCACAGAAAAACATACGTTCATTTTTTGATTATCAAAGCTGACGTCCTCTATTTGCAATATCTCCATATAAAGCTCTCCTTATTATGTTTGTCTAAGTTCCTTGATAAGTTGTTCGATACGATGGCACAAATTAGCTTTATCAAACTTTGAAATCCCCCAAGATTGAAGCTTATTATCCGACTTATTACTTGTTGAAATAGCGCGGATCATGGCTTCTATATCCGCATATATATATTCCTTCGGATAAATCGTGTTAGCGCCTTTCCATGCGCGAATGACAGGGATAGCACCAGATGCAATACTCTCAGAAACAGCAACATGCGAGCCCTCATAATCACTCGTCGACAAAAAGAAGCCAATCTTTGTAAGCCACTGATCCACATCATTTCCATGCGCATCAAATATCACACTGTTCTTCCAAGATGCGTTATTTATACGCTCAAATACAGACTCATAATAGTCTCGTTCCGCCTTTCGACCTTGAAGCCAAGGAACATCCTCCGGCAATTTACTCTTAATAAACAAGCGGTAGCGCTGATCTTGATTCCATAATTCTTCAAAAATATCAATCGCAATATCTAATCGTTTTCGAGCTGGCAAGACACCACAAATACCCAAATGAAATTTTGCATCCTTTTGCTTTGGCTTATTTAACTTTTGAGCATCTATTAAATTATCGATATAAATCATTTTGTGGCGTGGAAATTGAAATTGCTGTTGAAACTCTTCTAACATATACGGCGTTATGACGATAAATTTATCAATATTTTCGACTTCAAAATTGCGTGGAAATGATAAATCTTTTTCTTGGAAGTGTAGACGAATAATTAGTTTTTGCCCCTCTCGTTTATGTTTGGAATACCAAACTCCATTCCCTAATCCCCATTCACAAAAAATAATATCTGCCCATTCTAAACAAGCTTGGCTCTGCTCCTCGTCATGCACATCATGACCCAACCACTTATCTAATCGCACCTCATAGTCCTCATGCTCTTCAAAATAAGCAATAATCATCTGTGCAAATTTTAAATCATGCCCAGCAAAAACAATGCGCGTTTTGTCTGTCCGGTAAGACCACAGGAAGCCTTTAAGTCGCTGGTACGCATTAGAATATGTAAAGGCTTTACTTGCTGCATAAACCATACGTGAACTTTTTTTTGTATACTCTTTCGTCGCTTAATACAGTCATCGCCTTTTCTAAAAAATCCTCCTCGTCATCTACAAATAATGGATAGTCTTCACCTAATAGCGCTGTATGCATCTTCGTTTTTCGCAACAATACAGGCTTTCCGAGGCGACCGTATTCCAGCAACTTACTAGAAAGCTCTACACTGTCATCGTTATCAAGAGACTCGCTTCGCCAAGCAATACCGACATCACTTTGTGCAATAATCTCTTGGGCCCTATCCCTCGTTACAGCACCATGCCAGTGAATGACTTCATTTTTTTCCAACTGATCTTTGATTCGCAATTGCTTATCTCGCTCGCGTAATCGATCTTGAAATTTGTCTCCCACAATATGGAATTTTATTGCTACTTCTTCTTGTTTAAAAACAGTTGCTGCAGCTATGATTTCTTCGGTGTGCCAGTCCTCATGAAACTTGCCTGCATAAACTAATGTGTTGTGCCTGTTCGAAAAAATAGGCCTCTTAATCTCGTAGTCTGGAATCATCGGATATAGAATCTGGATTTTTTCTCCTGAAACTCCGATTAATGTTTGAAAGGTTTGCTTTGTTTCCAGCGTCTGCAAAAACATATTTGGAAAATAATCATAAATGGCGCGCAAAGCATCCCTCTCCACCGCCGTAGAATTTTTTTCCTCATGCTTAAAATCAGTAATATAAGGAATCGTCTTGCTTTGTAATGCCCTTTTATGCATGATTTCTTCCACTAGGGCAAATCCCCTCAAAATAATAATGTCATATTGATTTTGTACATCGAGCTTTTCAATCAACTTAGCCGCATCTCTTACACTCAATCGATCTTTAGATAATGCCTCTTGTGGAAAGAAATCATAGGGCGCTATTAGTTGGAGGTTGCTAATATTTTTCACAGAAGAAATCAATTGTGGCGTTTTTTCCGGTGCTTTCAGTAATAAGTCAACCTTAATTCCTTTACTCTGTGTCAACATTTGCGCAATCGACGTTAGCCAAATTGCAGATCCGTCCATAAAATTCAAATCAATGTCTCCATACAATAAAATTTTTAATCGTCTCATTATTTACCCCCTTACAGTTCATAATAGGCTTGTAGCTCCGAACCAATCGTTGACCCATTTTTAATAAAATTATACTTATCCGCACTAAAAATCTTCGCCCCTTGTTGAAAATAAGAAACCGCTGGACTACCTTGCTCCATTTCGTCCAGCAAATCAGTAATGGAACTAGTTATCTTAATTGCCGTACTCATTAATGCTCTGTCTAGTTTCACATCATTTACAAACATATATTCTTCCTTTACGCAATATTCCTTGATTTCCCCTATCGTTAAATCGTATACAACCGACGCTTTCTTTCCGATAATATCAGCCTGGCTATAAACACCTGCCTGCATCAAGTCTGTTACATAATATTCCCCATAATAATGATCTGGCTGATATAACCGTAGTAATTCGTATCTATCAACGCTTGTATCGTTTTGTATTGATCCGCGTATTCTTGTATATAAATACTCACTTGTTCATCATTTTCGCTCTCCATTAACCTCACCATATCTTCTGAGTAAGGCATGAAAATCGCTAACTTTTTATGGGGATAGGCTTGATTTTCAAAAATAGCCCTCACCTTATAAAAACTTTCAGGACTTGATACCCGTGCAAGTAATGTCACCGTGGCTTCCTTTGGACAGAACGCAATACCCGCATTTTCTAATATCATTTGAATTCGATGCGCATATGTATGTTGTCCATAAATTACGCGTATTCCCATCATCGCTTTTTGCCTATATTTATGAAGATCCGTATGAATCATTTCAAATTTCTTTGTTATTTCTACACCAACATTCGGCATCATCACAAGTTCTCCGAACATCTCACTGATACCTCGCGAATAACTACTCACAACTGGGGTTCCACACGCCAAACTCTCAAAGACACGCCTCGAAAACATCGTCGGAGATTCCTTGACACTATTCACATTGAGTGTATATTTATAGCCTTTATACGCCTCTTCAATACGATGGTACGGCAGACTTCCGACGACAAAATCTCGAAACCGTTCCGGAAATTGAAACTCCACATCCTGTCGTTCAAAATTACGATCAAAAATATCCAGACCATATGCCGCACTAATATCAAGGATTTGATCCATATCTTGTCGCCTTGCTGGATGACGATTGGCATAATAAGAACCAGCAAAACAGATCTTATTCCTGCGTTCTGGAAGTAATTTTATCGGATTATGTAAAAGTGGTTGCGCCGCAAATGGCATTACAAAAACCTTATCATGTCCAGCTTTCTTTTTTATATTCTGGTATCATATTGGCATCTGTTGTGTAAATATAATCAAATAACTTAGCCGTATCAATAAATTTTTCAAAGTGGATAGGGTCTTCTTTATTCCAAAATATAGTTGGAATCCCATTCTTTTGACACCATTTAAGCAATCCTTTTATTTCTGACCTGCGCTCATTACTATACTTACCAATCTTGTATTCCCAAGACTTAGAATTACCATGCCAGGCAGATTCTACAAGTAACATATCCGGCCTTTCTTGTTCTAATATACGCCGCCAATTCTCCGGTGAGAAAGTAATTAAATCCATTTCTTTTGAGAAGCATGTATGACTAAATTCATCTAGGATACAAGCTACCTTAAGTTGTTTTAAATTTTGTATAACGCGTGGTTGCTTAGTTGTTGCATCTTGAATCATTACTTCATTCTTCTGATAAATCCGCTTGATCGAGCATTTTTTCAAGTTTAATAAACCTTTCCCTGATATTTTGAGTGCGATTCGAATCTGTCTCGTATACTTAGAAAGCTTTATGTTATTCGTCGTATTCAGCTTGATTAAAGTGCTAACTATTTTTTTATCATTCGTATATTCTACTAGAACCAAATTAGCTGACATTTCCCCAGTAACCTCACCAACGACTTGCAATTCAATCTCTTCATGTGGCAATACTTTTACAGCCTCAACACCTGCCACCGGCGCCTTATCAAAATTGATATTCTCCTCTAAAAATGAAAAATAGGTTGCCTTGTTTTTTAATTTGGATTATATATAAGGTGTCTTTTTTCTCAAATAAGTGGATATCTTCGCCGTCCGCTTCCCTTACATACCAGCGTGACGCATCTAAAAAATGTGCTTCTTGTAATATCGAAGGATTATTTTCCGCTAAAATTCGCTTTTGAACATCATTTATTCGTTCTAATACTTTGGATAAATTCTGTATTGTTCCAACCATCTTTCCCACCCAATTTCACCTGAATA
>NZ_AODD01000036.1 GCF_000525835.1 Listeria grandensis FSL F6-0971
TTTTTTCGTACCTTCCAGTATTTCTTTAATACTATAATCATTTTGGTGTTATTTAAATTATCATAGCTTCTTGAAACGTGCCCTAATCGGTGTTTCAGCAAATTCACTTGGTAGTCCCGTTCCTTCAGTTGTTCTTCTAACTGCGTGTTCTCTTCCATCAATTGCTCTAACCCTTTTTTATTATCATCTAATAGGTTATAGATATATTCTTGAAAAAATAACAGCTCTGCCTTGGTCGCTTTAATGGTTTCAATTAGTTTCTCTTGCTCGAACAAACTACTATCTGCTAGTGCCACTTGTGATTTCAACTCTATGAAAGTAGCTTGTAACATTTGATGTTGCATCTTCTCACGTCTTAATTCTTCTAGTATCGTTTCATTCATGTTAGCTCTAGCTATTCCAAGCGCATGCTTCACGGATCGGAGCTCTTTTTCTAACATCGCAACTTCTGATACATGTTGTCTCGCTTGTGCCTCATTGTCCTGTTGCAACTTAGCTATTTGTAAATCATGCTCTTGTTTCATTTCAGCAACCTGTTTCTTGATTTGACCCTTTTTGACCATTTTTACAACTCCTTAGCTGTTAATTTCTTATAAATATCTAAAAATATAGCTTGCTCATTTTCCCAGTTATATATTTTTTTAGCTGCTAAACAGTTTTTCTTGAGATGTTTTATGTAGCTCTACATCGTGTACTAGTTTATTGACACCAGTAGCGATAGATACTGGTTCATGCCCATCTACTACTACCCCAACTCGATGCTCTTCAACAACCTTTTTTATTTCTGGAAACCCACTAGCAATAATGGGAACATCACTCATAATATATTCAAACAATTTATTAGACGAAGCTGAATAATGGTTAAAGCAAACATTATTTAAAACTTGAAACCCTAAGTAGGCCTGGTTTGTATACATTGCCAATTCGTCTAACGGAACTTTAGGTATAAAACGCACGCGACTCTCCAGTTGGCGCTCTCTTACCTGTGTCACTAAAGCTTCTTTTAGTTTGCCATCCCCGATAAAAACAATAACACCACGTTCAATCAATGGCGCTGCTTCGATAATTTTATCAAGTCCCCGCCCTACTTGGATGCCTCCTTGGTATAATAAAATGGGCGTTTCCTTATTCAGCCCCAAACGATCGTGTAAATCAATGCTTTGCCCTCCTTTTTTTAGTGTCGATGGATAATTATGAATAACCTCTGGATAAAAGTCATATAAATTTTGTATATATTTTGCACGCGTATGATTTTCATGAATGCAGATATCGACAAATCTCAACAACCATCGCTCGGCGATACCGTAAACCGGGCTATTATACCCCGTTCTACTGGTCTGAACCTCATGAGAATCGTAGATAAGTCTAGCTTTCCCAAGCCATTTCCCACAAATAACCGCCTGTAATAGCGTATTTAAATCATTCGCGTGATAGATCGCATATTTACTTTTTTGTGCATGATAAATCATCGAAAAAAATAGAGTAATCCTTCTATTATATCTCGCACTTTTCGCAACTATACATAGCATTATCGTGGCTAAAAGCGTCATATTTGGAAAGTACAACATTCCAAATAAAAATAGGATACTTAGGAAACACATCGTGTACCAATGGCGGATTATGCTTGCTAGACGTTTACGCAACATCGTACTTCGAAATCCTAGACGATATAACTGGAAATTGGGATTTAACTTTTCTGTTCGTAGTAAGGTCTTGTCCCAAAGTGCAAATAAGTCCACATCATATCCGTTCTCGCTAAGAACAACACAAGCCCGTTTCACACGCGCATCATTGGTATACGTATTCCATACAAACATCGCTACTTTTTTTGACATGCTATTTTCCCTCCATAGTATCCAGCAAAATATCTGCAAGCCTTTGGTAGTTTTTTGACGCTGAAAAATGTTTATTTGCATAAGTAAAGGCATTTTCTGCTAATGCCTGTCGGTAGGAGACATTTCTAAATAGTTGGTGAAGCGCTCGTGCAACTGCAGGTTGCCGGAAGGAGTCTTTCGTAAATGTTACTCCAGCATTGGCAGCATCAATAATGGACTTACTATATCCTGATACTTGGCCAATAATCGGGATACCTAATCCTAGATAGTCCACTATTTTTCCTGGCAATACATTCTCAAACGCGGGGTGTTCTACCAGACCAACAAAAGCAATGTCAGACTTGGAAACAATTTCAAGCGTTTCTTCTCGCGTTTGAACTCCCAAAATATTAATATTTACTAAATTCCTTCGTGTCATCTCCGTCCGTAATGCTTGATAATTCGAGCCATATCCAATAATCTCAAACTGAACAGAAGAATCTCCTAAATAATCCGCCGCCAACTCTAGAAACATGTCCATATCCTGCGCTAACCCAACATTTCCGCTATAAATAACCTTACATACATCACTCGGTTCTGCATTTTTCAACATAAATTCTTTGGCCTCGATCGAATTAGGAATCCACTTGATTTTTGATTTGCAAATCCCCATCTGTTCCAATGGTTCATAGAAACCTTCACTATTGATGATGATCAAGTCCGCTCTTTTATACAGCATTTTTTCAAAAAAGACGGATACACATAAAATAACCGGGTTATTGTAGCGGCGTATGCCTCTGAGTGATTCTGTCCACAAATCTCTAATATCAATCACTAGTTTTTTTCTCTTAACAAAAAGTGCGGCCAAACCGAGAAAAAGTGGTGGTGTAGACAAGAAAACAATATCCACCCGGCTTCGTTTGACTGCAAGCAACACGGCGCTAATCGTGATTTCAGCGTAAAAGAAAAGTCGGACTATCATATTATTGGAGTGTTTGATATATGCCCGGCTTCTAGTGATATTTGAATTTTTTTTAGTATCCTGTTTTTGGTATACAAAGTCATTAGGATAACTTGGTTCATTCGTTAATACTTCGACCTCAAATACTTTACTTATGTAGTGGTAAATACTCGTTATTCTGTTAGCTCCACTACCAATTTCAGGTTCGAAAACTTGTGATATGATTAGTAATTTCGATTTCATTGTGGTTAAAGCTTTTGGAATTTGATACGTTTTTGACACGCACCAAATTCCATCAAGCACTCCTTTTCTTTTTTAAGAATCGTTTTATCTTGGTACGACTGTCACTGTTTCTTCTGCTACAATCCCACCTGCGCCATTATAAGCAATGATGCGTACGTTATCTGTCGTCGCTGTGATTAGATCACGCGCCCAATAAGAAATGATTCCACCAGATACCGGGATTCTTCCTTGTAACTCACCATTAACCTCTAAGCGGATATGTGTCACGTCACCTGAATACGTTCCACTTACAACCGATGCAGAACCTAGGACAAAATTATTCACAGAAACCGTACCCGCCTCGCCTTGATTTATCGTTACTTTTTGGCGCAACACTTCTTTTCCAAAAATATCAGTTCCGATAACATAAATAACATCTGATGTGCTAGCAACACCTAGATTGCCAATCCAATAAGAGAAGTTTCCGCTACCATCAACCGGAATACTACCACCAGTAAGCCCATTAACTTCTATGTTAATTCGGCTGATAGAACCTGTGTATGTTCCTGTTACACGGGAATCACCTAGTGTAAATACATTACTTGTCAGCGACCCTGTAGATGCTGCAATAGTGACTGGTTTGGTGTCCACTGTTACACCAGTTTTATCATATGCAATGACGTTGACTTTGTCTGTTGGTGCTGTAATTAACTCACGTGCCCAATAAGAAAATGCGCCATCTACTACCGGAATTCTAGCTTGCAAAATACCATTGACTTCTAAACGAACATGCGTAATGTCGCCTGTGTACGTACCATTGACACGAGAATCCGCTCCAACAACATAGTTATCTATCTTAGTAATTCTTGCACTATCAACTAAAGTAACTTGTTTCCGATCCAATAACTTATTATTACTATCATAGGCGTTTACCCATACTGTATCCCCTAGACTTGAAATTGCCGTAGGTGTGTAATATTGGAATGCACCACCAGTAACACCAATTCGTCCTAACTCTGTTCCATTAACTTCTAGACCAATCCGAGCCACATCACCAGCATAATTTCCTGTAACATAGCGATCCGCCCCAACACTAAAATTGTCTAATTTAGTAATGGATCCTACGCTCTCGTATGTGGTCAAGACTGGAGATTTACGATCCAATATTTGCCCATTCTTGTCATACGCATTCACAACCACCGTATCTGATACGTTACTGATCAATCCCCATACATAATAATTAATAGTTCCGTTCGTCACAGAGACACGTGTTTGCTCCACTCCATTGATGGTCAAACTAATCAGAGCCACATCACCAGAATATCTTCCAGTAACATAACGATCTTGTTTTACCATATAATTATCTAATTGTGTAATAGCTCCTGTTTGTTCACGCTCATTTACTGTTAACGGTTTACTATCAACCAAGTTTCCAAGTATATCATAGGCATTCACAACCACCGTATCGTCCTTGCTTTTAATCGTGTTAACAGCTGTCAATTGGATATTACCATTGCTTACACTCTGTTTGAAGCCTTCCACACCATTCACGCTCAAGCTCACCTGACTAATATTCCCAGCATATGTGCCTGTTATGGCTGTAGATTCATTTAGCATGAATGTGTCTAGTGCTATAATTCTATTCTCTGGCGCTACAACTGTAACCGTAATTGTTTTGGTTACCGTTTGTATTTTTCCCGTTGTTTCGTAAACCACACTGTACGTGCCAACTTGCGATGTATTGACATTACTTGATTTCACACGAACCGTTAGTGGTTTACCATCGAAATCTGTTGCAGATACATTTTTCATGGGATCAAATGTGTCACCAACTGTGACTGTTTGGTTATCACTTGTAATTGTTGGGGTCACGTTTGTTGGGGTATTGAACACTGCTGTTTTTTCGCTCACTCTCTTACCATTGATATCCAGTGTTGCAACCGCATACGAAGCCGGGTTATCGAAGTATGTCATAGCTAAGAAAATTTCTGTTCCTGTTACAATAACTTCTTCTGGTGCGTGTAATGCCCCTTTGTTTAAAGAGACCGTAATCGGCGCAGCTCCATTACTAAAATAATATGTAGCATTAAAGGAGTAAGTACTCGTTCTTGGTTGGAGATTAAAGAAACCTGCATTGGAAACTCTTCCGCTTAATTTATGCTCAAATTTTTTATTAGCACTGTTATATGCCACCGCTGCATTGTCAATTGATTGAATCGTATACGACGTTCTAGACTCTCTAGCCAACTCATCAAAAGTAGTTGCTTTTTGAGGGAATTCTGGAATTGCTGTTGTTTTAGCTTCTTGCTTTGTTGTTTCAACCACATTTTCATTTGCTTCTAGTGGCGCTTTTGCAGCTTCCACAAAGGTAGGTAATAGTTGTCCAACTGTCATTACTGTTGCCATTGCAACTACGAGCCATTTTTTCTTCATTTTCATTCCCCATTTCATCATGATAGATGGATAGTGACGATGGTGTATACTCATCACTATCCGCTTTTATTTCTTTAAATTGCTGCTTTTACAATAACATCTTTCTTATCAATTAGTTTTCCAGCCTTATCAAAAGCATTAATCGTGACTGTATCATTAACATTTTTAACTTTATCAACGATGTAAAACTCAAATTTATCACCTGAAATAACACCACCACGGTACTCAACACCATTAACAGTAACGGTAATCGAATCTACATCTGCTGTACAAGTTCCAGTTATATTACTTTCTTCTGGGAAAACTAGTACATTAGGGGTAATTTTATTTACCAACTCAAAATCAATTTCTTCCTCTGTAGAGAAACGTAATGTGCCAGCTTTTGTATATGGAATACCCACTAGACGTCCGTCATTAGTCGACGTTAGATTAACTGCACCTGCTGCTGTAACATTCGCAACTGCCATAAGAGGTGTATTTCCAGATTGCTCTACTTGATAATATGGCGTCCCCATAGCGAATGAATTCAACCAGCCTCCACTTTTTGTGTATTAAAAGTGAGCGATCCTGCATATTTCAATAGGTTCCCCGCTTCGCCTTGTAACGTCACATTTCTAGGATTATTCAATTGAACAGAACTATTCTTAGCGCCCGTAATGACTGTACCAGCTACATTCCCCAATGTCAGTGAAGCATCTTTCGCTACCGTTAATGCGCCTGGTTTCGAACCATTTTTCAAGTTAATAAGTTCTCTTGCTTGGATATTTATGCGTGTCATCTGCGTATCTGATCCTTCTTCAAAAGATATGCTTTCGGCACCCATACTAGCACTTCTAAATAAATTACCATAGGTCACAACATTGAATTTTGCATTCTTTCCAACCCGTAAACTAAATGGTTTTGAAGCTGAATCATTTACGTAAAACATATCTTTATTTCTTACAGTCACGGATACATCCGCATCATCTAAAATATTTAAGAACGATGGCGCATAGTTCGCTGATCCAAACCAAAATACACTGTCATATAGACTTCCATGATCAAGTACTAGCTTGCCGCTAATGTTGACACCTGTCGCCTGCGCAAATTCTTGTGCCACATTTCCATTTTTAATCTCTTGTGTAATCGTCACTTTGTTGTTTCCGCTTAGATGCGCATAGCCACTAAGATTATGAATCAATTGTGGTCCTTTATAATTGATGTTCTCATAATAAAGGTTGGCTCCACGTATTGAATTATCAACAACAACTGGACCATAATAATTTTTACCGATGATATCCATATTTTTCAGTGTAAATTGACTCGTATTTTTGTTATTGATTAGAATAGTACCAGACGCAGAACTTGCCACAGCTTCCGTTAATGTATTACCTTGTCCATCAATCGTTACAGAAGTGATATTCGCATTAACCTTCGTACCTTTTTCGAGTGTGATGTTCGCTGCCAATTTAATAAGTATATTCCCGTATCCATTTTTTAAAATGTTCTCTAGTTGTGCAAAGCTATATACTGTTATTTCTTGATTGTAGACTTCTATTGCTTTTGTCTCTGCCGCTTTTGTTTCTAATACCCCAGTTAATGGTGTCACTGCTAGACTCGCTACTAACAGCCCCGCTACTATTTTTTCTATTTTCAAGTTTAAAACTCCCCACTTCATTTGTTTCTTATTGATCTTGCTCCATTCATTTTTTATCAATCTTTATTATCCATCTACCACCTCCCTAAAATAGAAATGGATTACCCTACGCTTCTCTATCATATTCCTCTTGTTTTCTTTGAATATAATCTTGTAATTGCTTCATATCCCTAGTCGCTAATGGAACATGACAAACAAGCACATCACAAGTTGGCTCAACATTTACTGAAAAATCACTCACAACCAAATCATACGTATCCTTTTCATCACAAAATTCGATCACTTGATGGGAATGTTTTTTTCGAATTTCAGATTTTAAATAGGCTTCTCCTAAAAAACCTGTCTTTGAAATAACCTGTACACGAACACTTTTCCGATAGCGTTTACTCAACAACGTTAGTGTATATAGATCACGGAGGTATTCTGAAATGATTTCTTTGTTGTCCCTAACATACTTATAGTTTGATTTTTTTTTCAAATTCAGTCAATACCTTCGTGATTCTGTCTTTATCAATTAAATTCAAAACATTTTTATTCGAGAATTGCTCGACATCCACAATAAGATGTTTTTTGTCAACAAAACTAAACCTTGTTAAATAATCTAATGTTGCGATTAAAACGGCATCAATGTCCTCCACTTGGTCCTTGACCAGAGATGCCAAAGCGACTCCCAAGTTATAGCGGTCCGGTCTGTAAGTCTTATGATATTTTATTCTAAAATCAATCCGGGCTTTGTTAACATATGAAAATGGTGCAAGAGAACTTAACATCAAGATAAAGTATCTTTCTTCCTTGCTGATCTTGACGCCTAGGCCCTTCTCTAAATCACTAAAATCCAGACGAGATGCGTCATAATACTGCTCAACTTCCCTAACCTCTCTCAAACCATTCTCCAACTGCACCATGTTCCCTTGCTTTATACGCGTGAGACAAACACTAATAGCAATCGCATAGTCCATACGAGTAGAAAGTGAGAAAGAAATCTCCAAATACCTTTCCATTTTTTTAATAAAGCGATTAATCATAGCATAAGTAAAGTCCTTTGGAATCCATCCTTTATAGGGATATGATTTACTAAATAGATGAAAAAAGAAAAAGCGAATATTAATTTCATTGCCTAAAATCTGTAGCGGATTAGAATTTAAAATAAGTCTGCTTTTAGCAAGAAAACTATCAATCTCTTTTAGCCTCGCATATAAATTAGTCAATCCTATATAGTTACGTTCGGACCATTCCACTGGAGTGAAATGATCTCCATTAAAAAGAGCCTCAGTCAGATGAAATAAATCGCTGGTTCCAACCATATAGGCTGTTAAATAATCAAAATTAATATCTTCTCCTACAGTTAGCATCAAGCGCTGCTTAACTTCTGCAATCTGTGCTATGTGACTTGGAAAAGCCGTATTTAGAATCTCAATATCCGCGTTCAACGTATTTATTGAACTCAATACCTTTCCTACTACCTCTCTCTTTGTCAAAGGTTCTTCTGTAAAAAACAACAAATTTAAAATTTTTAACCGTCGATATGCAGATGACGGGATAATACTTCTCATTCTAATCCTCTCCCAAAACAATAATTCCTGTATTTATACCCTGTATTTATACACAGTAAAATTGTATTTTTAGTGGTGGATAAGATCTTATTCCAATAACCTATGTAGACCATTATTAAATAGTTCTACTTTCTAATAATGGTCCTCCTGTCGCTTACAAAAAAATAATTTCTAATAAACCGAGATTCCACTAAAATACTTTCTCAGTTTATCATATTTAGACGCTGTACCAATCTAAGGAATTGTATAATTGCAATTTTTATATGTCTTTTTTATGAATTTTCTAATGTTTTAATTCCGATTCCTGCTTCTAATTTTTCTGGATAAATATGAATCATTCGTCGATTAGATCTAATTAAACCGCTACACTCAAACTTTTGTAATACTTTGGTGATCGTATTTTGTGTAAGGCTCGTATAATTTGCTAGCATTTTGCGGTTAATTGCTTGTGGGAATACTAAAAATGATTGTTTCTGTTTCCAATTATGATAGTTGTTTCCCAACAGCAATAAAGCCCGACCAATCCGCTCTTCCGTCGGCAATCTCAATATTTTCTCTTTTTCTTGCATTCGCTCTATCTCTTTGTGCATGTGTTGGTAATGAAAAAAATAGCCTTCTTGTTTGTTCATAATTTTTTCGATAACATCTTCTTTTTTAAACTTCTTAACCACAAGTTCTTCCGAAATAACCTCAAAGGATAGCTTTGATTGGTCATTAAAAAGAAATTTCGTTAGACCAATGATATCTTGCTCAAAGAAAAAATCAATCATCTTACTCTGACAATCCGTCATCATCAGATTTCCTTCTTCAATAACATAGATATGCTCACTGTCATCGCCCTCTGTAATTAGCATCTCATGCTTTTTTAAGCGGATCGTTTTGCATTCCAATGGGGAAATGTTCGCATCTTCTAGTAAATTAAGCAACTCATTGGTGTTAAATTGATCTTCCACTGCCACATCGCTGTACATCTCACGCATTTCTTGCATATTTATTCTCATCATCTTGTGCCCCCTCTCGTTTAGATTTGCAATTGGTGCTTTTCTATAATAACAAATTTCGATGCGCAGAATAGCGCATTTCATAAAATTGATTTGCCCTATCATAAATCCGATACTATCTATTCTCATACAACTGCATTAGCCCTCGCCATAGTAGTAGTCACTAGCCTTCATCTTTGTATCGTTAAAAATGCTCCCTAAAACGTTCGCTCTTGCTGACTGCAGTTTTTCGAGCGCCTTTTTGCTTGCTTCTTTTGTAGTATGGTCGCGACGAACAAGTAAAATGGAGCCATCTACAAAATTCCCTAATAACTGAGCATCAACGACTAGCTGAATTGGTGGTGTGTCAAATATGATTTGATCAAATTCTGCGTACAGCTCCTCATATATTTGTTTCATTCGATTGGAGCCCAATAGCTCAGCTGGATTAGGTGGTATCACACCGGCTGGCAAAACATACAAATTTTCTATCTCTGTTTTACACACTGCCTCTTCCACCTTCACCTTATTGGCTAAAAGACCACTCAATCCTTTTGAAGAAGCCTTCGGAAATATTTTTTTCACTGTAGGTTTCCGCATATCGGCATCCACTAGTAACGTTTTTTTATTTTGTTGTGCAAAAACTACCGCTAAGTTAGCACAAGTAATGGATTTACCTGAGTTAGGCTCTGATGAAGTAATAAGGATTGACTTTAATGCTTGATCAACGCTAGAATATTCAATACTAGTCCGAATTCCTCGAAACAACTCCGCATATGGCGAACGTGGGTCTAGATTCGTAATTAATTTTGATGATTCTTGCACATCTTCTTTCTTATTTCGTTTAAAATTTTTCATTTAATTTTCTCACCCTTCATATATACAATTTTGTGATATGTTCTATATAAGAAGTATACGATAAAAATTGCTTTATCTTGCCTTTTTGCGGATAATTCATTTTTTTTGTCAATTATTTGTTGTTTCCTGTAGAACGTAATATAGCGGATAGGAACATCCCTACCCACTATATCACTGCTGATTTGTTGAAATACATGAAATCAATTATGTTACTCTAAGTTGTGTAAAGCTTCATTCGCTTTTATTTATTGATTGCAATTGTTTTGGTATCTAATAGTTTTCCTGCTTTGTCGAATGCTTTCATAATTACTGTGTCATTTGCACTCTTTACTTTATCTAGGCTGTAGAATTTGAACTCACCAGCTGCAATTGTACCACCTTTATACTCTGTTCCATTTACTGTAATTGTCATTGACTTTACATCACCTGTATATGTTCCTACGATGTTTTTATCTCCTGGGATTGTCAATGTCGCTGGTGTGATGGTTCCGACTGTTGGTGCTGCTTGTTTGAATTTCACTGTTTTTGTATCTAACAATTTACCTGTAGCATCGTAGCCTTTGACAACGACTACATCCGATTGGTTTTTGATTTTATCTAAGCTGTAAAATTTGAATGAGCCATCCGCTACTGTCCCACCTTTATACTCTGTTCCATTTACGGTAAGGGTAATACGTGTCACATCGCCAGTGTACGTTCCTGTAACATTGTTATCGCCTGGGATTGTCATTTCAACTGGAGTTAGCTTGCCTTCTGTAACAATGATGTAATTTAACGTTTCACGTGATAGTTCTTTACCATTTTTATCGTAGGCTACGACTACAACTTCGTCTGTTTTCTTGATGTTTTTATCTGCTGCATAGAAGCTAAACGCGTTACCACCTTGTAAGCTTGCGCCTTTATGTTCTGTGCCATTGATGAATGTCGAGATACGGGCTACGTCACCTTCATAGTTTCCTGTTACATAGCGATCGCTACCAACTGTGAACTTGTCTAGGTTCGTAATTGACCCAAACAGTTCTTTTTCTTTGATGTTTACTGCTTTTGTATCGATTAGATTGTTATATTTGTCATAGGCATTGACTGTTACTTCGTCAGATAGGTTGTTGAGAACTCCCCATACATAGTACTGGAATACACCGTCTGTTACGCCGATTTTACCTGTTTCGCTACCATTAATCGTCAAGCTAACTTTAGTAACATCACCTGTAAATTTACCTGTTACGTGGCGATCTTCTTTCAGCAAGTAGTCATTTACTTCTGTAATTTCGCCCGTTGTTGTTGCTTCGCTAATTGTTACTTCTTTACTGTCTAGCAGTTCACCATTCTTATCGTAGGCATTAACTGTTACGTCATCTGCTTTGTTGTTGATTAAGCCCCATACGTAGTATTGGAATGCGCCGCCAGTTACTTTGACTGCTTTTTGTTCTGTACCATTGATTGTAATGCTTACTTGGTCTACATCGCCTGTGAATGTTCCTTTTACTTGGCGATCTTCTTTAAATTGATAGTTATCAACATTCGTAATGGCACCTTTTAGTTCGCGTTCTGCTAAGGTTACTGGCTTGCTGTCTACTAATTTGCCATCTGCAGTATAGGCATTAATTAAAACGACATCCGTTGCTTTTTTAATTGCGCCAATTGCTGTGTAATCAATCACACCACCGGTTACGTCCATTTTCGTGCCTTCCACACCATTAACACTCAATGCTACTTGGCTAACATTTCCTTTGTACGTTCCTGTAACAGAATTCGACTCTTCTAGTGTGAATGTGTCAAGTTTAGTGATACCATCATCTGGCTCTACGACAGTTACTGTGATGGATTTGGTCGTTTTTTGATATTTACCTGTCGCAGTATAGGTTACTGTATATTTGCCTAGTTTTTGATTATCAACATTGTTTGTAGTAACAACAACACTTACATCTGTTCCGTCAAAATCTTTAGCTGTCGCAAATGCTAATGGATCAAAATCCTCTCCTAGCGAGATAGTTTGATTTACCGCTGTAATTGTAGGTCTTAAATCAGCATATCCAGATATACTCTCCAAAGTATGAAGTATCTTGGCATCTGCAAGATTTCCACCAAAAACCTGCACCATTAAATCCCCCCTAATCACTGGAAGTTCACTCGAAAATGTGATCTCAAACATTTCGCGTTCATTAGATTGTTGCGTCCAAAGAACGTTGTATCCCGATGTAGTTGAACCATTCTTCGTGGAAGTGAATGAGCCACCCGAAATCACTCCTCCCCAAAAAAGATTACCAGATACTTCCATTTTCGTTCTGTTTACTAATTTTTCACCTTCAATAATACCTGTTATCCTGTGGTCAAACTTTTGTGTATTAGAATTATATCGAACACTTGTAGAAGTAATAGTAGAATTTGTCGATGCCAAGCTTGTTCGAAGATTTTCACCTTCCGTACTTGTTTCCTCTGCTGCAAATACTTTCGCTGATAATACATTAAGTGGTGCCTCTGCACTTGTACCCAAAATCGTTGTTAATGCTACTACACTCATCATTTTTTTCATTTTCATAATTAATTCCCTCTTTTCATTTTTTATATTCACTGTATGACGTGGTACTTCTTACTAGTATCGCGTCATACAGTAATTACTTTTATTCACTACCTTATTTGTTAGGTGCTTCTATTTGAATGATTTTCTTATCTAATTCCTTACCTTCTGAATCAAAAGCTGTCATGATGACTACATCATCAACGCTTTTAATTTTATCTAAGCTGTAAAATTTAAATTCGCCATTCGCAATTGTCCCACCACGATATTCTTTACCATTTACTGTTACGACTACTTTTTTTACATTGCCAGTATATGTGCCTCTAATATTATTATCTCCTGGAATTATCATTGTATTGGGTGATAATATGCCAGTTGTCTTACTGCTTTTAATTGTTACTGTTTTTGTATCTAGTACATTACCTTTTGCATCTACAGCTTTAATCGTAACGATATCATTCACATTCATGATTTTGTCTTGGCTGTAAAATTTAAATTCGCCATTGGCTAATGTTCCACCGCGATATTCCGTACCGTTTACTGTTACAATAACAGATTTCACATCACCTTCGTATGTTCCTGTAATATTCTTATCGCCAGGAATAGAAACTTCATTTGGAGTAATTATCCCAGTAAGTGCTACTTCTTTACCGTTTAGTTTAACAGTTTGCGTATCTAGTACGTTACCAGCTGCATCCAGTGCTTTCACTACCACAACATCGTTGACACTTTTAATTTTATCTAGGCTGTAGAATTTGAACTCACCGTCTACCAAAGTTCCACCTTTATATTCGATATCGTTTACCGTTACAATAATGGACTTCACGTCACCTGTATATGTTCCTGTAATGTTACTGTGGCCTGGAATACTCATTTCTGCTGGTATGATTTTACCTTCTGTTGCAGGAGTAGCTACAAAATTGACTTTCTTTACAGATAATTCTTGGCCATATTGATCATAGCCTACTACGAAAACATCATCTGTTTTCTTAATATTATGAATTTGAGAATAGAAACTGAATGATCCATCTAATTTCAAAGAACCGCCTGTATGTTCCTTTCCATTGATACGTAGTGAGATTTTTTTCACATTTCCAGTGAATGTTCCTACTACACTTTTATCTGTACCTACAAGAAACTCATTCGGTGTAAGTTCACCTTTCGAGGCTTTCATTGCATCTAAGATATCTTGAGCCTTGTCTAACTCTTTTTGTAATTCTGCTTTCTTATCTTCATCTGTGACTGCATCAATTAAATCTTGCACATTATCAATGTTGCCTTGATCTACTCCAGGTTTTAATGCTCCAGAATTTACATCATCGTCTGTAAATAGCTCTTTTACTGCATCACTAGCCTCTTCTTGACGATCTAGCTCCGCTTGCGCTTCTTCTCTCTCATTTAATAGTTCCTGAGCTTTATCTAGTTCTTTTTGAAGTTCTGCTTTCTTATCTTCATCTGTGACTGCATCAATCAGATCTTGAACATTATCAATATCCCCTTGATCAACATCTGGTTTTAATATCCCCGTACTTACATTATCATCTGCGAATAATTCATTAAGCGCATCCTCCGCCCCATTATCTTCCATATCTTTCTGCACTTGTGCTACTGATTTGACAACTTGCATGTTACTTACTTTGGCTGCGTAGCCATTTGCAGAGTGTTGAAAGCCAAGCGCCGTTGTTACTCTTTTTGTTTCGAACGATAGATATACTTTTGTAATCTCTGAAGTGGCCGTAAAAGTGATACTTTTTTGCTCTTCTTTATTCCAAAAATCCCCTTCCCCTGTATAACCTCCCGCTCTATTTGGGGTTGCAAGGTTTCTACCTAAATTATCTGTTACCCCGGTCAATTGTATAGGGGTATCATCATCTGCAAGATTCCCATCTCTCCAGGCACTTTGAGAAAAACTGTATGTGTACTCCTTACCAGGTACTGTTTGGATTTCTCGCGATGCAATTGTTTGCACTTTATCAGGTGTTACCGCTGATCTATTATGCTTAATCGATATAGTAGTTGCACTTGTCACATCCTTATCATTTACAAGTTGCGTTGGCGCACCTACAAGCACTCGCCATTTATCGGCAGATGATGACGATGAATTGTAGTTGTGCAACTTACCGATATTAAGTGTTCCTTTCGTGTTATTTAGTAAGGTATTTCCCACTTGGTGCTTCACAGAGCTTGATTGAAATTCTTCAGGTTTTACTTGCGTTAATGTACCTGTTTCTTTTAATAAATTCGGGTTATCCACTACAGCTCTTGAATCTGCTCCTCCTTCTGCTGCAAATGCTTTCGCTGATAATACATTAAGTGGTGCCTCTACACTTGTACCCAAAATTGTTGTTAATGCTACTACACTCATCATTTTTTTCATTTTCATAATTTATCGTCATTCCTTTTCTTTTTTAGATTTTAATTATAATTTTTATTAGTTTTTTTCAATTATTTATACTTCCGATTATAATTCCAGAGATTTAATATGATTTTGAAGCTTCTTCGGATATACATGTGCGCTATGTTGTTTTGTCATAATCAGCTCTTTCTTCACCAAGTCCTGCAAAATAGCTGTTACTGTATTCTGTGTCAAATTCGTATAGTGGGCCAACATCTTACGAGTAATTATTTTAGCTATAGTAAGGATGTTTTCTTGTTCCAATGCTCTATCGTAATGGCTACCTAGAAGTAGTAAAGCCTTACTCACCCTTAATTCTGCAGGTAGTCTCAGTAACATCTCCTTTGCTCGTTGTCGCTCCAATTGCTTTTGCATATGAAGATAGTGATAAAAATACCCATCTTCCGTATTTATGATTTTCTCAATCACGTCTGCTTTATGGAATCGCTCGACAACAAGTTCATCAGAAACGACTTGCAATGTTTGTTCTGATTTACTATTAAAAAGAAACTTTGTTAATCCGATAATATCTTTGCTGAATATAAAGTCCACTGTATTATTCTGATGGCTCGACTTGAGAATAGTTCCATTTTTTACGATGTAAATATACTTTAGCTCTTCACCTTCTTTAATTAATATGTCTTTCTTTTTTAGCGTTATCGTTTTACTTCTGTTACTAAAAATGGTATTATCTTTTAAAAATCGTAGTAATTGATCTGTACTAAATTTTTGTTCTAGGGCTTCTTGGTTTTTTAAGAAACATAACTCTATTCCATTGGCTTGCATCGGTTGCACCTCCTTGTTAACTTGTCGTCTTGCTTATTTATACTTTACCAAACTTTTTCGGCTAAACCGCGATATTTCAAAAAATTGACACTAGAAATCAAACCCGCGTTTTAATCATCTCTTCGCCTGCTTTTAATTGGATTTTCATACATAAAATGACGTGATTTCCCTGTAATAATAGGGGGTTGGGCACGTTATTTCATTTCTGTAGACATCCCCTATTCTTCATCCACACAAACTAATATTAAATTTTTCTACTATAGAGAAAGACACTCTGAAATTAGCATGAATCTAATTTTCAGAGTGTCTATTTATTATTTTGTACTTGCTTGAAGGATCACTTCTTTGCGATCTAGTTCTTTGCCATACGCGTCAAAAGCCGTTATGCTAACTACATCTGTTACACTACGAATCTTATCTAGCGTGTAGAACTTAATTACTCCATTTTCTACTGTACCACCACGATATTCTATGCCGTTGACCGTAACTACTACTCGTTTTACATCGCCAGCATATGTTCCTGTCATGTTTTTATCACCTGGAATAGTAAGCGTATCTGGAGAAATCGTACCTGATGTTTGCGGGTTGCTCACCTGTACTGTTTTTGTATCTAATACTTTATCTTTACTATCTAAAGCAGTAATAACTACCTCGTCTGTGACATTTCTAATTTTATCTAAACTATAAAACTTAAACTCACCCGCGATCAGAGTTCCACCACGATATTCTGTTCCGTTCACTGTTACTATCACTTTTCTGACATCACCTGTATATGTCCCAGTAATATTATTGTCTCCTGGAATTACTACCGTGTTCGGACTGATCGTCCCAGATGTCACACGTTTGCTTAGCGCTACTGTTTTTGTATCTAATACTCTACCATTTTGATCTAATCCACGAATTACTACCTCATCATCTACATTCTTAATTTTATCTAGACTGTAAAATCTAAGCATTCCATCGGCTAAAGTACCACCACGATATTCTGTTCCATTCACTGTTACGGCTACACGTTTCACATCACCATTATAGGTACCAATGATATTGTTGTCCGCTCCAACGACAAATTCATTTACTTCGACTTCACCCGTTGTCATGTTCATTTGATCTAATAAATCTTGCGCTGTATCCAAATCTGCTTGTAGTTCTGCTTTCTTGTCTTCATCTGTGATCGCGTCGATTAAATCTTGCACATTATCTAATGTTCCTTGATCCACGCCTGGTTTTAATTCTCCCGATGCCACATCTTCATCTTTAAATAGATCCTTCACAGCATCTTCCGCTGCTTCTTGACGCTCTTTTTCTGCTTGTTCTGCCGCTAATTTATCGTTCAATAAATCTTGCGCTGTATCCAAATCTGCTTGTAGCTCTGCTTTCTTGTCTTCATCTGTGATCGCGTCGATTAAATCTTGTACGTTATCTAATGTTCC
>NZ_AODD01000037.1 GCF_000525835.1 Listeria grandensis FSL F6-0971
TAGCACTTTACCCCCAATGTGTCTATGTAAAACGACCATTTCTAAAGAACGGGCTGTCTTCATTTTAGCAATATTATGCGTAAAAGGGAAGTAAAATACCATGGCTTGCCGATAGATCGTATTTTTAGTGTACAGAAAGCGACGAAATAAATTCTTTTTGGAAGCATATTTTGTGGAATTGGAGTAAACTGTAGAGGTGCCGCAAAACGGTGGAAAAAATGAAATGGAGTGATATGCTTGAAAGATCCACGTATTGAAAAACTAGCTCATAATTTAATTAACTACTCTGTGCGCCTGCAAGCCGGCGAGAAGGTACTTATTGAGAACTTCGGTTTACAAAAAGAACTGGTGACCTCACTCGTTGCAGAAGCCTATAAAGCTGGCGGATTCCCATTCGTATCTTTGAAAGAGCCACAGATTGACCGTGAAATGATGCTTGGTGCAAGTCCAGAGCAATATGCTAAAATCGCCGAGTTTGAAGGAAACGTCATGAAAGAGATGGATGCATATATCGGCCTGCGTGCTGGTGATAATATTAATGAATTATCGGACGTCCCTGCCGAAAAAATGAAAATTAACGGCGAAACAGTTGGGAAAATGCATACGAGTATTCGTGTTAAACAAACAAAATGGGTTGTGTTACGTTACCCAAGCGCGTCTATGGCACAATTATCTAAAATGAGCACCGTCGGGTTTGAAGATTTCTACTTCCAAGTTTGCAATCTTGATTATAGTAAAATGGGAGAAGCGATGGAAAGCCTCGTAACATTGATGAACCAAACTGATCGCGTTCGTCTTGTTGGACAAGGCACAGACCTGCGTTTTTCAATCAAAGATATTCCTGCTATCAAATGTGCTGGTGAGTTGAATATTCCTGATGGCGAGGTATACACGGCTCCTGTGCGCGATTCCGTGAATGGTACAATTACGTATAACACACCTTCTCCTTATCAAGGTTTTGTTTTCGAAAACGTTTCTTTTACTTTTGAAAACGGAAAAATTGTGAAGGCTACAGCGAATGATACGGAGCGTATTAACAAAATTTTGGATACGGATGATGGTGCTCGTTTTATCGGCGAATTCGCGATTGGTGTTAACCCGTTCATTCACGAACCAATGCAAGATATTCTTTTTGATGAAAAAATTGAAGGTAGCTTCCACTTCACGCCAGGTCAAAGTTATGATGAAGCACCAAATGGCAATCATTCCGCGATTCATTGGGATTTGGTGAACATTCAGCGTCCTGAATACGGTGGTGGCGAGATTTACTTTGACGATGTTCTCATTCGTAAAGATGGCCGTTTCGTCATTCCAGAATTAGAGAAATTGAATCCAGAGAACCTCATTTAATAACATAACAAAGAAGGAATCCCATTTTGCCGGATTCCTTCTTTGTTATGCAATATTAGGCGTATCTTGGATAGCACATCAAAAAAGAACTGTACATTAGGATTGCACTAACATACAGCGCTCAAATGACACACTTAATTTATCACTCGCTTTTCTTCTATAAATTTCACACCCGTGTCAAGAATCCCTTCGTATGCCGCTTGGAATTTTTGAACATCTCCTGCTCCCATGAACAAAATCACAGCATTATCGTAAGCTAATAGACTTTCTGTATGCTGCTCTTGAATCACATGGTTGCCTTTCGTTTTTGCGGCTAGATCTTGAATCGTTAATGTGCCACGATTTTCACGCGCCGAACCGAATATATCGCATAGATACACTTCGTCCGCTAGATTCAAACTATCTGCAAAACCTTGTAGAAATGCTTGTGTCCGTGTAAAAGTATGCGGTTGAAATACCGCTACAATTGGACGATCTGGATATTTTTGACGAGCCGCATTGACAGTAGCTCGAATCTCAGAAGGATGGTGTGCATAATCGTCCACCAATACTTGGTTCTGTCTCTCCGTGATACTGAAACGACGCTTCACACCTTCAAATGTACGCAATTCTTTTGCTACATCAACAGTTCCGATTTTTTCATAGTGACAAAGCGCGATAACGCTCAGCGCATTGAGTACGTTGTGATCGCCATACGTCGGAATCACGAATGTTCCATGGAACTCACCGTTATGATACACATCAAATGTGGAGCCAGTCGTTTCTTTCACAATATTTTTAGCTTGAAACTCATTCCCCTCTTCAAAACCGAAGTAAATAATGGGAACTTCTAGTTTTAAGCGGCGCAATTGTGTATCATCGCCCAACGCAAAAACAGCCTTTTTCACTTGTTTACCAAATGATTCAAACGCACTAAATACGTCATCCTCGCTCTTAAAATAGTCTGGATGATCCCAATCAATATTCGTCATAATCGCATAGGTTGGCGAGTAAGCTAAGAAATGGCGTTGATATTCACAAGCCTCTAAAGCAAAATACTCAGCATCTGGGTTACCCTTCCCAGTCCCATCACCGATTAAATACGAAGTTGGACGCAACTCTTCTAATACATGTGAAAGAAGACCAGTCGTCGATGTTTTACCGTGCGATCCAGTAATAGCAACGCTTGTATAGCCTTCAATAAGTTGTCCCAAAAATTTATGATAGCGAATAACTGGTAAATCCATGTCCATTGCTTTCTTAATCTCAGGATGGTCGTCTTTGAACGCATTACCCGCAATGACTGTTAACCCTTCATGAATATTGTCTTCAGAGAATGGCAAAATTTCAATACCGTCTTCTTCCAATGATTTCTGTGTAAAAAAATACTTTTCTACATCGCTTCCTTGCACGCAGAAGCCCTTATCAAACATAATTTGAGCCAGTGCACTCATACCTGACCCTTTAATCCCAACAAAATGATACGTCGTCATCAATTGAACCCCCAGAATTTTAATCTTTGAAGAGGTAGCCTAAAAAATAGTGTGTTGCTTATTTTAAATAGCATTTTCATTATTTTTATTATTTCTAGACATCTTCTTGTTACTACTTACGTGTATGTGTGTTTGCTGTTAGTCGTTTCGCATGAAAACTCTCACTAAGCAATTATAGCACTTTCTCGCCCATTAAGAAATCCTTGTGGAAAATTTATATCCAAGGACTTATATTTTTGCATTTTTGCGCTTTATAAAGTACGTTTTTATACGCTAATAGAACTATGGATGTATTAATTAGCACGTATCTTTTCTAATTGTTCTTTTGTGATAATAACATCCCGCGGCCTTGAACCGTTCGTTTCTGAGACAATGCTGTGTTTCTCTAGCGCCTCCATCAATCTTGCAGCACGGTTATAACCAATACGGAAATGGCGTTGAAGCAAAGAGGTGGAAGCTCCATTCTGAGCGAGTACAAAGTCACAAGCTTCATCAAAAAGATCATCCTCTTCTTCTTTGGCAAGCTCACGTTCTAGCAACTCTTCTTGTTTGAAAAGATAGTTTGGCTCGGCTTGATTCCGTACGTGAGCAATAACAGCATCGATTTCTTGATCACCAACATAAGTCCCTTGCAGGCGAACTGGTTTAGAGGAACCACTTGGTAAGAAGAGCATATCCCCTTTTCCGAGAAGTTTCTCCGCCCCTGCTGTATCAATGATCGTTCTGGAATCGATTTGCGAAGAAACAGAGAACGAAACCCGTGTTGGTATGTTCGCCTTAATAAGTCCCGTAATAACGTCCACAGATGGCCTCTGCGTCGCTACAATCATATGAATACCACACGCCCTTGCTTTTTGAGCAATACGACTGATCGCTTCTTCTACGTCGTTTGGAGCGACCATCATCAAATCAGCTAATTCATCGATAATGATTAAAATATATGGCAATTTTTCACCTGAGTGCTCTGGGTGCGAAGAGTATTCATTAAATTTCTCCATATTTCGAACGCCAGCATGCGAAAAGAGTTGATAACGGCGTTCCATCTCTTCTACCGCCCATTTAAGCGCTGCGGTTGCAGCCTTCGCATCTGTAATGACAGGGCTAACGAGGTGTGGAATGCGATTGTACGGTGCCAATTCAACCATTTTTGGATCGATAAGTAGTAATTTCAATTCATCTGGCGTGGCTTTATAGAGAAGACTAATGAGCAGGGAATTGATGCACACACTCTTCCCTGATCCGGTAGCTCCTGCAATTAAACCATGCGGCATTGTTTGCAAATCAGTAACGATTGGCATGCCTGAAATATCGAGACCAAGCGCTGCGGTCAACGGCGATTTGCTCGACTGAAAAGCTTGGCTGTTCATAATCTCCGAAAGCATCACGGGACGGCTCGTTTCATTCGGAATTTCGATTCCAATTGTGCTCTTTCCAGGAATCGGCGCCTCCATCCGAATGTCTTTTGCAGCAAGGCTCAACTTGATATCATCGGTCAAATTCGTGATTTTGCTTACCTTCACACCTTTTTCCGGCTGAACTTCAAAGCGCGTAACGGCAGGTCCTTGCGTAACATTCACGACGCTCGCAGAAACATTAAAATTCGAAAGCGTTTCGTTTAAAAGTTCTTCTTGAAATGCTAGCCACTCTTCATCTTCATTTTCGAAAACAGGTGGTTTCAATAGATTTAGCGACGGGAAATAATAACCGCTCGCCTCTTCTTTTAGACGCGATTCTGTAGGGAAAACTGGTTTTATTCCAATTTCAGACTCTGGCTCGCTTTTTTTCTCCGCATGTTGCTTATCTTGATTCACCATCATCACGTTGAAAGGAATTCTGGTTTTCGGTGGTGTTTTTTCAGGCATTACTACTTTTTCTGGTTGCGGAGCTTCATGAATAAGATCGATGGGTTGCTCCACTGGTTTTTGTTCTATGACCGGTTCTGGCGTAGCTTCAACTTCTTCAGCGATCGATTCCGCTACCACTTCTTCCTGAATTTGTTCTAAAATAGCAACCTTTTCTTCGGCCTCTAATACGACATTTACTGTCGGGAATGCGTCATCGTTCCAAATCTCTTCTATGTCCACGATTGGCTCGGGTTCAGCTACAGCTTCTACTATTTCTGGAATGATTTCACTCGATTCTTGTTCTTTTGTGATATCAAACTCAAAACGACTTGGTCTTTTTTGGAAGGCAAACACAGGGGAAGGTACATCGGTCGGTCTGAACGGTCGTTTCTTCTCGATTTTTGGTGTACCATTCGGAATCGTTCTTGTGATACTTGATGAGACTACTTGTTGTTCTATATGTAACGCTACTTTTTTCTCCTTGATCGGTCGATACCCATCTGGAATTAACGGAAAGCGGAACTCACCTTTTGGATATTGATACACAACTTTAGCATAGACTTCGCGCTGTTGCTTGGCTGGTAGATGCTTCTGGTTTGTCGCTGGCCTTATTTTTTCAACTTTAGTTGGTACTATTTGAACCGGTGGCGCTTGTTCTGCCTCTTTTTTCGGCTTAGACACTACTTCTTCATATTCTTCGTTTCGATCGGCAAAGAAAAACTCTTTAAACCATCCCATTTATATCACTACCTATTTGTTTTTTTCCGTTTCTTAAACTGATTCTAACAGAGAAATTTAGATAAAGCTATCATGAAAGTTCTGTAACCTAGATCCAACTCTAAAAATCCTCGTAGATTGTTGTTATATCACCATCCAAAGCCACATAACATAAACTTATACTTCGCTCCTCTAAAATAAAAAGAACAATAAAAACCGGTATTGTATACCAAATAGAACGAAAATAAAGCAGTTCTCCCATCAGAAAGAACTGCTTTTCATTTTAAAATAAAACTGGAAATTCCGCGCCCGTTTCATAGCTATCATCTAGTACCATGATTCCTTTTTCTTCCGGTGCATCAGGAATCGCCAACTCGCGCGCCGCACAAATCATCCCGAACGAATCTTCTCCGCGAAGATTGGATGGTTTAATGATTAAACCACTCGGCATAACAGCTCCCACTTTAGCAACAACCACTTTTTGACCTGCGTCAACATTCGGTGCACCGCATACGATTTGTACTGTTTCGCCTCCTAAATCAACTTGACAAACATTTAGTTTATCCGCATTCGGATGCTTTTCTTTCGATGCCACATACCCGACAACAAATTTAGGCGAAAGATCTGCTTCTAACACAAAATCAAAACCATTATCCACTAATTCTTTGTTGATGAACGCGACATCTTCTGCCGTCAAATTCACTTTACCATTCGCATCAAATGCGCGTCTTTTCGAAACCTCAAATAAATTGATGGCAACCGTTTCACCAGTCTTCACATCAAAAATACGTGTCACGTTTCCTTTGGATTCAAAATCCGTTTTTTCTACATCATTGAGGTGGACTAAAAGCGTGTCCCCTACTCCTTTTTCGTTATAAAATGCATTTACAATCACGTTAACTACTCCTTTGGTCTGTTTTTGGCCATAATAAAGATCGGTTCTAGTTTACCATCATTATACACGAGAGGTAAAGAGGTAATTGGCGCCAGTCCGTCCGCAAAAAACTGCATCGTCATGTGCGCCAACACATCATAGCCCGTATTATTTCTTATATCCGCAATAATCAGCACGTCTTGATGCGGCACCGCAAGCACCATCTCGCCCTCTATTTGCGCTCGCATCTCTTCCAAAAAAGACTCATTTAAAATGCGACTCGCGTCATATCCATCATTCGTCCGCACAAAATAATAATCATTCCCACTCACCGAATCTTTTTTCGAAGTCGTTGGTCGTGTTCGCAAATTAGCAAACGCCGCAATCCGTATATCATCCAGCGTCACATCTGTATTTTGCAGACTTTCTTCCTCAATAAACCGATAGGACGCCCCTACATCCACCACATAAAAAATGGCTGTTTCCGCCGTGTGTTCTTCTCTTAACAGCACTTTCCCATCCTTCGTTTCACGAGGGAAAGAAGTCGCACGAATCACGGGATATACATTCGGTAAACTCGCACGAATATCGATTTTTTGTTGCGATGCAAGCAAACCTTCGCGTACATAGTAGCTGATTTTATCCACGGCAACATCACCATTTTCTTCCCAGTTTGCGATGATTTGCGGAATAGACAGTGTAATCGAGTGGCCGGATTCCGTCACCTTTAACGTATCCTTTTCTCGATCATAACCGAACGTCCGACCATTGCCCGAAAGCTCCGTTTCAAGGCGTTCTTTCATTTTTTGCGTAGTCATTTTCAAAACAAAGCCCTCCCCTCTTCTTATAGCGCATCGATAAAGTCATTAATTTCTTCTTTTGTTTTGCGATCCTTACTGACGAAACGCCCGATCTCCTCGCCATCTTCAAACGCCAAAAAACTTGGAATCCCGAAAATCGCCAAGTCCGCACACAGATCAATAAACTGATCACGATCTACGTGCGAAAAAGTGAAATCATCATGCTCCGCTTCAATCTCCGGCATGACCGGTTCAATAAACTTACAGTCCCCACACCAATCCGCGCTGAACATAAAAATCGTTTTACCATTATCTTTTAACTCATTAAATTCTGCTACTGATTCCAAATGCTTCATCATCACTCGACTCCTTCTTGTTCTTATATCTTCCATCCTAAAGCCCACACCAAAATTAGTAAAGAATTACGCTCACAAAACTTGCTACTCACCATTATTTCTTCTATCATAGCAAATAAGGAGGCGTTTTTTATGGATTATCATATTTATTTAGCTGGCGAAATTCATTCGGACTGGCGCGACCAACTGCGCGCTAGCATTAATGAAAAACCAGGTATCACATTCCACTTCTGGGGACCACAGGAGAATCACGGTTTGTCAGACGCGATCGGCGAAAACATTCTCGGCACGCAACCAAATCCCATTTACAAGGACTTGCAAGCGTCAAAGATCAACAATTTGCGCACCGAACTACATCTGAAAAAAGCAGACTTAGTCATCGCCCTGTTCGGCGAGAAGTTCAAACAATGGAATACCGCAACCGACGCAGCAACTGCGATCACACTCGGAAAACCAACCATCATCATCCGACCCGAATCGCTACATCACCCGTTAAAAGAGTTATCGGAGAAGGCGAACGTAACAGTAGACTCCATCGAACAAGCTGCGCAAGTAATCGATTACCTATTCACATAAAGACCACGTATGTGACAGAAGCGGGAAGATTAACTGATTTTTTCCAAATAGCGATCCCTCCCCTTCTTCACAAACAACGCGGCCTCTTCTTAGTAATCTATCTTCAACGTAAGTCCCATTCCCCTCCTAAGCGCAAAAAAGCACCCCTATTTCAGGCGCTTCTTCACGTTGACTCGTTCCTTCCAAGACCACATAAATCCGAATCCCAAAACCAGAATTCCACCAATCAACGTCGTTAAAATCCAACCCGGCTCTGTCTCCTGAAAATAAAAAATCGGAAATAGATAGCCAATCCATAAAAAAAGAGCAGAAACAATCATGATACTTCCCATCAAAATAACCGGCGAACGCCAAATTTTAAGCATTGTCGCGAATTGTTTCAAATGTCGTTTTATCCAAATTGCGGACTACCGTCGCAATCATTTCTTTAGCCGCCGCATAATCATCGATGTGCAGAATCGAATTAGCTGAGTGGATGTAGCGCGCCGGAACGCCAATTACCGCACTCGGGATACCGCTGTTCGACGTGTGTACTTTCCCAGCATCTGTTCCACCCGGCGAGATAAAGTATTGATACGGAAGGTGATTAGATTCCGCTGTATCTAATAGAAATTCACGCATACCACGGTGCATGATCATCGTCCGATCAAAAACACGCATCAAGAAACCTTGACCAATTTGACCAAATTGCGTTTTATCACCCGTTGTATCATTCGCCGGACTAGCATCGAGCGCGAAAAAAACATCTGGTTGAATCATATGCGCACTCACACCCGCACCACGAAGCCCAACTTCTTCTTGCACGTTCGCACCCGCAAATAATGTATTGGGTAGCGCATCGTCTTTCACTGCTTTTAAAAGCTCGATCGCAAGCCCAACACCATATCGGTTATCCCATGCTTTCGCCATAATTTTTTTCGGGTTAGCAAGCGGCGTAAATTCAGCCACAGGAACAATTTGTTGTCCTGGTTTCACACCAATCACTAGCGCATCATCGCGATCATCCGCGCCAATATCGATCAATAGATTTTTCGGGTCCGTTGGTTTACTTCGCTCTGCTTCTGTCAATAAATGCGGCGGAACTGAGGCTACAACACCAATCACAGGACCATTCGCTGTTATCACTTGCACACGTTGCGCTTGCAAAACTTGCGGATTCCAGCCACCTATCGTTTGAAAAGCAATCATCCCGCTATCAGTAATTCGTGTCACCATAAAACCGACTTCATCCAAATGACCCGCTACCAAAATACGCGGCCCTTCATCGGCCCCATGACGCACGCCGAAAATACCACCTAAACCATCTTGAATAACTTCATCAGAAACCGGCGTGATCTCTTTCCTCACAAAATCTCTCACAAATTGCTCGTTACCCGAAGTGCCTGGCAACTCCGTTAATGTTTTAAATAAATCCAACGTTTCTTTTTCCAATTTATAATCAGTCCTTTTCGGTGATTTCCCTAGCATTATACCATTTTTAGAAAGGCTCCGTCGATGTAAAGGCTTTTATATTTTTAGTTTAGAGGGTATAATAAGACACAGTGAAACTTAAAGATAAATACAAGTAAGATTTAGGGAGGAAAACAATGAACTGGAAAGCGTTTATTACCGGCGTTGCTGCAGGGGCTACGGCTGGTCACTTCATCAACCATTACCTACTCGAGCCAAAAACCATTTCAGGAGATGTTATTCTGGAAAATGTCAAAGAGGCATTCAAAAAAGAAGGGCCCATCGAAGGCTCGTGGATCCAACTAAAAAAACAACATTACAAAAAATTCGCGATGGATACATTCGTATATCACGGCGGTATTACAGCGATTCGCGACGGCGAGAAAAAACAATTCGAGTTTATCGCAGATGCTACGACTGGAACAATTATCGATGTTTACTTAACTTAAAAACGCAAAATGGCAAGCCACAACTCGGCTTGCCATTTTTTATTTAATAAAACTATCCACACGCTTTTGGTCGAACTCACCGCTCGCCACCATGTCTTTCATCTGCTCGCTAAAGATAACTTTTTCTGCACTTTGCAACGCTTTTCTTACAGCAGCCATCTGCAATAAGATATCCTCATAAGAACGTCCCTCATCCGTCATTTTTTTAATGGATTTCACATGCCCCTCAACCTTTGCCAACCGACTAGAAACCGCTTTTCTAACTTCCAACATCACAATACCCCCAACTTATTATATTTATATTTTTATAAAACAACATAAAACCGTTGAATATAAAGCATTTATATATCCCCCTACCCAGGATAATATGAATCATACCTTATAGGGGTATACGAAATTCAACGTTCCACTTTTACCTCATTCACAATCTGAGCATCTTCATCAAAACGCAATGCCCGATAAAAATAGTCATGATAAAAAAGTAACCATTTCCCAGTTCCATTAATTTCATCTCGCAATCTCTCCTTCGCAAAAATGGAATCCATTGGATAATCATCATATGCCGTGATCCACAAAACATTCTGATGCGCGTGCGTTGGAAAAATATCCGCCATATGAATAGCTGACTCCCCTCCACTATTGATCCGAATGACCGCATGCCCGTTACTATGTCCACCCGTCTTCTCGAGCATAATCGCATCATTTAAAGTTAGGAATTGATTGTATGTTTTTATTTGATGTGCAACGCCGTGCCAATTCTCTGGCCAATATGTTGCTTTCGATCGGATATTGGGTCGCTTCATTTCCGCCCATTCCGTTTCCGTCGTGTAGATAGTTGCATTCTTAAAAATACTTTTTCCAGTCGTATCCGTAAGTCCCACGATGTGATCAAAATGCAGATGTGTCATCAAAACAACATCGATATCTTCTGGTTTCACACCAAGTTGCGCTAAGTCTTCCAATACGAAAGATTCTTCCGCGACACCAAAATTTCGTTTTTGCTTCTCCGTCAACCGACCCATGCCAATTCCCGCGTCAATCAGATAATGCTTCCCTTGATATTCAAAATACATCGGGTCGCACACGCAGCGAATTTGATTTTTTTCATTCGGTTCATATTTTTTGCTCCAAAGCGCCTTAGGAACCACACCAAACATGGCACCTCCATCAAAATGTGTCAGACCACCGCGCAACCAATGAATCGTGATCTCCCCTACTCTCAATGTATTCATACACGTCTCCTCCTTCATACAAAAAAGCCAGAGCAACCACAATTACTGCGGGCTCTAGCCTCTCGTTATGATTTAAATGTTGCTTCCAAACGATAGATCGGAAAACCTTGCGCAGAAAACTTTTCTTCATATTCCGTCATAATATTTCCTTCATAATCGCTATGATGAAGATCTAATGACAAATATGTCAATAATATCCCATATTCAGAAAATGCCACCAGCGAGTACTCAAATAGACTACGATTATCCGTTTTAAAATGAATTTCACCATCCACAGGCAGCAACGCCTTGTAAATATCCAAGAAACGCGAGTTCGTCAGCCGGCGCTTCGCATGCCGCTTTTTTGGCCATGGGTCAGAAAAATTCAAATAAACACGCGCAACTTCACTGGATTCAAAGTATTCCAACAGATCTGCCCCATCCACGGACAACAATCGCAAATTCGGAATACCTGCAACAAGCGCCTTATCAAGCGCTGTAATCAGCACGCTTTCCACAACCTCAATGCCAATATAATTAATATCAGGATTCGCTTTAGCCATCCCGGTAACAAATTGACCTTTCCCCGTTCCGATTTCGATATGAATCGGGTTTTCATTTCCAAACAACTGGTGCCATTTCCCTTTTGATGCTTCTGGGTTTGCCACGCATACTTCCGGGTGAGCTAGAATTTTCTCTCGTGCCCACGGTTTATGTTTTACTCGCATAATGTCACGTACACCTCTTCATCCTCCATTATTTTCCTTAGCAATAATTCCAAGCGCGCAAGTTCTGGCGCTCTGCTATGCTCAAATTGCCAGTTCATCGCCATTAATACCTGACAAATCGCAAACCATTTCAATCGCAAATAAAATTCGCACGTCAACGTTTGGCCGTATTCAAGAAGCCATCGCTCCCACTCTCCGTAGGGAACATATTGATACAGTAGGACACCTAAATCATTAGCCGGATCCGCAAGCATAGCCCCATCCCAATCCACAAGGTATAGTTCCTCCTGTTCCGAAAGAAGCCAGTTGTTATGATTGACGTCCCCATGACAAACAACATGCGGTTCTTCTGGCAATGCATCGACATGCTCTATTAAATAATGATACGCCTGTGCTACCAAAGAATCAGGGTTACCTAGCTTATCCACGTACTCTGTCACTATCGCTAGTAGTTGACCACACGAATACTCTTTTTTCTCAATCCGCTGTAACATATCTCGCAATGCATCTGATTGGTGAATTTTTCCTAATAATTTCGCCACTCTTGGTTCGCGCATTTCAGTTGCCCGAAGCGTTTGTCCATTGTTAATCCATTTTTGAGCAGTGATGACATCGCCATTTTCCACGCGTCGTGTCCAGATCAATTTAGGCACAATATTCTCAACAGAAAGCGCAGCTAAAAAAGGCGAGGAATTCCTTTTCAAAAAGAATTTTTCGTCTTCATGGACAGCAACAAACGCTTTCCCAGTTTCGCCACCCGCTGGCTCTATTTCCCAATCTTGCCCAAATAAATTATCTTCCATTCCACATTCACCTTCATTTACATTACGTCGTCTAGCTTTTAAGTCTAACCATTCTCTATTTGTAGCCCCTACTTTTGTTATCATAACGACGAATCTAATCACTGTTGCAAGTATCACTAACAGTCTGCAGGTTACTCTTCTTGCTTTATGTATTTTATAAAAGCGTGATAAAAAAAATAGCCATTACAATTTTCTTAATAGCTACTTTTTAAATTTTACTTCTCTTAGTGCTTCCCGTCAAGTCAACATATGTTCGGTCTTGGATTATTTGTGACGGAAAAGCGAATAACGAGCCCTTGTATTCCATTTTATAAGATGTTGATTATCCTACGAATGATTATATCGATTTTGAAAATAGTGTCAAATTAAAAAATCCGTATCTGGATATTCAGATACGGAAAGTTCCTCAATCAATGCTCTATGACTTCCGTTTTTGTAACGATTGGAGCCAATGATTGTGGTTTTTTCTTGATGAAGACAGCGAGAATAACCGCGATCACCGAAAGAATGGAGGAGACTAAGAACGCAGTCTCAATACCGTGAATCAATACATGATTAGCGATTTGTTCCTTCGATTTTCCAATAACGTCTGTTGCCGTCATATTCTTCGCGAAGCTTGTAGCACTTTTTGACATTGTTGTGATGAGTAGCGCTGTTCCAAGTGATCCTGCAATTTGCCGCACGGTGTTGAACATCGCTGATCCATGTGCCGCCATCGAAAGTGGTAGCGAGTTGAGCGCCGCGGTTTGTAGGGGCATCATAACCATCGCCATTCCGCTAGCTCGAATCGTTTGAACAACAACAATGTACGTTAACGTTGTATTTTCATCCAAATCCGTGAACATAAATGTTGTCACAGCCATGATCACTAAGCCGATTAAAGATAGATATTTCGCGCCAAAACGGTCAAACATTATCCCAGTTACTGGGGAAAGCGCCGCAGTCATGACAGCTCCCGGCAAGAGTACTAGTCCTGATTCTAGAGGTGTAAAATGACGCACGCTTTGTAAAAAGATTGGGAATAATAGCATACCTCCATAAAGTCCCATCATAACGAAAAAGCTGATCGTTGTGGTTAAAGTAAAAGTTCTGTGTTTAAAAACATTGAAATTTAGTAGCGGGGCTTTCGCACGACCTTGATACCAAATAAAAATAGCTAATACGATAAATCCAAGTAAAACAAAGCCAAGTACTTTTGCTGATAGGAAATCATGATCTCCTGCATTACTAAATCCTAGTAATAAACTACCAAATCCAATAGTTGACAAAATAACACCGAGAAAATCCAATTTTGGGAAAGTACGTTTACCCACATTTTTTAATAGGAAGAATGCGACTACAACATCTAAAATCGCGAACGGGATAATAATGTAAAAAAGGTTCCGCCAATCATATTCTTGTACAATCCAACCAGATAATGTCGGGCCAATAGCGGGTGCAAAGTTCATCGCAAGCCCAATTAGTCCCATCGCTCGTCCCCGTCGTTCCATCGGGAATAAATTAAGCACAACGACAGTCAGAAGTGGCATAACAATCCCTGCCCCAATCGCCTGTACCATCCGTCCAATAATTAGAACCGTATAATCCCCTGCAAAACCAGAGATCGTTGTACCAATCGCAAAAGTAATCATCGCAAATAAGTATAACTGTCTCGTTGTAAATCGTTCAATTAAAAAAGCTGTCATTGGGATCATGACACCGTTGACAAGCATGAACCCCGTCGTCAACCATTGACCTTGACTCGCTGTTATATTGAAATCTGTCATAATACTTGGAAGTGCCACGTTCATCAGCGTTTGGTTTAAAATCGTGACAAATGCCCCCATTAGCATCACAATCAAGATACCGTTTGTTTTAATGCCATTTGTTGCTGCTTTCATATTCATTGTTCTTTTGCTCCTTTTTGTTCTAATAACGCAATCATTTTTTCATGTGTTGCGAGCATTGCTTTTAGTTCGTCTGAATCTATTTCTAAAACCGCCTCTAGCCGGTCAAAAAAGACATCATATGTTTCATCTACTTTTGCAAGACCTTCTGGTGTTAGTTGCAGGTTAAGCGCCCGTCTGTTCCCTTCGTCGCGCCCTCGCGTTAAGTAACCAGCCTTCACCAAACGGTCGACAATGCCGCTCATCGTACTTTTATTCACTTTGACACGTTCAGCAAGCTCACCTAGTGTTAAATGCGGCTCTCTTTTTAGCGTGCCCAAGGAAAATAATTGCATCGTTGTAATGTCTCGCTTCGTGGCTTCTTCTTGCAAGTAATGATGTATCTTACGCTGCATTGTTCGAAAAGAGATAACAACTTCGCGTATTAATTTCTCATCCAATATTCGTTCCCCTCCTCCAAAGTTCATAAGCGAAAGATTCGTATACGAACTATTAACAAAGCTTATTATACGCCTATTTTTAATGATGTCAAGACAGTTTTCTAACCATTTTCTCATGAAAGCGAAAACAACAGCCGTATTTCAATGTTATTTTATATATATAAATATTTATATACATATAGTCCCTTGGTGAAAAACGAGTTGCCAATGACCATCGTTGCATCTCCAAACCGAACTTCGTAGCGAATTCCGACTTTCTTTTTCATCAAAAATACGATATGTCGCCAAAATAACTTCCTCAGAAAGCTCCTGAATTTCAAAATGACTTAGCCTCATGTTCACTTCGCCAATACCGTTTTCACGGATCGCTTCCCCTTTATAAAGAACACGTCCAGAACTCCCAAATTCGAAAAAATCTGGCGCCAAGAGCTTTTGTAACGCTTTTTGAGACGCACGGATTTCAGGCTGGAGTAACTGCTCTTCTAACCCCTGCAAATGATCCTTTAGTGAGAAATTCATGTTCTTTTTTCGCCTCCTATAACAAAAACGAACCGATTCATCTATTCATGAACCCGTTCGGTTTTGTTATTCTATTAATTTACCGCCAATTCTCCGCACTGTTTCAAAACTTCTTTTGTAAAGGCGTCATGTAATTGTTTTGTGATTGGTCCACGCTTTCCGTCACCGACTAATTTTCCATCGATTTCGATAATCGGCGTCACTTCGATGGTCGTGCTCGAAATAAATACTTCATCCGCTACCGCCAAATCAGCTAGTGTAAAGCCAGATTCAACGACTGGAATGCCATTTTCACGGGCTACTCGCAAAATAACTTGGCGTGTGATGCCTTCTAAAATGAAATTATTGGAAGCATGCGTAATCAGCGCGCCATCTTTAATAATGTAAGCATTCGCCGCAGAGCCTTCCGTCACGTTCTCCCCACGATGCAAAATCGCTTCAAATGCACCTGCTTGGTGCGCTTTATTCTTTGCAATGGTATTTCCAAGTAAATTCAAGCTCTTAATATCACAACGCAACCAACGAATGTCCTCTTCAAGAATCGCTTTACGACCGTTCTCAAACAGCGTCGTATCCCTTGGCACCTCACTCGTCGAAGCTGTAAGCACTGCCTCCAGTGGTGTACTTGGAATCACGTGATTACGTGGAGATTGCACACCTCGCGTGATTTGAAGATACACATTACCAGTCCCAACATTGTTTGCTTTCACAAGACCGTCCAAAAGTTTGCGTAATTCTGGCTTGCTGTACGGAATCACAAGGTCAAGCTTAGCTGCACTGGCATACAAGCGCTCAATGTGCTCATCATATGTAAAAAACGTGCCATTATACATACGAACAACCTCATAAATGCCGTCTCCGAACTGGTAACCTCTATCTTCAATGTCAACTTTTGCCTCGTCACGCTCTATTAATTGATCCTTCACTAATACTTTCATTTTCAGCACTCCTTCGCGAAATGTTTTTGCAACTGTCTAAAAATTCTAATCAAGACCAGAGCAGAGGGCAAAACCTAGTTTCATTCCTCTGCTACTTTCTAGCCTGAATCTTAATTTTTTTCAATTATATACTTTACTTCGCTAGTTTGTAAAGGGCTTCGGCATAAATTGCGATTGTTTTAATTAAATCGTCGAAATACGCGAACTCATCTTTTTGGTGCATCGTGTCTTCACGTTCTGGGAATAGCGCTCCAAAAGCAACCCCTGTCTCCATATGACGTGCATAAGTTCCACCACCAATAGCGAGCAATGTTGCTTCTTCGCCAGTCTGGTTCGTGTATACTTCTTGCAATGTTTGGATTAGCGGATGGTCTTTCGGTACGAATAATGGCTTCGAATCATCGTAATGCGTATACTGGCCATTATACTCATTAACAACTGTTTCCATTTTTAATTTCAATTGATCCATATTGGCGGTAACAGGATAGCGGAAATTGAGGCCGTAACGACCGCCTTCTTCGACACTATAACGAATCACACCAACATTCATTGTCAATTCGCCGCTTTCCTTATCTTCATAGCGAATGCCAAGTTTCACAGCACGAGAATCGCCACATAGGTAGTCTTTACCAAATGTCACAAAATCGCTTGCCACACCGGTTAACGTGAACTTGCCTAGGAAACCAACTAAGTGAAGTCCTGCATTGACACCGTTATTTGGCTCCATCGCATGTGCCGCTTTACCGATCAACGAAATAGTTACGGAATTACCGGATTCCGCGATTTCACCAGCAAGTTTTGTTTCTTTTTTATAGGCTGCAAATTTCTTCGCGATTTGATCGAAGTCTTTGACGTTTTCTAAAACAGCTTTCGCATGATCTGGAACCATATTGTAACGCGCGCCAGATTCAAAACCAATCAAGCGGAAATCGGCGTTTCCTTCTTTTTCGCCATCTTTAAAAGAAATATCGAGTTCTGAAATACCTTTTTCTGCATGAATAATCGGGAATTCAGCATCCGGAACGAAGCCCATTGTCGGTTGCTCTTCGGTCTCGAAATAGCGCTCTACGCAAGACATGCCACTTTCTTCATCGGAGCCATAAATCATACGAACACGGCGGGATAATGGCAAATCAAGTTCTTTAATAATTTTCATGGCATAGTAGGCAGCCATTGCTGGTCCTTTATCATCCGCTGAGCCTCGCGCGAATACTTTCCCGTCTTTCAAAATTGGATCGAATGGGTCGTGTGACCAGTCATCGCCAACCGGCACAACATCCACATGTCCTAATGCTGCAACCAGTTCTTCCCCTTGACCAAACTCGGCGTGACCGGCAACATTGCCAACTTCTTTCGTTGCAAAACCATCTTTTGCCGCGAGTTCTAAAGCAAAATCCAATGCTCTCTTCACTTCTGGGCCAAATGGTGCATCCTCCGTCGCTTTGGAATCATCACGCACACTTGGAATGCTTAAAATTGCGAATAAATCGCGTTTAAAATCCTCGCGGCGTTTCTCTACTTCCTCTTGCCAATTGATCGTACTCATAGTATAACAATCCCTTCAACTAGTTATTTACTGCATTTGGAGAAAAACTTGTAACTTGACACAAATCAAATGAAAACAACATTTATACTCCAGTCCTGTCCTTCTCCATTGTATACTCTTTTGCGCTCGTATGAAAGCATTTTGAGGTGCTTTACGACATAAAACCTTGAATTGCCTCAAAATCCCAGCGTACCATGCGTGAAGCAAATACAACATCCATTCGTTCTAAGCTACTTGCTTCCAGTGGAAACCATTCATATGCTTGATGTTCACTCGAAATTCGGACATCGCCTTCTGGTTTTTCGCATAAGTAAATCACGCCTGTAATTTGATATTCTGGTTGGAAAAATTCCCATGTATCATACAGAATAAACGGCTGTACTTGGAGTCCTGTTTCTTCTTGTACTTCGCGAAACAGCGCCTCCCCCTTTGTTTCTCCAAAATTCATGCGACCTCCTGGAAGTTCCCACACATCGTCTTTCACATCGGCTTTTTTTAAAGCGAGAAATTTGCCATTATGTATGATTACTGCTTTTACTGCTGGAAATATTGGTTTCATTTTACTTTCACTCCTTTTGTGGATAGGTTATACTAAATTGGACAATTAAGCAAGGAAAGTTACAGTACATAAGAAAAAAAATAAAAGAAAAGGATGATCTCAAATGAAAAAAATCACACCTAAGGTTATCTGCGCTTGGATCAAACAACGCGATGATGAAACGAATAAAGGTGATTATGGACGTGTTTTATTGATTGGCGGTAACGAGCAACTCGGCGGTGCGATCATCATGGCAGCACAAGGAGCAATTTATAGTGGCGCTGGGCTAGTTTCGGTTGCTACGCATAGCCTGAACCATTCAGCCCTTCATGCACGCCTTCCAGAAGCGATGTTTATTGATTCGAGCGATACGGATTATTTGGTGCAAGTCTTACCGAAATTTGATGCGGTTTTAATTGGACCAGGGCTCGGTTTAGATGCTACAGCGCGCGCCTTGTTGACACTTGTGTGCGCTCATGCACAGCCTCATCAGCGAGTTATTATCGACGGTGATGGGATTACACTTTATGCTTCGAAAGATTTCGACAAACCGCAAGCAACGCTGATTTTTACACCGCACCGGACAGAATGGGAACGCTTGACGCATACGGATACAACGGATCTGGACGACATGAAAAATCAAGATTTTGCAACAGAACTAGATGCTATCGTCGTGTTGAAAGATCACCGGACGCGCGTGTACATCGAGGATGATATTTGGCAAAATATTTACGGAACACCTGCAATGGCAACAGGCGGAATGGGTGATACGCTCGCAGGAATGATTGCCGGTTTACTTGGTCAGTTAGACAAGCCAAAACATGCTGTTCTAACGGCAGTATTTTTGCATAGCTATATTGGTGAAACGCTGGCGAAGAAGAAATATGTTGTTTTACCAACAGAAGTCGCGGAACAAATTCCGTACTATTTGAAGAGGTTCAGTGAAACAGACGATAATCCTTATTAAAATGAAAAAAGAGAAATGAAAGGTGTGCTGCCTTTTATTTCTCTTTTTTAGTGCTAAATTAGGAGACTCAGTTTGTAGTGTAATCTTTTTAGATTTCAATACATGCCAAAAAAAGTTTGCAAAACCTATTTAAAGGTCTCGCAAACTTTTTCAAATCATTCTTTTTTTCTCGGTAATTTTAAACCAATCGTCATGCCGAGCAGTAATGCGCCTAGTAATCCTAACGGTACAGCGACCCAAATGAATTTGAGAATATACATCGCTATTCCCGCAATAACACAAAGCAATCCTAGAAACAGGAATAGCCGTGCGCGCCGTGCTTCTTTTGACCTTTTTCTTGTTCGTTTTTCCATGATGTGTTGCCTCCCCTTATGCTTTTATACGTAGTTTTCGACGGATGGTCGCGGCTCTTGGTCCAAATACTTTATCGAACAAGCGTAAACGCAAGCTAAGATAGCCATAAACGAGTGTTCCTACACCACCGCAAATGATGAGTAGAATCATCGAATTGAGTTTTGTTTCTGGATTCATAAATAATGTCAAACCTTGGTATACGAGCAATACAGAGATTGCCATCGCCAGGTTAAGGAGCAACATTAAAACCGTCCTTCTTAAAATCACGCTGAAATTATAGTTTGCATATTTACGAATAATAATCATCGCGAAAATGACGGACACGGTATAGCCAAGACCAGTTGCTGCAACGGAACCCCGCGCGCCCATCCACATCATCAACGGCATTTGGAAAACAGATTTCGTCAATAAACCGATGAGCAGGCTTAAAATCGTGAATCGTTGTTCATCAATTCCTTGCAAAATTGCCGCCGTCACGCTGAATAAGGATAGTAAAATCGCGACTGGTGCGTAGAATGCCAAAATTTGAATTCCCGCCGGGTCGTGTTCATAAAACACCGTATACAGCGGTTCTGCAAGTAAAGACATCCCGATACAAGCCGGTAACGTGATGAAAAGCAACACTTGGAAAACATCGTTTAGCTGCTTTTTCACATTTTCTTGTTCGCCGCGCGCATAAGCCGCCGTCACGAGCGGAACAATCGTCATCGAAAACGCTGTCGCCAAACTAACTGGAATAATGACCAGTTTTTGCGCACTAAAGTTAACGATACCAAGTAAATTCTCAGCTTCGTGCCCACTGTAACCAATCCATGTTAAAATGCGACCGAATGTAAACTGGTCAATTTGCTGGTAGAGTGAGCTTGCAATTCCTACGACTACAAATGGTACTGCCGTGATGAAAATATCTTTATACATCGAAGGTAAGGAAACCGTCACTTCCCCTTTACTCGTTCGTAGCAAAGCATCGAGTCCCTTTTTACGCTTGAAAAAGTACCAGAGCAGGCATGCGAGGCTCGCTAATGCTCCGATGAAGGCCGCAAATGTGGCAATACTAATCGCGCCAACAACCGTACCATGCAGTATATAAAGAACCGTTGCCGAACCGACAAGCAAGAATGCAATACGAACAATTTGTTCAACGACTTGAGAAACCGCAGAAGGTCCCATCGACTGGTATCCCTGGAAAAAACCACGGATCAAACTCATCACCGGAATAACGATGAGCGCAAAACTGACTGCACGGATAACTCCTGTCACATCCTGGACAGTGTAACCACTACCTTCAATCGATTGCAAGCCCGCCAAAACCGGCGCCAAAGCATACATCGCAAGGAAGCTGACAAATCCTGTTGCAAGCATGAGGTACACACCGCTTCTGAATAAACGGCGTCCAATTTCATATTCACCTATCGCGTTATATTTCGCTACATACTTTGCTACTGCAAGCGGAACCCCCGCCGTTGCGATTCCAAGAAAAATCTGATAAGGTACATACCCAAAATTATACAACGTCATCGGTCCTGCGCCACCCATAATCCAATAGAATGGAATAACATAAAACAGACCTAGAAATTTAGAAATGAAAGTTCCTAACGTTAAAATGAAAGTTCCTCGAAGTAGTTTTGATGAAGACATAGACCTCGTCCTTTATTATGAAGTGCTCTATATTTGAGCCGATTAATGATACTCGCTTTTGAATTAAAAAGTGCTCTGTTAAAAACTCAACTAAATTTTAGTTTACTCCTTCTTGCATCAGCTTGCAATCATTAGTTGAAAATAAATAAAAAAAGCGGGAAAATACACTCCTAATTTTATACTTGGTAAACGAAACATTTAGATTCACTTCTAACACATTGGAAAGCTAATATAAACAGAAAATTATTTTCACTAAGCCTCTCATTTAATAGTTCTCCCTCTTGGCAATACGCATGCAAAACGGCTCTCACTACTTCATCTTGTATTACGAACATTTAGTGACACGAAAAACAGCACTTATCCCTATTTTTATAGAGTAAGCGCCATTTAATCATGAAATTTGTACTATCTTCTTAATTATTCGCTCTTGGCAATCTGCATGTAATTTCGGACTGTGAAGAAATAATAAATCGCATAGATGGTAGCATACGCGAGAATGACGGTGGATAAGGCGAATGTTACGGACATACCTGTATTTTGTCCAAATGCAGTCAGCGCGACAATTGTATGACAAATACCAAGTAGAAGGGGAACCAAAAATATAACTAAAATTTGATGAGCAATCGTTTTGTGAATCATTGCGTGATCCATACCAATTTTGCGCATTAAAGTATATTGATGGCGATCATTGTATGCTTCTGTAATCTGCTTAAAGTAAATGATACAGCCCGTTGCAACAAGGAAAGTTAAGCCGATGAATAGCCCGACAAATAAAATAGAACCTGTGGATACGGCATTCTGATGATGAAAATTTAGGTACGACATAAAGAAAACCTCGCCGAATTTCCCATTCTGACTTACTATTTTTTCAGCAGTCGAAATGTTATCGTCTGTGAGGTTGTACAGATAACTGGTTTCTTTCGTTGCTGTTTTACTAAGCGCATTAAAGTCTGCATCATTTAGTACGTACAGGATGTTAGCAGAGCTATTGACTGGATTGGTCACTTTGACTGATCGAACTTGGAAGGCATGTCTAGTCGTGAGTGGTTGTTTTGTACTTTGCAACTCCCTGATCTCCTTATGGCTCAACTGATTTTCGCGAGTGAGCGCAATGACTTCATTTTTTTTTGAGTGGTGGTACATTTTGATCGAAAATTTGCTTCATCAGCTCCCGGTATTTTGATTCAGAGATGAATGTAGATTTTTCAGTTAGAAGCGTTACTTTGTTTTGATAGGAAATATTTGTAGCACCGGCGATTTCGATGAATTTCTTAGCCGCTGCCTCATTTCCATTACTGATTTGATAATCTGTAGATATAAAATTCTCCGATTGCGCGCGAATGTTTTCGTATAGAGTTCCGGTAAAGCCGATTGCTGATAATGTTATCGCAATTAAAATGGAGATCGTTGCCATCATTTTCGCTTGTGTTCGCATGCGGAACCGTAAGTTGGCCACACTAATCATGTTGACTCCATTGAAATAAAACGGCTTTATCGTCGCTAATTTCGCTAACATAGCAGGTAAGAAAGAAGCAACGAACAAAAAAGTGCCTGCAATCATCGTAAGAATGACAATAATAAGTTGCATAGCAGTAGGTAAATCTTTATAAAAAAGGCCAGAATTCGCAGGCGTTAAAGCAATTGCGTAACCAATAAACAATAATAGAACACCAATCGTTGCTGCAACTTTACCTCCGCGTGCTTGTTTTTCTACGACACTAGTAGCTTTTAAGAGATTCAAAACGGTAAAGCGATAAACAATGCGATAACCTTCAAAAGACGTGACAATCGTCAGTAATAGGAAGACGAGGACGGTGGCAAACATAGCTTCCATCGAAATCGTAAGCTTCGCCTTTACCTGCACATCAATAAACTGTAACAGTAAAGAAACGAATGATGTATAAAGCAGAATTCCGCCAAAAATACCAGCTATTAAAGCTAGAATTCCCATTGCAAAGTTCTCGTAGAACATCATTTGGCCAATTTGTCGTTTTCGTAGGCCTAGCAAAACATAGGTGCCGAGTTCCTTTTTACGCTTATGCGCAAAGAAGTTACTGGAATACATGATGAAAATAATTGTAAATAAGATTAGCCCCATCGCAGCGCCCTTTAAAGAATAGTCGACAAGTAACGACTCGGAAGCAGCTTTTTTAATCGTATCATCAAACGAAAGAGCAAGAAACGTGTAAAAAATGATAACGCAAAAGGCTGATGAAAAAAAGTAGAGTAGGTAATTCTTGAAATTTCGCGTCAGATTTCGTTTCGCTAAGTTAAATAACATCGCTAGTCTCCTCTCCAAAGCTCTCCATCGCCGCCAAAATTTCTTTGAAAAAATGATGTTGCGTTTTGCTTCCCCTCATTAACTCATGTGAAACGATACCATCCTTAATAAACAAAATTCGTTTTGAAAAACTCGCAGCTTGGGCATCATGCGTTACCATCATAATCGTTGCATTCTCCTTATGATTCAAGTCTTGTAAACATTGCAAGATCGACTGAGCATTTTTCGAATCAAGCGCTCCTGTTGGCTCATCTGCAAAAATTAAATCAGGTTTCGTAATAATAGCTCGAGCAATAGCCGCACGTTGTTTTTGACCACCAGAAACTTGATTTGGAAATTTATCAAGTAAATCATGAATACCAAAAAAATCGGCAACTTCTTCCACACGCGCTGTAATTTCAATGGCAGATACCTTAGAAATCGTAAGTGGCAACGCAATATTTTCACTGATTTTCAAGGTATCTAGTAAATTATAATCTTGAAAGATAAAGCCCAGTTTTTCACGGCGAAATTGCGATAGTTGCTTTTCGCTCATTGTAAGAACCTCTGTGCCATTTATTTTTACATGCCCACTTGTCGGTAGGTCAATCGTAGCAAGTGCATTCAGTAACGTTGATTTCCCGGCACCAGATGGTCCCATGATTCCGATGAATTCACCTTCTTGAACCGTGACATTTACATTATCTAATGCCTTGAATCGATTATTCTTATCACCATATTCCTTATTTAGATCAGTAGCAGTTAAAATTGTTTCCATCTATTTAATAACCTCCTAAAAATACCATCACTCATGATAGTAAGTATGACGAAATTCGTTCCTCTTACTATCCATTTTTGACAAAAAAAAAGCAAGATGAAGCAATTAGTGAAAAGCATCTTATTTTTTTATTCTTTATTACTATCATAATAAGACTTAGATCGCTCATAAATTGCCATTTATTTTTTGAGGGATCTTGTCACCTGTAAAAAATGCTATGAAAAATCAGATATTCAATTCTTTAAGTATATAACTTGGGCTTGGGACAACGAGATACATTATTTCCTGATTTTTGTCTTCAGAATACGAATGAATGTTAATCCCCCTAATTGCCAAAGTAGTTGCAGGTAAGGCCATTCTTTTCTTCCATTTCATCCAAAACACTCCTTTCTATATTTACAAAATAAGTATATCATAATCTATATATAAAGACTATTTATTCCTAAAATATTATTTTTTCAAACTTTTAAGACAATATGCTCATTTAGTCCTTATTATCGGATCGAATTCCATATTTGTCATTCTCTTGGTCATCTTTATTTTTTACTTCACCATACGAAAAAACACGCCATTTCAGACGTGTCTAGATATCATACTATTCAATCGTCAATGGCTTCAATCCGCCAGTAACCCTTTGTTTTTATTTCACTCCAGTAGCTTCTAAAAGAGCGCCTAAAAGGATGCTCTTATTTGATTGCGCTCGCACCTGTAATAAATTCACTAAGCTCTTCATATTTTCCATCATGAAGCAACTGGACAATTTTACTCCCGACAATCACACCATCACATACCGCAGCGAATCTCGCCACGTGATCTAGATTCGAAATTCCGAAACCTGCTAAAACAGGGACTGGGCTTATCGTTTTTAAGTACGTTAAATTTTCATCAATCTTATCGCCAAATTCGGCGCGTTCACCGGTTGTGCCATTCACAGTCACAGCATAGATGAAACCTTGTGCTTGTTTTGCAATCAGCTCCATGCGCTCTTTCGGGCTAGTCAGGGAAATGAGCGGAATTAGCGCGATGTCTGTATTTTCGATATGAGGCATGATTAAATCGCGATGTTCATATGGAAGATCTGGAATAATCAAACCTTTAATTGGCGTTTTCTTCGCAAGTTCGATAAATCTTTCGACACCGAGGTGGTAAATCGGATTAAAATAACTCATCACAACAAGTGGAATATCGATTTTACTCGTTGTTAGTGTTTTTAGAATTTGCTCAAGACTTATGTGAGCTGCCAAAGCACGTGATCCTGCCTCTTGAATGACTGGACCATCTGCAACTGGATCAGAAAACGGGATGCCTAGCTCGATTGCGGTCGCGCCTGCATTGCTTAGTAATTGCATCTGATTTTCTAGTTGGTCTAAACCTCCATCACCCGCCATGATATAGGGAACAACGGCGAGATTTGCTTGTTCGATTGCTTGTTGTAGCTTCATTTTTCAACGTCTCCTTTCAAGCGTTCGCGGATTTGGTCTACGTCTTTATCTCCTCGACCGGATAAACAAACAATGATGCTTTCGTCGGGATTCATTTGAGCGGCTAGTTTTACGGCGAAAGAGATTGCGTGAGAGCTTTCTAACGCAGGAATGATTCCTTCGGTACGGCAAAGTAATTGGAAGGCTTCTACGGCCTCATCATCGGTTACAGAGGTGTACTCCGCACGTCCCTCGTCTCGCAAAAAGCTGTGCTCAGGACCAATTCCGGGATAATCCAGACCAGCGGAAATCGAGTAGGCTTCTTGGATTTGACCGGCATCGTCTTGTAAAATATGCATCATTGCGCCGTGCAAGACCCCAACTTCGCCTTTGGAAAGCGATGCTGCGTGAAAAGCCGTATCAAGCCCAGAGCCAGCTGCTTCGACGCCATACATTTTGACGCTTGCATCATTTACAAATGGATAGAAAAGTCCCATCGAGTTACTGCCACCACCGATACATGCTACGATCGCTTCTGGTAATCGATTTTCTTTTTCCAGATGTTGCGCGCGGGCCTCTTCACCAATCACGCTTTGGAAATCACGAACGATCTGTGGGAATGGGTGCGGTCCTAGGACAGAACCCATGATATAATGCGTATCTTCTACATTCGCCACCCAGTAACGCAGTGCTTCATTAACAGCATCTTTAAGCGTACCATTACCGCCTGAAACATTGACCACTTTGGCGCCAAGCAACTCCATCCGAAAAACGTTCAATTGTTGGCGACGGATGTCTTCTTCTCCCATAAAAATTGTGCATTCTAAGTTGAACAATGCGGCTACAGTTGCGGTTGCAACACCATGTTGTCCTGCGCCGGTTTCAGCGACTACTTTCTTTTTGCCCATTTGGCGCGTCAACAAAGCTTGACCGATACAGTTATTGATTTTATGGGCACCGGTGTGATTCAAGTCTTCTCGCTTCAAGTAAATTTTAGCGCCTCCTGCATGTGCCGTTAATTGTTCTGCCAAATAAAGTGGTGACTCACGGCCAACATAATCTCGTAAGTAGTAGCGCAACTCTTTTTGAAACGCCTCATCTGTTTTAGATATTTCATAAGCCTCTTCTAGTTCTGTGACAGCTTTCATCAAGGTTTCAGGGACAAACTTGCCACCGTAATTACCATAAAAACCATGTTTATTCGGTACATTATAACTCATTTTCTTCGGCTCCTCTCACTTTTTGAATGAATGCTATTATTTTTTCGGGGTCTTTCGTTCCGTTTGTTTCGACGCCAGAGGAAATATCTACGGCGAACGGATGAAATTGTTGGATTGCGACACCGACATTACCCGCATTTAGGCCGCCTGCAACGATTAGCCGATCGTTCGGGAGTTCTGTTTTCCCAAGCGCTTCCCAGTCAAACGTTTCACCACTACCACCTTCAAACTGGGTAGCCGGTGCATCTAGCAAGATCAGGCTGTCTGGATAAGCCGTTATATCGCCCTCCATCCGCCCTGCCTTGACCGGAAACGCTTTGATCGTCGGGTGATTGATCAGAGCCAAGTCCGCACTCGTCTCTTGACCGTGACATTGCACAATATCAAGCGGTACCATCGCCGCAATACGGTTGATTTCTGCGGGACTTTCATTCACAAAAACGCCTACTTTTTTCACTGTTTCCGGAATATCTCTAGCTAAAATTCGTGCTTGATCTGGCGTCACCTGTCGTTTACTCGCAGCAAAAACGAAACCGATCATATCCGCGCCTTGCTCCACCGCCACCTCAATATCCGGTCGGTATTTCAACCCACAAATCTTAATCTGCGTCATAAGCGATTCACCTTCAAATCACTGGCTGCTTGTTCGACATTTTCCGCACGCATTAACGCTTCTCCGACAAGCACGACGCTATACGATTTTGCCACCCGAGCAACGTCTCTCGGCTCGCGAATACCACTTTCACTAATATAAAACGTATCGGTCACCGAAAAAGAGTCGGCCATGCGCTCACTAACCGCAATGTCCACAACAAAACTATGTAGATCGCGGTTATTCACGCCGATTAATTTCGCTCCTAATTGTTCCGCAATTTTCAACTCTGCTTCATTATGCACTTCCATGAGAACTTCCAAATCGAGCGCCATCGCTTGCTTGTAGAGTGTCATTAAAGCCATTTCACTTAGTGCGGCAACAATTAATAACACGATCGAGGCGCCAGCATTTTTGGCACGGATCAATTGTTTTTCGCTGATGATGAAATCTTTGCATAAAACCGGAATGCTCACCGCATTCGCAACAGCACGCAAATCCTCGATACCCCCTTTGAAAAATTGCTGATCTGTGAGCACTGAAATTGCCCCAGCACCTGCCGCTTCGTAACTTTTAGCTTGGGCAACCGGATCAACATCTAAATTAATTGCCCCCTTCGACGGAGAAGCCCGCTTCACTTCAGCAATCAACTGCACCGCTCCTTGATTTGCCTTTAAAAATGCTTGAAAATATGGTTTCTGACGTGGTAAATTCACCGTTTCTAAAGGCATCTCCGCCACCTCTTGCTCTTTTTTCGCTAAAATTTCTTCTAAAAATGTCATCCTGCTAATCGCTCCTTTTGACAAGCTAATAATTTCGTTAATTTAGCATAAGCCTCGCCGCTATCAATTAAATCACGCGCCATCTGAATCCCTGCTTCAAGCGTCGCAGCTTTCCCGTGTGCAAGCAGGCCAAGACCTGCATTCAAAATCACTGTATCGTAATACGCGCTTGGTTCTGCCTTTAATACCGATAACAAAATTTCCGCATTTCGCGCCGCATCCCCACCTTGAATAGCCTCCAAACCCTGGCTTTTCAAACCAACATCCTCTGGTAGAAAAGTGTGTCGCGTGACTTCTCCATTTTCAAGTAACGCGTAATGGTTCTCACCGGCCAGCGAAGCCTCGTCCATAAAACCGCCACCATTCACAACAATCGCCCGTTTTCGCCCCAATTTTCCGAGTACCTGAGCGGTTTGTTCCAATAGATCACGACGATAAATGCCCATTAATTGTGTTTCTAATTTCACAGGATTGGTAAGTGGTCCGATAAGGTTGAAAATCGTCGGTGTATTCAACTCACGTCGCACTGCCATTACGTATTTCATATTCGGATGCACATGAGGTGCGAACAAGAAAGCAATGCCTGCATTCTCCAGTAAATATACCATATCCTCGGCGCCAAGCGAAATATCAATGCCTAATTCCTGACAGACATCCGCACTTCCTGACTTACTTGAAATACTACGATTTCCGTGTTTTGCGACCTTAATCCCTGCTGCCGCTAGGACAAACGCTGATGTCGTACTAACATTGAAGCTGAGCGATTTATCTCCACCCGTTCCACAATTATCCATCGTATTTTCAGACGCTATCGGTAATTGAATGGCCACACCTTGCATCGTCTCCGCAATCGCCTGCATTTCCTCAATCGTTTCGCCTTTAATTTTGAGTGCCATCAAGAAAGCCGCGATTTGCGCCTGTGTTAAATCTCCTGCAAAAATTGCTCTCGCCACCGACTGCATCTCTTCTCGCGTTAAATTTTCCTGATCATATACTTTCTGCAAATACGCTTCCATCTTGTGCTCCTCCTTCATTCACAATATTTACAAAATTCCCCATCATCTGCTTCCCATCCGCTGTTCCAATCGACTCTGGATGAAACTGCAAGCCATAAACCGGAAAGCCACGCAACTGCATCGCCATGATCTCCGCATCATCTAGCGACCTCGCCAAAACTTCCAATTCCTCTGGAAATCCTGCTTTATCAACAATCAGCGAATGATACCGCATAATTTCCAAATCCGCACCTAGCCCCGCAAAAATTGCTCCACCATCCTGCCTCATCGTCGATACCTTCCCGTGACGGATAATTCTCGCCCGACTCACCGTCCCGCCAAACACTTCACCAATCGCTTGATGTCCCAAGCAAATGCCTAACATCGGTTTGACCTTCGCAAATCTCCGAACGACCTCCTCTAAAAGCCCAGCCTCACTCGGCTTCCCAGGCCCTGGTGACAAGACGATTCCCGTCGCACGCGCCGCCACATCCAGCAAATCCTCCGCATCATTTCGGCGAACAACAACCGCATCTGCGTACTCCGCCAAATATTGCTCCAAATTATACGTAAATGAATCATAATTATCGACTAATAAAATCATTTTCCAACCTCCAGTAATGCCTTTGCTTTTTGTAGCGTTTCTAAATATTCACTCTCTGGATCCGAATCATACACAACCCCAGCCCCAGCTTGTACATAAGCTCTGCCTTGATGTAGCACCATCGTTCGAATCGCCAAGGCAAAATCACAATCACCAGTATGCGTCAAATACCCAACCGCTCCCGCATAAGGTCCACGTTTCACATTCTCCCATTCATAAATCCGCTCCATCGCCCGTATCTTTGGTGCCCCGCTCACCGTTCCCGCTGGCAAGACTGATTTCAGCGCATCCATCGCAGTCAAACCAGGTTTCAACGTCCCTTCCACAACCGATACCAAGTGCATCAAAAAGCGATATCGTTCTATCGTCAAGTAAACCGGAACCGTCACACTACCCGTCACCGCAATTTTCCCGATGTCATTTCGGCCTAAATCAACTAGCATCCGATGTTCCGCAAGCTCCTTTTCATCGTGTAATAACTCATGCGCCAAGTTCGCATCCTCCTGCTTCGTCGCCCCACGTTTTCGCGTCCCAGCAATCGGATTTGTCACAACGACATCTCCCGTCACACTCACCAAGCTTTCCGGCGAAGATCCAATCAACTTCGTCTCCCCAAAATCCACGAAAAATAAGTACGGCGACGGATTCAACAATCGCAATTTCCGGTAATAATCAAACGCTTCACCCGTAAACGGCGTCTCCAAGCGCTGCGACAATACAATTTGGAAAAAGTCTCCGTTTTTAATGTGCGTCTTTGCCTTCTCTACCTGCGCCATATATTCCGCCTTCGTCACATTACTCGTATACTCCATAGGCGCCACTGTCACATCGCGCGCCTCCTGCTCAAACGGCGTCACCAGCTGCTCATGCATCCGATTCAGCGCCTCCAGCATCTCCTGTTCCGTCCGATTCGAATAACAATTATCCTGAACAAGCATCATTTCCTCCGCCTGATGGTCCATAATCAAAAACGACTCATACAACATAAAATGACTGTCCGCTAGCCCCGCACGTGTTTCTTTCGGCATCTCCCCCAAATCCTCATAAAGCGCAATCGTATCATAACCAACATATCCGATCGCCCCTGCCTCAAAAGGAAGTTCCTCTGCCGTCCGAGTTGCCGTCCGAATCACCCGATCAAGCTCCATTAGCGGATCCGTCACCATTTTCTCCACACCATCCAACAAAAACCGCTGTCCATGAATACTAATCTCGTGCACTGGATCCATCGCAATAATCGAGTACCGACCTGCATCCGCATCCCGCGCCGCACCTTCCAACAACGCCTTATTTTTACCATCTAACCGTTCATACGCCAAAATCGCCGTTATCGTATCAGCATTTATTTTTTTCGTTAATTTCATCGCTCATTCCTCCAATTCTATATACAAAAAAGCCCTCTAAAGAACACAGCACAATCACTGCTTTCCTTAGAGGGCGAATATCGCGGTACCACCTCTTACTTAGAAGCTAGCGACCAGGCAAACACTCATCTCCGTCGTTAAAATCTCCGTTCCGATGCTCGTGTACAAATCGTACATTCCGCTTCGGTACTCGATTTCGCCTAGGACCTAAGCAGTTGCCTGGTCGCTAGTGTTCGGCGGTGATGAGAGAAAAGTTTGGCGGTTCGCTTTACTTCTTTCTCATTAGAATTTAGGGCCAGATGTCGGCTCCAAATCCAATCTCTATAACGGGAGAACCCGGTAGCTCCTACTTTTTTGTTCAAAGCCACACGCGCAAGGACCACTTCGGCAACATAACTTTATCAGCTCACACCAACCACTGACTCTCTATAAAAATTATATTTGCTTACTCTTCTTGCTTTATGTTTTATCGTATTTTATTTGGTATTTAGTCTCGTTTGGCACGTTGTAAGAGCCGCTGATGGTTTACATGCTCGCTTCGCTCTCATGCATATTGTGGCTCTAAATCGGCAAGGGATGCCTCATAAGACCCACAACAAAAAGAGCCTCCCTCCATATCTAATAAACTTAGATAAGGACGGGAGACCCGTGGTACCACCTTCATTAATCGAAAAAAAACGATTCACTCAATCCCACAATACTATGGGGTGCCTTGTGTAACGATAAGGCCTAATCGCTAACTCCTACTGAGGAAAACCCGTTCAGCTTAGTTGCTCCGAAGTCCATTCACACCATTTCTGCTACTGATTCACACCAACCATCAGCTCTCTTAAAACATCCATCATGTTACTTACTCTTCATCCACGCATTCATTTAATATAACACTTATGTTAGCCGATGTTCCTACTAAAGTCAAGCATTTTTTACAATGAAGTCTCCATAAGCCGCTGTTGGCCTACCTTTTCAAATTATGTAGCAAACAAATCAAGATTCCCTAAATCGATTCGTCGCTTCCCGTGATGTCCTTATCTGCTCAATCATTTCCTCATAATGATGCGAAGCGTAAAAGTAGAATAAGATGTCAATCACTAGAAACTGTGCTTGCCTGGAACTCGTTGCTGCACTTCTAAGCTCGGTTTCTGGCGCACGTGATGTTTCCAGCGCAACCGCCGCTCGTTGTTTTAATTTATTTTGTCCGAAACGGGTCAAACTAAGCAACTCTAACCCATTGTTCAGCGCTTCATCGGCCAACTGCAATACTTCACTCGTTTCTCCACTATTTGAAATCGCAAAGAAAACCGCATTTTTAGAGCCTGCCGCAAAAGCCATCGCTAAAATATGTGGATCAGCAATCGCAATCGCATGTTTGCCAGCGCGCATCCATTTTTGAGCAATATCTTCGGCAATTAACCACGAAGCTCCGACACCATAGGCGTAGATTGTATCTGCTTTATAGAGAATCTCGCACGCCTCCATAATTTTTTCTTTCTCTAGTTGCCCCACCGTGTCGTTCAATGTTTGCACCGTGTTAGAAACAAGCTTTCGCGTAATTTCTTCAAACTCTTCATTCGGTTCAATATCATAGTAACCTACCTTTTCAGGTCGAACAAGCTCGACGGATAACTTCATTTTGAGCTCAGGAAAGCCCTCCAACCCCATTGAATGGCAAAATCGAATCACCGCAGCACCACTTGCCCCGGAACTTTCAGCCAACTCATGAATCGACATTTTTACAATTTTACTAGGATCGGCCAATATCGCGCGACCTACTTTTGCCTCTGATTTCGGCAATTCATCTAAAATACCTTGAATTCGATTAATCACACTTCCCATTATGTCTGTTGAAGCCTCCTTTGAATCATTTTCATGCTTTAATTATAACATGCGACTAGACAATACAACAAAAAAAGCGAGACACACCTAAAAAAGCTTAACAAGCACATTATCAGTTTAAAAAATAATCTACCTCAACTCTGTGATCATTTTTATTCAAAAAAACTCATTCTTTACTTTCTTTTAAGACGAAATTCAGCAAAAATTCTTAATTTAAAATTAATTACTCATGTTTTTGTATTTTATTTGATTATAAATACAAAAAAGGATGGAACATCCGTTGATACTAATCAACTTTTGTCCCGTCCTCCTTTCTAGTTCTACATCTATTTTCGGTTTGGTTATTAAAATAGAGCGAGATTCACGCCCCGCTCTATTTGTTTTATTCTTCTACTGCTTCCATCGCGTCTTTTGGAACACCCCAAAGATAAGTTAGGATGAAACCGCCAATGTAAGCTACTAGCAAACCGATAACATATTCAAACCATGAACCATTTGCAATCAATGGAATTAGCGCAACTCCAGATGGTCCAATTGCAATCGCGCCAACATTTCCGAAATAACCAATGGCCGCCCCACCGATACCCCCACCAATACAAGCCGTAATGAAAGGTTTTCCAAGTGGGATTGTAACACCGTAAATTAGCGGCTCACCAATTCCTAAAATACCTACCGGCAGACCACCTTTAATCATATTAATAAGTGGTTTATTTTTGCGACAACGCATCCAAATAGCGATTGCTGCTCCAACTTGGCCAGCGCCAGCCATCGCAAGCATAGGTAATAGGATTGTATAGCCTTGTTGTGCAATCATTTCAACATGAATAGGTGTTAAGACTTGATGAAGACCAAGCATTACCATTGGAAGGAATAGTGTCCCGAGAACGAATCCGGCGAACAACCCACCTTTTGCGATGATCCAGTTGATGCTTCCTACTAAACTTGTTGAAATAACGCCAGCAAATGGCATAATGATGAAAATCGTAAACAATCCAATAATTAGTAGCGCTAACATCGGAGTCAGAATAATATCAAGTGAATTCGGAATCCATTTACGCAAGAATTTCTCAAGTACACATAACAAGTAAACCGCTAAGAGTACGCCGATAATTCCGCCTTGTCCAGCAACCATGTTGCTACCATTGAAAATATTTTTAATCGGTAATTCTGGTGTTACGCCTATAAGTAGCGTTATACCACCGACGGCCCCACCAAGCACGGGCGTTCCACCGAATTCTTGCGCTGTATTAATACCAACATAAATAACAAGGAAGTAAAAAATACCATTCTTAATAACGTTTAAAAGTGTAACATATTGCATCCATGTGCCAACGTCTAAATTACCAGCTTGGATATTGTTGAAAAGAATCGCCGCAATACCTGCGATTAAACCAGCACCAACAAAGCCTGGAATAAGCGGTACGAAAATGTTAGAAACAGATTTCAGTAAACGTTTAAATCCTGACGAGCTATTTTGTTTCTTTTTCATTTCTGCTTTTATAGCTGCAGCTCTTTCTTCCACCAAGTCTTTACCCGATTTAGCTGAACTTTGTGTCAGATTCTCATCTAGATTATCTGGCAATGTTTCACCAAGCTTCACGCCTGCCATGTCACACATCGCGCCCGCCACTTTATTGACGAATCCCGGTCCAACAATGATTTGTAGTGTATCATCTTCTACCACACCAAGTACACCCGGTGCTTTTTTCAAACCTTCCACATTCACTTTATCTGTATCTTTAATTCCTAAACGCACACGCGTCATACAATGTGCGATTTTAGAAACGTTTCCCATACCGCCGACTTCTTCAAAAATCTTTTGGCCTAAATCATGTTCTTTACTCATGTTTCTTACCTCCCTTTAGTCTAATGTGCGTCTGATAAAACCATCCGCTGCTGCTAATTTCTCCGTGGCTGTCGCAAGGTCTGTATTCGTTAAAATCATGACAATTGCTGGTTTCACATGCTGTCCTGCTAACTCAAAGTGCTTTTCTGCTGTCTCGTAATCACATTCGGTTGCTTCCATAATGATACGTTTGGAACGTTCTACTAGTTTCTCATTCGTTGGCATCACATCAACCATCAAGTTCTTGTATACTTTGCCGATTCCGATCATCGAAACCGTTGAGATCATATTCAGCACTAATTTTTGTGCTGTACCTGCCTTGAGGCGCGTCGATCCCGTCAAAATTTCTGGACCACAATCGACTTCAATCGCCGTGTCTGCATGCTCCGAAATCGCAGCTTTTGTGTTACATGACAAAGCTCCGGTTTTCGAGCCAATTTTTTTTTGCATAATCAAGCGCACCAATCACATAAGGCGTGCGGCCGCTTGCTGCAATTCCAAGCACGTAATCATTCGCCGTCAAAGAAATCCTTTGTAAATCTTCTTTACCTAAAATGCTGGAGTCCTCCGCACCTTCCACTGCTTGTAAAAAGGCTTTCTCGCCGCCTGCAATCAATCCAACTACCATTGTAGCAGGAACACCAAACGTTGGCACGCACTCAGCCGCGTCAAGAACGCCGAGACGCCCACTTGTTCCAGCCCCGATATAGATGAGGCGACCGCCTTTTTGGAAGCTTTCGATCACACCTTTGATAACGCTCTCAATTGATGCAAGATTGGCCGCGATAACCATTGGAACTTTCGCATCCTCTTCATTCATAATTTGCAACACCTCTTTCACCGATAGCATGTCTAAAGATGTTGTCTTTTCATTTCGTTTTTCCGTGGATAAATTCTCTAACATATTAAAAACACCTCTTTCATACGTTCATTGTACCTTAAACGAAATTATATTTCAATATATTTTAATTTAATATGAAATAAAGTTTTAAAAAATGCAAAAAATATACTTAGATGAGTAATATCAAGATAAGCATCGGCAAATTGCTTTAGTACTTTTATGCCTAAATCACTTAGAAACAAATTTTACGCTGGTTTCAGATTTCGTTTTTTTAAAATTAATATATATTACTAAAATAATATAT
>NZ_AODD01000038.1 GCF_000525835.1 Listeria grandensis FSL F6-0971
GCTATCACTTGCTCGGATCGTTCCTGCTCGAACGAAATACGTGAAGGTGCCATTCTGTCTGAAATCCCCACCAGCAGGCGTAACGACATTTCCATTGACAATTAAACGTGCGCTTGTTACATCGCCTGTATACGTTCCAGTAATGTTAGTATCTCCTACTCGATAATCCGCTGGTGTAATCGTTCCTTGGGTATTTGCAATCACTCGTACTGGTTTTCGATCAAGTTCTCTACCGTTTGGAGCATCAAGTGCGATGAGCTCTACGCTATCACTTGCTCGGATCGTTCCTGCTCGAACGAAATACGTGAAGGTGCCATTCTGTCTGAAATCCCCACCAGCAGGCGTAACGACATTTCCATTGACAATTAAACGTGCGCTTGTTACATCGCCTGTATACGTTCCGGTAATGTTAGTATCTCCCACTCGATAATCCGCTGGTGTAATCGTTCCTTGGGTTGTCGCAATCACACGCACTGTTTGGCGGTCTAATTCTGTACCGGACATATCTAGTCCTAGAATTTGCACATCATCTCTAGCTTGAATGCTGCCTGCAGGTACGATATACGTAAAGGTACCATTGGCAAAGTTCCCCCCGCCCGTAGGAACAGTTATACCATTCACAACGAGACGCGCTTGTGTTACTGAACCTGTATAACTTCCTGTAATACTCGATGCTCCCACATTATAATCATTTGGTCGGATCGTGCCTTGTGATATCGGTGGCACCACAATGACTGGTTTCGTATCCAAAATGCGGTTGTTGAAATCCAATGCTTGGATTGTCACAGTATCTCCAGCCTTAATTCCTGCGTTCCCCGCAAAGAATGAAAAACTTCCGCTATCAAAGCTACCTCCAATATTGATTGATGTTCCATTGACATATACTCGTGCTCGTACAACATCATCCGTGTACGTTCCAGTAATATTCGCATCTCCCACATTAAAGCGGTCGGGTGTAATCGTTCCCACCGTTTGTGCGCTAGTAACTCTTCTCGATGCAATATTTGAACTCACATTATTAAACGTGGCTTGAGCCGTTATAACGGTTTCCACTGTTTGGGCTGGGATAGGAATTGTGTAATCTCCATTACTATCAACTGTGCCTGTCCCAATCACGGTACTACCATTTTCAATTCGAACGGTAGATTCTGGATGTCCTGTTCCTGACGCACTTGTAGACTGATCCGTTAAAGAATCTAAAGTCGTGGGCGCTAGTTGAGCTGGTTGAACGATGGTACTAACTGCCGGAGCACTTAAGTTCCCCAATACCGCCGTGGCAGTAACTGTGCTTCCTGCTGGTTGAGCAGGGATAGGAATCGTATATCGGTTAGCACTATCAGCTCTTCCGCTTCCCAACACAGTAGTGCCATTTCGAATGGTAACCGTAGAATTGGCCTCGGCCACTCCTGTTGCACTCGTTGATAGAGATGTTAAACTACTAATAGTCGTATTTCGCATGGTTCCATAATTATTTCGCAATGTGTAGTAGCTTGTAGCTAGAACTATACCGCCCTTATTAACTTGTGTCGACAGCGTATAACGGTACTGATCACCTGCTCGGGCGGTGCTTGTTGTATAAAACGGCATTGTTCCTCTAAGAGCACCTACCCGTTGAGACGACATGATGTACCATGTGCCATTATAGTACTCTTCTTGTGTTATAAAATATAAAGAAGAGGAGGAAGTAAAAGTTACATCCATCATACCTATACGATAATCATTTGGATTAAGAGGCCTCTCTACAATTGATGTGATACTCCCAGATGTCGCATGAGCCTTTTCCCCCGGCGCTAGATAAGGATTGTACACAGCAACCAATGCCATAACAACACATATCATAGTAATAAATATTTTTTTCATAATTTAAAAATGCCTCCTTTTGACTATTTAAATTTTTAACTATCATCTTGATGTAGTTTCTATTTGTTATTAAATTGGGCTAATTCCCTTGAAACCATTAAATTTCATGAACACCCCTTCCTTCATAAACAACTGCTGTATGTCTAGCTTGGTGGTAAATCACCTTTCCTTCACATTTTTCTCCCCTCCTTTACCATGAATTCTTCAAATAATGTATTCATATATTGAACGAGATATGGCAAAGAAACATACAACAATTTAGTTCTTTTACTTGTATGGACAACACTTTTGAGAGCTAGTGATGCACAACTAGAGTGTAGCTGGTTTTCTGAAAGATTAGCTTGGACTCCTAAAAATGCTAAGCGAAACTTATAGATTCGTTGTGGTGTCTGTCTACTAATACTATCTAAACAATGTGTTCAGCAGTGCTACTTCCATACGTTCTACTGAGTTAAAAAAGCTATTTCAACAGTTCTCTCGCCGGTACGCAAAATCCATCGTCTGCTTTATTTGAGCATTTGGGGAGGCAAGTCCTATAAATTCCATAGGTAGATACCACAGGACACTCTCAGACCACGCAATATACAACTTCTTTTCGCCATCCAAAATATCGCCCGCCACAACTAGAATTATTTTTGTGCAACCTCCTTCACACTAGCTATAAAACACCCCGTCATCAGTCAGATCTATACCTTTTTCCAACATAACTTCCATTCCAAAATGCAGGTGGATAAACTGGGCGTATTCTTGAAATTCAATTTGGTCAGTAAAGTGAAATAGTTTATTCTCCAAGGCAAAAAACACCCTTTTAAAAAAACGTTTCGTTTTTTAGAAGGGTGTTTTTTGGTTTTATTTTCCTGCGAGGACTGTGCAGGTGCGTAATCTATGCTACGTTCAGTTTGAAAATTTAAAAAAACGAACGTTTTTTGAGGAATTAGATATTTTGTGGTATATTCTACATGTTATCTGTTTCCTGTATAGTATGCAAGGGAAGCGGATAAAAAAAAAGATAAAAATTTAAAGGTAGGTGGTTACGTTCATGGAATATTCACAAACGGGAGATCTGAAAAAAATGAAAGCTAAGATCTACGGCTACGCCAGAGTATCTACACAAGAGCAATCTATGCATAGTCAAGTAGATGCTTTAGAATCTTTTGGCTGTCAGCAGATTATTCTTGAGAAAGAGTCAGGAAGGAAACGACGAAAAGAGTTAGAAAATTTATTTTTACGGATGAGGGCTGGGGATACATTAGTTGTGACTAAACTAGACCGATTGAGCCGCACAACAAAAGATTTATTGGAGATCAGCGAATTTCTGCAGAAGAAGCACATTCATTTCATCAGCTTAAAAGAAAAAATCGATACATCGTCACCTATCGGCAAGTTCTATTTTATCCTAATCGCCGCTATAGCCGAAATGGAGGTATCGATGATTCGGGAGAGAACTTTACTTGGCTTAAAAGCAGCTAAAAAAAGAGGCCGATGCGGGGGAAGGCCTAGTATATCTGCCGAAAAAAGCGAGGCTATTCATCGACTAATAAATCGAGGTGTATCAAAAAAGGATATTGCCGCCCAATTAGAAATATCTCTTGCGACAGTTTATAACTATATAAAACATAGTGAATAGATGTACATGTCATATACACTGTAGAATCATTTTTATTTATTATAAATAACTAATTCAAGCCCTATTAAAATTATCATGAAGAGCGTACACAGGTTGTAAAAGAAATTAAAACTATTGCCTTCCATATAAAATAAGCCGAAATGGCAGATTTTTATCGCCCTTATCCTCGTATAACTGCTATATCATTTCGTGTGCTATAAGAGCCCTTACCAGCTTTATCACCGGTTGTATTCTTTTATTAATGTTTGTTTAAAGTAGTTTAATCGATCTGGCTGTAGGTTCCCTTCCGTCATCAAAAAATCTAGATATTCCCTAAAGTATTCTGGTGTAGTCCTGTCGCACTTCGGGCATATCCTTTGATCCACTAAATTCTTTGAACAATAAATTTCCTGCTACATGGATAATTTCTTTTACTTTCATCCGAAAAGGCGCAAGCTATATGTGAAGCCAGTTTGGACATAGGAAGGCTATTGTAAGGTTCATTTCCGTATACGGTAAAACAACCTCTATTTCATGGCTAGTAACATGCGAAAATTAGCACACCTCGCGTGCTGAAACCACAAAAATAGTGATACAAAATCTACAATTTGGATTTTGTATCACTATTTTCATTTTGGAGACCTTTTTGTACCAACCTCTTCTTACATTTAGTCAAGTAATAAAAGAACAGCTCCTGACCCGTGTTGCCTAGCCGTTATTGATGCGATTATCTTAGCATCCTTTTGAATCACTATTTTTCATTTTGCAACTCTTTCGTTCTAGCTTTAATCACTTACATATTAGTTCTGGACTTCTTTTTCCTTCTGATTATGAAATAACTAAACAAGATTAGCATACTCCCTAAAATCACAGTCCACATATGGCTTTGATCTCCTGTTTTGGGAAGTAACTTGGGTTCTTTCATATCGCTAATGACTGGTGCATCTGCTATAATTTGCATGTTTACCGTCGTACTTGCGGATTTTCCGTTACTGTTGGTCACACTATATACCACTGGGTAATTTCCTTCTTTTTGGAAGTTCACACTGCTATAGTCTACAGTCGCATCGGAACTTATGTCCCCATCTGTTTTATCTTGTGCTGTTACGTCTGCGAACCAGCTTATCTCTGTGGCTTTTGTTCCGACGAGTGCGCTCATATCTTTCGCTTGAATAATTGGGGCTTCTGCTGTTATCTGCATGTTTACCGTGGTACTCGCAGATTTCCCATTACTGTTGGTCACACTGTATGTTACTGGATAGTTGCCTTCTTTTTGGAAGTCTACACCACTGTAATCTACGCTCACATCCGGACTGATGTCTCCATCTACTTTATCCTCGGCTGTTACATCGGTGAACCAGCTTATATCGGTAGCTTTTGTTCCTGCTATTGCGGCCATATCTTTCGCATGAATGACTGGCGCTTCGGCTGTTATTTGCATGTTTACCGTTGTGCTTGCAGATTTTCCGTTACTGTTGGTCACACTGTACACCACTGGATAGTTTCCTTCTTTTTGGAAATTCACACTGCTATAGTCTACACTCACATCCGGACTGATGTCTCCGTCTACTTTATCCTCGGCTGTTACATCGGTGAACCAGCTTATATCGGTAGCTTTTGTTCCTGCTATTGCGGCCATATCTTTCGCATGAATGACTGGCGCTTCGGCTGTTATCTGCATGTTTACCGTT
>NZ_AODD01000039.1 GCF_000525835.1 Listeria grandensis FSL F6-0971
TGAAATCGACAGAGCCTAACCCTTTATTGATGGAGGAAACATTTTTACCCGTCACGCGGAAGGTATACACGTTTTGCTCTTTTTGATCTTTAGAAATCGCCTTCGTAATTTCTTGTCCATCTAACGTTAATTGGATCCCATTCACAACGATAGGTTCTGATTTAGCGGTTTTCTTATTGTCTGTAGCTGGTTTTTTCGTATCTGTGGCCGCTTTCTTCGTTTCCTCTTTCGTATCTGTATTCGCCGAACAAGCACCTAAAACCGTTAGGGCAGCTATACTGCCAGCAATGATTATTTTTTTCATCAGATATCTCCTTCATTCTATAAAATAGGTTATTCCTGCAAGATTTCTCTTGCAGGAATAACGAACTATGCTTCTATTAAATCGATTATTGTACTGTTATCGTACTGTCATCTAATTCGGTATGGTCCAAGCTGAAGCCCGTTAACGTCACACGATCTCCCGCTGTTAGTCCAAGATTACCAACATAATATGTGAAAGTACCGTTCGGATTGAAATCACCACCCCACATACCAACAACACTGTTCACAGTGATACGTCCTCGTGCGATATCGCCAGTAAAGGTTCCTGTCAGATTCGCACCTCCTGCTGTATAATTATTTAATGTAATCGTTCCTTGGATGTTTGGATTCACACGCACATTTGTTTGATTTAATTCGCGACCATTTGCGTCCATCGCAACTAATGTCACAGTATCTCCTGCTTGAATGACACCTGCTTGAACGAAGTACGAGAAGGTGCCATCAGGGTTGAATGTTCCACCACCTGGTGTCACTACACGTTCATTCACCATTAAGCGCGCGGATGTCACATCGCCTGTGTAGTTCCCTGTAATATTGGCATCGCCCACTTTGTAATCATTGGCTGTAATTGTTCCTTGTGTATTGACAATACTTACTGTTTGACGCTGCAGTTCTCTACCCGCAGAATCAAATGCTATCAACACCACCCTATCTCCTACTCGAATCGTGCCTGTACGAACAAAGAACGAGAAGGTGCCATCAGGGTTGAATGTTCCACCACCACCAGGAGGTACCACGTTTTCATTCACAATTAGACGAGCTGAGGCGACATCACCTGTAAATGTTCCAGTAATATTGGAATTGCTTTGAACCACACGGAATGCGTCTGGTGTAATCGTTCCTTGTGTATTCGCAATACGCACAGGTTTACGGTCTAGTTCTCTGCCAGTAGCATCAAATGCAACCAACTCTACATTAGCGCCTGCTTGAATACGACCCGCAGGAACAAAATGTGTGAAAGTTCCGTTCACAAAAGTTCCACCAATGTTCACTCGGTTTGAATTAACAATTAATTCGGCTCGTACCACATCACCTGTATACGTTCCGGTAATATTGGCATCTCCTAATCGATAATCAGCTGGTGTAATTGTTCCTTGGGTGTTGGCAGTCACGCGTACTGGTTTACGATCTAGTTCTTTACCAGCAGCATCAAATGCAACCAACTCTACATTAGCGCCTGCTTGAATACGACCCGCAGGAACAAAATATGTGAAAGTTCCGTTCACAAAAGTTCCACCAATGTTCACTCGGTTTGAATTAACAATTAATTCGGCTCGTACCACATCACCTGTATACGTTCCGGTAATATTGGCATCACCTAATCGATAGTCCGCCGGTGTAATTGTTCCTTGGGTATTTGCAATTACACGTACCGTCTGACGATCTAGTTCTCTACCAGCAGCATCAAATGCAACCAACTCTACATTAGCGCCTGCTTGAATTCTGCCAGCAGGGACAAAGTGTGTGAAATTACCATTCGCAAAAGTTCCACCAATGTTAACATCCTGTCCATTGACAATTAATTGTGTTCTTACCACATCACCTGTATACGTTCCAATAATATTGGAGTCGCCCACGCGGTAATCATTCGGTGCAATGGTGCCTTGAACGATAACTTGTACTGGCACTTCATCAATAACCGTGCTTAAATCAGATGAGTTAAACCCTTGTATTGTAACTAAGTCGCCCGCTCCAATTAAGTTTGGTGCCACATAGAAACTAAAAGTACCGTTTGCAGGGTTAAAATTACCACCCCAATGATTTGTTGGTAGGCCATTAATTACAAGTCGAGCAAAGTTGATATCTCCCGAAAAACTCCCAGTAATTGAGGCTGCACCCAATCGGTAGTCATCTGGCCATAAAGAACCTGTTACACCGCTTACGACAATAACAGTACGTCTATCGAGCTCGGTCCCATCTGCGCTGTACGCCACGAGAACAACATTATCGCTTAGATTAATACGGCTAGAGTTCACGTAGTAAGAAAAACTTCCATTTGCAAAAGCTCCACCTTGTGAGATTGGTTGTCCATTTACGAATAATTCGGCTCTTGTTACATCACCGGTATAAGATCCTGTAATGCTTGAGCTACCTGTGGAGTACACATCTGGTCTTATAGTTCCAACAGGGATATTAGCTGCTCTGACAACAGTTTCGGCAATATTTGAGACTTGCCCGTTTAAACTTGCCTGAGCAGTTACCGTAGTTCCTACTGTTTGTAGAGGAATGCTGATGGAATAAGTACCATTTCCGTTCGCTACTCCAGTATTAATGACAGTGCCATTCGCTTTAATTTCAACGATGGAATTAGGTTCCGCTGTTCCTGTTGCTACCGTAGAGGCTGTTGTTAACCCATTGATAGTCGTATTCTCAATACCTGTTGCGGTTTTACTAGTCAGCCAGTTAACATTTTGAAGCCTAAATTGGGAGTTAAAAGATGCATTTGTAGTGGAATTTGTAGCAGTGTTATTCCCGCTGAAAGAAGCTGACCCTGAAACGTTATTCCATTGCATATCTGGCGTAGATGCTAGACTGCCTTTTGATCGAGCGCCGATATCTTGTCCACCAAAAATCATGCTACTCCCAGCTGCTGCATAGATTGTTTGACCTGTTGCTGCAGAATTTTTAATATCAATATCTCCTGCAAAGTTTAGAGTTGTTCTAGCTGAGTTGTAGATGCCTGTGCCTCCATTTGTATTGATATTTAATTTAGCTCCTGGTTGAACATTTATTCCAGAAAAGTTACTTTGTATCCCTCGCAAACCAGATATTCCAGTATATAAATTCATTTCTGCCCCAGACTCAATAACAGGGGTAATGGTTGATCGAGATACAATCAGTGCGTCGCCATAAGGAGGGGTAGTACGGGATGAATTGATTGCTTGCATGTTAAATACGGCGTTTTTCCGAATAACAAACTGTGTGGCCATACCTAAAAGCATGGAACCCTGGTATACATTTCCGGTTTCTTGGGAAATATTAACATTAGCGCCTTCCTCAACTATAAAGGGCCCGCCTCCTCCAATGGGAGCTTTAGTACCCCAAACTGAAATGGAGTTTGACAGATTTTGTCTATCTGTAATTCTTGCGTTAACATTACCACCTAGTGTAATACCGCCTTCAGCAAGTACATATTCACCGCCTTGATGAGTTACATTTCTTAACGTAACGTGCCCATAGTTATCATAAGATATAGCTGCATAACTTTCGCCAAATCTTCCTCCACGGGTATTAAGGTTTTCTAGGGTTAATCTCATGCCTCTATTGGCTAAACTGTGAATATAATACGAGCCCATATTAATGGTTTGATTGTTCCCGTATACAGTTAAATTAGAGTTTCTAACGCCTGTAATATTTCCAGTAAAAGAAAAACCGTTTGTAAGCGTTATTTCTCTAATTTGATCATTGGCAAAGGCATCTCTAAACTGCGCAAACGTGGATACGCTAATTGCAGCTCTTTGATCGCGTTGAGATTTTGGCGCTGGATCAGTGGCACTTTTAGCCTCGTTTACTGTAGTTTCATTTTCTTTTTTCTCGGAATTTTCCGTCTTCAATTCGCTAAATGGATTAAGTGCTTTGTCTTCTTTCGTGCTGTCATCCTCAGTTTTATCATTGTCTGTAGCTCCATCTACCTTTTGTTCTACTAGTTCAGGAGTCTGAACATCTTCCTGTTGTTTTTCTTCAGTCGGGTTAATTATCTTTTCTTCTGCACCGGCTATGAATGGTGCAGTTGAAAGCACGATTTGACTGCTTATGAGTACACTGGTTAAGCCTAAAATACTGCCCTTTTTTAATAGTTTTTTCTTCATGTTATATTAACACTCCTTTTGAAATTCGCTTTTCCATTGGTAAGGTTGACACATACGCTATAGTATCACATTTTATTCCCCTCCTTAATATAAAATTTTCGAATAAATTATGCTAGCACAGTAATAATGAAAAATTGTGATTTGTTGAACTAAATGATTTGTTCTGCCTCTATGGTTGCTAGCATAGACATTTCAAATGATTATTTGCGTGCTGATAGTTTAACATTCTTTGCTGACATTAAACTACATAGTATTCAATCGCGTATTTCTAATAATAGCTATACATCTCATAGGAAAAATATTTTATGCAATGGGGTTGTTTACATAACTTAATTCTACTGTGTAAGTTGCTAAGGGGCAATATGCTTTGCTAAAAAAAAGAAGATAAACACAGAAATAGAGAAAATGTTTACAAATTATTCACATTGACGCTATGGCAGACTTTAAAAAGAGATCTATATAGGAATAATATTATGCGGCTTGAAAAAGGAGTCTGTGGGGGAAGGTGTATTTTTTGTATGAAACAGAAGCAGTGTAACGATATTTCAAAATATATCGTTTTGAGATAAAAAATATATTTAAAACAATATATTTTTACTGTATAATGAAATTGTAGATATTGTTGGAGTCATTATAATAAATATGATGTTCAAGTGAAGAAAATCAAATTTTGGATGGGTCCTATATTAATTTTGGTGGGGATTCTATGTCTAGGAATTTCAACGATGATTGGTAGTACGATAGACGCAAATGGTTTTGTCAGAGAACCAGCATTCTTCCTAATACCAGTGAGCTGCTTATTCTTTTTTGCAGGAATTATCACAACTATTTTCTTCTCCGCGAAAGTATTAATGAAAAAATAATCCCATTAATAAGAATATAATTGAAAAGGTATGTTTGGTACACTTGTAGTAGACGCGAACATGGTCTATTAGATAGAGGTCTCAGACATGTCTTTTTATTTTAAGACTATATTGTTGATAGATGCTTATTTTTAATGGTATGATTTTAATAGCAAACGGGATTAGAAAAGGTGGTAGTAAAGATGGCTTTCTTAAAAAAAAACTCCTTCTATAACTGTCGCTGAATTGGCTGATAAATTTATAGAGAAGCCGGTGATCGTAGATGTTCGGGAGCGTTTTGAATATGCAAGCGGTCATATCGAAGGTTCGCAAAATGTGCCACTGACAAAATTAAAGGCGTTTGATTTTCAGGAGCGGGTTTATATTATTTGCCATTCGGGGGCGCGTAGCAAGATAGCGACGCAGTATCTGTATAGAAGAGGCTATGATGTGATAAATGTAAAGGGTGGCCTGATGAAGTGGAACTCGGTTGTGCCGAGTAGGAAAGTATGAGTCCAAAGGAATAAAAAGGATACTGCCTACACAAATCGTGTAGGCAGTATCCTTTTTTGCATTTATTATTTTTTGTTTACTACAATATGCTCCAGCTCTCCCGATGCAAAATCAACGGTAAAGGCTTGTCCGAAGCCAATCACGTAGCGACCAGTTTGTGGGGTTAGCTCGAAAATCGACATGTCAATGGTTCGCAGTAAACGGATGAGTGATGTACCATGGATCGCTTCCATTTTTGCGAAGATGGGCTCGAGGTTGTCGTTTCCGATATTTTTCGCTTGGCATCGCAGGTAAAGGCGCTCGCGGGCAAATAGGTTTTTCGTATTCGCTTCATCGGCGAGCATCATGATTTGAATGGTCTCATTTTGCTCGATAAAGTCGTAGTGCTCGGCGATAGCGCTAATGTAAATGTAGAGTTTGCCTTCATGCTTCATGAAAGGTGCATAGCTTATGAATGGATGACCATCCGAATCCTGTGAACTAATCACGATCGTTTTACGGCTTTCCAAAAAATCGTCATAACGTGATTTCACCTGATCCATTTTCACTGTTTCTACCATGTTTATCCAACCTTTCTTATTCTGTTATATATCTTTAGCGCGCATCAAGTATAGAAAATATGGCGCGCCGACAATGGCCATGATGATTCCGGCAGGGATGTCGAGCGGTGCAAAGAGAGAGCGACCAATCGTATCTGCGGTAAGCAAAACCAAGGCGCCTAGCACCATACTCATTGGGATTAAGCGCCAATAATTGGAGCCGACTAAAAAGCGCGCCATGTGCGGTACGATTAGGCCGACGAATCCGAGCAAGCCAACGACAGAAACCGAGATAGCAGCAAGGTACACAGCGATAATCGATAAAATAATTCGCGTCTGATTCATCTTTTCACCAAGATTGACCGCGATATCGTCGCCGAGGCTTAGAATATTCGCTTTTCGAATGAAGAAAATCGCGCAAACCCAACCGATAATCGAGTATGGCAACAGGAGTCCCACGTCGCCCATCCCTTTTGCAGCGAGGCTTCCGTTCATCCATTGCACGACAGCGGGCAGACGATCGCTGTATAGAATCGAAAGCAGACCAATGATTCCACCCATAATCGCGTTGACGGCAACACCTGACAGAATAATTCGCATTGGTGAGATTGTGCCATTTTTCCAGGCGAGCGCATAAACAATGACGACGGCAACGAGCCCACCAATCATACCTGCAAGCGGCGCGAAACTACCGAAGTTCGGAAAAAGTAACACGATCATCAAAACGGTCACCGCGGCCCCGCTAGAAACCCCGGTCAAACCAGGATCGGCCAATGGATTCCGCATTACCGCCTGCAAAAATGCCCCAGAAACCGCCAAATTTGTGCCAACAATCACAGCAATGAGTACCCGCGGAATTCGCAAATTCCACAAAATCGTCTGAGACAGCTCAGCGCCTTCACCAAATAAAGTACGGATACTTTCCATCGGAGCAATGTGAATACTTCCAACGCCTACAGCTATAATCATTGAGACAACAAGCAATATCGAAGTTGTCCCAATGAGAAACCAGCTTTTTTGCTTTCGTTCCATCTTATTTGTAAAGGATGTCTTTCAGCTCCTCTAAGCCAATTGTAGCTTTGGCAAGGGATGAGTAGCCGAAAGTGTCATAGTCGAGCGCCTGAACCTTGTTGTTTTTGAAGGCATTGAGCTTTTCCCAAGCGCCATTTTTCTTCACATCTGCTTTGAATTGCTTCAAGGCTACGTCCGCGTCTCCGTGTGATACAAGCAGGATTGCATCTGGGTTTGCCGCAGTCACGTCTTCCATATTTAGCGGTACAAAAGCTTCATCGGTTTTCATTGTTTCGGTGACGATGTTTTTCGCCTTCACGATTTTAACGAGGCTACCGACGTAGGTTGTATCATTCATCAACATGAAAGAACTGCCGTTTCCGAATAGAATCATGACTTTTGGCGCGACTTTATCAGGAATTGAGCTGACGATTTTGTCTTGCTTTTTTTGTACTTGTGCAAGGTAGGAAGTAGCCTCTTTTTTCTTATCAAGTCCAGCTCCCAGAACCTCTAGTGACACTTTTAGGTCGGCGTAGGAATCGGTTGGTAAGTAGGCACCTTTTAGGTTGATCTGGCTGATTTTCTTGTCGATGCTACTTTTAATCGACTCGGAACCGATGACCAAATCCGGATTCAGGCTGGCGATTTTCTCGATACCTGGCTCCACTGCGGAACCAATTCTTGGAACACTTGCAAAATTGTCAGGAAGTTTATGCGTGCTACTCGGGATTCCAGCAGGCATGATTCCTAATATATCAAGCAATTCTGTTACGGAAACAGAAGTTGCGACGACGTTCTTGGGTGGCTCAGTAGGAAATTGTGTTGAAAGTGTCTCGATCTGCGCGGCCTCTGATTTGGATTTCACAGCTGTTGTCGTGTTGTCATGACCAGAAGTTTTGACGTCTGCTTTTGTTGCTTCGTCCGTGGTACCGCACCCAGCAAGCGTTAGTGCCGACACAGTCAATAGACTAAATACTAGTTTTTTTATCATCTCATACGAGACCTCCTTTTCTATAATTGATAATCATTATCAATTAATTGGAGTATACCAAATTTGATTTTGTTTGGCAAGCCTGATTCGGATTTCTTTTTTGGATGTCTTTGCTGATTATATCGAGGAGTTGTATCAAAATTTGAGGGGAGGAAGAGGAGTATTCGGTACTTTTTAAGGATGTATCGTGAGGGTTAAGCATGAATTATTGCAAGGAAGAAGATTTTTAAAATGATAAAAGACACGTTAACCCGTTTTGTAGCAACAGGTTTAACGTGTCTCTCAGCATGATTCGTTTTTATTGACGAATCATATAATCAAATGCGCCGAGTGCAGCTGTGGCACCTGAGCCCATCGAGATAATGATTTGTTTATAAGCGCTGTCTGTACAGTCTCCAGCGGCAAATATGCCAGGAACGTTTGTCTCGCCATGTTTATTGACAATAATTTCACCGATTTGGTTTCGCTCTACATCATTTCCAAGCCATTCTGTGTTCGGAGCTAGACCAATCAAGATGAATACGCCTTCCACATCGAGATGAACTTCTTCATTTCTTTCACGGTTCACATATGTGATGCCATTTACCTTGTCTTGCCCCGTAATTTCTTTTGTCTGTACATTCTTCAAAACAGTGACGTTCGGCAGGGAATAAAGACGCTTCTGCAAAACGTTATCGGCTTTTAGTTCAGGCATAAATTCGAGGACAGTGACATGTTTTACGAGACCAGCGAGATCAATCGCTGCTTCGATACCAGAGTTACCTCCGCCAACGACAGCGACATTCTTCCCTTCAAAAAGTGGGCCATCGCAGTGTGGACAATATGCAACGCCTTTATTTTTGAACTCCTGCTCACCAGGAACGCCAATATTACGCCATCTTGCACCAGTCGAGATAATCGCGGTTTTAGTCGTTAATACAGCACCGTTTTCGAGTGTGACTTCCACGCTTTCGTTCTTCTGAATACTTTTTGCGCGTACTTGTTTCATCACATCGACGCCATATTCGTTCACGTGTTCTTCAATCTGTGCTATCAGCTTTGGACCTTCTGTGTATTTTGTTCCAATCACGTTTTCGATGCTTAACGTTTCTAAAACCTGACCTCCGAAAGTGTCTGCTACAATCCCAGTTCGAATACCTTTGCGAGCGGCGTAGATTGCTGCACTGGCACCTGCTGGACCGCCACCAATCACGAGGACATCGAACGGTTCTTTATCTTCAAATTCGGAAGCATCGGCTACACCTACTATTTTGGTGATAATTTGTTCGATTGTCATCCGACCACTTCCAAATAGCGAGCCATTTTCAAAAACAGTCGGAACTGCCATGATGTTTTTTGCTTCCACTTCGTCTTTAAACATGCTACCTTCAATCATTGTATGTGAAATATTTGGATTCAGCACACTCATGATATTCAGCGCCTGCACGATATCTGGACAGTTGTGACAGGTTAAGCTGACATAAGTCTCATAATGATGTGGCTTGTTGATTTTTTTGATTTGCGCCGTGATATCATCATTGATTTTCGGCGGGCGACCACTTACTTGTAGCAATGCCAAAATAAGTGAGGTAAATTCATGACCTAGTGGAATCCCAGCAAAAACAATACCGTAATCTTCGTTTTCCCGTTCCACGCTAAAGCTCGGCGTTCTTGAAAGCGAGCCGTGTTCTAAACGAATCTTTGGAGACATATCTACGATTTCACTAACAAATTCAAGTAACTTTTGCGAGTTTTCATCTGTTGCGACACTTACTTTTAGGACAATATCTTGTTCCAGTAAATCCAGATAGCCCGCAAGTTGTTCCTTGATTTCTTTATCTAAAGCCATGCTTAAATTTTACCTACTAAGTCTAGACTCGGTTTTAGCGTATCCGTGCCTTCTTTCCATTTTGCAGGACAAACTTCACCTGGATTGTTTCGCACATATTGTGCAGCGCGGATTTTATCAATTAAAGCACTGGCGTCGCGACCAATACCGTCTGCATTAATTTCAATTGTTTGAACAATACCATCTGGATCAATGATGAACGTGCCGCGATTTGCTAAACCTTCCTCTTCATCTAAAACGTCAAAAATTCGCGAGATCTTATGGGTAGGATCGCCAATCATTATATATTCGATTTTGCCAATGGCATCTGACGCATCGTGCCATGCTTTATGCGTAAAGTGTGTGTCCGTTGAAACAGAATAAACTTCTACACCTAGGTCTTGCAATACTTTATATTGATCTTGCAAATCCTCTAATTCAGTTGGGCAAACAAATGTAAAGTCGGCTGGGTAAAAACAAACGACACTCCATTTTCCTTTGAAATCCTCAGATGAAACATCAATAAATTCACCTTGGTGGAAAGCTTTTGCAGCAAACTCTTCTATCTCTCTTCCAATTAACGACATCTATAATTCCTCCTTAAACACTTTTTTATGTGAAATATCACACTTAGAATTATCAACTTATTTTAGACGATTGTCAATAGTTATTTATAATGTTTATTATTTAAAAGGAAGTATAAAATGGGGAAACATGTTCGAACCACTGTAAATTATTTCATATCAACGAATTTGATCTGTTGGTATGAACTTATTTTTTTAATAATTCTTTTTATCAATTGATATATAATTTTCTCAGTTATTTACAGAATATTATTTTAGTGATAGCTCTTGATAAGGAATTTGCGAATGCTCATTGTCATGACAAATAAAGGCTATTATATCACGAACATGAGGAGGGATAGACATGGCTACAATTACAGTTCGTGTATCAGATCTTATGTCGGAGTATGGATTGGGAGATAATGAATGAGCTATCAGGTCAGGACAACATTTCGATTTGAAAAACAGCTATCCAAATTAGATAGACACGCTGGTCGCACTATTTTAAAGTGGTTATCAAAGCACGTTGATGGCACAGAAAATCCGCAAGCAAGCGGAAAAGCTTTAGTAGGAAACTATGACGGTCATTGGAGATATCGAATTGGAGATTATCGCGTCATTTGTAGGATTGAGGAAGATCAAGCAAATCTATAAAAAATAGAAAGACCCTTGATGTTTTTATCATCAAGGGTCTTTTCTATATCACCATATGTACGCATTTTTCTACTACACACGAAAAGTTGTAGGCGCCCTTTTCTATAGAAGAAAGCGGGATATGGAGTGTTATTGGTGTCTTGTATGTTGAAGATTGCAATCAATTTTCTGGAATATTCCTGTTTCTGGATTTTGAGATGGTAAGCTGTTAGTAGATCAAGCGAAACAAATAAATCGCAAAACAGGAGAGGAAGTATTTTATGAAGAAAAGTAAAAGTTGGATCACATTATTCGTATTAAGCCTAACACTCGTATTGGTTGTCGCTGGATGTGGAACTGCCTCCACCGCAAACGATCTTGGGAAAACAAGAACAGCAAATGACCTAGAAATAACAGTGACAAGCGTTAACACTTTAAATAGCCAAAATGATAATAAACAACTTGCAAAAATAGATTTTAGAATTGAAAACGTCGGTGCAGATGAATCAGGTGCCGGAGCAGGCGACTTCGTAATTGAAACGAAAGATGGCAAAAAGCATTCCGTGGATGGCCTAAGCGCTAATAACTTCGGTGACGCGATTCCTGCAGGAAAAACATTAAAAGGCTCTGGTTACTATGAAGTACCAGCAGGTGAAGAAAAAGTAACATTGCATTACAAACCAGTAGTGGAATCGACAGACGAAACAGCAACGTGGACAATCATACTTCCGGAAAAATAAGAGATTAAACTGAGAGGCGGAATTTTAAATAATGAAAATTACAGTAGTAGGTCTAGGATATATCGGATTACCGACCGCGATTTTATTCGCGAAATACGGAAATACGGTAACAGGAGTAGATTTATCACCAGTGATGACAGAAAACTTGAACGCAGGCTTCATTCACATCGAAGAACCAGGTTTAGAGGATGATTTACAAGAAGCGTTAGCTTTGAACAAATTCCATGCTAGTACGACCCCAGTGAGCGCAGATGCATATATCATCGCAGTACCAACCCCTAACAAAGATGATGAGTACAAATCATGCGATACGTCATATGTCGAATCCGCGCTAACAAGTATTCTTCCACTTTTGAAGAAAAACGATACGATTATTGTTGAGTCAACGATCGCACCGAGAACGATGGCAGATGTCGTCCAACCACTAATCGAAAAACAAGGATTCACAGTCGGAGCAGACATTTTCTTAGCACACTGTCCAGAACGTGTATTGCCAGGTAATATCATGCACGAACTAGTTCACAATCCACGTATCATTGGTGGGATTACGGAGCAATGTACTGAAAAAGCAGCGGCGGTATATGGCGAATTTGTTGAAGGCGAGATCATTAAAGCGCAAGCCGGTGAAGCCGAACTTAGTAAGCTCATGGAAAATACCTACCGTGACCTCAATATTGCCCTTGCAAACGAGCTTGCAAAAATTAGTAACCATCTTGAGATCGATGCCCTACGAGTGATTGAAATGGCAAACAAACATCCCCGTGTAAATCTACATCAACCTGGTCCAGGCGTTGGTGGACACTGTCTAGCAGTTGATCCATATTTCGTCATCGCGGCCGCCCCAGAACAATCTCCCCTTATGCAAACAGCCCGTGCAGTCAATAATAGTATGCCCGAATATGTTGTCCAAAACGTAAAAGCCATCATGGAACAACGTGAAGGTAATACCGTAACACTTTTCGGACTAACATATAAAGGAAACATCGATGACATCCGTGAAAGTCCCGCGATGGAAATCAAAGAATTGCTCATAGAAGATGGTTTTGATATTAAATGTTTCGACCCGCACGTGATTTCGGCCCCGCTCACTGGCGAAGAAGCATGTGAAGATAGCTCACTAATCGTCGTATTAAGCGATCACAATGAATTCCGTACAATTCCAACTACCTACACAGATAAAATGCGTGATGCGATCGTTTTCGACACGAAAAATATGGTTCAAAATGTCGGTGAGCAAGTCGTCTATACCAATTACGGCAACCTGCACAAAGTCATAAAGAACGCGGTGCCATATCAATTCAGTTAAGGACGTGAATGTCAATGGAAAAAACTGATTTTAAATTTGCAGAACAGGTATTAAATTACCGAGAATCCCACGAAAAACCCCTCCACGATAAAGTATGGCGCATTTTTGACCTCATCGCAGCCATAATTGCCCTCGTGATATCTTTCCCAGTTTTCCTCGTAATTTCAGTAATGATCAAGCTAGAAAACTGGAAAGCCCCGATTTTCTTCAAACAAGAACGTGTCGGCAAAGACGGAAAAACCTTCTATATGTATAAATTCCGCTCCATGTACGTTGATGCAGAAGCCCAGCTCGCGAAACTCCAAGCACAGAACGAAATGGACGGGCACATGTTCAAAATGAAAGACGACCCTCGCATCACCTCCGTCGGCAAATGGATTCGTAAAACGAGTCTCGACGAATTCCCCCAGTTCATCAATATTTTAAAAGGCGATATGTCCTTCGTTGGACCGCGCCCACCTCTAACGACAGAATATGCTAGCTACACGAACTATGATAAGAAACGCCTACTTGTCACGCCTGGATGCACTGGGTTATGGCAGGTCAGCGGCAGAAACAACCTGAGTTTTAAAGAGATGGTTGAACTTGACCTCGAGTATATTGAAACGAGAACGATTCGCTTCAATATCAAGATATTACTGATGACTTTCAAGGAATTTACAAGCAAAGGAAATGGGATGTAACAAGCAGTGTCTAGAAAATTGATTTTCCTGAGTAACTTTTCGGAATAATCCAGTTTTCGTGAAAAAATTTGATAAAGTATATGTAAGGCAAAGATAATAAACGAATAAGGCGGTGAGTAAGATGTGAAGCCTAGTAGCAATCTCAATCTTAATAACTGTAGCCATGGATTCCCCGACAGAACATCCCCTTCATTTATTTCGTACTAATAACAATAAAAAAACTAATTTATAAGAAAAATTCTTATAACAAAGGAGAAATATAAAACATGCAGAAAAAAACAACGCCAGTAAACGTATTATCAACTAAAAAGGTGAAAAAAGCCTTAGTCGCAACACTAGCAACAGTAACGGTTTTATCACAAATGTTAACAGTCTATCCAACAACAAGCGCAGCAGCAGAAGGCTCCGAAATTGGAACAACAGAAGCACCAACACGAGTAGGTGATTTCGCAACATTAAAACAAATCATTGAGCAAGATAATGGCATTACAAATATCGAATTAACAGCAGACATCACGATGACAGCAGGAATTCAGATCAACAACAAGAAAACAGAACTTACAATTAACGGTAACGGTTATACGTTAACAGAAAGTAAAGTATCGATAAACGCAGCTAACATGACAATCTTTGCTTACACAGGATCAGCTATGAAAACAATGAATGTAAAAAACCTGACGATTCGCGGTTCCCATTACTACTCACCATTCACAGTATATGATGGTGTCAAAGGTGTAGTACAAAATTTTGAAAACATCGATTATGTAGGACCACAATTTGTCTACAATATCAATGGATTTGTTAACTTCACAGGGAAGAACAAAATTGTAAACGGACAAGGCGTTGATAAATTAGGAACGTTAAATGAGCTTGTTCAAGCAGGTGGAGTTACCATTGACGGAGAATTCATCGGTGAGCATAATACGACAGCAACATATGCTTTCGCTGTATACGGTGCAAACCCATATTTCATCATTAAAGATGGTGCAAAAGTAGATGTCACAGCAAATGGTGGAGAATTCCTCTATGCACCAGCTAACACAGCAAACTTTGTTGTAGGTAAAAGTGCAACATTCAACCTTAACACGCTTCGTGAGTTATTCCCATACGCAATGGCTAACGTAACATTCGATACTAGCTCTACAACAACGATTAATCGTACAGACGTATCAGCTGCCGCACTAATATCCGTAGGGCAAACTTTAAATATAAATCCAAACGCAAGCCTAGTAGCGAAACAAGCAGCAGGAGCACCAGCAGCAGCGCATATCTTCCGTACAACGGCAGCAAACGCAGTAATCAATATCAATGATCCACGTAAATTAGACCTAGATGCAAACGGAACTGGCGCTAACCGCGTATTCTCCGCAGCAGGCAAAACAACAATTAACTTCAAAGGCTTATCAGAAATCGGCGTATTTAAACCAACAAACAAAACAGAAACACCAGACCTATCATGGCAAGATGCAACATTCCAAGTTATTCAAGCATCTGCACAAGCTGGAATCGTACAAGTAGGCGCTGTTTCATCTACTGGCGACATCCAAACTAAATTCGTATTAGCAGACGCGAAACGTATTACAACAACAGGAACAGTTGAAGTTGCACAAAAAGCAGTAAGCGAACTTTTCACAAATAATGATCCAGCGACAGACACAATCAAAGATACAACAACACAAGCAAAAATTGACGCAGCACAAAAATTAGTCGATGCAGTAACAGATACAGTAGAAAAAACAGCATTACAAAAAGACCTAGACCGCGCACAAGAACTATTAAATGAGCGTAACGCAGCAAGTACAGATAAAGAACGTCAAGCAGCAGCGCAAAAAGCAGTAAACGAACTATTCACGAACGACCAACCATCAACAGATACAATCAAAGATACAACAACACAAGCATCTATTGACGACGCACAAGGGTTAATCGACCTAGTAGTAGATCCAACAGTAAAAGCAGCACTACAAAAAGATCTAGACCGCGCCCAAGAACTACTTGATGCACGTAACGCAGCAAATGCAGCAGAAAAAGCACGTCAAGAAGCAGCACTAAAAGCAGTAAACGAATTATTCAACAGCGACAAACCATCAACAGACGCAATTAAAGACATCACGAACCAAGATGCAATCGATGCAGCACAAAAACTAGTAGACGCAGTAACAGATCCAACAGTAAAAGCACAATTACAAAAAGATCTAGACCGCGCCCAAGAACTGTTAGATGCACGTAACGCAGAACTTGCAGCAGAAAAAGCACGTCAAGAAGCAGCGTTAAAAGCAGTAAACGAATTGTTTAACAACGACAAACCATCAACAGACGCAATCAAAGACATCACGAACCAAGGCGCAATCGATGCAGCACAAAAATTAGTAGACGCAGTAACAGATGAGGCAGTAAAAGCAGCACTACAAAAAGATCTAGACCGACGCTCAAGAATTACTAGATGCACGTAACGCAGCAGCGTCATCAGAGCAAGAACGTCAAGAAGCAGCGAAAAAAGCAGTAGACGAGCTATTCACTAGCGATAAACCATCAACAGACACAATCAAAGATACAACAACACAAGCTTCAATCAATGCAGCACAAAAACTAGTAAACGTAGTAACAGATCCAACAGTAAAAGCTGAATTACAAAAAGATCTAGACCGTGCGCAAGAACTTTTAGATGCACGTAATGCAGCAGAAGCAGCAGAGAAAGCACGCCAAGAAGCAGCACAAAAAGCAGTAAATGAATTGTTCAACAGCAACAACCCATCAACAGACGCAATCAAAGGATCAACAACACAAGAAAAAATTGATGCAGCGCAAGCCTTAATCAACAAAGTAACAGATCCAACAGTAAAAGCACAATTACAAAAAGATCTAGACCGTGCACAAGAACTTTTAGACGCTAAAAATGCAGAAAAAGCACGTCAAGAAGCAGCACGCAAAGCAGTCAACGAGTTGTTCACGAACGACACACCATCATCAAACGAAATCAAAGATCCAACAATTCAACCATCTATTGATGCAGCTCAAAAAATCATTGACACAGTAACAGATCCAACAGTAAAAGCACAACTACAAAGAGATCTAGACCAAGCACAACAACTATTAGACATGCGTTCATCAACAGTCGGAACAATTACACCAGCTGACTTCCTAATCGGTGGCGACAAGTATGTAACAGGAACATTCACAGGTAGCGTAGCTAAAATTTCCCTACTAGTGAACGACAAAGAGTACACTGGTGGAGCAGTAAAAGCAGATGGCACATTCACATTCTATGCCAACGATAAAAACATCAAGAAAACAGACGCGGTATTCGCAGTAGCGTATGATAAATACGGAAAAGAACTATCAAGAACAAAAGTGAAATTCGTAGTCGTAACAGCAGGTAAAATCACACCAGCAACATACAACCTAGCATCAGATAAAAACATCACAGGAACGTATACGGAAGACGTAGCAAAAGTAACAGTAACAGTTGGCGATAAAGTGTACAAAGGCGGAACAGTAGCAAACGGCGAATTCACATTCTACGCTTTTGACAAAATCAAGAACGCGACAGACGTTGTAACGATCCATGCATACGATTCAGTTGGTAAATTGCTAGACACGAAAACACTAAAAGTAGTAACAGGCGTACCAGTCGTAACAAAAGGTAGCATTACACCACTTGAAATGGCAGTACCAGGCGACAAAAACATCACAGGAACCTATACAGATGACGTACACTATGTCGTAGTAACAGTAAACGGTACAGACTACAAAGGTGGAACATTTGCAGACGGTGAATTCAAGTTCTACGCATTTGATAAGATTACAAGCGCAAGCGATGTAGTAACAATGAAGGCTTTCGACAAAGCAGGTAAACTACTAGATACGAAAACAATTAAACTTGTAGGACCAGCAGCAGAAAACGTAATTAAAGGTGCAATTACTCCGAACGCACTAGTACTTGGAACAGATAAGAACATCACAGGAACATATTCAGGTGAAGTGAAATCAGTACAAGTAACAGTAAATGGCACAGTCTATAAAGGTGGAACATTCACAGATGGCGAATTCAAGTTCTACTCTTTCGACAAAGTTAAATCTGTAACTGACGAAGTTATCATCACAGCACTAGATAAAGCAGGTAACGTGTTAGATACGAAAACAGTACAAGTAACAGCTAAATAATAGTTGGAAATAAAGTGAAAAGCGTCAGCCCAAAAGGGTTGGCGTTTTTTCGTAGCTGTTCTTACTAATAGAAATGTCAGAGCCATAGTGAGCATAGATTGTTTATTTGGAAAGCGCTATTTATTATGCTACAATATAGGCATAGTACATTTTTCATGTATGTAGGTAGCGCTTTAAATCCCTTTTAGTTGCTACCGCTCTCTCTATGTACAATTTTTGTACATAACTGAAGATGCCTATCACCGTATTTATACGATGATAAGCATCTTCTTTTTTTATAGAGCGGGATAGAGTAAACGTCTAGCGTATGGCTTTATTTATTTCTCCGGAGTAGGTAAACTGCTACTCCGCTCAAAGAAAGTCCACCTAATAGTAGAAGGATATCTAATGATGATTCTCCGGTTTTAGGTAAAACTCTTTGAATAGGTGCTTTATTTGTTGTATCTATGCGTTCAATAGATGGAGTTATATCCTTGTTTTTGGTAGGTGTATTGATATCTGCAGAAGGATATTCCTCATTTTGACTAACTGGTTTTTCAGTAATTGGTTCCTCTATACTAGGATACTCATCCACGGGTTTATCAACTAGTTCATCGTCAGTAGGATCATCGCTTATGGGTTCATCATCAATAGGGTCATCTGCTAATATGAATGTGTTCTCTTTTACAACTTTGACAGTTTCCGACTCACCTGCTTTGATCGTGAAGGTAACAGGGGTTTGGTCTAATTGGTATCCGGACGGAGCTTTTGTTTCTACAAATTGATAATCACCAGGATCTAATTCATTTACCGTAATTGTGCCCAGCTCATTTGTTACTAAATCACTTTGAATAGCGACACCGTTCGCATCTTGTAATTCAAATTCGGCACCGGCTAGTACTTTTTTAGACATGCGATCCAACTTAGTAAGTTCTACTGAGCCGACTCCTTTTAATTGATTGATCGCTGTCAAATTCACTGGGGTTGCTTGTCCCAAAGTGACGGTGAAATCGATTGGTGTTGGATCTAGGACATAGCCGTCTGGAGCTTTCACTTCAATAAATTGATAGTCACCAGGCTGTAAGATACCAGAGTTAATGAATCCATTTTCATCAGATACTAGATTAGTGGCGACAGTCTTGCCATTGCTATCAACTATTTTAAACTCAGCGCCAGCTAAAGGATTTTTCGAATCGGAATCAATTTTGTATAAATACGCGCTACCATCGAGCGTTGTAACTGCATCATCACTGTATATATGACTCCCATGATAACTATAATACGCTTTGTTTAAAATTTGCTCATTCGGCTGTGCATTCCTATTTTCATAAAAAGTTTTAACGTCTATCGCGGAAGACTCGCCAGCGTTTAAGTCTTTAAGCAAGGTGTACGTTATGGTATTAGTATTTTTATCATACACAGGTTGAGAAAAATAGTTCGGATCCATCTTTATCGTATCAAGGTAAGTAACATGGTTCGGGAGGGGATCAGTTACGACCGTACCAGCTGGTAATGAACCATAATGAGTATTTAATACTAGCGAATAGATTATTTCTCCTGAAGTGGTGGATAATGTAGCTTGATTAACTGTCTTGCTCAGTTCCATTTGATCAAAACCGGTTTGGTCAAGTGCTACAGGGATACTCATACTACTTGTTTCCGTGCCATCGATCGATAGCTTTGCTGTGTTATACCTAACGCCAAATTCAGCAGGTGTTATACCAGCGTCAACCTCTTGACCATACATAATAACATAGGCTTCTTTTATGTCGCCGAGGTTTACAGAAAATCCGTCTGATGTTGTAGAAATACTACCTTTAAAATTTTGTGTTACGTACTCAAAGGTTTGTGGGGTATTTCCGTTCCAACTTGTTACTTTTGCAATTCTAAAATGATCTATTACAGTTGCATCTCCGCTTGCTCTAACGTATTCATTAGGATCTGTCAAAGATGTATCTTTTGGAATAATATCGGATATAACGACATTTTTCCAATTTTCCTCGTTGTAATTAACAAGGATCGCGAAGACGTTAGAAGCAGGTGAATTCGTACTTAACATAGAAACATCAGGAATATTGTTTACCGTATCTTTTCTAATATCACTCTGCTTGGTGAATGGAGGGCGACCGATAATTAATCTCCCTACAGTAGAGCTGGCTTGATCTGAACTTAGAACCCCCTGCTGATTGCTTAAGTGTGCAGAAAAATCTACAGAATCTGGTGCGTTAGGATCAGTTGACCAATATGCGGGCGCTTGAAAGTTAACATAAATACTGGAGCTAAACGCATTTCCTTGGTTAATTCTTGTATGGTCATATTGAATACGAAGCAACCAGTTGCCTGCCCCGTCATCCGTTAATGGTGATGTTCCCCAATAGAAAACACCGCCTAAAGTGGTAGAGTTAATAATATCTTGCCCCGTACTATCCCTAACAATATTCTTCGGGATAACAACTTTTATTTCTCCATCTTCATTTAATCTGCCCGATGACGCAGCAAGAGTTACCATTAGAACTGCTCGGGCATTGGCACCGATCTCTTGTGGGCTTGTTATAGTGATTCTTGGATCATCACCTGGTGCCAAAGGGCTGGTTGGATTTACCGTTGCAGCTGATGCTCCTCCAAAAGGTAGTTGGCTAAAAATCATAAATAGTATTGCGACTAGATAGCATAGTTTGTGGATTATTTTCATTTTTCATATCCTCTCTTTAAGTTTTTCATACAATCTCAACGACTCCTTTATTAGAATAACTTATTTTCCTATCTAAATATTATCTGCCACTGAACCATTATGCAAGATCTACCGGAGGAAAAATAAAAAATTTCAAAATTAATAAGGTATATTCACTTAATATTCACATCTACAGTCAATAAATTATTCTAAATAGAATATTATTATAAATTCATAATTTTTGAACTTAATATGTCTATTCAACTGCTCGTATAGATGTTTCTGTAAATATGAATAGTGTGTGAGCTATTTTAAGAGTTTGGATTGTCCTAGGTTAAAAAGCTAAGGGCGCATGCTTGCAATTTCTGAGTCTCTTTTTTAGACATAATCTCTTTGAAGATGTATATTGTTAGTATATTCTATATATTATCAAATAAACACACAAAATACGTCAGGTGGTTATTGTTTATGGAATGTTCACAAATGGGAGATCTGAAAGAAATGAAAGCTAAGATCTACGGCTACGCCAGGGTATCTACACAGGAGCAATCCATGCATAGTCAAGTGGATGCTTTAGAGTCTTTTGGTTGTCAGCAGATTGTTCTGGAGAAAGAGTCAGGAAGGAAGCGACGAAAAGAGCTAGAAAATTTATTTTTACGAATGAGGGCTGGCGATACATTAGTTGTGACTAAACTAGATCGATTAAGCCGTACAACGAAAGACTTACTAGAAATCAGCGAGTTTTTGCAGAAGAAGAACATCCATTTCATCAGCCTGAAGGAAAAGATCGATACATCGTCACCTATGGGGAAATTTTATTTTATATTAATCGCGGCTATTGCTGAAATGGAAGTATCCATGATTCGGGAGAGAACTTTACTTGGCTTAGAAGCGGCTAAAAAAAGGGGACGTTGCGGAGGAAGGCCTAAAATATCTGCCGAAAAAAGTGATGCTATTAAACAATTAATAAGTCGAGGAATGTCAAAAAAGGAAATTGCAGCTAGATTAAAAGTATCTATTTCGACTGTATATAACTATACTAAGCACACATGTACGTAAAGGTTTATAAAATTTATAAAATGCTTACACTAAGGTACCTTTTTTGGGATCATTGTTTTCCTGCTGATTACCTCTTAAACACACTTCTATAAAGTATAACGCGCATGGTTAAATATTCCGAAATCTGGCTGAGACATAACCCAGATAAATCGGCGAAAAGCGCTCGCATTCATGGATTTTAGCGGACTTCCGGTTCTCATGTACAATCGTACACTTTCCACCAAACTCCCTGAATACAAACGCTTTCGCTCGATTTGTGTAGAGCAAAATTTTCGTCCTACCCAAAGTAACGGGTTGGACGATTTTGCTTTATCTTGAGTTTTGTCTCAGACTCTTAGAGTAAGCAGTCGATAATCTAAGTGAGGAACTCTTAGCAATATAAAGGGGGTTGCTTTCTGCCTTGAAAGAGGAGGGGGGCAGCCTCTTTATTAGACTATACTGTCACTTATCAAAGTGTGAATATTATATGAATTTTTTTTAAGAGTCTAGATTTGGGCTAGATTAAAAAAAAAAAGCTATGGTAGTATAATACATGTGCTAAGGAAATGTTGACAAAAAATAAATAATTTGTTGCTATTTTCGTGTTCAATGCAAATAGGAAAGCCCAGATATGCAGTGGATTTGTTATTTTGTTCAAGCACAAGTGCTTTTTTGCATTATCGTCTTAGTGAAGGATATAACGAAAAAGGCGGTAATGATAAAAGGTTTTTTAATTTGCCTAAAAAGTCAATATTTTTCGGAGGTGAGATAATTTTAATTATAAAATCAGAATTTTCAGCTAATTAAATATTAGAATATTAACTATACAAGTATAAAAGGGGATTAACAAATGAATAGAAAATTAGATCGAACAATGCGTCTTTTGAAATGTTTTCTTGCGCTTATATTATTGATGAGCACTTGTCTTATAAGTGTGTCCCAAGTTAGTGCAGCTGGGTCGATATATAATACAAGTAATGACATAGAATTTTCAAAAAAAGATGCAAGTGGTTTACGTGAATATGACGGAAAGATTAAGTTTGACTTACCTGTTGCTCAAACTTCAAAAGGAAATGATATTATTTTCTTGCGAGATACGAGTGGCAGTTTTTCAGCTCATACTCAACAACTAACAGAAGCCATCTCAGAAATTGCTGAGGAAGTGGATTTAAGTCAGGATAGAATCATGGTTATTAATACTACGCCGGCAACTCGAGCTAGTGTTACTGTGCCACTTACGGATGATCTTAAAGTTATAAAAGATGGGTTAACGAGAACAGCTGCGAGTACCGTTACCGCGGATTCTGGTTTTGAATATGCGTTAACTAATTACAATGGATCTAAAGGGAATACGGATAACAATACTATTTTTATTCTTATAAGTGATAATGACGCATACGGGGTTCAGCGTACAGTTGATGGTGCAGCGAAAGTAAAAAATGCTGGCCACAAGGTAGGTGGGATTTATATTGGAAGCAGTGCTGCATCCATCGCTAATGGAAAAAAGATGGTGTCAGATCCAAGTTATTTTTATCAATTTACGAATATGACGCAAGGGATTGACGCGCTCCGTGAACTTACACAGACGATGTATGAAACGGAAGATGCACAGATGGAATGGACATTGGATGATGCTTTTGATCTTTTAGATGTAAGTGCAAAAGACCAAGATGGAAAAGAGATTTCGGTTCAAGTATCTGGGAACACAGTTACATTAGTGACTCCTCAAGATGCTGCCAAATCTGTGACGCTTCAGTATTCTTTCAAAGAAAAAAAACGCCTTTTAGTAACAACGCTAGTAGGTACCGGGAGTGTCAATGCTTCCTTGGGACAAGAACCTATCCCAGATGTTTTTGTATCAGGAAATAATGATCCAGTAATTTATGCAAACGATAGAACAATAACCGCAGGAACATCGTTTGATCCACTTGAAAATGTAACTGCCTCAGACATTGAAGATGGAGATTTAACGTCAGATATTCAAATCATATCGAATGATGTTAATACAAAAAAAGAAGGTGTGTATTCTGTTACGTATGCGGTAACGGACAGTGATAGTAATACTACAAAAAAAACAATTACAGTTAACGTGAATGCTTCTCCTCCGACAGTCAAAGCTCAAGACATGAGTGCAATCGCTGGAATCTCAGCTAGTGAAGTTAGTTGGTTTACGAACGTCACGGCGGAAGATAAGGTAGATGGAGACATCAGTTCAGATGTAAGCGTCGACTACAGTAGTGTGGATTTCCAAAAAGAAGGCGACTATCCAGTAGTATATAGTGTGACAAATAGTAACGGGAAATCTGCGAGTACAACGGTAAATATGCAGATAACAGCCGAAGCGCCAGTCATTCAAGCCAAGGATATGAGCGCAATAGCAGGAACAAAAGCTAGTGAGGTAAGCTGGTTTACGAACGTCACGGCACAGGATAAAGTAGATGGAGACATCAGTCCGGATGTGAGTGTAGACTATAGCAGTGTGAATTTCCAAAAAGAAGGCAACTACCCAGTAGTATATAGTGTGACAAATAGTAATGGGAAATCTGCGAGTACAACGGTAAATATGCAGATAACAGCCGAAGCGCCAGTCATTCATGCGAAAGACATGGCTACAATAGCAGGAACAAAACCTACCGATATAAGCTGGTTCACCGATGTAACAGCCGAGGATAAAGTAGACGGAGATATTAGTTCAGGTCTGAGCGTAGATTACAGTGGTGTAGACTTCCAAAAAGAAGGAAACTATCCAGTGGTGTACAGTGTGACCAACAGTAACGGAAAATCTGCAAGCACAACGGTAAACATGCAGATAACAGCCGAAGCGCCAGTCATTCATGCGAAAGACATGGCTACAATAGCAGG
>NZ_AODD01000040.1 GCF_000525835.1 Listeria grandensis FSL F6-0971
TAAGATCCTTGCGTCAAATTGACTTCGCTAGCAAATAATTTTACTAGTATTACTTGTGGAAATAGCTCTCTATTTCCGTCCTGTGATTCTTACCCGAAAACATTGCTGTCTTCTTGGTTTTATCTTTGTTTCTGTTCAGTTTTCAAAGGTCATTTCGAGATGCCAAACTCATTTAGCGGCAACTCTTATATCTTACACTTCCTAGCGATGTTTGTCAAGAACTTTTTCCAAAAAAATATTTTTGACTCTTGGTTGCTTTTATTTATTCGCTGGAACGTTTACTAATATATCACGTTTTGGAGACCTTGGCAAGTATATTTGACAAAAAAAGTTCACATTTTAAAAAAAAGTTTTTCAAACTAGATTTTTATAGAGTAAAATCGTGTTTTCGAGCCTGTCCAAAAACACGATTTTATTAAGTTTAATCTCTTGATTTCATTGTCGGGAATAATAGAACATCTCTAATAGACGGGGCATTAGTCAAAAGCATTACTAGCCTGTCCATTCCTATACCTAGCCCCCCAGTCGGTGGTAAACCATACTCCAAGGCTTCCAAGAACTCTTCATCCATACTGTGCGCTTCATCATTACCGTACTCGCGCTCAGATACTTGCGCTTCAAATCGTTGACGTTGATCAATTGGATCATTTAATTCTGAGAATGCATTACCATGTTCACGCCCTACGATGAATACTTCAAAGCGATCCGTGAAACGTCCATCTTCTTTATTTGTTTTAGCTAACGGTGAAATTTCAATTGGATGCCCATAAATGAATGTTGGTTGAATAAGCTTCTCTTCAACAAATACTTCAAAGAATTCATTTAGGATGTGTCCGTATGTCATATGTTTTGTAATCGGAACATTGTGCTCTTTCGCTAATGCTTGTGCTTCTTCAGTTGTTTGCACATTCCAAAAATCGACGCCCGCGTATTGTTTAACTGCATCTACCATATGTAGACGGGTCCAATTAGGTGTCAAATCAATTTGATCTTCTCCATATGTGATGACTGTTGTGCCATGTAATTTTTGGCAAACGGTGGAGATAAGACCTTCTACTAGTTCCATAATATCTTCAAAATTCTCGAACGAAGCATAGGTTTCTAGCATTGTAAACTCTGGGTTATGTCTAGTTGAAACACCTTCATTACGGAATACGCGACCTATTTCATACACTTTGTCCATGCCGCCTACGATAAGGCGTTTCAAGTGAAGCTCCAATGCAATACGAAGATATAGTTGCATATCCAAAGCATTATGGTGTGTGATGAACGGTTTTGCTGCCGCTCCACCTGCGATTGTGTGCAGAACTGGTGTCTCTACTTCTAAATAGCCAATATTGTCAAGATAGTTACGTGTGTATTTCATAATTTTACTGCGCATCACGAAGCGTTGTTGACTTTCTGCGTTTGTGATTAGGTCTAAATAGCGTTGTCGGTAGCGTTGTTCTACATCCTTTAAACCGTGAAACTTATCTGGCAATGGACGTAGAGCTTTACTTAGCATGGTGAATTCTGATGCTTTAACGGATAATTCTCCAGTATTGGTCAAGAAAATCGTTCCTTTAATGCCGACAATATCACCTAAGTCCGCTAATTTAAAAACGTCATAAACCGCTTCTCCTACACCGTCTTTACGGATATAGATTTGAACTTGATGGAAACGGTCTTGGATGTGCGTAAAGCCAACTTTCCCTTTTACTCGTTTGGTCATGATACGTCCTGCGACAGAAACTTCGATGGAGGCTTCTTCTAGCTCCTCTTTTGTTTTGCCTTCGTACTGACTTACTATTTCTTCTGGGCTAATCGTACGGACGAACTTCGCGCCGAATGGATCGATTCCTTCCGCTCGCAATGTATCCAGCTTTTCACGGCGAACAATTAGCTGATCATTAAGTTCTTCATGGTTCTCGTGGGACATATTTGACACTCCTATTCTTTTCAAGTTATACAGATAGTTTTATTATACGCTCAATTGGGCTTGTTTATCTAGTTTTATTTGAAAAAAGTTGCCTCCAAATACGATGAGACAACTTAAACTTTATTGTTTTGCCATAAGTTTTTCTTCGTGTTGGTCGACATAGCCTCGTAAAATAGCTTCCATTTCTACGTACTTGGTTGCTTGGTTAGCCGCCACTTTAGCACGGGTACTTCCGCGAGCACCTTTTAGATAGTATGCTGCATGTTGTCGGAATTCGCGTACAGCAATGCTTTCGCCTTTCAATGAGATAAGGCGTCGCAAATGGAGCAGGGCTGTTTCGATTTTTTCGCGCGGTTCTGGTTCTGGGAGTAGCACGCCGGTTTCTAGATAGTGTACGGTACGATAGATCATCCACGGGTTACCTAGTGCGGCACGGCCGATCATGACACCGTCTGCACCAGTCTTCTCAAGGATCGCTTTGGCATCTTCGGGCGTTTGGACGTCTCCGTTTGCCATGAATGGAATCTTGATATTCTTTTTAACTTCGGCTAGAACATTCCAGTCAGCTTTGCCTTCGTACATTTGAACGCGGGTCCGACCATGCATCGCGATGGCGCTTGCTCCGGCACGTTCTGCAGCTTGGGCGTTCTCGACGGCGAATACGTGCTCGTCATCCCAACCTATGCGCATCTTTACAGTCACTGGTTTATCGACGGCGTCTACTACAGCAGAGACCATATCGTACACTTTATCAGGATTGAGAAGCCATTTTGCACCAGCTTCACATTTGATGATTTTATTAACTGGGCAGCCCATGTTGATGTCGATAATGTCCGTGGTTGTGTTTTCTGCGACAAATTTAGCGGCTTCTACTAATATATTTTTATCCCCGCCGAAAATTTGCAGGCTTAGCGGCTTCTCTTTTTCATCAATGTAGAGCATGTCTAGTGTTTTAGCGTTACGATGCGCAATCCCCTTATCGCTTATCATTTCGCAACATACAAGGCCAGCGCCGAATTCTTTTACCGTCAGGCGGAACGCGGAGTTCGAGATCCCTGCCATCGGCGCGACGACAACTCTATTTTTAATGGGTACATTGCCGATTTTCCACATAGAATAACCCTTCTTTCTTGAAATAAAATAACCGCTCATAGCTCTGTGCTCCGTGATCTAAGCAGTTGATTTCTCCTTTTAAAAACAATATTGTTATGGTAACATATTTGATTGAAAGCGCAAGTGCCAAATTTACCAATCCAGCTTCGTGTCTGCCTTGTTAATTCCTTGATCTTGTAAAATTTCTTTGCGTAAAAGAGGAGCTGCAACGGTTGGCGCGATTTCCTGCAATGGGATCATGACAAAAGCCCGCTCGTTCATTCTAGGATGGGGAAGCTCTAGCGTTTCTGTTTGCTGGATCACATCATCATATAGAAGTAAGTCGATATCGATCAAGCGTGGTCCCCAGCGAATTTCGCGAACACGTCCTAAGTCATTCTCAATCGCCAAACCTGTTTGTAGTAGTGTTTCCGGGTCTAGTGTCGTTTCAAGCGCGACTGCAATATTTAAAAATGTGGCTTGGTCTTCAAAACCTACTGGATCTGTTTCATAAACCCCTGAAACACGTGTTATTTTAATCGCAGCGCTTTTGTTCAATGCTTTCAATGCATTTTCTAAGTTGGTTTCACGATTCCCAATATTTGTTCCAATGGATAAATAGGCTTTATGCATGGTTTGCAGTCCTCGTAATTTCGACAGCTACTGAGTGATAGTGCCCAGGAATCGGCGGATTTGGCTTGATAACTTTAACTGTGACTTCTTTAAGCAGTGGATAGTCGCACAGAACAGTGGTTGCAATCGTTTCTGCGAGAGCTTCGATGAGTTTAAAGCACTTGTTTTCTGCTATCTCTTTTACCGTTTCGTAAACATCCGCATAACTCACTGTATCATTTACTTCATCGCTTTTCCCAGCCACCTCTGTAGAAAGCCCCAATACGAGTGAGACGATGAATGTTTGACCTAGCTTATTTTCCTCTGGCAGCACCCCGTGATAGCCATAAAAAGCTAGCTCATTTAAATATATTTTGTCCATTTTAAAAGTTCCTCCTTAATTGTTCGGCACTTCGACATTGCCGAGAATGGCGTCGGTCATCGCGATCATGCGGGCAATCGGCTGGATATCATGTACGCGAAAAATAGTGCAGCCTTTCGTTTGCCCATAGACAACCGTCGCGCCGGTACCTTCCACTCTTTGATCTACTGGTAAATCTAGAACAAGTCCAATAGTAGATTTCCGACTCGTCCCAAGAAGAACTTCATGCCCCATTGCCACTAATTCATCAATTTTACGTAAAATTTCCAGATTTTGCGCTGGTGTTTTGACAAAACCAAAACCAGGATCGAGTAGGATATGGTGACTCGGAACACCCGCATTTTTAGCAATTTCGATACTTTCTTGCAAATCTTTTTTTACATCCGTCATAAAATGATCGTACTCCCGATTCGGGCGGTTATGCATTAAAACAATCGGCGTTGAATAGGCCGCAGCAATTTGAGCTATTTTCGGATCTCGCTTAGCTCCCCACTGGTCGTTAATAATATCTGCTCCCGCTTGAATCGCAGCAAGCGCAACTTCCGATTTCCATGTATCAATGGATATCCATATGTTTGGTAACACAGCCCGAACAGCCTTGATTGCTGGAATCACACGGGCGATCTCTTCATCCACAGGAATTTCCCTGTAGCCAGGCCGCGTTGACTCACCGCCAATATCAATGATTGCCGCGCCATCTCGTACCATCTGCATTGCTTTATCTTTGATTTGAGTCTCCGTTATGTATTCCCCTCCATCCGAAAATGAATCAGGCGTTACGTTTAAAATGCCCATAATCATAGTCGGATGATTTTTCAGCCATGTTTTACTCAATGAACTCACCTCTTTTTTTAAATAAGTATATCACGTCTTCACATTTTTGAGGATCACATTGCCTTTAGTGCGCAACAAAAAACCAGCGCGGAAAAGGGAGTAACCGCGCTGGTCAAAAAGGGAGTGTTAAGTTTTCATTTTAAAAAGGGAAAAAATGAAACTTGGTTTTGCTTGTTGTTAGCTTATGAATATATAATAACCCTCTAAAACAAAATTTCACTGAGTTTTTTGTTAGAATTTGATGAGAAATAAAGAAAAGCCGCAACAGCCCGTTAGCTCCGAAAAAAACTGGAGCGGCCGCAGTGAAAACCCTCTCTCGGTTTTTGCGGAGGGCGTGAAGTTTTCGAGGAGCTGGTTGTTTCGGCTAGACACGAAGGCGCAAAGCATGACACAACAAACACTTACCACGCCTGTATTCATACTACTACTTCGAGAAAAACCTCGATACAACAACAAAACCAACGTGTTGGTGGCACGTTGGTTTTTGCTTTCCATCACGAGGAAGTAACGGAAATCGACTTATTTGTTGTGGTCTTACAAGTACTATATTACTGCACGTTCGCGAAATTTTACTGTGTTTTTTGTTAGAAGTCTATGAGATTTATTCGAAGTTGTATAACGCGGTACTCAAATAACGTTCGCCGTTACTGGCTACAACTGCTAACACTTTTTTGCCTGCGCCTAGTTCTTTTGCTAAATTCAAGGCCGCAAATATCGTTGCTCCCGAGGAAATCCCTACTAGAATCCCTTCTTTTTTAGCGACTTCTCGAGCTGTTTCCAATGCGTCTTCGCTCGAAACTTTGAGAATGCCGTCGTATACTTTTGTGTCTAGTGTATCTGGAATAAATCCTGCACCGATTCCTTGGATTTTATGTGGTGATGGTGAGTCGCCGGAAAGCACTGCGGATTCCTCTGGCTCTAATGCGTAAATTTTTATATTTGGGTAGTTTTTCTTCAAAATATGCCCTGCTCCGGATACTGTTCCACCCGTTCCTACACCTGCGATAAACGCGTCTAGGCCGTCTTTACCGAATGCTTCGACGATTTCTGGACCTGTCGTACACTCATGGACAGCTGGATTAGCTGGGTTATGGAACTGTTGTGGTACGAAATAGCCGTGTGCTTTTGCTAATTCATTAGCTTTTGCAATCGCGCCTTTCATGCCGTCAGGGCCTGGTGTTAGAACCAATTCTGCACCATACGCTTGGAGTAGCTTGCGACGCTCTAAACTCATTGTCTCTGGCATAACGAAGATCGCACGGTATCCTTTCGCTGCTGCAACCATTGCCAACCCAATCCCCGTGTTGCCACTCGTCGGTTCAATGATCGTGTCGCCTGCTTTTAATGCACCTGATTGTTCTGCATCTTCAATCATCGCGTTAGCAATCCGATCTTTGACACTACCACCCGGATTCTGGAATTCTAGCTTCACATATACCTCTGCGCTTCCTGCTTCTGGTAATCTGTTTAATTTCACAATGGGCGTATTCCCGATTAAGTCTGTAATTGAGTTTGCAATCTTCATTTTCTCAACACTCCTTCGTAGTTCTTCCCTCTACTTTAATCAATCCCGACATACTTTGTCAAATTTAAAAGACAGCCCAGATTCGGACTGTCCTCCCATTTTTATTTTGCTTCTTCATAGAACGCTTCTAATTCAGATTCTTCAAAGTGATATTTATTACGGCAAAAATGGCATTCTGCTTCCGCGCCGTGATCTTCCTCAATCATTTGGCGAATTTCATCTTTTCCTAGCGAGATTATCGCGTTTCCAAATCGTTCTTTGGAGCAATTACATTCGAAGCTTACAGGCATTTTTTCGAGAATTTGCAGGTTTTCTTCTCCACCAGCAAGCCTGGCCAATATTTGTTCAGGCGTTTCTCCCGCTTCGATGAGACGAGAAATGGTTGGGCAATCTTTCAAGTTTTTTTCAATTTCGTCAATGATTGTGTCGTCTGCGCCTGGTAGTAGCTGAAGCATAAAACCACCTGCTGCCTCAATTGTATCATCGGGATTCACGAGCACACCCACGCCAAGTGAGGAATTGATTTGTTCAGATTTTGCCAGATAATACGTGTAATCTTCACCAATTTCACCCGAGACGATGGGAATTTGACCTGTAAAATTAGTACGTAAGCCAATATCTTTAACGACTGCCAATGTTCCTTCTGTACCGACACCACGACGAACGTCTAATTTACCAAATTCATTAAGCTCACTGAAATGCACATGCGGATTGGTAACATAGCCACGGATTTGACCTTGTGTATTACTGTCCGTGATGATCGGACCGATTGGACCATTTCCTTCAATTTTGACGGTGACTTTTTGATCTTCTTTTTGCATCGCGCCTAAAAAGAGGGTCGCTGTCATCGATCTCCCAAGCGCTGCGGATGAGATAGACCACGTGTCGTGCCTGCGTTGCGCCTCACTCACCGCTTCTGTTGTTCTTGCAGCGTACGCACGGACATTGCCACCATATGCTAAAGCTTTTACTAAATAATCACTCACTATCATTAACTCCTTTATCGTTTGATTGATTTCGTTCATATAAAATTCGCAACCCTTTTAATGTTAAAAATGGGTCTATAATATCCGTTATATCTGATTTCCCACTGATGAGCCTCGCGAGACCACCTGTTGCAACGATGGTTGGCTCTGTATTCGTCTGTTCTTTCATCGCTTTAACGATGCCTTCAAATTGGCCGATAAAGCCGTAATAAATACCTGCCTGCATCGATGTCACGGTACTTTTGCCAATGACTTTAGGCGCTTCTGTGATGTCTACACGCGGAAGTTTTGCAGCGCGATTATAGAGGGCTTCCGTTGAAATCATAATGCCTGGCGCAATGGCTCCGCCGTGATAGCTCGATTTCTCGTCGATATAGCAAAATGTCGTCGCCGTTCCAAAATCCACGATAATGGTAGGGACTCCGTATTCTTCAATCGTTGCGACTGCATTAACAATTCGATCAGCACCAACTTCGCGCGGGTTATCGACCTGTAGTTTTAGGCCAGTTTTGATGCCCGGACCAACAACAAGTGGCCTAATTTCGAAATATTTATAGCACATCGCTTCCAGAGAATGCATGATTGGTGGGACGACAGATGAAATGATAATACCTTCAATGGCTTTAGAAGAAATATCACCGTATTGAAAAAAATCTAAAACCATCATGCCGAGTTCGTCTGATGTACGGTGACGATCCGTTGTCATCCTCCAATGTTTGCGTAGTTCTTTGCCTTCGTAGACGCCGATTGTGATGTTTGTATTCCCAACATCGATGACTAAAATCATACCTGTCACCATCCTTTTTTGTGATTTTTCTAGAGTATCATAACACGGATTCTGTGAAAAACCGAGTAATTCGTCTTATTTTGACCAATGACAACGAAAAGCTGAAACGGCCCGTTTAGACCCGAAAAAATTTGTTAGGGGGCGCAGATAAATCCCTCCCCTGGATTTTTCGGAGGCCACGAAAATTTCGAGGGTCTGGCCGTTGAAGCTAGATCTAAACCGAAAAGCTGAAACGGCCCGTTAGACCCGAAAAAATTTGTTAGGGGGCGCAGATAAATCCCTCCCTTGGATTTTTCGGAGTCCACGAAAATTTCGAGGGTCTGGCCTTTGAAGCTAGATCTAAACCGAAAAGCTGAAACGGCCCGTTAGACCCGAAAAAAATTTGTTAGGGGGCGCAGATAAATCCCTCCCTTGGATTTTTCGGAGTCCACGAAAATTTCGA
>NZ_AODD01000041.1 GCF_000525835.1 Listeria grandensis FSL F6-0971
TAAAACAACCGCACCAGCAGTAGGAACAATCACACCAAGCACCTTCAAAGTACCAGGAGACACTAGACTAACAGCCACGTATACAGGTGATGTGAAGTCTGTAATAGTGACGATTAATGGCACGAAACATAAAGGCGGCACGGTTAGTGATGGCACAGTAAGTTTTTATATCGGCAATAAAATCGCTTCTACAAGCGATGTAGTGACGATTGAAGCGATCGGTGTAGATGGTAAAGTCTTAGATACTAAAAATGTGACAATTGCTAATTAAAACAGCAACGAATCATACGACACACTTTTAAATTAGTGTTACCGATCAAGGCTAGGACATGAAGGGGTCTGAGGATTCCCACGTGTTCTGGCCTTTTTTCATACAGATGCTCTAAAACAACAGCGTCTTACAGGTGAAAAAATCTAGCAGGATAGACCAAGGATAGCGAACATTGGATGCCACGTTAAGCGTTCGATGCTCCACCTATCTCTTTTAAGTAGGGCAAACGAGAAGTACTGATAATTTGATTCATTATTTCAGTGATAAAAATTCCAGTAAACTCGAAAAAAAATATGTATGTTTGCATGGAGAAGAACAATGAGAATTTCATGTTAATGCGTGTAGTCAAAAATTAAATTTGGAATGAGAAAAGGGAATGAAAATAATGGGATACGCAACAGAAATGCATTTTTTATACAACACTAAGATTGTACATGAAGCGTTCAATAAAGAACGGTTCTTTCGTTTTCTGCAAGATGATAGTTTCTCTTGTGCGAAGAAGGTGACGAAAGAGTATAGCAAGCATGAAGTTCTTATCAAGGAGAAGGAAAAAAATGAGGGGCTTTTTTTCATCGAGGAAGGGTATGTCATGGCCACGCAAAAAAACCGAGTGGTGAGTCTTCATACAAGTGGTGATATTATCGGGTTTGAAGACTTAATTTTGTACAGCCATGCTAAATATTCATTTAAAGCCATTTCAGATAAGGTACGTATTATCAAATACAACAAGGCAGAGACGGTGGAAAAAATTCTGAATGCGCAAGAAGGCTATCTATATTACTATATCCATTTGCAAAACACGCTACAGCATCTAAGAACAAGAGAGGAACTACTACGACTACCATCAGAGCAAAGAATTAGTTTAGTGCTACTCCGTTTTGCGCTAAGTTATGGCATGAAAAATGGTAATACAACAAAAGTCTGGTTGCCAAAATACATTAATAAAGGAATTATTGCTAAATATAGCAACCTAAATCCCAATACAGTAACAGTAACCCTTCAAAAATTAGAAGCAGCAGAAATTATTGAATCCGTTCGTCGAGAAATATATGTCAATGTGGAAAAGTTACAAGATAAGCTGTTGGAATGCCACAGAGAAGTGGACACTAAAATTAAGAGAATTTGTGAGTGACTTCCAATGGTATTGTGTCCCTTTTGCATTTAAATGGCGTAAATTTTACAAGCTAAATAGCACGTCTCCATAGAAGTCAGGGAGACGTGTTTTTTCTATGCCTATAACTAGACTGTCTTGGGTTACTTTGTCGGAGTTAACGGGACATTGAGATAGATGGAATATCAAGCGCTTTAACGAGGCATCCGATGTGGGCTATTCCTTGTAATATAAGGCTGTTTTAGCACACCTGTATGAAAAAAAAGCTAGGACGCTTGGGAATCCTCAGACCCCTTCATGTCCTAGCCTTGATCGGTAACACTAATTTAAAAGTATATCGTATGATTCGTTGCTGTTTTAATTAGCAACT
>NZ_AODD01000042.1 GCF_000525835.1 Listeria grandensis FSL F6-0971
GCCCGTAGCTCAACTGGATAGAGTACTTGACTACGAATCAAGCGGTTAGAGGTTCGAATCCTCTCGGGCGCACTTTCGGGAAGTAGCTCAGCTTGGTAGAGCACTTGGTTTGGGACCAAGGGGTCGCAGGTTCGAATCCTGTCTTCCCGACCATTAAAAATGAAGGGGCCTTAGCTCAGCTGGGAGAGCGCCTGCTTTGCACGCAGGAGGTCAGCGGTTCGATCCCGCTAGGCTCCACCAATTATTTATTAATTAAAGGTACAATATTTTCCATGATGGCGGTGTAGCTCAGATGGCTAGAGCATTCGGTTCATACCCGAAAGGTCGTGGGTTCGACTCCCTCCGCCGCTACCTTTTATTTTTGGACCTTTAGCTCAGTTGGTTAGAGCAGACGGCTCATAACCGTCCGGTCGCAGGTTCGAGTCCTGCAAGGTCCACCTATCACTTGTTTCATTATATCGTGGAGGAATACCCAAGTTTGGCTGAAGGGATCGGTCTTGAAAACCGACAGGCGGGTAAGACCGCGCGGGGGTTCGAATCCCTCTTCCTCCTTTTCTACTTAGTGATTTGTGGATTAAATTTAATATTATTGTCGCGGGGTGGAGCAGTCTGGTAGCTCGTCGGGCTCATAACCCGAAGGTCGCAGGTTCAAATCCTGTCCCCGCAATTGTGGTTCCGTGGTGTAGGGGTTAACATGCCTGCCTGTCACGCAGGAGATCGCGGGTTCAAATCCCGTCGGGACCGCTTTACATATGGCTTGGTAGCTCAGTTGGTAGAGCACTTGATTGAAGCTCAAGGTGTCGGCAGTTCGATTCTGTCCCAAGCCACCTTTTAAATTATGATATTATATCTTAAGCCGGCTTAGCTCAGTTGGTAGAGCAACTGATTTGTAATCAGTAGGTCGCGAGTTCGACTCTTGCAGCCGGCACCATATTAGCAATAGCGGCGGCTATGGCGAAGTGGTTAACGCACCTGATTGTGGTTCAGGCATGCGTGGGTTCGATTCCCACTAGCCGCCTTTATAGTTCTTACTTTGGATGATGCGGGTGTAGTTTAGTGGTAAAACTACAGCCTTCCAAGCTGTTGTCGTGGGTTCGATTCCCATCACCCGCTCTTTTATTTTTTATGGGCCTATAGCTCAGCTGGTTAGAGCGCACGCCTGATAAGCGTGAGGTCGATGGTTCGAGTCCATTTAGGCCCACCATATTATTCCACAGTAGCTCAGTTGGTAGAGCAATCGGCTGTTAACCGATCGGTCGCAAGTTCGAGTCTTGCCTGTGGAGTTTGCAAGTTGTTTATATTGGGGAAGTACTCAAGTGGCTGAAGAGGTGCCCCTGCTAAGGGTATAGGTCGTTAACGCGGCGCGAGGGTTCAAATCCCTCCTTCTCCGCCAGTATAAAAGATGCGAAATTTAATTTATAAGGGCCCGTTGGTCAAGCGGTTAAGACACCGCCCTTTCACGGCGGTAACACGGGTTCGAATCCCGTACGGGTCATCGCTGATTAAAAAGAACAATGTCATGTTAGTGGCATTGTTCTTTTTATTGCAAAAATAGGTATTTGGAGGATAGGCGCGACATGATAGGTAATAGGTTTAAATTTTGGATTTTGACGGTTGTAGTTGCTATTTCTGGCTTATCTCAAGGGTTGTTGTTGCCATTAATCTCAATTATTTTTGAGGAAAATGGTATTTCTTCGGGCTTAAATGGGTTCCATGCTACGGGGATATATATTGGGGTATTATTAGTATCTCCATTTATCGAGTCACCTTTGCACAGGTTTGGTTATAAAGCGATTATTATCGTGGGTGGTGGGATTGTGGCCATTGCGCTTTTGTTGTTTCCACTATGGTTTAATTTGTATTTTTGGTTTCTGTTGCGTTTATTGATTGGAGTGGGAGATCATATGTTGCATTTTTCTTCGCAGACGTGGATTGGTGCAATGAGTCATCCTGCAAAACGTGGACGGAATATGGCTGTATATGGATTATTTTTCTCGTTAGGATTTGCAATTGGGCCGCAATTGGTTAATTTGATGGCTGTTAATGTGAATTTGCCTTTCCTTGTATCAGGAATAATGGTTATTATTGCCTGGGGACTTGTGTGGTTCTTGAAAAATGATTTTGTTGCAGAAAGTGATGGGATTCGTGAGATTTCGTTTTTTTGTAGCTTGAAGCGATTCTCAGATGTCTTTCGTTTAGCTTGGATTGCTATGATTCCACCGTTTGTTTATGGTATTTTAGAGACGGCTCTTAATGCTACTTTTCCGATTGTGGGTTTGCGGGACGGGATTCCGCAGGCGATGGTTGTGACGATTATCTCTTCGTTTTCGGTGGGGACGATTTTATTTCAAGTCCCAATCGGGATTTTGAGTGATAGGCTTGGAAGGGCCAGGGTGTTGCCGGTTTTTGTTGGAGCGGGCGCGGCTGTGTTTTTTGTGACGGCTTTTGTGAGTAATAGTATTTTATTGGTTGTTATGTTTTTTATTTTGGGTATTTTATTGGGATCTATGTACTCACTCGGATTGTCATATATGACGGATTTGACGCCGCTTACGCTACTTCCTGCGGGTAATATTTTGGTAGGAATGAGCTTTAGTTTGGGGAGCATTATTGGCCCTTCAGCGACGGGAATTATGATTGGGTTGTTTGGGAATGATATTTTTTATTTTGTTATTACGGGGCTCTTGCTTGTGGCTTTCTTAGCTTTGTTTTTGGGGAATATGCAGAAAAATTCTTCTTTAGGATAATTTTTTAGTTGACAGGAATTTGGTGGGATGGTAATATAAGTTCAATACATTCGAACTGGATGTAATTT
>NZ_AODD01000043.1 GCF_000525835.1 Listeria grandensis FSL F6-0971
CCAACAACTGATACTATCAAAACATCAACAGATCAAGAGGCAATTGATAGCGCCCAAGCAGAGATTAACAAAATTAGCGATCCATCACTAAAAACAGGATTACAGACAAATCTAGATCGTGCACAAGAACTACTGGATGAACGTAATGCAGTGGCAAAGCAAGTAGAAGATGCGACAAAAGCAGTCGATACATTATTCACCAACGATACGCCGACAAGCAATGCCATCAAACCCACAACAACACAACAAGCAATTGATGATGCAAAAAAACTAGTGGCTGCCATTACAGATGCAGCAGTAAAAGCAACTCGTCAAGCTGATTTAGACAAAGCCCAAACCTTATTAGATACTCGTACGGCACAAGCAGTAGCAGATCAAGAACAAAAAACAGTGGCAAATTATGTAGTAAATCAACTATTTGTAGGCAATACCCCAACAAGTGATGCCATCAAAACATCAACAGGTCAAGAGGCCATTGATAACGCCCAAGCAGAGATTAACAAAATTAGCGATCCATCACTAAAAACAGGATTACAGACAAATCTAGATCGTGCACAAGAACTACTGAATGAACGTAATGCATTAACAAAACAAGCAGAGCAAGCAGTCGACGAATTATTCAATAATGGTGATAAGAACGGTTCACTAAAAGCTGAA
>NZ_AODD01000044.1 GCF_000525835.1 Listeria grandensis FSL F6-0971
TCAACAAGGCTGATTTCTTCTTCTGGACTTGGGCTTTGTGTGCCTGTTTCTTCGTCACGTAATGTTGTGCCGATTTCTGGTGTTTTGATTGTTACTGTTTGTCCTTTATCATTGATGTCTTCATGCGTAACTACTTCTTTCCCGTTACGCATTAATTTCTCGAATACTACTAGGTCCGTACCATATAAATCACTTGCGTCAAATGTGAAGGCTACTTCTACAGAGCCATCTGCGTTTTCTGGTGTGAATGTTGTTTCGCCGTGTACTTCTTCCCCTTTTACAAGAACTGGGGCATTTGTTGCTTTGTCCATCAAAATTCCTTGTAGCGTGTATTCCTTGCCTACGATTAAATCTTTGTATTCTACTACGTCGATAATCGTTACTTCGTTGTCTGCATTTAGCTCTTTTTCACCATTTTGGTCCGTTGCTGTTGTACCGATTTCTGGCGTTTTGAACGCTACGGTTTGATTCGCATCGTTGATATCTGTATGCACGGCTATTTCTTTGTTGTCAGTATACAGGCTTTCAAATGCTACTACTTCTTGACCTGCTAGACCTTTGGCGTTAAAAGTAAATGTCACTTCTACTTCACCATTTGCTGTTTCTGCTGTAAATGTTGTTTCTGCTTCTACTTGCTCACCGTCGATCATGAGCGGTGCTTCTGTCGCTTTGTCCATCAAGATTCCTTTGACCGTGTACTCACGACCTGGAATTAAATTTTCGTATTTTACAACGTCTACTAATGTTACTTCCTCTTCCGGACTTGGTGTTTGCGTTGCTGTTTCTTCGTCGCGCAATGTTGTTCCAATCGCTGGATCTACGACTTTAATTGTTTGTTTCGCGTCATTAATATCTTGGTGGACTGCTACTACTGCACCGTTTAATTTCAATGCTTCAAACACAACGATGTCTTTCCCTTTTAATTGGGACGCGTCTACTGTAAATTCGATTTCTTCCGTGCCATTAGTATTCGCTGGACTGAAAGCTTTCGTCGCTGTTACCGTTTGTCCGTCTACCAATAATGGTTGATTCGTTGCTTTGTCCATCAAAATTCC
>NZ_AODD01000045.1 GCF_000525835.1 Listeria grandensis FSL F6-0971
TTTTGTTCCTGCTATTGCGGCCATATCTTTCGCATGAATGACTGGCGCTTCGGCTGTTATCTGCATGTTTACCGTTGTGCTTGCGGATTTTCCGTTACTGTTGGTCACACTGTATGTTACTGGATAGTTGCCTTCTTTTTGGAAGTCTACACCACTGTAATCAACACTCACATCCGAACTGATATCTCCGTCTACTTTGTCCTCTGCTGTTACACCGGTAAACCAGCTTATATCGGTAGGTTTTGTTCCTGCAATCGCACTCAGGTCATTCGCTTGAATAACTGGGGCTTCAGCTGTTATTTGCATATTCACCGTTGCGTTTGTAGTTTTTCCGTTACTATTTGTCACACTATACACCACTGGGTAGTTCCCTTCTTTTTGGAAGTCTACACCACTGTAATCAACACTCACATCCGGACTGATGTCTCCATCTACTTTGTCCTCGGCTGTTACATCGGTGAACCAGCTTATATCGGTAGCTTTTGTTCCTGCTATTGTAGCCATGTCTTTCGCATGAATGACTGGCGCTTCGGCTGTTATTTGCATGTTTACCGTTGTGCTTGCAGATTTTCCGTTACTGTTGGTCACACTGTACACCACTGGATAGTTTC
>NZ_AODD01000046.1 GCF_000525835.1 Listeria grandensis FSL F6-0971
TTCGCTTGTCGCTGATTTGATTTTATCGTAGGTGTAGAATTTGAACTCGCCATTCGCAATTGTTCCGCCTTTGTACTCGACGCCGTCTACTGTCAGGACAAGGGACTTAACTTCTCCTGTGTACGTTCCTATCACATTTTTATCACCTGGGATAGTCATGACTACTGGTGTAATTGTTCCTGCTGTCGGTGCGGGTGCGAGTGACTTGATTTCAACTGTTTGTGTATCAAGCAGTCTACCAGCTTTGTCATATGCTTTTAATGTTACTTCGCTTGTCGCTGATTTGATTTTATCGTAAGCGTAGAATTTGAACTCACCATTCGCGATGGTTCCACCTTTGTACTCGACGCCGTCTACTGAGAGAACGAGAGATTTAACTTCTCCTGTGTATGTTCCTACCACATTTTTATCACCTGGGATAGCAATAACTGCTGGCGTAATTGTTCCTACTGTTGGTGCGCTTGATTTGATGTCAACTGTTTGTGTATCAAGCAATTTCCCAACTTTGTCATATGCTTTTAATGTTACTTCGCTTGTCGCTGATTTGATTTTATCGTAGGTGTAGAATTTGAACTCGCCATTCGCAATTGTTCCGCCTTTGTACTCGACGCCATCTACTGTAAGAACGAGAGATTTAACATCGCCTGTGTACGTTCCTACCACATTTTTATCGCCTGGGATTGCTATCGCTGCTGGTGTGATTGTTCCTGCTGTTGGTGCGGTTGATTTGATTTTAACTGTTTGCGTGTCTAGTAATTTGCCCGTGCTGTCATAACCTTTAATGACCACTACGTCTGTTTCGTTCATTACTTTATCTTTAGAATAGAACTTGAAGGTACTATTAGCCACTGTTCCACCTTTGTATATTTTACCGTTCACCGTTAGTTCGATTTTCGTGATATCGCCCGTATATGTTCCGGTCACGTTGTTATCGCCTGGAATGGTCATTTCTACTGGTGTTAATTTGCCTTCCGTTACTACGACAAATTTCACTAATTGTCTAGCTAGTTCGTCACCGTTTTTATCGTAGGCAACCATGATGATTTCATCTGTTTTCTTGATTTTCTTATCTGCTGCGTAGAAGCTGAATTCGCCGTCTTTCATTGCTGCTGCCTTTGAATTTCGGTT
>NZ_AODD01000047.1 GCF_000525835.1 Listeria grandensis FSL F6-0971
CTGATTTCTTCTTCTGGACTTGGGCTTTGTGTGCCTGTTTCTTCGTCACGTAATGTTGTGCCGATTTCTGGTGTTTTGATTGTTACTGTTTGTCCTTTATCATTGATGTCTTCATGCGTAACTACTTCTTTCCCGTTACGCATTAATTTCTCAAATACGACTAGATCCTTACCGTATAAGTCACTTGCATCAAATGTGAAGGCTACTTCTACAGAACCGTCTGCGTTTTCTGGTGTGAATGTTGTTTCGCCGTGTACTTCTTCCCCTTTTACAAGAACTGGGGCATTTGTTGCTTTGTCCATCAGAATTCCTTGTAGTGTGTATTCTTTCCCTGCGATTAGTTCTTTGTAGTCTACTATGTCGATGATGGTTACTTCGTTGTCTGCATTAAGCTCTTTTTCACCGTTTTGGTCGGTTGCTGTTGTTCCGATTTCTGGTGTTTTGAAGTGAACGGTTTGATTCGCATCGTTAATATCTGTATGCACCGCTACTTCTCTACCATTTTGGTACATCGTCTCAAAGGCTACGATTTCTTGTCCTGCTAGACCTTTGGCGTTGAATGTGAACGTTACGTCTACTTCGCCATTGGCTGTCTCTGCTGTAAATGTTGTTTCTGCTTCTACTTGCTCACCGTCGATCATGAGCGGTGCTTCTGTCGCTTTGTCCATCAAGATTCCTTTGACCGTGTACTCACGACCTGGAATTAAATTTTCGTATTTTACAACGTCTACTAATGTTACTTCCTCTTCCGGACTTGGTGTTTGCGTTGCTGTTTCTTCGTCGCGCAATGTTGTTCCAATCGCT
>NZ_AODD01000048.1 GCF_000525835.1 Listeria grandensis FSL F6-0971
GATCAGCATGCCACGGTGAATACGTTCCCGGGCCTTGTACACACCGCCCGTCACACCACGAGAGTTTGTAACACCCGAAGTCGGTAGGGTAACCTTTATGGAGCCAGCCGCCGAAGGTGGGACAGATAATTGGGGTGAAGTCGTAACAAGGTAGCCGTATCGGAAGGTGCGGCTGGATCACCTCCTTTCTAAGGAAAAGGAAACCTGTATTCGTTTTATCTTCTCGTTTCGTTCAGTTTTGAGAGATTAATCTCTAGTTAGTGGTAAGCACTTTTTTCTTATTAAAGAAAGAGGCGCTTTTTATTGACGGGCCTATAGCTCAGCTGGTTAGAGCGCACGCCTGATAAGCGTGAGGTCGATGGTTCGAGTCCATTTAGGCCCACTTACTCTTTTATTAAAGAAAGAGTCCACTAATAATACCCTTTAATTATGGGGCCTTAGCTCAGCTGGGAGAGCGCCTGCTTTGCACGCAGGAGGTCAGCGGTTCGATCCCGCTAGGCTCCACCAAGAAAGTTGTTCTTTGAAAACTAGATAAGAAAGTTAGTAAAGTGCGGTATAAGTCGTTGACTTGTACCAACCAAGTAAGAACCGAGAATCAACTGAAAGTGAATCTTTCAACTAACCGATACGACCATCGCTGGTGCGTAGACGTTAGGAACATACCCGTGGCGAGTTCGAAAGAACAACGACCCACATGGTTAAGTTAGAAAGGGCGCACGGTGGATGCCTTGGCACTAGGAGCCGAAGAAGGACGGGACTAACACCGATATGCTTTGGGGAGCTGTACGTAAGCGTTGATCCAGAGATTTCCGAATGGGGGAACCCACTATTCTTAATCGAATAGTATCCTTACGTGAATACATAGCGTAAGGAAGGCAGACCCAGGGAACTGAAACATCTAAGTACCTGGAGGAAGAGAAAGAAAAATCGATTTCCTGAGTAGCGGCGAGCGAAACGGAAAGAGCCCAAACCAAGAAGCTTGCTTCTTGGGGTTGTAGGACACTCTATACGGAGTTACAAAGGAATGTGGTAAACGAAGTGGTCTGGAAAGGCCCGCCAAAGAAGGTAACAGCCCTGTAATTGAAAGCATATTCCCTCCAGA
>NZ_AODD01000049.1 GCF_000525835.1 Listeria grandensis FSL F6-0971
TATCGGTCGGGTGGGGATTATGTACATGATGTTATCCTTCCGTCGCAAAAATGAGCCGAAGAATGCGATTAGACTGCCGAAAGAGAAAATTATTACGGGGTGAAAACAGTTGTTTTGACTTTCATATAAGTGAAATCTATGCAGTGCCAGATGTTTTTTTGTCTGGCTTTTTTGAATAAAGTGGAGCCTTTCATTTAATTTTAATCTTAATGTGCTAGAATTAGAAAAAAACTTAGAGGAAGTGGCATTTTTGCAACAAAGATTATCTTGGTTATTTATAGGCATAGCATTGACGATTATTATTATCTTATTTGTATCGTCTTCACAAACGTATGAGGAACAATCTTTAACATCTAGTTTAGATAAATTGCTCGCCAATAAGCCGTTTGAACAACAATTATCTGCTATATCTTTCCACTATGCTGGCTCAGAGATTAGTATCGCAGCGAAAGGTTATAGTTCTTTCATTGAGTTCTTTATCCGAAAAGGGGCACATTTTTTCTCATATGCCTTACTTGGTTTTAGTTTATTTATGGGCTTCAGTGCATTTATAAAAAGAACGTGGCTAGTTATCTCACTCAGTGCAGGGATACCGCTTGGTTACGCAGCAATGGATGAGTTTCACCAAATGCTAACTGGTGGTCGAACACCGCTTGTTCAGGATGTTCTACTCGATTTTTCAGGCGCAATAGTAGGCCTACTGATCGCATATGTAGTTATAAAGCAAATTAGAAAAAGAGATATCTTGAGCTAACGGAGAAAATACTATGAACAAAAAAGCGGACGCCGTCTAGATGGGCATCCGCTTCTTTGTGTTCTCTTATTTCTTTCTACGCAAGAACATTGCGCCAAGGGCTGTTAGGAAACCGCCGAGGGCAAGTGTTTTCGCGACGTCATTATCGCCTGTTTTTGGTAATGCTTGGTCTGTTGGCATCGCCACAGCTTGGATGGTTTGCGCTGGTGCTGGTTTACTTGGAACAGCGGGTGCCGTTGGAGTCACTGGTGCCACGACGGGCGTAGTTGGAACGACTGGAGCTACGGGTTGCGCCCCGACAAGGACGGTAACCGTGATCTGCGTTTCATTGCCATCGGAATCGACAACACTGTATGTCACGTGGTAAACCCCCGCGACGTTCGGATTCACATCGTTGGATATAATCGTGATGCTACCTGTGAGATCCCCATCTTCGACATCGCTTGCACTGACGCCTGCCATTGGATCAAACGGCGTCCCAAAAGCAATCGCTTGGTCGCTCGCGTAGATCACTGGCTTCTCATTGCTTAATACAGTCACCGTGTAGGTCACTTCTGTCGCGTTGCTATCAGAGTCGGTCACACGATACGTCACATGATACACACCCGCAACGTCTGGATTCACATCGTTCGCGATCACTTGGATACTTGCTGTGAGATCACCATCTTCGGTGTCGCTTGCTGTGATTCCGGCCATCGGGTCAAACGTGCGACCTGCTTTGAAACTGCTATCTTGCCCAGTTACGACGGGGTTCTCGTTGCTGAGAATCGTCACGGTCACCGTTTTTTCTGTGGTATTGCCGTCGGAATCAAGGACACTGTATGTGATATGGTACTCGCCGGGCACATCGATGTTCACATCATTCGCCACCACTTGGATATTCGAAGTAAGATCGCCATCTTCGAGGTCCTCGGCGCTCACACCTGCCAGTGGATCTAATGAACGATGGGCTTTTTGCGTGATATCGCTTGCCGTGA
>NZ_AODD01000050.1 GCF_000525835.1 Listeria grandensis FSL F6-0971
TTGCCGTGGATGTTTTTGCCATTGCTTGCTTTCGTCACGGTTGCCGTAATGGTAGAACCACCCGCTTGTTTCGTGATGTTGAACAAGAATTTGCCATCGCCCGCTACGCTACCAGAAGCGATTTGCGTGTCGCCGTTTTTAATAACGATCGCCGCGTTCGGTTCCCCTGTTCCCGTTATCGTCGTGGAATTGCTTGTCAGGGCATCCATCTTCGTAGGCGCAATGCTACTATCAGCGACCACTTGGCTTGCGCTCGATGTTTTGCCATTGCTTGCTTTGGTTACGGTCGCGGTAATCGTTGAGCCGGCCGCTTGTGGCGTCACGTAGAACAAGTACTTGCCATCGCCCGCTGTGGAGCCGGAAGCAATTTGCGTGCTGCCATTTTTGATGACAATCGCGCTGTTCGGTTCGCCGACACCCGTCACACTGGTGCTATCTGTTGTCAGGGCTCCCATCGTCGTTGAGACAATCGCGTTATCTACAACGGTCGTGCTCGCACTCGAGATTTTACCGTTGCTTGTTTTGGTTACGGTCGCGGTAATCGTCGAGCCACCCGCTTGTGGTGTCACGAAGAACAAGAATTTGCCATCGCCTGCTGTGGAGCCAGAAGCAATTTGCGTGCTGCCATTTTTGATGACAATCGTAGCGTTCGGTTCGCCGGTGCCGCTCACTGTCGTCGAGGCCACGGTCATTGCATCGATTTTTGTCGTGACAATACTCGTATCTTGGACAGTTTTGCTGGCGGATCGATGTTTTGCCATTGCTTGCTTTGGTCACGGTCGCGGTGATCGTCGAGCCAGCCGCTAGTTTCGTGATGTTAACAGGTACGTG
>NZ_AODD01000051.1 GCF_000525835.1 Listeria grandensis FSL F6-0971
AAAGAGAGTTTGATCCTGGCTCAGGACGAACGCTGGCGGCGTGCCTAATACATGCAAGTCGAACGAACCGAAGAAAGAGCTTGCTCTTTCGGACGTTAGTGGCGGACGGGTGAGTAACACGTGGGCAACCTGCCTGTAAGTTGGGGATAACTCCGGGAAACCGGGGCTAATACCGAATAATAACAAGCGTCGCATGACGCCTGTTTGAAAGATGGTTTCGGCTATCACTTACAGATGGGCCCGCGGTGCATTAGCTAGTTGGTAGGGTAATGGCCTACCAAGGCGACGATGCATAGCCGACCTGAGAGGGTGATCGGCCACACTGGGACTGAGACACGGCCCAGACTCCTACGGGAGGCAGCAGTAGGGAATCTTCCGCAATGGACGAAAGTCTGACGGAGCAACGCCGCGTGTGTGAAGAAGGTTTTCGGATCGTAAAGCACTGTTGTTAGAGAAGAACAAGGATAAGAGTAACTGCTTGTCCCTTGACGGTATCTAACCAGAAAGCCACGGCTAACTACGTGCCAGCAGCCGCGGTAATACGTAGGTGGCAAGCGTTGTCCGGATTTATTGGGCGTAAAGCGAGCGCAGGCGGTTTCTTAAGTCTGATGTGAAAGCCCCCGGCTTAACCGGGGAGGGTCATTGGAAACTGAGAGACTTGAATGCAGGAGAGGTAAGTGGAATTCCACGTGTAGCGGTGAAATGCGTAGATATGTGGAGGAACACCAGTGGCGAAGGCGGCTTACTGGCCTGTAATTGACGCTGAGGCTCGAAAGCGTGGGGAGCAAACAGGATTAGATACCCTGGTAGTCCACGCCGTAAACGATGAGTGCTAAGTGTTAGGGGGTTTCCGCCCCTTAGTGCTGCAGCTAACGCATTAAGCACTCCGCCTGGGGAGTACGACCGCAAGGTTGAAACTCAAAGGAATTGACGGGGGCCCGCACAAGTGGTGGAGCATGTGGTTTAATTCGAAGCAACGCGAAGAACCTTACCAGGTCTTGACATCCTTTGACCATTCTGGAGACAGAACTTTCCCTTCGGGGACAAAGTGACAGGTGGTGCATGGTTGTCGTCAGCTCGTGTCGTGAGATGTTGGGTTAAGTCCCGCAACGAGCGCAACCCTTGATTTTAGTTGCCAGCATTTAGTTGGGCACTCTAAAGTGACTGCCGGTGCAAGCCGGAGGAAGGTGGGGATGACGTCAAATCATCATGCCCCTTATGACCTGGGCTACACACGTGCTACAATGGATAATACAAAGGGTTGCCAAACCGCGAGGTCGAGCTAATCCCATAAAATTATTCTCAGTTCGGATTGTAGGCTGCAACTCGCCTACATGAAGCCGGAATCACTAGTAATCGTGGATCAGCATGCCACGGTGAATACGTTCCCGGGCCTTGTACACACCGCCCGTCACACCACGAGAGTTTGTAACACCCGAAGTCGGTAGGGTAACCTTTATGGAGCCAGCCGCCGAAGGTGGGACAGATAATTGGGGTGAAGTCGTAACAAGGTAGCCGTATCGGAAGGTGCGGCTGGATCACCTCCTTTCTAAGGAAAAGGAAACCTGTATTCGTTTTATCTTCTCGTTTCGTTCAGTTTTGAGAGGTTTTTTTCTCTCGATGAAAGAAAGTTGTTCTTTGAAAACTAGATAAGAAAGTTAGTAAAGTGCGGTATAAGTCGTTGACTTGTACCAACCAAGTAAGAACCGAGAATCAACTGAAAGTGAATCTTTCAACTAACCGATACGACCATCGCTGGTGCGTAGACGTTAGGAACATACCCGTGGCGAGTTCGAAAGAACAAA
>NZ_AODD01000053.1 GCF_000525835.1 Listeria grandensis FSL F6-0971
GAAAATGGTAGCTCCTCGAAATCGAAGTAAAAGGTGCGTTCCTTGGCGGAGATAGCTCGTTAAATCTGGCGTATACAAGATTACTTTCTTTCCTGCTAGCGCCATATCAAACATGCTGGAGGAATAGTCAGTAATCAATAGTTCTGTTGTGGCTAGAAGCTCTTGCATATCTGGATACGACGTCGCATTGAGTACATCTTCGTCATAAACCATATCATCTGCTAACTTAGCTACATTTGGATGCAGCCGGATGAGGATTTTCCAATCCCCGCCAAATTTATCTTGTAACGCCTGTTTCACTTCGGTAAACTCTTGCAAGTAAACGGATAAACTCGCTTCTTGCCGAAATGTTGGGGCATACAGGGCAAATTTTGTCGTGGAGGCCACTTGAAAGAAATCCGCCACGCTCTGATGAAGAGCGGGATTCTTATTTAAAAGTAAATCGCATCGTGGGGTTCCTACTGGCAACACTTCCCCGTCAAACCAGAAGGAAGCTTGATACATAGCGCGACTGAAATCCGAACCTGCAAGCATATAGTCACACTTTTTAGCATCTCGTTTCGCGCGATCAAGGTATGCGATAGGAAGCTGATTTTCTGCATCTTTTTCGATTTTTTTTAGACGAAGCGGGCTATGCCAAGTTTGGATATACATTTGTTTTCGTCGTTTTGGTGGACTGTATTTTTGTCGGCAATTATCTAACCAGATTTTTGCTGTCGCCAGTTCCCGAAGCGCTTGTTTTGAACCGTACCTTACCGCCCGAACGCCTGCTGGAAGGGAGCTTTCCTGGTCTTCTCGTACGAGCCAGACAATATCAAAACCATGTTGTAAAAGCTCCGCAACAATATATTTGGGGCTATCGCTATATCCGCGACCATAGTGGACCGAGACAACAATTTTATTCGCTTGAAGTGGCAAAAACCAGTAGTAGTACGCATAATTTCCATACGTCCATCGCATTTTTAGTAGACGTAGGATGTGTGTAAGTTTTGAAAGCATGTCAGGTCGGCTCCTTTTCCGAGAAAATATGACGGTTTTTCCAAACGATAATCGCACGGTAGAGAAGCACCGTAAACTGTGATACAACCGTAATGAAACATAAGCTGCTTACCGTGAACATACCCGTCCAGAATAAAGTGGACAAACCGATGAGTTGCACAACTGCCGAAATAATCGTAGACAAATTGGCGTGTTTCGCGAGCCCCATTGGTGACAGCGTTGGAAATCCTAACATGTACACAAGGGGGGTCATGGCGACAATCGGCAGTAAGATGCGCAAGGTCGAGCCAGCCTCGTAGAACGCCTTCCCAAGAAAGAAGGACATGCATTCATGCGCATACATACCTAGTACGATACAGGCAACGATGACTGGTGGCATGATCCTCCAGATAATTTTCTTGAGTAAGCGGAAATCACGATGTTTAACCATGTATGGATATAAACTGTCCGCAATCGGTGTAAATGCTGATTTCGCTGTGCCAACGAGACGATCTGAGGCCACATACATCCCAACTGTCACACTACTCGGCGAGTACACCAACCCTAGAAAAAATGTGTTGGTCACTTGATACATCGTCGCGGCAATACGTGAAAAAAAGAAGGGGCTTGATTGACGAATGGTATTGGCCAAATAGCCTTTTTCCAGTCGAACGAACTTAATTTTCAGTTTGTAGCATACGTGAACCTGTGCGAATAAGAGGGCCACTGCATTACCTATCAGCGTAAAAAGTGGCACGAAGTAATATTGTTGAGGATGTTTCAAAAAAAGAAAGATCAGGAGTACAAAGAAGGCTTGAATTGCAACCGTTCTAACGGTGATACGCTTCATCGTCTCTAATCCACGATATAGAAAATCTGGTAAAAACGCACTAACTGCAACGGATGCAAACGTCAATACGTATAAAGGCAGGTCTTGTCGTAACATGGGAACTATATAGCAAATACTTAGAAGTACCATCAAACTCAGCCCTGTCAAAATCGCTTTTGCCTGCATGACTGCTGTATAAATGTTCGCGACTTCCTGCTTATTTTCACGATGTTGGGATATATCTGCTGTAGCGGATAAAATGAAACCAAAGTCAATCACTAATCGGAAATAAGTCATCATCGCAATCGCAAATCCAACCTTCCCATAGAACTCTGGTCCTAATATCCGCGTTTGATACGGAACCGTTATCAAGCTAAAGAAATAACCCGAGAATGTCAGCATGTATAAAAATAAAGTGTTTTGGAGTAATCGTTTTTTATTCGTCTTCATCACTTCTGCCATCTACTCCTCTTCCATACTTGTCGTATACATGTTCGTGCTGCCAAGGGATAGCTTACCCATCTACTGAAAGGGGTTTTCACGCGAAGTGCCTTATCATAATGGAGGCTATCTACGTATAATACATTTCGGCGCTGACGCAAAAATCGCTTTGCTTCTTTCGTTACTTCTTTCCTCTGCATTTCTTGATGTAATAATTGAATGACGCGGCGCTTGGAATCATACGAAACACGACTACCATAGATATTATTTTGCATAATCGAGCCTTTACGATACCTTCTTTTGAAAAACGTTTCTCCAACGTACATCACTCTTTCTGCTTTCGTAAA
>NZ_AODD01000054.1 GCF_000525835.1 Listeria grandensis FSL F6-0971
CAGATACGCAAAACCCGCTTGCAGGTGCAGAATTTACACTGTATGAAGGTACGTCAAGCGCGCCAGGTAATGAAGTAGGTGTCTATACAAGTGCCGCGACAACAGGTAAAGTAACAGTAAGCGACTTACCATATGGCAACTATCACTTTGTAGAAACACAAGCACCGAATGGTGGCTACATCTTAGATGGCAAGCCGATTGATTTTGAAATTGCGAGCGATGCAGTTGTTTTAGAATTAGACAATGTAACAAACAAGCGTGATTATCAACCACAAATCGAAACGTTAGCTTTTGAAACAGGAACGAATAACAAAGAATTATATCCTGGTATGGCAACGCTAATTAGCGACCGTGTGAAATATGAGCAATTAACACCAGGCAAAAACTATCGTCTAGAAGCAAAACTAATGACGAAAGATGGTCAAACAACATTGACGCAAGGTTCGAAAACATTCACAGCTACAACAGAGAATGGCGAAGAAGTCGTAGAATTAGACGGATTTGACGCACGTGCGTTGAAAGGGCAACAAGTCGTTGTATTTGAGCGTCTTATTGACACAACAACAGCAACAAATGAAGTTGTCGCAACACATGAAGATGTCAATGATGCAGATCAAACGGTATCTTTCTTCACACCAAGTTTACAAACATTTGCCTTTGAAACAAGCACAGGATTACAACATGACATTCACCCGCACCAAAACGTGGAACTTAGTGACCGCGTGGTGTACACGAACTTAAATCCAGGCGAGCGTTACACATTAGAAGCCACATTGGTAGACAAACTAACTGGTAATATCGTATTCACACAAGGGACACACGAGTTTATCCCAACAACAGCATCTGGAGAAGTCACGGTACCACTCAATAATTTAGATGCTACCGACTTAAAAGGTAATTCGTATGTTGTCTTTGAAGTATTGAAAGATGAGTCAGGACAAGTGATTGCAGAGCACACGGATAAAGATAGTTTGACACAAACGGTATCCTTCATCGAGCCAAGCATCGGAACGGTGGCGCGTGATAAAGAAACAGGCGAAAGCAATGTACACGCTGGACCGATCACGATTGTCGATGAAGTACAATATCAAAATCTAGATACAACGCAAACATATGATATCGAAGGAATTTTGATGGACAAAGCAACGAATCAACCATTATTGGTAGACGGACAAACGGTAACAGCGACGAAAGCTTTCAGTCCAGCGAATACTAATGGCACGGAAGAAATCGAATTTACAGTAGACGCGTCCCAATTAAAAGGGAAAGACATCGTTGATGTTTGAAGCATTGAAATTAAAC
>NZ_AODD01000055.1 GCF_000525835.1 Listeria grandensis FSL F6-0971
CAACAACTTCTTTTCCAGCTAGTTCACGTGCATCTAAGTCAAAGGCTACTTCTACGACACCGCTTGGCTCTTCTGGTGTGAAGGTTGTTTCGCCTAGCACTTCTTTACCGTTTGATACGACTGGCATACCTGTTGCTTTATCCATTAGTTTTCCTGTTACCGTATATTCTTTTCCAACGATTAAGTCTTCATAGTATACCTTGTCAATAATGCTTACTTTTTCTTCTGGCATGATTTCTTTGTCACCACTTTGATCTGTCGCGATTGTTTTTAGGTCTGGTTTGGTGAATTTTACGGTTTGGTTCGCATCATTAATGTCCGTGTGTACCGCTACTTCTTTGTTGTCAGTATACAGGCGCTCAAATGCTACCACTTCTTGACCTGCTAAAGCTTTGGCGTTAAACGTGAAGGTTACGTCTACTTCGCCATTGGCTGTTTCTGGTGTGAATGTTGTTTCTGCTTCTACTTGCTCACCGTCAACTAATAATGGTGCTTCTGTAGATTTGTCCATCAAAATTCCTTTCACCGTGTACTCACGACCTGGCGTAAGATTTTCATAACGAACTGTGTCAACAAGGCTGATTTCTTCTTCTGGACTTGGGCTTTGTGTGCCTGTTTCTTCGTCACGTAATGTTGTGCCGATTTCTGGTGTTTTGATTGTTACTGTTTGTCCTTTATCATTGATGTCTTCATGCGTAACTACTTCTTTCCCGTTACGCATTAATTTCTCAA
>NZ_AODD01000056.1 GCF_000525835.1 Listeria grandensis FSL F6-0971
AGCATACTCATGGCGATGTAGCTAAAATCATCCATGTTCCAAAACGGAACCGAATTCAAAGGCGCAGCAATGAAAGACGGCGAATTCAGCTTCTACGCAGCAGATAAGAAAATCAAGAAAACAGATGAAATCATCATGGTTGCCTACGATAAAAACGGTGACGAACTAGCTAGACAATTAGTGAAATTTGTCGTAGTAACGGAAGGCACATTAACACCAGTAGAAATGACCATTCCAGGCGATAACAACGTGACCGGAACATATACGGGCGATATCACGAAAATCGAACTAACGGTGAACGGTAAAATATACAAAGGTGGAACAGTGGCTAATGGCACCTTCAAGTTCTATTCTAAAGATAAAGTAATGAACGAAAACAGACGTAGTGGTCATTAAAGGCTATGACAGCACGGGCAAATTACTAGACACGCAAACAGTTAAAATCAAATCAAGCGCACCAACAGCAGGAACAATCACACCAGCAGCGATAGCAATCCCAGGCGATAAAAATGTGGTAGGAACATACACAGGCGATGTTAAATCTCTCGTTCTTACAGTAGACGGCGTCGAGTACAAAGGTGGAACCATCGCGAATGGTGAGTTCAAATTCTACGCTTACGATAAAATCAAATCAGCGACAAGCGAAGTAACATTAAAAGCATATGACAAAGCTGGTAGACTGCTTGATACACAAACAGTTGAAATCAAGTCACTCGCACCGACAGCAGGAACAATTACACCAGTAGTCATGACTATCCCAGGTGATAAAAATGTGATAGGAACGTACACAGGAGAAGTTAAGTCCCTTGTCCTGACAGTAGACGGCGTCGAGTACAAAGGCGGAACAATTGCGAATGGCGAGTTCAAATTCTACACCTACGATAAAATCAAATCAGCGACAAGCGAAGTAACATTAAAAGCATATGACAAAGCTGGAAAACTACTTGATACGCAAACAGTTAAAACAACCGCACCAGCAGTAGGAACAATCACACCAAGCACCTTCAAAGTACCAGGAGACACTAGACTAACAGCCACGTATACAGGTGATGTGAAGTCTGTAATAGTGACGATTAATGGCACGAAACATAAAGGCGGCACGGTTAGTGATGGTACAGTAAGTTTTTATATCGGCAATAAAATCGCTTCTACAAGCGATGTAGTGACGATTGAAGCGATCGGTGTAGATGGTAAAGTCTTAGATACTAAAAATGTGACAGTTGCCAATTAAAACAGCAACGAATCATACGATATACTTTTAAATTAGTGTTACCGATCAAGGCTAGGACATGAAGGGGTCTGAGGATTCCCAAGCGTCCTAGCTTTTTTTTCATACAGGTGTGCTAAAACAGCCTTATATTACAAAGGAATAGCCCACATCGGATGCCTCGTTAAAGCGCTTGATATTCCATCTATCTCAATGTCCCGTTAA
>NZ_AODD01000057.1 GCF_000525835.1 Listeria grandensis FSL F6-0971
TGCTGGTGGGGATTTCAGACAGAATGGCACCTTCACGTATTTCGTTCGAGCAGGAACGATCCGAGCAAGTGATAGCGTAGAGCTCATCGCACTTGATGCTCCAAACGGTAGAGAACTTGATCGAAAACCAGTACGTATTGCAAATACCCAAGGAACGATTACACCAGCGGATTATCGAGTAGAAGATACTAACATTACTGGAACGTATACAGGCGATGTAACAAGTGCACGTTTAATTGTCAATGGAAATATCGTTACGCCTGCTGGTGGGGATTTCAATCAGAATGGCACCTTCAGGTTCTTCGTTCGAGCAGGAACAATCCGAGCAGGTGATAGCGTAGAGCTCGTAGCACTTGATGCTCCAAACGGTAGAGAACTTGATCGAAAACCAGTACGTATTGCAAATACCCAAGGAACGATCACACCTGCCGACTATCGAGTGGGAGATACTCACATTACCGGAACATATACAGGCGATGTAACAAGCGCGCGTTTAATTGTCAATGGAAATGTCGTCACGCCTGGTGGTGGTGATTTCAGACAGAATGGTACCTTCTCGTACTTCGTTCGTGCAGGAGTCATTCAAGCAAGAGATACTGTGACATTAGTTGCGATGGACGCAAATGATCGCGAATTAAATCAAACAAATGTGCGTGTGAATCCAAACATCCAGGGAACGATTACATTAAATAGTTATACAGCAGGTGATGCGAATCTAACAGGAACCTTTACTGGCGATATCGCACGAGGACGTATCACTGTGAACGGTGTTGTTGGTATGTGGGGTGGTGATTTCAATCCGAACGGTACTTTCACATATTATGTTGGTAATCTTGGACTAACAGCGGGAGATCGTGTGACGTTAACGGGCTTCAGCTTGGACCATACCGAATTAGATGACAGTACGATAATAGTACAATAATCGATTTAATAGAAGCATAGTTCGTTATTCCTGCAAGATTTCTCTTGCAGGAATAACCTATTTTATAGAATGAAGGAGATATCTGATGAAAAAAATAATCATTGCTGGCAGTATAGCTGCCCTAACGGTTTTAGGTGCTTGTTCGGCGAATACAGATACGAAAGAGGAAACGAAGAAAGCGGCCACAGATACGAAAAAACCA
>NZ_AODD01000058.1 GCF_000525835.1 Listeria grandensis FSL F6-0971
TGATGGTTGTTTGAGCGATGGTCCTTGCGTTACTAAAGTGCTTGCAGAAGATGTTTGTCCGTTTAATGTTACGGTTGCTGTCACGGTTGATCCGTAGGCTTGTTTTGGAATGGTAATCGCATAGGTTCCGTTCGCTGCTACTATCCCGCTCGCTACTTGAGTACTGCCGTTTTTGATGACTACAGTGGCGCCTGGTTCGCCTTTTCCGGATACGCTTGTTTGGTCTGATGTGAGGCTATTGATGGTTGTTTGAGCGATGGCTCCTTGTGTTACTACAGTGCTTGCAGAAGATGTTTGTCCATTTTTTGTTACGGTTGCTGATACGATGGATCCGGATCCATAGGCTTGTTTTGGAACTGTGATCGTGTAAGTCCCGTTCGCTGCTACTGTTCCACTTGCTACTTGAGTAGTCCCATTTTTGATGACGACGGTTCCGCCTGGTTCGCCTCTTCCGGATACGCTTGTTTGGTCTGATGTGAGGCTATTGATGGTTGTTTGAGCGATGGTTTCTTGCGTTACTACAGTGCTTGCAGAAGATGTTTGTCCGTTTAATGTTACGGTTGCTGTTACGGTGGATCCATAGGCTTGTTTTGGAACTGTGATCGTGTACGTTCCGTTCGCTGCTACGGTTCCACTTGCTACTTGAGTAGTCCCATTTTTGATGACTATGGTTCCGCCTGGTTCGCCTTTTCCAGACACGCTTGTGTGGTCTGATGTGAGGCTATTGATGGTTGTTTGAGCAATGGTTCCTTGCGTTACTAAAGTGCTTGCAGAAGATGTTTTTCCGTTTTTTGTTACGGTTGCTGTTACGATGGATCCATAGGCTTGTTTTGGAACTGTGATCGTGTACGTTCCGTTCGTTGCTACTGTTCCACTTGCTACTTGAGTAGTCCCATTTTTGATGACGACGGTTCCGCCTGATTCGCCTCTTCCGGATACGCTTGTTTGGTCTGATGTGAGGCTATTGATGGTTGTTTGAGCGATGGTTCCTTGCGTTACTAAAGTGCTTGCAGAAGATGTTTGTCCGTTTAATGTTACGGTTGCTGTCACGGTTGATCCGTAGGCTTGTTTTGGAATGGTAATCGCATAGGTTCCGTTCGCTGCTACTATCCCGCTCGCTACTTGAGTACTGTCCGTTTTTTGATGA
>NZ_AODD01000059.1 GCF_000525835.1 Listeria grandensis FSL F6-0971
GGTAAGAAGAAGGAACATTCTGGATGAGAATTGAAAAAGCAACAAAAGTTGTTAGATGCAAAAGTAGTGGAAGCTAACAATCTAAAAGCAGCAAACGAAGCAGTTAATAAATTGTTTGGTGACGGTGGGCACACCAAGCTAGCGGAAGGGATTACTGCAACAGACATTAATCAAGCCAAAGCGTTGGCGAATAAAGTGAGCAATGCAGGTAAGAAGAAGGAACTTCTGGATGAGATTGAAAAAGCACAAAAGTTGTTAGATGCAAAAGTAGTGGAAGCTAACAATCTAAAAGCAGCAAACGAAGCAGTTAATAAATTGTTTGGTGACAGTGGGCACACCAAGCTAGGGGAAGGGATTACTGCAACAGACATTAATCAAGCCAAAGCGTTGGCGAATAAAGTGAGTAATGCAGGTAAGAAGAAGGAACTTCTGGATGAGATTGAAAAAGCACAAAAGTTGTTAGATGCAAAAGTAGTGGAAGCTAACAATCTAAAAAGCAGCAAACGAAGCAGTTAATAAATTGTTTGGTGACGGTGGGCACAC
>NZ_AODD01000060.1 GCF_000525835.1 Listeria grandensis FSL F6-0971
TTACTTAAGACCCAGTAACTACCTTCCAGCGTCTTCGTGTAATCATCGAAATTATACGTTTTCTTTGGCTTCTTCTCTGGTACTAGATGGTTCAACCAGCCCAGTTGCATTTTGCTGGAATCGTAGGTGTGTGTTGTCGCATTGAATGCTTTTCCTGCCATGATTTCATTCACGCCGGTCTTCACTTGGTACATCCGCGATAAAACATCATGCATCACGTTCGTATGGCTATGCTCAAAATCCAGATATCGTTCTAAAATCTTGATTTCTTCCTTGATTTGCATCATTGACGTTTCCAGCCCCAGCTTCATGCCTATCTGTTGTCCGAGGTTCAAGTTCCCCGTCATCGAATCCATCGCATGCGTGAAGTCATCCAACAAATTCTCTGACCGTCTGATTTCCGCATACAACGCTTCCAATTTATCCGAATCCAATCGGGAGTCAAAAGCATCATCCACCTGCGATTCAAAGTCCTGCACATACTTCTTCAAAATCCGATCCGCTTCACTCAAGCATTCAATGGTTGTGTCTACGATTGGATAGTGCACCGTTTCATAATAGCTTTTCGCACTATCAACGAACTCACCTTTAATCTCATCATCACCAATAATTTCG
>NZ_AODD01000061.1 GCF_000525835.1 Listeria grandensis FSL F6-0971
GGTCCTAAGGTAGCGAAATTCCTTGTCGGGTAAGTTCCGACCCGCACGAAAGGCGCAACGATCTGGGCACTGTCTCAACGAGAGACTCGGTGAAATTATAGTACCTGTGAAGATGCAGGTTACCCGCGACAGGACGGAAAGACCCCGTGGAGCTTTACTGCAACCTGATATGGAATGTTTGTACCGCTTGTACAGGATAGGTAGGAGCCGAAGAGACGTGAGCGCCAGCTTACGAGGAGGCAATGGTGGGATACTACCCTGGCTGTATGACCATTCTAACCCGCCACGCTTAGCGCGTGGGGAGACAGTGTCAGGTGGGCAGTTTGACTGGGGCGGTCGCCTCCTAAAGAGTAACGGAGGCGCCCAAAGGTTCCCTCAGAATGGATGGAAATCATTCGCAGAGTGTAAAGGCACAAGGGAGCTTGACTGCGA
>NZ_AODD01000062.1 GCF_000525835.1 Listeria grandensis FSL F6-0971
TCTTATCCTTGTTCTTCTCTAACAACAGTGCTTTACGATCCGAAAACCTTCTTCACACACGCGGCGTTGCTCCGTCAGACTTTCGTCCATTGCGGAAGATTCCCTACTGCTGCCTCCCGTAGGAGTCTGGGCCGTGTCTCAGTCCCAGTGTGGCCGATCACCCTCTCAGGTCGGCTATGCATCGTTGCCTTGGTAGGCCATTACCCTACCAACTAGCTAATGCACCGCGGGCCCATCTGTAAGTGATAGCCGAAACCATCTTTCAAACAGGCGTCATGCGACGCTTGTTATTATTCGGTATTAGCCCCTGTTTCCCGGAGTTATCCCCAACTTACAGGCAGGTTGCCCACGTGTTACTCACCCGTCCGCCACTAACGTCCGAAAGAGCAAGCTCTTTCTTCGGTTCGTTCGACTTGCATGTATTAGGCACGCCGCCAGCGTTCGTCCTGAGCCAGGATCAAACTCTCTTTCAAATAAAAGATGAATCTGAATACTT